>JBGAJW010000083.1:0-22977 GCA_044224725.1 Flavobacteriales bacterium
GCACTTGGATCGGAAACAGGAACGGTAAGCTCATAGCGCCCCAGCGAATCGGTGCTGTTGAACCCGGATCCCGGAACGAGGGCGGTTACCGAGACCCCCGGCATGGGTTGCCCATCATCATCCCGGACGATGCCGGACACGATCGCGGATTGCGCAGAGACAGTAACCCAGGAAAGAAGAAGCAGTAAGCCGAGGAGCGCGCGCATCAAGTTCGTTTGGCCCCAACCTCGGCAAAGGGCCGGGAATCGAGGGCGGCCAAGATAACGGGCCACTTCCGCGCTTAGTACCCACGTCCTGAAGCCGTGGTGCTCGGCCCTTCAAACTCGGCGTTCGGCCAGCGCGGCTTCCACGTTGCGGCTCAGGTTGTCCTGTCCGCCTTCATGCTCATACAGGCGTATCCCTAGTTCCTTGCACAACGCACGGTACTTCATCCGGGATTCAAGCTCCACACCGGCCCCCAAGACGAGCAGCGAAACGGGTCCGCTCCGCAACCGCATATCCAGCCCTGACTCGTCCAGGTAGCCCTCCACAGTATGGCCCAGCGAGGTTATCTGGTGCTTCACCAAGGCCATGATCGCCGGGTTGCGGCCGAAAAAGACGATTGGTGCATTGGACATGAGTTTGCCGGTTGTTCCATAAAGGAACGCAACACCACATCACCGGAAGCTGGCTTTCGACGGCTTCACCCGTTCAGCGGACCAAGACCAGCCGCATGTCGCTTGGATGCCCCCTAGTGCTTCAGCAGCTTGAACGCGTGGCTCCACTGATTGCGCGCGAAGCCCGGAATGCACCACAGGATGCACAAGGGTTCGATCGCCCGTGCGCCTTCCACGCCGCCCATGTCTTCGGCATCCCATCCGAAGTCGTTCAGGATCGCCGATACCGTTGACTTGGCACCGGCGTCGTTGCCGCAGATGAACATGGTGGGGCGGCCTTCCGTGAATTTCGGGTCCACCATGAAGGCGTTGCCTACGCTGTTGAAGGCTTTCACGAAGTGCGCTCCAGGCTGTGCGGCCTGAAGCTGTTCCATCAAGCTGTTCTCCAAGGTGGTGAAGTACTTCAGCACGCCGTGGTCGGGCGGCGCGTCCGCGATCGGGTTCGTGGTGTCGATGACGATCTTGCCCTGCAGGTCCTTGCTGTCGCACATGCGGATGGCCGCTTCCGCCGCCGTGCCTTTGGTGGCGAGCACGATGATGTCAGCCCACGCTGCGGTCTCTTTGTGGGAACCCGCTTTTCCGCGCGGATTCTTCTCCTGCCAGTCTTTCACCTTCTCCGGTGAACGGGTACCGATCATCACTTCATGTCCGTGCTTGAGGAAACCTGTAGCGAGCACTTGGCCGACCATTCCGGTGCCGAGAATGCCGATCTTCTGTTTCATGGGGCGAGGTGTTGTTGTTCGAGATGAGGGTGGCGAAAAATCCAAACAGGTTGCATGTACAGCCCAGTTGAGGTCATCGAGCGTCGAGCATGGTGATGGCCAGGTACGCCAGGTCCATCTCCGCTGCGAGCTGGGCCGTACGGTCCGTGCCGAGTCTGTGGCTGTAGCGGATATTCAGCTTTTTCCATGCGGCCTTGGTCTCCGCGACTTTCTCCATCCCGTCGGGCAGGGCGAATAGGCGTACTGTCCGCTTGTAGGGCTCGGTGTACAGCAGCCCGCTTGTTTTCATTTTGTCCAGCGTGCGGATGATGGTCGTCAGGTCCAGCCGTAATTCTTTGGCGATGCGTGTCATCGTGATACCCGGCTCTCGGCCGATGGACATCAGGATGAACGCTTGCGTGGGAGTGAGACCTAGTGGGTGGAACGCCTCTTCAGCCAATTTCACCAGCCGACGGCCCAGCGAATTGGCTACGAAGAACATGCAGCCTGCGTAGGGGTTGCTCTGTTTGGACATGCATGCGAACCTACACAATTGACTGGGCTGTACATGCAAGTCAAGATCAGGGTGACATTCTGTGGGGCCCTCATCGGGTCACCCAGCCACCCGACTGCCCAGCTTATGCCCGCTCATGGCGTACCAGCCAATGAAGAGGTAGCAGGGGATCATCAAGGCGTAGGCGTGCTGGTGGCCAATGGACGCATGTTCTCCCAGCCAGCTGTTGAGCAGAGGAAGGAGCGCCCCACCGGCGATGGCCATGATCAGCAGGGCGCTGCCGGTTTTGGTATGGCGCCCAAGCCCATCGATCGCGAGCGGCCAGATGGCAGGCCACATGAGCGCGTTGGCCAGGCCGAGCAGGGCTATGCTCAACACGCTCGCATAGCCGGGCAGCGCGATGACGCCGATGGTCAACAGCACACCGATGATCGAGGAGTACAACAGCGCTTTGGATTGTGTGATGAAGCGCGGGATGCAGACGATGCCAACGATGTAGCCCACGATCATCGCCGCTAACGTGTAGCTGGTGAAGAGCTTGGCGTCATCGAGCGGGATTCCCAGTTGACGGCCGTAGGGGCCAATGCTGTCGCCGGCGATCACTTCAACTCCCACATAAAGGAAGAGCGCGAGCACGCCGAGCCATAGGTTCGGGAAGGAGAAGATGGACCGGTGATCATCATTGCCGCTTGCTTCGTCTTTTTCCACCTCCAGTTCCGGAAGCGGCGAGAAGCGTATGCCGATGCCCAGCAGCACCAGTGCGATGGCCATGCCGGTGTATGGCGCGATCACACGCGAAGCGAGTTCCACCAGACGTGCCTCACGTGCGGCACCCGTCAAAGTGGTCAGTTCCTGTTCGATCGCAGTCGCATCGCCCAGAAGGAAGAAGCCCACGACGAACGGCGCGAGCATCCCGGCCACCTTGTTGCAGATGCCCATCACGCTGATGCGCGCCGCCGCACTCTCGATCGGCCCTACTACTGTGATGTATGGATTGCTCGCCGTCTGTAAGAGCGAAAGTCCCGTGCCGATGGTGAAGAGTCCGGCGAGAAAGAGGGGGTAAGCCCGTTCATGCGCTGCCGGGATGAAGATCAGCGCGCCCAGCGCCATGGTGAAGAGCCCGAGCATCATGCCGTTCTTCAGGCCGGTGCGTTGCAGGATCCACGACATCGGCAGCGCGGTAACGAAGTAGGAGATGTAGAACGCGAACGTTACGAAGAACATCACCACGCTGCCCTTCAGTTCACAGGCGAGCTTCAGGTAGCTCATCAATGGGCCGTTCACCCACGTAACGAAGCCGAAGAGGAAGAAGAGCGCGCCGATGATCAGAATGGCGGCACTGGTGTTGCTGCGTTGCATGGGGTGAAACTACCCGCACCAACGCCGCACGAAGGGTCCGCGCCCCCCAGTTATGCGCAGCCCTTTGTGAAGCTCACTCTGCCGGAGGCGCAGGCGTGACCGTAGGCGCGGGCCTTTCGCCCTTGCGCTTCCGATTGTTCCTCCACAGCAACCACAACGAACCACCGAGCAGCAACACGATGGGCCAGATGCTGATGAGACCGGTGATAGCCATCTCCACCAGTCTCCAACCGTCCGCCAGGGCATCGGTGAGGCGGCTCCAGAGTGAAGGTCGGTAGCCCTCGATGCTTCGCTCGTTGGCGATCATCTCCCGGCGGATCAATGTGCGCTGGTAGATGTCCACGGTAACTGTGCTGTACGTCACGCGGTCCGCGAGTTCCAGGTTGTTCAGGATGCCTTGGTCGCGCTTCTCGTCGCTGGCCTGCAGGGCTTCTTCGGCGCTCAATGTCTCTTTCAGTTTGCGGCCCTTGTCGTCGATGGCATTGGCTACGCGCACCGAATGCGCCTTCGCACGGCGCACGGCCATGGCGTTGGCCATCATGCGCAGGCGGATGTCGTCCGCCAGGATGTTCCGGTGGTCGAAGAGGTCCACCCAACGGCCGATCTGGCGCAGTGTGCTGTCCAGCGCGGTGTTCGGCACGCGCATGGTGATCGTGTTCACCAGTTCATAGCGCGATACTTCCAACAGACTGTCCTCGCTCACGGGTATCGTTGTCGTGCCGCGCGGCTCGCTGCGGAGTTGCGTTTTCGTCACCCAACCATCATGCGCACCGACGATGTCCTCGATGCCCAAGGTGGCGCGCACCACGTCCTTCACCCGGAAGCGCAGGTCCGCCACGCGGATGAAGTGCTTCGTGGTGTCCGAACCCAGTACCGCAGCACTGCTGCTGATGGCCGCCCCAACGTTGGGCTTGGACTTCTCCGCTTGCGCGAAGCGGTCCATCGAAGCGTTCGAGATCTCATCCGTCGCCCCATCTGCGCTCTGGTCCGAAAGTGAAGCCGAGTAGGACAGCGTGGTGTAGTTCGCGGCTCCGGGGTTCACCGTGAGGTCGTAGATCCCCCCGGACCCTGCAGTAGGTGGCTCCGGCTGCTCCGCGTCGGCCTTTTCCATGACAATGTCTTTGGCCACCGTGGCAGGGGCTTCCTCGCGTGCTTCATGGCTACAGGCCATCAGCAACAGAAAGAACGCTCCGGCCGGGATCAGATACCTTTTCATGGGAAAGTGGTGGTTGGTCGGCCCGTACACGTAAGACCGTAGCGCGTTCATCACAACGCCGCACCAGACGATGCCGGTATGTCCACACCGTTCACTTCACATCCCAGAATTCACAACTCTCACTTCGTCCGTCCGAAGCGTCTCGCATAGGCGGACTTCACACTTCACACCTCACATTTGCGCCCATGGACCCACGACTCGCCGCCTTCGAACGCCTGCTGAACATCATGGACGACCTGCGCGCGCAATGCCCGTGGGACAAGAAGCAGACGCTCGAAACACTGCGTCCGCTCACCATCGAGGAGACCTACGAACTCGGCGACGCGATCCTGGAGAACGACCTCGACGGCGTGAAGAAGGAACTCGGTGACCTCATCCTCCACATCGTCTTCTACGCCAAGATCGGCGCGGAGAAGAAGGCCTTCGACATCGCTGATGTGTGCAATGGCATCTGCGAGAAACTCATCCATCGCCATCCGCACATCTATGGCGATGTGAAGGTGAAGGACGATGAGGAGGTGAAGGCGAACTGGGAGAAGATCAAACTCGCCGAGAAGGCCAAGGACGGCACGAAGGAGAAGAGCGTGCTCGAAGGGGTGCCACGCGGGCTTCCTTCACTCGTTAAGGCCATCCGCATCCAGGACAAAGCGCGCGGTGTAGGCTTCGACTGGGACCACCGCGATCAGGTCTGGGACAAGGTGAACGAGGAAATGGCCGAGCTGAAGCACGAGGTGGACACCGGTTCAGCGAAGCAAGCCGATGAGCTGGGCGACCTGCTCTTCAGTATCGTGAACTACGCGCGCTTTCTGAGCATCGATCCGGATGAGGCTCTTGAGCGCACCAACCGCAAGTTCATCCACCGCTTTCAATACCTCGAACGCGAAAGCGCCAAGGACGGCAAGAAGATGGGGGAGATGACCTTGGAGGAAATGGACCTGTACTGGGAGCGGGCGAAGACCGTGTGATCAATCCCCGCTGCTTCCGAAGACGATGCCGGCCGTGAGGTAGAAGGTGAAGTACTTCGCATCGCCTGTCAGTTCGCCCGCGTCCTTGTAGGCATTGCTCAGGCCATAACTGACGCCGGATTCCACGCTCACGATGGCCAGGTCCACGCCGAGCCCCGCGTCCATGTTGAAGGAGCCCGCATTGAAATCATCCTTGTTGAAGGCGATCTCATCGTCCTTGTTGTCCACGCTGAGGAGTACCTCGTATGTCGGGCCACCGTTCACCCGGAGCTTGAAGGCGTCGCCATGGATGATGTTGAAGCCCACCAGCGCCTTCAGCTTCAACGTGCTGCGGATGAGGTTGTCCTCGATCACGGTGGTATCCGTGTCGGCGTATTCCACGGTGGTCGCGCTGCGCCCGAAGTAGATGCCCGGCTGGAAATAGACCCTGTCGCCCATCCGCGAGTCGAGACCCAGCAGGAAGCCCACAGCGGCGCGCGACTCCACGCCGGGCTGATCCGCCGTGAGGTCCGTGAGCGTGATGCCCACCTGCGGGTTCACTTGGAACTGCGATCTGGCCGCACCCACAGAGGCCAACAGGACGATGATCAGAAAGGACTTTATCATGGCGAAGGACTTCAAGGTCTGAAGGTAAGCGCCGGACCGACAGCCGAGCTCGTCTATCCCTTGACCGGTCGCATCACCGGATCGCGAACGCGGCACGTTACAACAAGCCTCGAACACCGGACCTTTGCGCCCCGAATGAAAGCCGCCCGTCCGATCACCTTGGCCATTGCTGTCTGGCAGGGCCTTGCGGCGATAGCGCAATGCGGGCCGGTGATCAGCACCTTCCCTTACGCTGAAGGCTTCGAGAGCGCTCCGGCCTGGACCAGCGGCGGCCTCGCGAACGATTGGGACTGGGGAACGCCAGCCCACCCGATCATCAGTTCCGCCGGAGAAGGCAGCAAAAGCTGGTGTGTCGGTGGACTTACCGGTCAGTTCTACGAGTTCGATGCACAGAGTTGGCTGATGAGCCCGTGCTTCGACTTCTCATCGCTGAACAGCCCTTGGATCTCCT
This sequence comes from Flavobacteriales bacterium, assembly GCA_044224725.1. GTDB lineage: Bacteria > Bacteroidota > Bacteroidia > Flavobacteriales_F > PHOS-HE28 > PHOS-HE28. The sequence continues at coordinate 6,469 of JBGAJW010000083.1, forward strand.
TCAAGATCTTCTGGGAAGTGGAACGCACCTACGACGGAATGGTGCTCCAGTATTCCCTCGATCAAGGCTCCACGTGGGACAATGTCGGTGCCTTCAATGACCCCGAGAATTGCCTCGACCAGAACTGGTACAACACCAGCAGCATCATCAACCTGGATGAGGCCAACCCCAAGCACGGGTGGAGTGGAAGGCAAGGCACCACTTCTGGCAGTTGCCAAGGCGGGCAGGGCAGCGGCGGGTGGATCATCGCCTCCCATTGCTTGGCCGAGCTGGCCAACCAGCCGAGCGTGCGCTTCCGTTTCCTCTTCGGCTCCGGCAGCACCTGCAACAATTTCGACGGTATCGGCATCGATGACATCCACATCAGCGAACCGCCGCCGCCGGAAGTGGAGACCGCCTACACGTGCGACGCTTCCCAGATCTCGTTCTCGGCAACCGCCCCGTGCGCTGCGTCAATCCTTTGGGACTTCGGGGATCCTGGTTCCGGAACCGCGAATTCGGCCACGGGGTCCGCAGCAGTGCATGCCTATGCCGATCCTGGAACTTACACGGTGACGGTAACCGTGTTGAGCCCATGCGGCCCGGCATTCACGGAGAACTTTTCCGTAACGGTGCTGGGCTTGGAGATCACCACTGCTGATGCCACCTGCGGGCAACCGAACGGGTCGCTCGAAGCGATCGTCACCGGAAGCAATGGCCCCTTCGTGTTCGATTGGCAGCCCGGCGGGGGAGTGGACCAACTGTTCGATGGGCTCGCGCCGGGGACCTATTCCCTCACGGTTAGTGGATCGGGCATGTGCCCGGCTAGTGGTTCAGCCACCGTCGCAAATACGGGTTCCAGCCTCGCTGTTGGTATTTCGCACACCGACGTGTCGTGTAACGGGTTGAGCGATGGAACGGCAACGGCGGAGTTTTCGGGCAGTGCGTCCGCAGCATTCCTCTGGTCGCCCAGCGGAGGCGATCAAGCACTGGCGAGCGGGCTTCCCGCAGGTGATTACACCGTGACCGTGACCGGTGATAACGGCTGTGAGGTAAGTGCCCCGGTGACGATCGCGGAGCCGGAAGCGTTGGTCGTGACCGTCGATCCCGAGGTCGGTCTTTGTGCGGGAGCTTCCGTGACGCTGGAAGCCGAAGTGACCGGCGGTACAGGAGCAAGCAGCTTGGCTTGGAGCCCGGATGGGCCGAGTGTTTCACCGGTGACGACCACCGCTTACGAGGTGACCGCCACGGATGCGAACGGATGCATCTCGAATACGGCCACCATCATCGTGAACGTGAACGCCGCCATCTTGCCAATGCTCAGCGTGGATGAGTCTAGCGGTTGCGCTGCGCACTGCGTACAATTCACGCCCGGCCCGGTGGGCATGGACTCCTACAGTTTCGATTATGGCGATGGGACCAACGGCTCCGATATCGCGCACTGCTATCTGCGGCCCGGACTGTTCGATGTGGCCCTTACCGTTATCGATGACGTCGGTTGTTCAGGTGCTGCCGTTTTCCCCGGACTAGTGGAATCATTGCCCAAGCCATCCGCGGCATTCATCGCTCCGGGAACGATCATCGTTACCGAGAATCCGCTGCGTGTGATCGATGCGTCGTCCGGTGCGACGAGCTGGTCATGGGACTTTGGCGGTGCCGATGGTGAGGACAGCTTGGCCAACCCGCTCGTCAGCTTCCCGGATATCGCTTGCTACACCTTGCGACAAGAGGTGAGCAACGACTTCGGTTGTTCGGATACGGCCACTGCGGAGGTTTGCATGGAGAACGAGTACGCCCTCTTCGCGCCGAATGCATTCACCCCGAACGGCGATGGCTTCAACGAGGTTTTCGGCGTGGTGAGCAGTGTGCGTTCACCGGTGTTCTTCACGTTGCGCGTGTTCGACCGTTGGGGCAACGAAGTGTTCAAGACCAGCGACCCGAACGAAGGTTGGACAGGCGAAAAGGCCGAGGTCGGTGTCTATGCTTGGAACGTGGAGCTCCGTGATTCGGAGCAGAAACTGAGGAAGGCCTCAGGGCACGTGGTGCTGATACGCTGAGTCTCTCGTTACTCTGCGAGCTTCTTCAGTTCGGCGTACACGCGGTGCATCGGCAGGCCCATCACCGTATAGAAGCTGCCCTCGATGCGCTCCACGGCGGTGTACCCGATCCAATCCTGTACGCCATACGCACCAGCCTTGTCCAGCGGTTTGTGGACGCGCACGTAGTAGGCGATCTCTTCCTCTGACAGGTCGCGGAAACGCACCACGGCGATGTCCGAGAAGCTCACGATGCGGTCCGATGTGCGGAGGCATACACCGGTGATCACGCGATGATCCCGGCCGCTCAGGATCCTGAGCATGCGGTGGGCATCGGCATCGTCCTCCGGCTTGTTGAGCAGATGCCCGGTCCCCGAACCGGGCTGATCATCGATCAGGACCGTGGTGTCCGCAGTGATGAGTACCTGATCTGAAGCGAGTATGCCTTTCCAAGCCCCGGCCTTCTTGCGCGCGAGGTGTTCCGCCACCTCATCATCGGGCAGGCCCGGCGGTGGCGTCTCATCGATGTCCACGCTGGTGATCTCCACGGGCAGGTCGAGCCCTTGGAGCAATTGCCTGCGGCGCGGGGAGGCCGAGGCCAGCACCAACCGCCATTTCATGAGAACTGTACCGGGTTCCATAGGGTGAGCCTGAGCAGGAACGCATAACCGATCGCCAGTACCATGGCCACCTTCACCAGGTTGCCGGCGGTGTTGTACTCGCGGCGTGTCATCGCGTTGTAAGTGAAACCGGCGGATAGCAGCAGCGGCGCGATCACGATCAGGCCGATGTACCAGTAGCTGATGCGGTCGTGCAAGAGGGCCATGCGCGCATACAGCACGCACACGAGCACGAGGCCGAGGTACAGCATGGCGATGGACTTGCCCCAACGCAGGCCCATCACGATGGGCAGTGTGCGGCAGCCGTCGGCCTTGTCGCCTTTCACGTCTGCCAGATCTTTCTGGAGTTCGCGCACCAGTGTGGACAGGAACGCGAACACACCGTAGCCCAGGATCCAATACCACGGCTCATTGAAGTCGATGACCACCTTCAACTTCTCGCCGGCCATGTTCACCAGCCAATTGTCCCGAGGATACGTGAAAGCCAACGCGCTGACCTCATAGAGACCCACCGTGATCGGTACCAATGCGCTGAGGAAGGCCACCGTGCCGTTGCCGATGAGGAAGGCGCGCTTCAGTCGTACGCTGTAGTACCACAACGCGCCCACCGCGAAAACCGGGATCAGGGCCCAGCGCAATTGGCCGCTGCGCCAGGCGACCAGCACGCCGAGCAACAGTCCCAGCCCGCTCAGGACCAGATGGCCCGCCATCGCCACGCGCCGTTTCACAGAGCGCCCCACGATCAGCTCGTCCGGCTTGTTCACCCGATCGATCCGCGTATCGAAGTAGTCGTTGATCATGTTCCCCCCTGCCGCGATGAGTACGGTGCTCAGCACCAGCAACCAGAAGTGGAGCTCACTGAACGCATGGAGCAGCGTGTTCTCCGGGATCTCCGGGATGATCGCCACCTTCGGGTCGACGCTCGTGCTCCGGATCGCGGCGCTGGTGTAGTCCAACCAGGCGCCTACCACGCCGTAGCGCATCGCCGCCATGGTGAGCACCATGATCAGCAGGTTCAGCGGCCGTGTGAGCTTGAGGAATGCGAGCATTGTCCGCTACCAGGTGTGCGCCTTCGCCGTGAGCCATTTGTCTTGCACCTTCATCGTCTGCTCCAACAGGTCGCGCACGCAGCCCATACCTCCCGGCTTCGCACTGATATAACGGCTGATCGCCTTTACCTCCTCAGCAGCATCGGCAGGGCAGCAGGGCAGGGCCACTCGTTCCATCACGCGAAGGTCCGGGATGTCATCGCCCATGTAGGCCGCTCGCGAAGGATCCAGGCCCGCGGCGATCAGTTCGTCCAGCTTGTCGCTCTTGTCATGGACATGGTAGAAGAACTCCTTCACCCCCAAACGCTGGAAGCTCTGTTCCACGCCATCGCTCTTGCCGCCGGTGATGATCACGATACGCATGCCTTCCTTCATCGCGTGCTGCACGGCATAGGCATCCCGGCTGTGGAATGTGCGCACGGGATCGATGCCCGGGTAGAGCAGGACGCGGTTGTCCGTGAAAACGCCGTCCACATCGAACAGGAAGGTGTCGATGTCAACGAGGAGCTCCTTGTACGTCTTCAATGCCATCGGTCGGGTGGCCGTACGCCTTCAGGATCATGGAGGAGAGTTGGGCGTACGCGCGGCGAAGGTCGGGATCGGACGCCAACTCATCGAGATGCGTGCGGATCGACCGTGTGTCCCCACGCCGGGCCGGGCCTGTGAGCGCATGTTCGGGGCCGATGGCACTGACATTCGCTGCAGTGGTGCGCCACAGCGGCATCAAGAGGTCGGGGGGGAGGTTCTCCTGCCGAAGCAGACGTTGCGCCTCGCGCACGAGGAATACCGGCAAGTTGCTCGTGATCGCTGCTGCCAAGTGCATCCGCTGGCGCTGCGCATGCGAAAGCTGCAGCACGCTTCCGCTGATGGACCGCGCCAATTTCAGCATCGTTTCCCGCGCCTCGGCCGTGTTGCCGTCCACCATCAGTGGTATGTCGGAGAGGTCTGTCGGCGCACCATGGCTCAAGGTCTGTATTGGCCATAGCACACCCCGATGCTCGTGGGGAGCGAGTACATCCATATCAACCGCACCAGCCGTGTGTGCCACTACGCCTGCGGATGGTTGAATGCGGCCGCTCACCTCGGCGATGGCGTCATCGCTCGTGGCGATAACCGCGACCTCCGCTGCCGGCCAGTCCTGGTTCCAGCGCACCAGTGGGCACTGCAGGAAGCGCGACATATCGGCCAGCTTCTGCGGATCGCGGCCGGTGATGCCGACGATGGAGTGGCCAGCCTTGTGCATGGCGTGGCCCAAGTGGTAGGCCATACGGCCGGTGCCGATAAGGAAGATGTTCATGCTCGTGAACGTTTCGCCCGCTGCCATACGGCCATGCCCGACCCCAAGGCCATCAGCACGCAACCGATCCATAGGATATTGATGCCCGGGAAGACGATCGCCTGCATGATCACGAACTCGTGCTCGTACACATTGATGCCGAGCTGGCTGCCTTTCACGCCGGCGATATCGACCTTCATCCGCAGCGCGGGTATTTCGAAGCCCTTGCTGCCCACCGGCTGGTCGAAGCGGTACACGATCACGGGCCGCGCCTCGAACCAACGTGAGGGATCGTAGAGGTCGCGCACTTTCAGTACCGGGGCGTACGCCACGTATTCCGGGCCGAGTTTGCGCATGATAACGCTGTCCCGTACAGCGCGCACGCTGTCCACCACGATAACGCAGGTGGCGGTGATGATGGTGTCGCCCACACTTTTCTCGAACAGTCGTGGCGGCATGTAGTCCGTGCTGTCCTCGGGATCCAACTTCGCGTAGCGGATGTGCGTGTACAGGTCGCGGTCCGCCCAATGGCGGGTGCTCGGCTCGGCCACGTTACCGAAGCGCGGGTTCAATTGTACCAGTGGTTCCAGCGAGAATTCCTTCTCACCGGCGGACGCGCTGCTCCAGGTCGGCGCATGCCAGAACACGCTGCGCGCCGCGCTGTCCAAGGGATGCCAGTGGGCGGGCTGGTCGAGAATGAAGCTGCTTCCCGCGACATGGTCGTCGTTCGCCACGAAGATGGAACTGCGCACGCGCACCGTATCGCCCTTGCTGAAGTGCCGCGGCTCGGCCTTCAGGTAGTCCATGTCGAAGTGGAGGTTCACGCCCTCAGTGCGTGAATTCGTGTACGTGACGAAGTGCTCACCGATGGGCACCGTGTCCCCTTTGTAGAGGAGCATTTCCTCGTTGTCGTTGAACTCGTTGCTGAGGCTGCTGAGCAAGGGGCCTTTCACGTTGCGGCTGATCGGCTCCTGTTTGCTCGTGCTGATCGTGGCGCCCAGGAGGACCAGGGCGAAACCGACATGGGCCACGCTGGGACCGGCATTCTTCAAGGATCCCTTCAGTACCTTGAACAGGTACACCGCGTTCGCCAGCGCCGCGAAGACCGTGGCGAAGAGCAGCGCGACCAGCGTGGCTTCCTTCCATTGGAAACGCAACCACCAAACGAGCAAAGCCGTCACGCCCGCGGCACCAATGATGGAGAGCGCCAATTCCCGCCAGAACCGCCGCATATCCGTGTTCTTGTAACGCAAGTATTGCCCTGCACCAACAAGCAGTGCAACGATGAACGCGAAAGGGATCTGCCACTTGTTGTAGTGGGGGATGGGTTCGATCGGTGGCGCACGTTTCACCGAATCACCGAGTCCTTCCAGCAACAAGTTGTACACGGGGATCGAGGTGGTCCATGTGATCTGCACCGCGCTCAACAACAGCACAAGAGATCCGATGAAGAGCCAGAACTCCCTGCTGGTCCCGTCCTCTTCGGCCGTGTCCTTGAACTCCGGACGCGTGAAGTAGGCGACGAGCGTCATCGCCAAGGTGAGCAGCCCGAAGATCACGATGGCCGTGGGCAACTTATCGATCAGATAGCCCGCAAGCAGAAGGCCGATGCCGAGCACCAGGTAGTAGTGCCGCAGTTGTCGGTCGCGGTTCAGCACCGCCGTGCTCAGTATCACGAAGGTGAGGATGAGCACCAGCAATCCCGGCAGCATGCCTTCCCCCGTGAAGCTGTGGACGCTGGTATCGCCGAGAACGCCGCTGCGGGTGAGGAAGGTGCTGTACAACACGAGCAGCCAGGTGCCCATCGCGAAAAGGAGCGTGGTGAAGACCGAGGTCTCCTTGCGTTTGTTGATGAGCAGCAGGTGCCCCGTTCCGACCAGCACGATCCACGGTACCAGCGAGCCGTTCTCCACGGGATCCCACGCCCAAAAGCCACCGAAGCTCAATGCCTCGTAGGCCCACGCACCGCCCATCAGCACGCCGGTGCCGAGCACCATGATGCCGAAGAAGGTCCATGGCAGGGCAGGGGTCATCCAGTCTTTCAGGCGGTTCTTCCAGAGGCCCGCGATCGCGTAGCTGAACGGCACCAAGGTGCTGGCGAAGCCGAGGAACAAGGTCGGCGGATGGATCACCATCCAATAGTTCTGCAGGAGCGGATTCAAGCCACGGCCATCCTTGAACTGCGGGATCTTTGACAGGTACTCCGGCAAGGTCGTCCAAGGCATGCCCATGTTCTCAGGCAGCTCGCGGATCAGCAGGAAGGGGCTGCTGCCGATACGGATGTCCCAGATGTACACGCCCAAGAGCATCGAGGCGAGAAAGACCTGCGTGAGCGCGAACACCGCCAATACCGGGCCTTCCCACTCCTTGGCGCGCCTGATGAGGATGTTGCCGAGCACCACGTTCCAGAAGGTGAAGAGCAGGAACGAGCCTTCCTGACCTTCCCAGAAGCAGCTGGCGATGTACTTCAACGGCATGGCCGAGTTGCTGTGCTTCCACACGTAGTCGAACTCGTACCAGTGGTTGAAGAGCATCACGAACAAGGTGACCACGATGCCCACGACCGCTACCGAATGCAACCGGAAGAAGAGCCGGCCCATCGTGCGCCAGTCGTCATCACCTTTCAGCGTGTGGAGCAGGTAACCGATACCCGCGAACACGGCGCTGACGAAGGAGATCAGCGTGAGCCAATGGCCCAGTTGTCCAGCGAGAGTGTGTTCGTTGAGATAGGTCACGGTTGATTGGGCGCTGTTCGGGGTTCAAGGTTCGAGGTTCCGGCATACGCCACGGAACCTCGAACCCCGAACAGCGAACCAATGATGTACGACCACAAAGCCCTCACCCCGTAATGCGGTTCTCCTCGTTGTACTTGCTCGGGCACTTCAGCAGCATGTCCTTCGCGTGGAAGGTGCCGTCCGCGCCCATGGAGCCGATGAGCACTACGCGCTCGCTGCGGTCCAGATCGTTCGGTTTGGGCATCGCCAGTTTCACCCGGCAGTTGCGTCCCTCCAAGTCGTTGATGGAGAACTCCGTCAAGCTCGAATTCACGCTTGGCTCGTAGACCACGGGCTGCGAACGGTCCAAGGTGCCGACCACATGGAATTCCTCGCCAGGTTCAGCCGCTGCTTGCGAAACGTTCGCGTAGGTGCTGCTGTCCATCATGGAACCCACCAGCATGGCCACGGCTACGGCGATGATCACGATGGCGATGATGTGGCTGCGTTTCATGGCTGCGTTCAGCGCTTGTTCATGTCTTTTTCCAAACGGCTCACCTTGCGGTCCATGACGAACATCCACGTGGCGAGCCCGGTGATGAGCACCGCCACTACCGCCACGACCGTGTTGATCTTCCCGCTCTTGTACATGGTTTCCACCAGCCAGCTTTCCTGGCCTTGCTGCGCGAAGGTAGCCGCGCTGAAAAGGCTCGCGGAGATGAACATCACGGCCCTACTGATCGTTCGCATCGGAAAGTCGGTGTTGAAGGCGTAACAGCCGGTTGCGCAGGGCGTACATCCAGACCCCGAACAGGATCCAGCCCAGGCAGGCCGGGTAGAAGACGGTGCGCAGGCGATTATCCAGATCATACTGGCCAAAAGCAGGGTTGCCGCCGTTGCCGGGGTGCAGGGAGTCATTCAAGCGGGGAAGCACGAAGAAGAACAGCAGCATGAAGCTGTAGGCGAAAATGCTGTAGATGGCCGCCAATCGCGAGCGTTTCGCCGGTTCAGGAACACTGCCACGCAGCACGAGGTAAGCGAGGTAGATGAGCACACCCGCCGCCGCTCCGTTCAACTTCGGATCGCTCGTCCACCACGTTTCCCACGTCACTCGCGCCCACAAGGAGCCGGTGATCAGCCCCATGGTACCGAAGACCAGCCCGACCTGCACAGCCACCGATGCCGCTCGGTCATCTTCCAAACTGTTCGTTCGCAATACGAGAATGCTCTTCCACACCCCGATGGACATGAGCACCACCATGGTGAACCACATCGGCACATGGAAGAAGAGGTTGCGGATGCTCTCGTTCAGGATGTTGCGGTTGGGGAACGCGAAGCCCGCACCCACTGACTTGCCACCAACACATACTTCCTCTGCAATGCCAGAACCCAGACCCTCTGTGTAGAAGGCATCGAAACGGGTAACGGCCCCATCCATACCATTGAACACCTCCAGGTCGGTCATGGATTCGCGCAGACCTACTGGCACATTGAATGAAGCGCGCAGATGATCATCCGCGAGCGCGGTGACACTCGATGCACAAACGCGCTGGCTGTCATTCACCAGCCAAGCGCGCAACTGGTCATATTGAAAGTGTGTGCCGTAGCCCCAGACATCCACTTCAACAGGCCCCGGAGCGATTCGCGAAACAGAAGTTTGAACGATCGCCGGACGAAGCGGCGTGCGCAGACCGACGATCACCACGTACAGCAACAGTACGGTTGCCAACACCTTCCACCAGAGGCCCTTCATCAGTCGCGCCAAAGGTAGGGGAACAGTATCGCGGACAAGGCCACGGCCAGGATGTCGATCGCCAGCACAGCGAGGAGATAATTCCCGGCTACGGACCAAGCCACGCCATCCAATGCCAACTTGCTCGCGCGAAGGGTGGCCAGCAGCATCGGCAGCACGATCGGGAAGCCCAGGATCGCCATCAATCCGAGGCCGCTGCCAGCACGCGCCGCGATCGCAGCGATCAATGTGAGGGCACAGGCAAAACCGATGGATCCAAGCAGCACCGAACAGAAGAACAGACCCAGGTCCGCTTCCACAAGCACACGATCACCGATGAACAGCGTGTACGCCGCGAGACTGATAGCCCCCAGCGCAACCATCGTCCCGGCGTTGTAGATCGTGCGCGCCAGCACCACGTTGCGCGGGTGGGCCAATGTGTGCAGGTAGATCTGCCGTCCGCCTTCTTCCCGCTGAAAGGAACGCCCCAGCGCATTGAACGCCGCGAACAGCACGATGATCCAGAACAGCGCATTCCATGTCGCAACGGTGCTGAGCTGTTTCACGCCGAGGTAGCAGGTGTACACCGTGCTCACTACGTACAGCGCCATGCTGCCCCACGCGTGCTTCTGTCGGCGGTCCAGCCGCCATTCCAGTTGCAGCAAGGAAGTGATCTCGTTGCGGTTCACGGCCGCGAAGCTATTCCGGGAGGCCAAGCCTTGAATGCGTTCGGGGTTCGAGGTTCAGACCACGTCCGGACGCTCGAACCCCGAACATTGAACGCGCGCCGGAATGCGCGTGCTATTTCTTCCTCTTCTTCGCCTTCACCTCCACGGCGCTCGCGTTGTACACGAAGTACAGGTCCACGAACGGGCGCATCAGGATCGGCTGCTTCTTGTTCTTCTCCACCGGGATGATGAGCAGCACCTTGTCGTCCCACTTCGCGCCCAGGAATGCCTTGTACTTCGTGAACTTCGACAGAAGCTTTTGGCGCTCCTCGAAACTGTCGATGCCATCGGGCCAGTTGCGGTCCGTGCTGCGGAATACCACCGCATCGATCTCCGCTTGGCTCAGGCCGCGGTCCGTCAGTGCTTTCAGGGCAATGCTGTCGCGGCCGATGTCATAGGTGGCGTAGAGGTCTTCTGGCCGGATGATCTTGGCTTGGGCGAGGTTCTTCCACTTCGGCCCACGGCTGATCTCGGGGCGCTGCTTTCCGGTGTTAACATCAGCGATCGCCTTTTCCGGGACCAGGAGGTAGAAGTCGCTGAGCGGCCGCATCGCTTCGTGCATGTGGATGTTCTCCCGTGCCGGCACCATGATGATGGTCTTCGTCACGCTGTCCTCCGGATAGCTCGCCACACGGAAGCAGGCGTAATTCTGTATGTACGGCTGGTTGCGCAAGCGAAGGCTGTCGGTCTTGATGCCTTCTGGCCAATGGTCCGTATCGCCGTACTGCAGCACCTGCGCCATCTGCTCCGCCGTGATGCCAACGGCCTCCAGAGCGGATTCCGCGCCACGGCTCTTGCGCACCGGTTCGGGGTTGTCCAGAATGGCGGCATCGGCGATCTTCACTTGTTGCTGCTGGGCGAAAGCGCCGAACACGATCAACAAGGACATGAAAAGGGTAGGGACACGCATGACGGGGTGGCCTCATACGCAAGAGGCACGGCGAAAGGTACCCGCGGTTCCAAAGTCCCTGTATCCGCTGCGCGAAAGAGTTGTTAACCCGTGCGGAACGACTTGCGGACAGTGCACGATGCCAATGATCGATCCGCGCCGAAAGCCAGGGATCTGCCCGGCCCGCCCGCACGATACATTCGCCCACCCGGAACCATTCGCGGTCCGGCGTGTTCCTTGCGCATGAAACACCAACTCGCCAAGCTGTTTTCCGTGATGCTCATGGCCTTCGGCCAAGGCCGCAGTGCCGTGTACGCCCAGCAACCCGTGGAGCCGTTCCACGCTCTCAGCGCGACGGACATAAACGGCAAACCGTTCCCGTTCGCGCAGTTGAAAGGCCACAAGGTGATCGTGGTGAACACCGCCAGCGAGTGCGGGTACACCCCGCAGTACAAGCAGCTGGAAGAGTTGTACGAGACCTACAAGGACAAGGGCCTCATCATCGTGGGCTTCCCCAGCAACGACTTCGGGCAGCAGGAGCCGGGGGATGAGAAGACCATCGCCACATTCTGCCAGAAGAACTACGGCGTTACCTTCCCGATGATGGGCAAGGTGATCACCAAGGGTGAAGGCCAGCACCCGGTCTACCAATGGCTTACCCAGAAGGCCAAGAACGGCGCGTCCGACAGTGTGGTGAAGTGGAACTTCGGCAAGTACCTCATCAACGAGGACGGCTCCTTGCACACGGTCCTCGCGTCCGCTGTGGATCCGCTCAGCCAACAGGTGCTTGATTGGCTCGATGGCAAGAAGTGATGGGGCAGGAGGTCGATATCCTGTGCATCACCGCGCATCCTGATGATGTGGAGATCTCCTGTGCGGGCACGGTGGTGAAACATGTGGCCGAAGGCAAACGCGTGGGCCTCGTTGAGCTGACAGCGGGTGAACTCGGCACGCGCGGCACACCGGCCATCCGTGCCTTGGAGGCTGAAGAGGGTCGCAAAGTGCTCGGTGCATCGTTCCGCTACCAGCTTGGATTGGCGGATGGCTTCTTCCGCGCGGATCAGGAAAGCCTCCGTAAAGTCGTCATCGCCATACGTGCTCATAGGCCGCGTGTGCTCATCACCAATGCCGTGCGCGATCGGCACCCGGACCACGGACGGGCAGCAGCACTCGTGGCCGAAGCCGCTTTCCTCAGCGGATTGCGGCGTGTCGAAACCGTTCAGGAAGGCATCGCTCAGCAGGCGTGGCGACCGGTCACCGTGCTGCATGTGATCCAAGACCGCTGGATAGATCCCGATGTCGTCGTGGACATCACCGCGCACTGGGGGAAGAAGCAGGCCGCGCTCGCCTGTTTCAAGAGCCAGTTCCACGACCCCGACAGCACCGAGCCCGTTTCGCCCATCAGCGTACCCGAATTCCTGCCTACGCTCGAAGGGCGCGCCCGAGACATGGGGCGCATCATCGGTGTGCCTTTCGGCGAAGGATTCACCTGCGCCCGCCCCCCCGGCATCGATGATCTGACGTCGCTTTTTTGATACCCCAATACCTGTTGTTCCTCAGCTGATGCCCGTAGCCAATTCCAACTGGTCGCTTCCGCCCACGTTTCCGGAAGACCCCAAGCGGCTTTGCATCGTGGAAGTACACCACATCCGCATCAACCGCCGGTCCTTTGAGCTGCTCCACTGGGTGGGCGCGGGCTGGAAATTCCAGGACAACAGCACCCTGAGCAACCAGACGCAGGTGCTGCGATGGGCGTACGTGGAGGTGTGAACGAAACTTACTGCCCGCTGCTGTTCTTGCGCAACAGCAACACCTGTCCACCCTGCGGGCCGGTGCATTTGCCGGTGCCGATGAAGCCGCCGTCCGGCATGAGCAGCAGGTCGCGCAAGCGGTCCGTGCGTTGCAGCGGATAGGTGCGCTCCCAGATGAGCGCGCCGGTGGAACCCGCCCGGATGGTGAAGGCGTTCGAGCGGTGGCCCAGTTCATTCTCGCCGGCGAAGAGCAACTCGTTGTTGGTGGCCTGCAAGAGCGTCCAGCCTTGGCGGTTGCGTAACGTGTCGCCGTAATTGGCGGTCCAGAGCGAATCACCTGTGATGTTGATGGCCATGGCGTACACATGCCGGAAGTGTTCGCCTTGTGCCGTGGTATCGCCGATGGGGTAGCTGTCCGTGTACCCGGCCCAAACGAAGGAGCCGTCCGCGCGGGCGATCACTTCGGCGGCCTCGTCATCTTCCTGGCCGCCCCAGGTGCGCTGCCATTGCTGCGTGCCTTGCAGGTCCGTACGCAGGAGGAAGGCGTCCAAGTCTCCTGCGGTGCTGGTGTTGCTGCCGGCGGCCACCAGCCCGTTCGCGTCGTGCGCGATGCCCGTTACCCGATCGTCCTGCGGCGATCCGTAATGCTCCTGCCACTGCAGGGCCCCACTGGCGTTGAAGCGCGCCAGCAGTGCATCGCTGTCTATGCCGTGCCGCCAAGTGCCACCGGCCGCGTAGCCATCATCGAGGGCGTCCACGCACAAGAACTGCTCTTCGCCGCTGGGGTCGGCGCTCGTCCATGTCCACGCGGTGCTGCCCGCGGGGGTGACTTTCAAAAGCAGTGCATCATGGTCATAACGGCCCGCAGGAATGATGGACCCGCAGATGACGATGTCACCGTCCACGGAGCGAACGGCGTTCTGCGGGAATGCTGCCCCAGGGAGCGCGATGTCGATCGTAACGGGGTTCGTACCGTTCAGTGATGTGCGCAGCAACTGGATGCCGTAGCCATAGCCTTCGCGATAGTGCCGTACCACCGAGGTGATGGCTTGGACGTCGACCAGCACGGCCACGCCCTCTTCATACTTGCCGGCACCGTAATTGCCTTGGAAGCTCTGGGCCAAGAGCACTGGAGAGAGAAGAACAGCCACACCGGAACCGAAGCTCCGGGGGGCAGAGAAGGGAAAGAGGCTCTGTATCATCGGTGGTTGCCGTTGCCCGGCGTAGGCGAGGCGCAAGCTATGCCCGGCACGGGCGGGTTGATTTTGGTCAACCGGAAAACGATCAACCATCCTAGTTTCGCCACCGATGCGCGCGACCCCCTTGGCCCTGCTGTGCGTGCTGCTCGCGCACCTGCTCGTGCCGGCCTGCATCGTAGTGGATTTTCTGGTGGACCGGGACCGCATAGCCCAGGAACTCTGTGTGCAACGCTTGGTGCCGGACGAAATGCGCACCTGCCATGGCGATTGTTACCTCTCCAAGAAACTGAAGCATACGGATGCGCGCGAGCGGGACCTTCCGGTCGCGTTCCGTGCATTGAAACTCGACGATGCCATCCCGCAGCAGACCGACCTCCTGACCATCTTCTCGGGAGTGACGACGGGTCCGGCGTGGCCGGGTGCGGAACACGGCCTGCTGCCTGGATGCGTTCCGGTAAGCGAGCCTGTGCCCTGGTGTTGAGTTCTGTGGCCCGCAGGCTGCAGTATGCGACGGCTCCCGATGTGGATGCCGTTGTCAGGATCAACATCAATTCTTACCAGCATGAACAGACTCCTCATGCTCGGAGCGCTTATCCTTCGGGTGCTCCAGAGCATCGGTTGCGATCAGTGCGGTTGCGGTCTTTTGCAAGGCGTGCAGCCGTTCGATCGTGCCAACAATTTCGGCCTCCAGTGGCGGATGCGTTATTTGAACGGCGATGTGACAAGCCCGGGCACAACGCTCGTGGCCAAACACGGCGGCCATGTGGCCACCGTCAATCCGACCGCGAGCTATACGGAGGTCTTCCAGGCATTGGAACTCCGTGGTCAATTCTGGCTCGGCCAGCGGATCAACCTTACCGCATCCGTGCCGATGGTGAACAACTACCAGGCTGTTGATGGTATCCGCCACGCGGACACGTACGCACTGGGCGACCCGATGCTGCTGGGGCGCTACGTGCTTTCGGGTTCGTCCAACGCCTCGGACAGCCTCCGGACCCGTCACCGCATCACCGCCGGGCTGGGCGTAAAGATCCCCATGGGCAGGCATAACGTGGTGCAGTACGGGGAAACCCTGGACCATGACCTTCAACCCGGATCGGGCACGTGGGACGGCTTGGCCAGCTTGGAGTATGTGCTGCGCGGGCAGCGCGTGGGAGCCAGCTTCAGCGCCGTGGGCCGGTTGAACGGACAGAACGCGGAAGGGCATCGCATGGGCAATAGCACGAGCATCACAGGCGAGGTTTTCCGGATCTTCCACGTCCAAAGGTTGCAAGTGCTTCCGGCTCTGGGCGGCTATCTCGAAGCGGCGAGGCCCGATCGCAGGTGGCGTTCCATCGGATTCTCGTTCACTTGGCAGCACGCCATCCTGAACAACGAGGGATCCTTGATGATCCCCAACCGGGAACGCTTCGTTGCGGGCATCACTTACAATTTCCAACGGGTGTAGTTCGCTGCACCACAATACGCACATCGACATGACTACGAAACACTTCATGGCCTTCACGGTCGCCCTCGCGGTGGGCTTCACCGCTTGCAAGAAGGACAGCGACGAACCTGTGGACACCACCCCGGTGGAAACTCCGCACAATGCCACGGTCCGGATGTCCTTCACCTTCATCCAGGGCTTGAACCCCTACACATTGGATTCGATCGTCCATGACAGCTTGGGGCACGCGTTGAAGCTGGACGGGCTCAGGTTCTACATTGGCGGGGGGCACGCGACCAACGATGAGGAGGAGGAAGTGGCCATGTACGATTCCGCCAGGTTCCTGGTGGATGCGAGCGCCGCGAACGACTTCCTGTTGGGGCCCATCTACGCCTCCCACATCCACGAGTTCCATTTGGACCTCGGTCTGGATAGCGCGACGAACCATGCCGATCTCGCCACGGCGGAAGCGCCTTTGAACGACCCGACGATGTACCTGAACGCGACCGATGGATACAAATTCCTGATGATCACGGGGCACGCCGACGCTGATGGTGACGGTACGTTCGAGACCGCCTTCAACTACGCCTGTGGTACGGATGCGCTGCTGACGGACGCCCATGTGCATGCCCACCACGACATCGTGGAAGGGGAGACGTTCACCGCACCGGCCTCCGTTGATGTCATCGCGTTGTTCGCGGGCATCGACGTTGTTGCAACGCCCATGGCATCAGGTGCTGAAGAAGTGAACGTTCGCCTTATGGAGAACCTGGAACTCGGCATCAACGGGGTCGAGTAAGGTGGCTTTGGGATCAAGAGAACGGGGGCGGAAGTCCCCGTTCTTTTTTTCCTGATCTTCCATGCGCTGTCTCAGCGCACCATCGTTCGCCACAGATCGCGCAGTCGGTCAAGATCCTCCGCGTTGGGCCAGAGTTCGACCAGTCGTGCATTGTGCCGATGGGAGAAGACCGCCCATTGGTACACCACGCTGGCCGTGTAGGCCATGGACGCGATGAGCGCCGCACCTTTCAAGCCCCATTGCGGGATGGCCCACCAGCCGAAGCCGGCCGTGATGAGCATGCCCAGTCCCGAGCCTATGAGGTTGTGCCG
>JBGAJW010000084.1:0-23027 GCA_044224725.1 Flavobacteriales bacterium
AACGACGACGAGTGCGACAACGATCCGTTGAAAGTGGAGACCGGCACATGCGGGTGCGGCGTGGCGGAGACGGATACGGACAGTGACACCTTTGCCGACTGTATCGACGGATGCCCTACGGATCCCTTGAAGCAGAACCCCGGTGCATGTGGTTGCGGGGTGGCCGATGCGGACAGCGATGGCGATGGCTACATGGATTGCATGGACGGCTGCCCGAACGACCCCAACAAGACCGGTCCCGGCGCATGCGGCTGCGGTTCACCGGATGTGGACAGCGATGGGGACACCGTGCTGGACTGCAACGACGGTTGCCCGAACGATGCGAGCAAGCTTGCGCCCGGCACCTGCGGCTGCGGCAACCCGGAACCCGGCGCAGCATGCGATGACAACAACGCGAACACGGTCAATGATGCGATCACCGCCGGTTGCGTGTGCGCTGGAACGAGCACGACGCCGATCTACAGCCTGGACATCACCACGGATGTCAACGGCACGCAGACGTCTTGGGAGATCGCACCCTTGGGCGGAGGCGAGGCGCTGTGCAGCGGAAGCGGCTATCCGAGCAATACGACGAGCACGGCGTTCTGCCCGCTTCCTGATGCAGGTTGTTATGTGCTCACCGTGTACGACGCGCTGGCGGACGGCATGTGCTGCGTGAGCGGCAACGGCGGCTATGTGCTTCGCGCACCGGGCGGCCAGCGGATCATCGATGCGGCGAACAGCGGCATCTTCACGAGCAGCGCATCAGTAGCCTTGGGCTTCTGCACGCCTATCGGAACAGACCGTTTGACGGACAGCCGCTGCGACCGTGTGGACTACCTGCCGAGCGACTTCGTTCAGGCCATTCCGAATGCTGCGGTGCAAGCGCAATACGGCACAGGCAACCAAACGGACGATGGATACCAGTTCTGGTTCTTCAACCCGAACGGTGGATACAGCCGCCGGATCACGGTAACGCATGCGAACAGCAATACGGTCTTCCCCGTGGGCCCGGACCGTTGCAGCTACCTGCGATTGAACTCCATCGTTACCAGCCCGCTGCCCCTGAACACATTCTTGAACGTGCGTGTGCGCCGCCAAGTGAATGGGGTGTACGCGGAGTTCGGCCCAGCCTGCCGGTTCAAGATCGATACGGAACTCAATTGCCCGACCACGCAACTGGTGGCCACTCCCGGCCCCACGTTCTCTTGCGGCATCACGGGTGTCCTCTTGAACGGTTCGCGCACCATCTACGCCGTCCCCGTTTCCGCAGCGAACCGCTACCAGTTCGAATTCAGCAAGCCCGGCTACCTGCGGAAGATCACGATGAACACCGCGAGCCTGCTGATGACGGTGTGGTACACGATGCCCTTGCAGTACAACAGCACATACAACGTGCGGGTGCGGGTGAGCTACGATGCGGGCGCCACCTTCTGTCCATTCGGTCCGGTCTGTACGATCGCCACCGCAGCGACACCTCCCGCAATGGGTGTGGGTAGTGCGCGTGAGGAGGTCGAAGTGGGATCCGGAACACGCGACTTGACGATGTGGCCGAACCCGAACAATGAAGGCCGCGTGCGCTTCAGCATGCATGGTCTCGGAGAGGGCGCACATTCCGTGAGCGTCGACATTTTCGACATCATGGGAGCCCGAGTGCAGAGTGAGCAGTTGAACATCGACGGTGAGGAATTGAATACCGTGTTGGACCTCAGCAGCTCCATCGTGCCGGGTGTGTACCTGGTGAATCTGACGATGGATGGTCATGTGAATACGGAGCGGCTGGTCGTGCAGTAGGCTATCCAACTTTCTTGGGAAAAGCCCTCCGAGCGATCGGGGGGCTTTTTCATTGAGGTCCAAAGCCTTGCGACGAGGTAGACCACGTCTCCACAGCACGATCAGAAGGCGCGGTTCGTCGATACGGGGCAAGGATTCATCGATCATTCCGGCTTGACAACCGAAATGGCCATCGTCCAATTTGCGCCTCCGAATCGGAATACGAACGCACATGCAGAACATCCTTACTCTCCCCACTCGTCGAGCATTGCTGGACTGCTTGGGCACCTTGCTGGTGCTCATTGCTCTGTCCTTCAACGGCGGGCCGGCCCAGGCGCAACTTTCAACCACCTACACCAGCTCAGGTACGTTCGTGGTACCTACAGGGATAACCCAAGTCACTGTAGAATGCTGGGGCGGTGGAGGTCGCGGTGGATCCCGAACGAGCAATGGTGGTGGCGCGGGCGGTGGTGGCGGTGCCTATGTCCGCAGTGTGCTTACGGTTTCACCCGGGTCGTACACTGTGACCGTTGGGCAAGGAAGCGGCACGACCGGATCACCGGGGGGGGATACCTGGTTCGGGAACAGTTCGTCCATACTGGCCAAGGGCGGGAGCAGCCCGGCCAACAACGCCACTGGTGGAGGCGCTGGCGGCTCAGCGAGCAGCAGCATCGGAACGATCAAATTCTCCGGTGGTGACGGCGCGGACGGAAGCAATACCAGCGGCAGCAATGGCGGTGGCGGTGGCTCTTCCGCCGGCTCTGCGGCGAATGGCGCTGATGCGGCCGGATCGGTAGGCGCCAGCGCACCCCTCGGCGGGGGAGACGGCGGTAATGGCAAGACGGGCACCCAAGGAAATGGCTCGGCTGGTGGCCCTCCAGGTGGTGGTGGTGGTGGCGGAAAACGCACTTCTAGCGGTACACGCACGGGTGGAAATGGAGAAGACGGCCAGGTCGTCGTAACCTACAATTATGTCAACGGGCTGTGCATGGCCGCCTTGGCTTCGAATGCGCTTCCCGATAACGGTTGTGCCTCGAGCAATGAGGTGGACATCCGGATCCCGATCACCGGTCTGCCGACCACATTGGGCACTAGCGCGGGCAATGCGCGCTTGACCAGCGTTGAGCTGATCGTAAGCCACACATACAATCGCGATATCCATGTGAGTCTTACCGCGCCCGGTGGTACCATTCGGAACTTGATCCTCAACCGGTTCGGCAGTGGTGACAATCTGGGCGATCCCTCCGCCTGCCCCGGCTCGCCGATCGTCCTTGTGGATGATGGAGCCGCTCTGACCACCACGAACACCAGCAACGTGACGGGAAACTATGCCCCCGAGGAATCCTTGTCCGGCTTCACCGGAAACCCGAACGGCACTTGGACGCTCACCCTGTGCGACAATGAAGGCGCGGACCTCGGCAACTTCCGCTATGCGAAATTGAATTTCTGCTCCGTCCCGCAGATCACGTCCACTTTCAACGACAGCCCAGCCTGTTCGAATGGCACATTGACATTGGGAGCCGCAGTCACCGGCAGTCCTGCCCCTACTTACCTCTGGTCTGGAACGGGCACGTACAGCCCGAACAGCACCAGCGCGAACGTCAGTGTGAGCGGTGCCGCAACTGGAAACTATTCGGTGACCGTGAGCAATAGCTGCGGTACCACGAACGCCACGATACCAGTAATCGTGAATACGGCTACCGCTTGGTACGCCGATGTTGATGGTGACGGCTTCGGAAGCGGTAGCGGCACCCTGGCATGCGCGCCTCCCAACGCCGGTGACGTGACGAACGACACGGACCTGTGCCCGACCGACCCCACCAAACAGGTACCAGGCCAGTGCGGATGCGGCAACCCGGAAACGGACACGGACAGCGACGGCACGGCCGATTGCAACGACCTCTGCCCGCTCGATGCGAACAAGATCGTGCCCGGCATCTGCGGCTGCGGGGTAAGCGATGTGGATACGGACGGTGACCTCACCGCCGATTGCAACGACGGCTGCCCCCTTGATGCCAACAAGACGGCGCCCGGTATCTGCGGATGCGGCATCAGCGATGCGGATACCGACGGTGACCTCACGGTAGACTGCAACGACGGCTGCCCGCTCGACGCGAACAAGACGGCCCCAGGTCAATGCGGCTGCGGCAACGCGGACACCGATACGGACAGCGACGGCACGGCGGACTGCAACGACGGCTGCCCGAGCGACCCGAACAAGATCGCACCCGGCGTGTGCGGTTGCGGTGTGAGCGATGTGGATACGGATGGCGACCTCACCGTCGATTGCAACGACGGATGTCCGCTCGACGCGAACAAGATCGCACCCGGTATCTGCGGATGTGGTGTGAGCGATGTGGATACGGATGGCGACCTCACCGCCGATTGCAACGATGGTTGCCCGCTCGACGCGAACAAGATCGTTCCGGGCATCTGCGGATGTGGGGTGAGCGATGTGGATACGGACCTCGACGGCACGGCAGACTGCAATGACGGCTGCCCCGCCGACCCCAACAAGATCGCTCCGGGCCAGTGCGGTTGTGGAAACGTGGAGACCGATACCGATCTGGACGGCACAGCGGATTGCGTGGACGGTTGCCCTTCGGACCCGGACAAGATCGCGCCCGGTGTATGCGGTTGCGACACGCCTGATGACGACACGGACAGTGATGGTCTCGCCGATTGCGTGGACCCTTGCCCGAACGACATGGACAACAGCGATTCGGACAGTGACGGAACGCCTGATTGCACGGACAACTGCCCGCTCGACGCGAACAAAGTGAACCCCGGCACCTGCGGATGCGGTGTGGCCGATACCGATACGGACGGTGATACGTATGCCGACTGTGTGGACGGTTGCCCTGCTGACGCGAACAAGATCGCGCCTGGTGCTTGTGGCTGCGGTGTGGTTGATACCGACAACGACGGTGACGGCACCCTGAACTGCAACGACGGATGTCCGAACGATCCCGATAAGGTTGCTCCCGGTGTATGCGGCTGTGGCACGGCCGACACCGATACGGACGGCGACAGCGTAGCGGATTGCAATGACAACTGCCCATTGGTACAAGGCCAAGTGGGAAGCACCTGTGACGATGGCAACGCGAACACGATCAATGATGCACTCACGAATGCCTGCCAGTGCGCCGGTACATCCGTAACGAATCTGGCCGCCCTCGAGCTGACCACGGACAACGATGCCGCTTCCACGTCATGGGATATCATCCCGCTGGCCGGTGGCCCTGCCCTTTGCAGCGGTGGCGGTTATGCGAACAGCAGCAACCAAACGTTGAACTGCGACCTGCCTGACGGCTGCTACCGCTTGCGCGTGTTCGACGCGAACATGGACGGATTGTGCTGCATCAACGGTATGGGCGGTTACGTACTGCGCACGACCGGCGGCCAGCGCATCATCGATGCCGCAGGGGCGGGCATTTTCAGCAACACGGCTGAAGTAGCGCTCGGATTCTGCGTACCGATCGGAGGTGACCACCTGACCCCGAGCCGTTGCGATCGTGAGGACTACCTGCCGAGCGACTTCATCCAAGCTACGCCGAATGCGGCCGTGCAAGCCCAGTTCAACGTGGGTGCGCAGAGCGACGATGGGTACCAGTTCTGGATCTTCAACCCGAACGGGGGCTACAGTCGCCGTGTGCTGATCACGCACGCGACGAACAACTACTTGTTCCCCGCCGGCCCGGACCGTTGCAGCTACTTGAAGCTCAATTCGCTCACCTCCAGCCCCATTCCGCACAATATGCTCGTCAACGTGCGTGTCCGCAGCATGGTGAACGGCGTGTACAGCGAGTTCGGATCGGCTTGCCGACTGAAGATCGACCTCACGAACCAGTGCCCGACCACCCAGTTGCTCAATGACCCGAGCAACAGCCACCATAGCTGCGGGCTGGTGAATGTGCCCCTCAACGGCAGCCGTACACTGTACGCCGTAGCCGTGAGCGGGGGCACCACGTACCAGTTCGAGTTCAGCAAGCCGGGTTACCTGCGCAAGATCACGTCCCCCGGCAGCAACCTGCTGAT
Organism: Flavobacteriales bacterium; assembly: GCA_044224725.1. Lineage (GTDB taxonomy): Bacteria > Bacteroidota > Bacteroidia > Flavobacteriales_F > PHOS-HE28 > PHOS-HE28. Next base: position 5,791 of record JBGAJW010000084.1, read on the forward strand.
GACCCAGTGGTACACGATGCCGCTCCAGTACAACAGCACGTACAATGTGCGCGTGCGCGTGAGCTTCGATGGCGGCGCGAACTACTGCCCCTTCAGCGGTTCGTGCACACTGACCACGGCCGGTGCGCCCCCGGGCAACCAGAACGCCTTGGAAGAAAAAGTAGAAGGCATGGACCTCTCGGTATGGCCCAACCCGAACCACGGCGAAGTAGTAACCCTGAAACTGGCCGGTTTCGGCGACGACAATGAACAGGAGATGACCATTACCGTGACCGACCTCTTCGGCAAGCAGGTATACGCTGAGCGCACGGTGCTGCAAGGCGACATGCTGAACACCACGCTGGACCTGCAGGGTTATGCGGCCGGTATCTACCTCGTGAACGTGACCACGGCGGACCGTGCTTGGACCAAGCGAGTGATCGTGCAATAGAAAGAGCCCCGACCAAGCCCAAGGGAGCCCCGGCCATCGTGCCGGGGTTCCTTTTTTGCACCCATCAGAAGGAACCGCCTTTTCGTCGGCCGGAAAACCCTGTTCGTGGATCCCACGTATCAGCCGCCGCGTCTACTCAACGCACATCATGACCTTGCTCTACTCTCCCGGAGCGGAAACCCGTCGCACCCGCACGACATTCCTGCCCGCCGTCCTTACGCTCGCAATGCTTGTCCTGTGCGCGGCATGGGCAAAAGCACAACCCGGCAGCACATACGGCTTCGCACAGAGCAGCGGAACCTACAGCCATATCACCGGCGGCACGGTGCTGATATCGGGCACCAACTGGAACAACCAACGTTACACCGTGAGCCTGCCCACGCCGTTCTGGTTCGACGGGCAATGGTATTCCACGATGTATGTAACGGCGAACGGCTTCATCACCTTCGGTACGATGATGGCCAACAACAACTACGCCCCATTGAGCGCTTCAGCGGGCTATGCGGGTGCCATCTCTCCCTTCGGCGCGAATCTGCAGGACGCGAACACGTCGAGCAGCTCCATCCGTTGGCAACAGATCGGAAGCGAGATCGTGGTCCAATGGCGCGAGGCGCAACGGAAGATCGGCGGGAACTCCGAGAGCTTCAGTTTCCAAGCCCGGCTGAACACGTCCAACGGGCGGATCCGGTTCGTCTATTCCGCAGTGACCGGCCAGGACAACTCCACGGCGCAACAACCTGAGGTGGGTATTCGCGGCAACGGCAACTCGTTCCCGACACAAGTGAACAACCGCCGGGTCGGTACCGGACCCGAAACGTGGACCGCTCCGCTCGTCGGCAATGCCAACAACAGCAAGGTCCGCTTCACGTCGGCGAATCCGGCCAAAGCGTTCAGCAGTGGGCTCACATACACGTTCACCCCGCCTTGTGTAGTCGCTTCCGCATCGATCATCGGAGCAGTGGCCTGCAACGGCGGCAACGGAACGGTATCCGTAGCGGGGTCATCGGGGGCAACCCCCTACACCGGTACGGGCAATTTCCTCCGGCCGGCCGGCATGCACTCCTTCACGGTGACGGACGCGTTGGGATGCACGAGCTCGACGAACATCAACATCCCGCAGCCCGCGGTGCTTTCCGTTTCCGCTTCCATCAGCACACCGATCGCCTGCCATGGCGGTCTCGGCTATGTGAACATATCGGCCTCCGGCGGTACGGCACCGTACACGGGAACGGGAATGACCTTGCGCACGGCAGGCACCTATACTTTCAATGTGACCGATGCGGTGGATTGCCCCGCAAGCACCTCGCAAACCATCACGGAACCGCCCGTGCTCTTCGCGAGCGTCTCCGTGGTCTCCCTGGAGTCCTCGTGCGGTGCCAGTGATGCCGTGGTGAACGTGGATGCGACAGGCGGAACTTCGCCATACTCCGGTGCCGGTACGCATATCGGCCTCACGGCGGGCAGCCCCGTATTCGTGATCACGGATGCGAACAACTGCATGACCACTGCCGTGTTGAACGTGCCAGAACCCGACCAGGACGGCGATGGCACCGGGGATTGCGGCGATGAATGTCCCAACGATCCATTGAAAACGCTGTCCGGCCAATGCGGATGCGACGTTCCTGAAACGGATACGGACGCGGACGGCACGGCGGATTGCGCTGACAACTGTCCCAACGACCCGGCAAAAGTGAACCCCGGTTCGTGCGGATGCGGAGCACCGGATACGGATACGGACGGCGACACCTACGCGGACTGTGCCGACGGCTGCCCATTGGACCCGCTGAAGATCGCCCCGGGCACATGCGGCTGCGGACAGGCCGATGCGGATGCGGACGGCGATGGCATCCTGGACTGCTTTGATGCCTGCCCTTCCGGTCCTGAACCGGGCAGTCCCTGCGATGATGGTGACCCGACGACCAGCAACGACATGGTGGGCAACGATTGCAACTGCACAGGGGACCCGTCCATCATCGGCGACGAGATCCTCCAACTGCACCTGACCACCGACGGCAATGGCCAACAGACCAGCTGGGAGATCGTTCCCTCGGCCGGTGGCAATGCGCTCTGCTCGGGCACCTCCCTTCCCTCGAACACGACATCCGTGCTCCCCTGCCAGGTACCCGATGGCGAGTACGTCCTACGGATCATGGACAGCGCGGGCGACGGCATGTGCTGCACGAACGGCGATGGAGCCTTCACGCTCACCACCTCCGACGGCCGCCGCATCATCGACGCGAGCGAGGGTGCCGCGTTCGCATCCCTGAGCAGTGTTCCCTTGGGATTCTCGCTGCCGTTGGGCAACGATGGACTTACCCCGAGCCGCTGCGACCGCGAGGACCTGTTGCCCGATGATTTCATCCAGGCGGTCCCGAATGATGATGTGCGGGCACAGTATGGCGACAACAACCACAACTCGGGCTACCAGTTCTGGTTCTTCGACCCGAACGGTGGATACAGCCGACGCATGCTCGTTACACATGCGACCTCCAGCTATCTGTTCCCCGCCGGCGAGGACCGCTGCACGTACTTGCGCCTGAGCCAGGTGGTCACCGACCCGATCCCGCACGACCGGACGCTCAATGTCCGGGTGCGCAGCCTGGTGAACGGAACGTACAATGCCTTCGGGCCGGCCTGTCGCATGCGGATCGATCTTCCCGGTTCCTGCCCGACGACGCAACTGGTCGACGATGCGGGCGACCCGCACCATTCTTGCGGCATCTCGAATGTGATGCTGGACGGCAGTCGCTGGTTGTACGCGGTTCCCGTGAGCCAGGCAACGCACTACCAATTCGAATTCTCAAGTGGCAACTACCTGAGGCGTATCAGTTCGGCGGGTTGCGGTCTCCTGCTCACCGAATGGGAACAATCACCCTTGGAATACGGGATGAAACACTACACCGTGCGCATCCGGGTCAGCTACGACAATGAGGTGACCTGGTGCCCTTTCGGTCCATCCTGCGGCATCACTACGGCTCCCGGAGAACCGAGCGCGCCCCGTGCGACGACCATCGTCGGATCGAAGCCTGCCAACCTGCGCGTATGGCCCAACCCCTTGCGCGACGGCGACCTGAATGTGCTCCTCAGCGGCCTTCGTGAGGAGGAGACCTCGGCGCAGCTCACCATGATCGACCTGCAAGGACGGGTGATCGCGGATCAGCGCATCGCCGCCCAAGACGGATTCCTGAACATCCAACTTACCGCTGACGAGCACTTGCCCACAGGCACCTACCTGATCACGATACGCACTACCGACCGCTCATGGACCGAGCGCGTGGTGGTGGAATGACCCAAGGATCTCTCCCGCAAAAGCCCCGGAACCCTGAGCGTAGTCGAAGGGCCGGGGCCTTTCGCGTCAATGGAAGTCCTCGTAGAGCAGGTACTTCGCGCGTATCCGTTTGAAAGCGGCGAGCCCGGGCTTCCACGACTCGCGAATGCGTGCTTCGTCATCACCGCGAAGGACCGCTTCCCGCAGCGCAGGGCCACCAGCCAGCTTGTCGAAGAAGGCCGTGAAGAAGCGTGACTTGTCCTTCGATTCCCCATACGTGCCGATGAGCCAGTGGAGATGAACACCGGGCTCCAAGCGGGTGATGAAGGTGCCGTACTCGCGCAGGTCCATGCCGGTGCATTCCACGTCCTTGTAGGGCGGGTCCTTCGCACCGGGGATCGAACGGGGTGTGAAGTGGAACGAGCCCTGTGCGAAGCCCGGATAGCCGATACATTGGAAGGGCTGTGGCGTCCCGCGGCCGATGCTGACGATGGTCCCTTCGAACAGACCGAGTGACGGATACAGGTAGATGGCCGCCATGTTGGGCAGGTTCGGCGACGGCTTCACCGGTAGCGCATAGAAGGCGCTGTGGACATAACCGACGCAGGTGATCACCGTCAGCTCGCATTTCTCGTTGGCCATCAACCAGCCTTCGCCATTGAGCATGCCGGCGTACTCGCCGATGGTCATACCATGCACGAGCGGCACGGGGTGCATGCCGACGAAAGAACTGAACGCCGTATCAAGCACGGGCCCATCGATGTAAAAGCCGTTCGGGTTCGGCCTGTCCAGTACGAGGAGCGGCTTGTGATTCTCCGCGCAGGCCTCCATCACATAGTGCAGTGTACCGACGTACGTGTAGAAACGCACACCGACGTCCTGGATGTCGAAGACGACGACATCCACATCCTGGAGCTGCTCCGGTCGCGGTTTCTTGTTCTTGCCGTACAGCGAGATCAACGGCAGCCCGGTTCGTTCATCGCGCTCGTTGGCCACATGCTCGCCCGCATCCGCCTCTCCGCGGAACCCGTGCTCCGGCGCGAAGACCTTCACCACATCCACCTTCAGCGCCAGCAGCGAATCCACCAAATGCGTACGGCCGATCATGCCCGTCTGGTTGGTGACGAGCGCAACGCGCTTGTCCTTCAACAGCGGCAGGTACTGCGCAGTGCGTTCCGCCCCAGTGACGATGGAAGGATCGACGACGGCAACTTGTGCAGGAATACGCACGGGCTCCTGCGCTTCACATGCACCCAGCGCGGAGAGCATCGCGAGCACGGGGATCAAGCGGCATACTTTCGCCCGCACCGTCATGGGATTCCCGCATTTCATCGCGCGCCGCATCCTGAGCGACAAGGACCGGCAGGACCGGCTTTCACGGCCCATCGTGCTCATCGCGGTGCTCGGTATCGTCATCGGTATGGCGGTGATGATCCTCACGGTGGGGATCAGTACGGGATTCCAGCGCGAAGTCCGCGCCAAAGTAACGGGCGCCGGCTCGCATATCGAGATCGTCCCCGTGGCGAGCGGCGATACGAGGGATTCTGAGCGTATGCGCATCCAACAGCCGTTCTATCCGTGGCTGGATACAGTGACGGGCGTGCGGCGCATTTCGGTGTTCGCCTTGAAGCCCGGTATCGTCGAAACGGACGATGAGATCCAAGGCGTGGTAGTGAAGGGCGTTGGCAAGGACCACGACTGGTCGTTCTTGCGCTCGCACATGGTCGGGGGTGATGTCCTCTCGCTACCCGACACGGCAGGCTATGCGACCACGGTGATCAGCTCCTGGCTCGCGCGGAGGCTGCGCCAAGGTGTGGGCGACACGGTGACCATCTACCTGATCCGTGGGCGCGAGGAGATCCGACCTCGCCGTTTCAAGGTGAAAGGCATCTATGAGACGGGCATCGAGAAGATCGATCATCAAGTGGTTTTCGTGGACATCATGCACCTGCAGAGGTTTGCGCAATGGGGATTGCAGGCGGAGATCGGTGTTGGTCCGGTTGAGCAAGGCCGTTTCGTGGAACTGGAAGGCAAGGCCTTCGGTGGTGATCGCGCTTATACCTTCGAATGGCCGGGAACGGGACTGAAGGGACCGGGACCACATCACCTCCAGCTCTGGGAATGGCACAACCCGAACATGCGGCCGGAGGAATCCGGACAAGCACCACGGGACACCATGTTCACGCTGATCGTGCATGACGACGAGGGCACCATCCCGGATACGGCGAGGGTGCACATCGTTCCGGACTCTATCCGGTTCATTACCCATAGCCTCGGATCCGACCAGGTAGTGGAGCATATCCGCGTAGAACGCGGAGGCAGTGGCGGCAGCTACGACAAGTACTGCGGCGGTTTCGAGATCGCGCTCAACGACCATCGCGACCTGATCGCCATGGACGATCGCATCTACACGGACTTTCTGGACGAGACGCAACGCACCGTCACCGTGCAGCAGAAATTCCCGGAGATCTTCGCCTGGCTGGAACTGCTGGACACGAACGTGGTGGTGGTGATCGTGCTGATGGTGATCGTGGCCATCATCAACATGACGAGCGCGCTGCTGATCATCATCCTGGAGCGCACGAACATGATCGGTGTGCTGAAGGCACTTGGCACGGGCAACAGTGCGATCCGCCGCATCTTCCTCATCGACGCGGCGTACATCCTCGGCTTCGGCATCGTCCTCGGTGACCTGCTCGGCATCGGGCTCGCGCTCCTGCAGAAGTTCACCGGACTGGTCAGGCTGCCGGTGGAGAGCTACTATGTGAATATCGTTCCCGTGGACCTGGACCTGTGGCCTATCGCGCTGTTGAACATAGGCACCTTGCTCGTCTGCGTGCTGTCGCTCGTCATCCCCAGCATGATGGTGAGCCGTATCGCGCCCGCAAAGGCGATACGCTTCGAGTAGGGCGGCGATATCGTCGCCCCTACCGGGTACCTTCGCGCAGAATCAGACAAGGCAACTACGACATGCCCCCCAAGATCCACGACAACATCCTCAGCACCATCGGGAACACCCCCATGGTCCGCTTGAACAAGATCACCAAGGACGTCGCCGCCACCGTGCTGGCCAAGGTGGAGACCTTCAACCCCGGCAATTCGATCAAGGACCGCATGGCGATCAAGATGATCGAGGACGCGGAGAAGGCCGGCTTCCTGAAACCTGGCAGCACCATCATCGAAGGCACGAGCGGTAACACCGGTATGGGCCTGGCGATCGGCGCGATCATCAAGGGCTACAAATGCATCTTCACCACCACGGACAAGCAGAGCCGCGAGAAGGTGGACATCCTGCGCGCGTTCGGTGCGGAAGTGATCGTGTGCCCCACGAACGTGGATCCGGAAGACCCCCGCTCCTACTACTCCGTTTCCTCGCGCTTGGTGAACGAAACGCCGAACAGCTGGAAGGCCAACCAGTACGACAACCCCAGCAACGCGCAGGCGCACTACGAAAGCACCGGCCCCGAGATCTGGGACCAGACCGGCGGCAAGATCGACCACCTCGTCGTGGGCGTGGGCACCGGCGGAACCATCTGCGGCACCGCGCGCTTCCTGAAGGAGAAGAACCCGAAGCTCAAGGTCTGGGGCATCGACACCTACGGCTCGGTCTTCAAGAAGCTGAAGGAGACCGGGATCTTCGACAAGAACGAGATCTATCCGTACATCACTGAGGGCATCGGCGAGGACTTCGTGCCGAAAAACGTGGACATGGACCTCATCGACCACTTCGAAAAAGTGACCGACCGCGACGCCGCCATCTTCACCCGCAAGATCGTGAAGGACGAAGGCATTTTCGTGGGCAACAGCGCGGGCAGTGCCATGGCGGGCCTGCTGCAACTGAAGGACAACTTCAAGAAAGGCGAAGTCGTGGTGGTCATCTTCCACGACCACGGCACACGCTACGTCGGCAAGATGTTCAACGATGACTGGATGCGCGAGCGCGGCTTCCTGGTGGAAGAGAAACCCACGGCCGGTGATCTGCTGAAAGGCAAAGACCTCGGACTTGTATCCGTAGAAGCCGAAGAACCCGTGCTCTATGCCATCGACCGCATGCGCAAGCACAACATCGATCAGTTGCCCGTGATGGAGAACGGAAAGCCCGTGGGCACCATCACCGACGCACGACTGTTCGATGCGATCCTGGAGGACGCCGATGTGCGCACGCAGAAAGCCCGTGTGGTGATGGGTCCTGCCCTGCCTGTGATCGGCGCGGATACGACGTTGGAAGAAATCGCGAGCAAATTGGGCAATGGCTCACCGGCCGTGCTCGTTCAAATGCCGAACGGTTTGGGGATCCTGACGAAGCAGGATATCATCGGAAAGTTGAAATGAACGAATGAGCGAGGACGCTCGCAATACGAACGCACGGGCGTTGACACCCGCGCGTGCATTTGGAGGAAAAGCACCAAGCTGAGGCGTGTCATTCGTTCAATCCGTAACTGTTCTTCCCCAGGCTATCCTCGTTGCTGTTTTGACCGGGTGCTCACCATCCCTTGAGCAGCGATCAACCTTGCCTGAACCAAGCATCGATTCGTCGCTGCTCGTTGGAGACTACTTGTTTGTTGCGAAGAACTCTGCGCGCTCGCAATGCCCACCAGGCACCTATATGATCACTCATAATGTATCTCCATTGACGCGATCGATAGCCGAGGACAAGCCATTCAGTCTTTCCAACGACACGCTCGCTCTTGCTCTCTTGGATAGTATGTACAGTGGTGTGGATGAAGTAACGAGGCGCTTCTACTTCTGGGTCGTCAGCAGATCCCTGAAACGATCGGACGGGTACTATTCCGAAGGTGTCGGTGTCACGGGCACTTCCCATTTGTACGAACGACCCTACGAGTTCATCTCCTCATGGAAGAACTGCATTACCAAGGAAGAACGCGAGCAGTGGGTCTATTACTTGGCCGCCGAGCAGTCCATCACTTCGGAGGGCTTTCCTGCGGATTCGGTCTTGGCCATTTATCGGGATAGCTTGGACCAGGTGACGAAGGACCTTCCCACAGAGCTCATCGCAGTGCGAGACACATTGCTTTTTCAGGTGGGGAGGAAACTTCAAGTCTTGAAGTCAGCCGAGTAGAGGTCCAGTCAATGAGAACTCTGACAGACCAAATGCACCGCACCATCCAAGTGCCATCTCATACCCGCCGCATCATCTCCATCGTCCCCTCCCAGACCGAACTGCTCTACGACCTCGGCCTGGGCGAACGCGTGGTCGGCATCACAAAGTTCTGCGTGCATCCGGAAACCTGGTTCAAGACCAAGCACCGCGTGGGCGGCACCAAGAAGGTGGATTTCGACAAGGTGCGCGCGCTGAAGCCCGATCTGATCATCGGCAACAAGGAAGAGAACGAGCGGAAGGACATCCAGGAACTGGAGAAGGAGTTCCCGGTGTGGATGAGTGATGTGCGCGACCTGCCGGGAGCCTTGGAAATGATCCAGCGCGTGGGGGAACTCTCCGGCACGAAGGACAAGGCCGAAACCCTCAAGAAAGACATCGAAGACGCCTTCGCGAAGCAGCACTACATCGACCCGACGCTGACCGTCGCTTACTTCATCTGGCGCGATCCGTTCATGGTGGCGGGGCATGGCACCTTTGTGAACGACATGCTCAAGCGCTGCGGACTGGTCAACGTGTTCGACGAGGGCGATGCGCGCTACCCGGAGATCAGTGCACAGGAATTGGCCGAAGCGGACCCGGACATCATCTTCCTCTCCTCCGAGCCGTATCCCTTCGCCGCGAAGCACAAGGCGGAGTTCAACATGATCTGTCCCGGCACGCCGGTAGTGCTGGTGGACGGGGAATTCAGCTGGTACGGCAGTCGGCCCTTGAAGGCCCCGGCCTACTTCAACGGTCTATTGGCGCGGATGTGATGGCGGTCCGGTAGCGGTATAGCCTGGCCGTATTTTCGCTGTCGCCTGCCAAACGCCTTCCGAAGGCTGGGAACCACTGATGTTCCGCAAAGTCCCTTCCTCCCTTTGCGTGTGTCTGGCTCTTGTTTCCAGTGGCCAGCAAGTGGACTTGTCCTGGAGCGGCGGCAGCGGTGGGCTCACGCATATCGGGGCGATCAAGGCGCTCGAGGAGAACGACATCCCGACCGACTACATCACGGGCAAGCAGCATGGCGCGCGCTCGATCGGTGCGATGTACGCGGCGGGCCTGTCGCCGGACCAGATGGATCTGCCTCTTCCAGACCGAGCAATACCCGCCGATGGCCTGGGCGGCGTGGAGGACGAGTACATACCACTTCGAAGAAGGACGCCCTGACGCTTCCTTCCTCGCCTTCCGGTTCGCGCTGGATACCACCATCCAAGCATCGCCGCCCACCAACCTGCGCTCACCGGTGCTGTCGGACTGGTCGCAGATGGTCGGCTTCAGCGGGGTAGCGGCCGTGAGCGGGTACAACATGGACAGCCTGTTCGTGCCCTTCCGGTGCGTGGCCAGCGACATCACGGCACAACGCCCTGTCATCTTCGCTGAAGGCGACCTGGCACAGGCCGTGCGCGCGAGCATGAGCTACCCGTTCTACTTCAAGCCGATAAAGGTCCACGGTCACCTGATGATGGACGGCGGGATGTACAACAACTTCCCGAGCGACGTGATGTACGGGGAGTTCATGCCCGACTACATCATAGGGAGCAACGTGGCCTTCAACGCGCCGCCGCCCAGCGAGGACGACCTGATGAGCCAATTGCGGGCGATGATGGTGGACAAGACGAACTACAGTGTGCCGTGCGAGCCTGGGCTGATCATCGAGCCGAAGACCGAAACCACGTTGTTCGATTTCACCACTGCGAAGCAAGCGGTGATGGACGGGTACACGGCGGCCTTGGAACGGATGCCGGAGATCAAGGCGGGTATCGCCCGCCGTGTGCCGCACGCGGAAGTGCATGCACGCCGGGCGGCCTTCCGGAAACGCCAGCCTGCCCCGGTATTCGGCGAGATCCGCATCGACGGCCTATCGGCCAAGCAGACCCTGTACTGCGAGCATGTGCTCGGCAAGGACCTCGGCACGAGTTCGGCGGCCTCCCTGAAGTCGCGCTATTTCCGGCTCTACGCCGATCAGAACGTGGCAGACCTGTTCCCGCGAGCGACCTACGTGCCGGCCCGTGGCGACTACGACCTGGACATCCTGGTGAAGCGGGAGAAGCGCGTGGAAGCACGCTTCGGCGGTGTCTTCAGTTCCCGGCCCATCAACACGGGCATGCTTGGTGTTCGGTACAAATTCTTCGGCCGCACCAGTTCCTTCCTCGACGGCTCCGCCTACTTCGGCAAGTTCTACGCGGCGGGCCAGGTGAAGCTGCGTATGGACCTCAGCTCACGGCGCCCCGTCTATTTGGAGCCCGTGGTCACCCTGCACCGGTGGGACTGGTTCAGCGGCTTCAACAGCTTCTTCCAAGAGGTGAAGCCTGCGTACATCGTGAACCGCGAATCATGGGGCGGCATGAACGTGGGCATGGGCCTGGGGAACAAGGGCCTGTTGCGACTGGACGCGAAATACGCGGAGACGCGCGATGAGTACTACCAGACCGAGGACTTCGGCAACAAGGACACGGCGGATGTCACCGATTTCTACCACGCGACGGGCGGGATCGTGCTGGAGCGGAACAGCCTGAACCGCAAACAGCACCCGAACGCAGGCGAGCTGCTGCGCGCCGAGGTGCGCTACGTGGGCGGCGATGAACACACGGTGCCGGGCACCACCATCGTGGACCGGCTGCCACTGAACAAGCACCACGAATGGATCACGGCGAAAGTCACACTGGACAAGTACTTCCTGCCACGCAAGAAGGTGCGCTTCGGCTTCATGGTGGAAGGGGTGTACAGCACGCAGGACTTCTTCCAGAACTACACGGCCTCCGTGTTGCGCTCACCGGTGTTCCAACCCACGCCCGAGAGCCGGACCTATTTCCTGGACAACTTCCGGGCGCAGCAATACCTGGCCGGCGGTGCGCGGGCCATCATCGCCGTGGCCAAGAACAAGTTCGATCTCCGGCTCGAAGCGTACGCCTTCCAGCCCTACAAGGCCATTGAGCGCAACAACAGTGATCAGGCCGAGGCAGGCACGGCCATCAGCGAACGCAGCTTCATCGGCAGCGGCTCGCTCATCTGGCAAAGCCCACTGGGGCCTGTGTGGCTCAATACCAGCTACCTCGATGGCCTCACCGAGCCCTGGGTCTTCAGCGTGAACTTCGGGTATGTGATCTTCCAGCAGAGGGCGCAGGAGTGAGCGATCATTGGCCGGTCAAGCCGATATCAATGAACACACTAGCACTCAAGCGCAACCCCTACCGCTACGAGATCGATGGCAAACCTTGGCCTGACCCGCATATGCAGACCGACTACATTATTGACGGTGCGTCGATGGGTGTGGCACTCCGGTTTGAATCCGCTCGACCGTGGTTCGGGCAAACCTGTTTTGAGTACGATGACGCGGTTCGCGATGAAATGATCCTCCAGCTACGTGGATTAGCTCCCTGTCTGAACCAGTTCGGGACAGACCGATTCGTCCTTTACCGATGTCACTGTGGCGATGATTACTGCGGCACCATTTCGTGCATCATTGAACGTGGCAACGATACGATCCGTTGGCGCGATGTACGACGTGAGAATGACGTTGGCCCCGATAGTGAAGCCGAGGCTCCCGGACCGATTCCGCTTTTTGAATTCGATTTGACCGCCTACGATGCTGCGATTGCGGCGTACACCCAGAGTATTGGATAACACGTCCCACGTTCGCGCGATCCTTCCGAACCATGTGCTATCGTTAACGAAGAAGCCCCCGACAAGTCGGGGGCTTCTCCTTTCAGTTGAAATCGTCGACTACGCCTGCGCGGTAGGTCCTCCGAAGTTCATGGGGATCTCGGGCATCTCCGTTTCGCGGATCTGGCCGTGTACCGCTTCGAACTTCTGGATGTTGTCCACGAGGGCGCGCATGAGGCGTTTGGCGTGCTGGGGCGTAAGCAGGATGCGTGAGCGCACCTTGGCCTTGGGCACACCGGGCATCACGCGCACGAAGTCCACGACGAACTCCGAGTTGCTGTGCGTGATGATCGCCAGGTTGCTGTAGATGCCATCGGCCACCTCCTCGCTGATCTCGATGTTCAGTTGGTTGGCCGGGCGGGCTTGGTTCTTTTCGTCTGCCATGCTTCGAACGCCGTAGCCCGGCGCAGGCGTTGTGTGTGCTGAAAAGACCGACGGCAGGTCGTTCCGTGTGGTCCGACCTGCCGTGCGATCAATGGTTGCTTATCGAATGGGGATCACTGGTCCACTTCCTGCGTGGTCATACGCTCGGAGAGCAGCTTGGCGTAATCCTCCTTGTTGTACACCAGGTTCTTCTGGAATCGGCGGCTGCCGGTACCAGCGGGGATGAGGTGACCGACGATCACGTTCTCCTTCAGGCCCTTGAGGTTGTCCTCCTTGGCGGCTACGGCGGCCTCGTTCAGCACCTTGGTGGTCTCCTGGAAGGAAGCGGCACTGATGAAACTGTCGGTCTGGAGCGAAGCGCGGGTGATACCCATGAGCAGCTGGCGGCTCGTGGCCGGTGTGGCCTGGCGGGCTTCAGCGAGCTTCATGTCCTTGCGCTTGAGGGCGCTGTTCTCATCGCGGAGCTTGCGCGCTGTGATGATCTGGCCCTCCTTCAAGGTGGTGCTATCACCGGCATTGGTGATGACCATCTTGTCGTACATCTCGTCGTTCTCCTCCATGAAGTCCGCCTTCTGCACGGCCTGGCGCTCGAGGAAGCGGGTATCTCCTGGATCCTCGATCTCCACCTTCCGCATCATCTGGCGCACGATCACCTCGAAGTGCTTGTCGTTGATCTTCACACCCTGCATGCGGTACACCTCCTGCACCTCGTCCACCAGGTACTCCTGCACCTTGGTGGGGCCTTGGATATCGAGGATGTCACCGGGGCTGATCGAACCGTCGCTGAGCTGCTGGCCGGCCTTCACGAAGTCGTTCTCCTGCACCAGGATGTGCTTGCTCAGCGGCACGAGGTAGTACTTGTGCTCGCCGGTGCGGCTCTCCACGATGATCTCGCGGTTGCCGCGCTTGATCTTGCCGTAGCTGACGATACCGTCGATCTCGCTCACCACAGCGGGGTTGCTGGGGTTACGGGCCTCGAACAGTTCCGTAACGCGGGGGAGACCACCGGTGATGTCACCGCCCTTGCCGGAGCTCCGGGGGATCTTCACCAGGATGTCGCCGGCCTCGATCTTCTGGCCTTCGTTCACGATGATGTGGGCACCGACGGGCAGGGAGTAGCTCTTCATCTCCTCCTTGCTCTTGGCGTCGATGATCTTGATCATCGGGTTCTTCTTCTTGTCGCGGCTCTCCACGATCACCTTCTCGGTGAAGCCGGTCTGTTCGTCGATCTGCTCGCGGAAGGTCACGCTCTCCTCGATGCTCTCGAACGCCAGGTTACCGGCCAGTTCGGAGATGATCACCGCGTTGTACGGATCCCAGTTGCAGATCAGGTCGCCCTTCTTCACGGCCTTGCCGGACGTCTTGTAGAGCATCGCCCCGTATGGGATGTTGCTCGTGGTAAGCACGATGCCGGTGTTGTTGTCGATGATGCGCATCTCCGTGGAGCGGCTGATCACAACCTCGGCCTCTTCGCCTTTCTTGTCCTTTTTCTTCACCGTGCGCAGCTCGTCGATCTCGAGCTTGCCATCGTACTTCGCCAGGATCTGGCTGTCCTCCGTGATCTTGCCGGCCACACCACCGACGTGGAAGGTACGCAGGGTGAGCTGGGTTCCCGGTTCACCGATGGACTGCGCGGCGATCACACCGACGGCCTCTCCCATCTGCACCATGCGACCGGTCGCGAGGTTGCGGCCGTAGCACTTGGCGCACACACCATGGCGCTGCTCGCAGGTGAGCACGCTGCGGATCTCCACCTCTTCGATCGGGCTGTCGGCGATGGCCTTGGCGATATCCTCGGTGATGTTCTCACCGCTGGCCACAAGCAGATCTCCCGTTTGCGGGTGGTACACATCATGTACGGCGCTGCGGCCGAGCACGCGGTCGTGCAGTGTTTCCACCACTTCCTCGTTCTTGCGCAGGGCAGTGGCCACCAGACCGCGGAGCGTACCGCAATCGTCGTTGGTGATCACCACGTCCTGTGCCACGTCCACGAGGCGTCGGGTGAGGTAACCGGCGTCCGCGGTCTTCAGCGCGGTATCGGCCAGACCCTTCCGGGCACCGTGGGTGGAGATGAAGTACTCCAGGATGGACAGGCCTTCCTTGAAGTTCGAGAGGATGGGGTTCTCGATGATGTCCTGACCACCGCCGCCACCGCTCTTCTGCGGTTTGGCCATCAGTCCCCGCATGCCGGAGAGCTGACGGATCTGTTCCTTGGAACCACGGGCACCCGAGTCCATCATCATGTAGATGGAGTTGAAGCCCTGGTTGTCCTTCTTGATGCGCTCCATCAAGTTGAACGTGAGCTTGCTGTTGGTGTGGGTCCAGATGTCGATGGTCTGGTTGTAGCGCTCGTTGTTGGTGATGAGACCCATGTTGTAGTTGCCCAACACTTCGTCCACCTCCGATTGCGCGGCCTTGACCAATTTGTCCTTCTCGTCCGGCACCACCACGTCCATCAGGTTGAAGGACAGACCTCCGCGGAAGGCGCTCATGAAGCCGAGTTCCTTGATGTCGTCGAGGAACTTCGCGGCCTTCGCCGTACCGCACTCCTTCATCACGCGGCCGATGATGTCGCGCAGCGATTTCTTGGTGAGCAGTTCGTTGATAAAGCCCACTTCATCGGGCACCACGTCGTTGAAGAGCACGCGGCCCACGGTGGTCTCGATGAGCTGGGACTTGTTCGTCTTGGGATCGGTCCAGCGCACCTTGATCCATGCGTGCAGGTCGAGCCCGCCTTCGTTGTAGTTGATGGTGACGTCCTCGCTGGAATAGAACACGCGGCCCTCACCCTTCATCTTGCGGGTCTCGTCGCTCTTGCGGCCCTTGGTGATGTAGTAGAGGCCGAGCACCATGTCCTGGCTGGGCACCGCGATGGGCGCGCCGTTGGCCGGGTTCAGGATGTTGTGGCTGGCGAGCATCAGGAGCTGTGCTTCCAGGATGGCAGCGTGGCCCAGGGGCACGTGCACGGCCATCTGGTCACCGTCGAAGTCGGCGTTGAAGGCGGTGGTCACCAGGGGATGGAGCTGGATGGCCTTGCCTTCGATCAGCTTCGGCTGGAAAGCCTGGATGCCCAGACGGTGCAGGGTCGGTGCACGGTTGAGCAGCACCGGGTGGCTCTTCAGCACGTTCTCCAGGATGTCCCACACCACGGGCTCCTTCTTGTCCACGATCTTCTTGGCGGACTTCACCGTTTTCACGATGCCCCGCTCGATGAGCTTGCGGATGATGAAGGGCTTGAAGAGCTCGGCGGCCATGTCCTTGGGCAGACCGCACTCGTGCAGTTTCAGGTCCGGACCCACCACGATCACGGAACGCGCGCTGTAGTCCACGCGCTTACCGAGCAGGTTCTGGCGGAAGCGGCCCTGCTTGCCCTTGAGCGAATCGCTCAGGGACTTCAGCGGGCGGTTGCTTTCGCTCTTCACGGCGCTGCTCTTGCGGCTGTTGTCGAAGAGGCTGTCCACCGCTTCCTGCAACATGCGCTTCTCGTTGCGCAGGATCACCTCCGGGGCCTTGATCTCCATCAACCGTTTCAAGCGGTTGTTGCGGATGATCACGCGGCGGTAGAGGTCGTTCAGATCGGAGGTCGCGAACCGGCCGCCGTCCAGGGGTACGAGCGGGCGCAGCTCGGGCGGGATCACGGGGACGACCTTGATGATCATCCACTCGGGCTTGTTCTCGCGGCGGCTGTTGGCGTCGCGGAACGCCTCCACCACGTTCAGGCGCTTCAGCGCTTCGTTCTTGCGCTGCTGGCTGGTCTCGGTATTGGCCTTATGCCGGAGATCGTAGCTCACGCTGTCCAGGTCCAGGCGGCGCAGCAGATCGTACAGGCTCTCAGCGCCCATCTTGGCGATGAACTTGTTGGGATCGGCATCGTCCAGGTACTGGTTGTCCTTCCCCACCTGCTCGAGGATATCGAGATACTCTTCCTCGGTGAGGAAATCGAGGTACTGCAGGGGCACGCCCTCCTTGTTCTTGGCGCCACCGGCGTTGATCACCACGTAGCGCTCGTAGTAGATGATCTGGTCGAGCTTCTTGGTGGGGAGGCCGAGCAGGTAGCCGATCTTGTTCGGCAGGCTGCGGAAGTACCAGATGTGCGCCACCGGCACGGTGAGCTGGATGTGGCCCATGCGCTCACGGCGCACCTTCTTCTCGGTGACCTCCACGCCGCAACGGTCGCACACGATGCCCTTGTAGCGGATGCGCTTGTACTTGCCGCAATGGCATTCGAAGTCCTTCACGGGACCGAAAATGCGCTCGCAGAAGAGGCCGTCACGCTCGGGTTTGTAGGTGCGGTAGTTGATCGTTTCCGGCTTGATCAACTCGCCGTGGCTGCGCTCCATGATCTGCTCCGGGCTTGCCAGGCTGATGACGATCTTGTCGAACTGCGAGGT
>JBGAJW010000085.1:0-18756 GCA_044224725.1 Flavobacteriales bacterium
GTAGAGTGACTTCAAGTTGCATCTTTCTCTCACGGATTGCCGTCCGACAAGGCTCAATGCGATGATTGCATGGCAATGCAATCGTTCATGGAAACAAAGGCGGAGGGCATGACATACTCTCGCTGCACGACCACGGAGATGTTCGCATGGAGGATCATGAACGTGCCCAATGGGCGGGACTGGCACTATCAAGGCATGCACCAGCATTAAGTCAAGAGGCCCTGCCGCGACTTGCGAAAGGGCCTCTTGGGTGAGTCGAACGCGTCCCTAGAACACGATCTTCTGCCTGCGGATGCGGGTGCGGTATTTGTGGCCGCCCTGCGTCTTGTACTTGTACAACTTGTAGTGGAACTGCACCTTCAGGAAGAGGTAAGCGTCCAAGTCGGTAGGGTCGCCACGCTGCTGGCCCGTGCTTGTCTGGCCAGGAATAAGGTCAAGGCTGGGATCTGCGAGGTAGGCACCGACCTCTCCGTGGGCCGCAGCGAGCGCTTCCGGGTCGTAGTAGGTGCCGCTCACATCGTCGATGTAATCCGTGAAGGTCTTGGTGTACTGCAACTCCAAGCCGCCGCTCCATTGCTTGCTCAAGGCTTTCCGCAATCCGATACCCATCGGGATGCAGAATTGGAACTGGGAATACATATCCCCACCGCCAATGACCTTGTCCCCGACCGTGACCGAAGGCAGCCCTTGGCCTTCCGTCCCCAGCGGGCGCAATTTCACCCAGGCGTTATTCAACTGCGCTTTCGGATCGAAGTAGAATCCCCCGACACCGGCGAAGAAATAGAGACCCACCCTGGAACTCTTGGTCCCTTTCACCCCGCGCAGATCATAGATGTGCCCCAACTCCTCCTTATAGAGGTGCAGTTCGTAGCAGATCTGGAACTCAAAGAGGTCGGTCTTGAAATTCAGGTTCCGGTTCTGGCGGAACTCTTCCGTCGTCAGGTTGTCGTTCCCGGCGAGGATACCATAGGAAAGTTGCGCCCGAAGCGCCTGCTTCTCGGCCGTATGGTAGCGGTAACCCAAGCTCACGGCCGGTTTGGTCTGGCTGAGTTCCAGATCCCACACGAACGGTGAACCGATCTGGTTGCGTCCCCCGAGCTCTCCCAGGAAATTCGATATCCCGAGGCCGATCATCACCTCGCCGCGGTGGGTCTTCCAATAGCCACTGTTGCGGAAGTACTGCCCCTTTGCGGGTAGCACCACCAAGCCCAAGAACAGCAGGAAGAGGAGGGGTAGACGTTCCTTCAGGCGCACGGTGGGCTTTCGGTAGGGTGCCAAATATAGAAGAGTGGGCCTTGTACGCTCGTTCGGCCGCGCTGTTTCATCGAAGACTGCCGAATGCTCGTCGAGTTGCCTCCGGTTGAAATCAGCCGATCACGTCTTGGGAGGCCTGCCAGAGCACGATCCCAGCGCAAACAGCAACGTTCAGGGAATGCTTGGTACCTCCTTGGGGCAGCACGATGCACCCGTCGCTGGCCGCGATCACGGCCTCGGAAACCCCGTTCAGCTCATTTCCGAAGACCAGTGCCAGCTTTTCGTCATGGACCGGATGCCACCCGCCCAATGGCCGGGCATGCACCGTCTGCTCCACGCTGAACACCCGATATCCTTCGCGTTTGAGCCCTTCAACAGCCTCCGCCGCGCTCTCACTGTGCTCCCATGGCACCGAAAACGTCGCTCCCAGTGCGGTCTTCTCGATTTCCCGGTGAGGTGGGCATGGCGTGAACCCGCACAGGATCATGCCCTCCAGCCCGAAAGCATCGGCAGTCCGGAAGATCGCGCCCACGTTGTGCCGACTGCGCACGTCGTCCAGCACCACCCGGATGGGGCGTTTGGCCATGGCCTTATAGGCTTGGGCGTCCACGCGGCCCAATTCCTCCATTGTCAGCTTGCGGTCCATCACTTTCCACAGGGTGTTGAAAACGCAAAGGTCTGTCACCCTTGGCCTCGGGGTACTTTTCCGCACCGGTCAGACCCACTTTGACCGGCGAGAACCGCCGTGATGAAGAACCGCGCCGCCAAGAGCGGCCAAGGGGCCGATACCCCGCTGATGCGCCAGTACAACCGCATCAAGGCCCAGTTCCCCGATGCCATCCTGCTCTTCCGGGTCGGTGACTTCTACGAGACCTTCGATGCGGATGCGCGCTTGGCCAGCCGGGTGCTGGGCATTACGCTCACCAAACGCAACAACGGCGGTTCCGCATTGATGGACCTGGCCGGGTTCCCCCATCATTCGCTGGACAGCTATCTGCCCCGCTTGGTGCGCGCTGGGCATCGCGTTGCCGTATGTGACCAGTTGGAGGATCCCAAACTCGCCAAGACCGTTGTGGAGCGAGGGGTGACGGAAGTCGTTACTCCCGGCGTGGCTTTCAGCGATCGGGTGTTGGACCACCGCAGCCATAACTGGCTCGCCGCGCTTTGTGCGGACAAGGACCGATATGGCGTGGCCTTCTTGGATGTGACCACCGGCGAATTCCATGTGGGCGAGGGCGATGCCGCCACGGTGGGCAAATACCTCGATGGACACGCCCCTGCCGAACTGCTCCACGCAAGGGGTGAACAGGACGCATTCGTGACCGGCGCGCTTGGTCGCACCTACGCCTTCGGCCTGGACGACTGGGCGTTCACCTTGGACTTCGCGAAGGAGCGGCTGCTCGCGGCATTCGGCACCAACAGCCTGAAAGGCTTCGGCATCGAGGACCTGCCCTTGGCACAGCGCGCGGCCGGCGCGGTGTTGCACTACCTGGGTGAAACGCGCCATGACCAGCTCGGGCACATCACACGGATCGCACGGTTGCACGCCGGCACGCACCTCGGTCTGGACCGGTTCACGGTACGCAACCTGGAACTCGTTGACCCCCTTCATGAAGGCGCAAGGACATTGCTCCAGTGCATGGATCGGACGAGCACCCCCATGGGCGCACGCCTGTTGAAGCGTTGGCTGCTCTTCCCCCTGCTGGACCGGTCGGCGATCGAGCAACGCTACGAACGGGTGCAGGCCCTGATCGATGCGAGCGCATTGCGCGAGAAGTCGCGCGACACCCTCGCGGGCATCGGTGATCTGGAGCGGCTTACGGGAAAAGCGGCCGTTGGCCGGATCCATCCGCGTGAAGTGCTGCATTTGGGGCGGTCACTGGAAGCGGCCGAACGGGTGCGTACGGAACTGCTCGCTGCGGATGAACGACTGGCCGGACCGGCGAAGACCTGGGAGCCACCGATGGAACTGGCGCGGTACATCCAAGATAGTATCGAACCCGAAGCTCCCGTGAACATCGCCAAAGGCGGCGTTGTGCGTGCCGGCGTGGACAAGGACCTGGACGACCTGCGGCACATCACCACGCACGCCAAGGAACTGCTGCTGGCGATCCAGCAACGCGAGGTCGAACGCACGGGCATCTCCTCGCTGAAAGTGGGGTACAACAATGTCTTCGGCTACTACCTCGAGGTGCGCAATACGCACAAGGAGAAAGTCCCTGCGGATTGGGTGCGCAAACAGACGCTCACGGGTGCGGAACGCTACATCACCGATGAGCTGAAAACGCTGGAAGAGCGCATCCTGAGCGCGGAGGAACGCATCGGCATGTTGGAGCAACAGCTCTATGGCCAGGTCGTTGAGCGTGTGCGCCAAGCGACCGCCGCGTTGCAAGCGACCGCTGCGGCCTTGAGCCAGTTGGACGTGCTCGTGAGTTTCGCGGATACAGCTGTTGTCTGGAAGTACGCGCGGCCCACGCTTACCGATGATGCCAAGCTGGAGGTCCGTGAAGGTCGTCACCCGGTGATCGAACAGCAGCTGCCTCCGGGGGAGAGCTATGTGGCCAATGATCTCCTGTTGGATCCGGACGATCGCCAGATGGTAGTGATCACCGGACCGAACATGAGCGGCAAGAGCGCGCTGCTCCGGCAGACCGCCCTGCATGTGCTCATGGCCCAGTGCGGAAGCTTCGTCCCCGCGAAGAGCGCGACACTGGGCATCACGGACAGGGTATTCACACGCGTGGGCGCATCGGACGACCTCTCCACGGGGGAGAGCACCTTTATGGTGGAGATGAATGAGACGGCCAGCATCCTGCACAACCTGAGCGATCGCAGCCTGGTGCTGCTGGACGAGATCGGGCGCGGCACCAGCACCTACGACGGCATCAGCATCGCGTGGGCGATCGCCGAGTTCCTCCACGAGCACCCGGGCCGACCCAAGACGCTCTTCGCCACGCACTATCACGAACTGAACGAGATGGCCGAGAGCTACCCACGCATCCACAATGCCCATGTGGCGGTGCGCGAGGTGGACGGCAAAGTGCTCTTCATCCGCAAGCTGGTGCCCGGCGGCACCGACCGCAGCTTCGGGATACACGTGGCACGCATGGCCGGCATGCCTTCCTCGGTGATCGCACGCGCACAAAAGGTGCTGCACCATTTGGAACGGACGCACGCGGGCGACCTTGGCGAGGACCCAGAGGCCGATCGTACCGATCAACCGGCCGACGGCGGACCGCGGAAAGTGCTCAAGCCCGATACCTCCTCGCTCGGACGCGAACCCCAACTCAGTATTTTCCAGCTCGATGACCCGGCGCTCGAAGGGATACGTGCCCAGTTGGACCGCATTGACATCGACACCCTCACCCCAGTGGAAGCACTGCTCAAGTTGAACGAGATCAAGCGCATGAGCGGGGCCAAACCAGCAAAACTGCGGAAGGCATAAGCGGTTTGTCGCGTGTTCTTGTATCTGTGCCGCATGCGTCTATATTTGCGCCCCCATTGCGAGAGTAGCTCAGTTGGTAGAGCACGACCTTGCCAAGGTCGGGGTCGCGGGTTCGAGTCCCGTTTCTCGCTCAAGTCGATGCCTCCACCCGGAGGCATCGCTATTTTGGGCCGTCGCTCGCGCGTGCGAGCTTTGGCCCACGAGGTCGGACGGTCCAGTCGGCCATGCCCAGGTGGTGAAATGGTATACACGAGGGACTTAAAATCCCTTGGTCCGCAAGGGCCTTGCGGGTTCAAGTCCCGCCCTGGGCACTTCCTTACCGCAGAGCGGAAGCTGATATGAGCGGCCTTCGCACCCGGATCGCCCCCACGCCCAGCGGCTATCTGCACGCCGGGAACGCGCTCAATTTCCTGATCATACACCAGGTCGCGCGCGAAGAAGACGGCGCCCTGCTGCTCCGCATCGATGACCTGGACACTGAAAGGGTCCGGCCCGAATATGTGAAGGACATCTTCGATTCGCTCGCTTGGCTCGGGATCTCATGGGATGAAGGCCCGCGCGATGCTGCAGACTTCCACCAGAACTGGTCACAGACCTTTCGGACGGACGAGCCCAACGCCTTACTGTCGCGTTTGAAGGAAAGTGGTCATCTGTACGCCTGCACCTGTTCACGGAAACAAGTGGCTGACTGCCGCTGTCTTGATATTGACCTGCCGTTCGACGGACAGGACACCGCTTGGCGCCTGCGCGTTCCCGATCCTTGCCCGATAAGGCTCAAGAACTGGCCGAGCGGAGAGGTGCATGTGGACCTTCGATCCGTGATGCGAGACCCGGTCCTCCGCCAGCGCAATGGATCACCGGCCTACCAACTGGCCTCCTTGGCTGATGACACCCGCTATGGAATGACCTTGATCGTTCGCGGTGAGGATCTTCTCCCGTCCAGTGCCTGCCAGATCTACCTCGCTGGCCTACTCGGGTTGAACGCATTCCTCAACGTCCGCTTCCTTCACCATCCATTGATCGCTGACGGGAACGGACACAAGCTCTCAAAATCCGCAGGGGCGTACTCCCTGCGCGCCATGCGATCGGCGGGTGGAACGGCGGACCTGCTGCGCAAGCGCGCGGCTGACCTCTTGGCGCTTCTTCGCGCTCAGGGCTTGTAAGTGGTGGCTGGCGGAAGTGTTTCGTCCTTCTTCTTGCGGCCCGTGATCAGCCTCCACAACCCGGCGATCGCGCCACCAATGGCCAGGATGATCAGCTTGCCGAACTTGGCGAGGCCCGCGAAGATGCCCACCTTGGCCAGCACCTTGCCCGCGATCAGGCCACCGATCCCGTAGGCCGCGACCTTGTCGACGCTGCTGTCGAACTGCTCGTATTTGTAGCCATCGTTGAACTGCACGATGCTCAGCACCTCGGGCACATGCTGCTTCACCATTTCCAGTTCGCTCATGGAAGCGACGGCGTTCAGCACGAGCACTCCTTTGCGGCCCAGCACCCGCACGTTGTAGTTCAAGGTGTTCGCCTCCGCGCTGTCACCGAACTTGATCTCCTTGGCCCAGTGGAGCACCTTGCGGTCCTCGTCATAGAAGGGAGGGGCCGCCCAGCCGATCAGGTACATCGGCTCGTAGCCGGCCTGTGCGCGCATCTTGTTGTTCTCCGCTTCCCCCTCCTGCATCTGCTTGAGGATCTCGTCATAGTCCATGTCGTCCGCATCATCATCATCCACGTAGCCGCTCTCGTCATACTGCACCACGTAGGCATAGGAACTGTCCGCGAAGGGATCGTCATTCTCGGGGAAGATGATGCCCAGCACGCCCTCGGCGTCCGGGTTCCCCCACAGGTCCACGATCACGTGCGCGCTCTGCTCCTTGTTCAGGAATTTGAAGCCTGCGGGAAGCGTCAAGGAGGCCACCCCATTCTCGAGTTGCACGGTACCGTTCTCGTACGTGAAGCCCGCGACGGCGGAATCCTGGTACTGTTGGATCATCGCGGCCACGTCCATCTCGGCCGTATCGAGGGAAACGGTGTCGCCTTCTGCGGCGAATTCGAACGGCAGGGCCATGCGGGCCGCGAGGATGACGTTCAGGGAAAGGCTCATGGTGGTTGGCGGCGCGCGCTGTTGCGGGCGACAGGCAAGGATAATGGCTTTCCGCTAGACCGGCACCAGGGCCTTGAACGCGCGAAGGGGTGCCTCCACAGGTCGGAAACCCTCTGCCGAGCGCTCCAATAGCCCTTGCTCCTGCAGGTGCTGGACGTCGCGCAGAAGGGTCTTGCGGTCGAGGCGGGCATACGCGCCTGCCAGCTCCGGAGTGAGCTGCGGGATCCGTGCCGAGGGCACCGGTCCTCCCCGCTCGCTCAATGCCATGAGCAGCTTCATGCGGCGAGCGCCGTTGGCCGATCGGTCAGCGGTGAAAAGCTGGTGCAGGTGCCCGCCGAGGATGGCGCGCTGCTGCGCCTCTTCCACCTCGCCGGCGACCTCGCGCAGGGCTTCCACGAGGTTGCGGGCCATGAAGGCGATGAACGGGATGGGGTCGCCATGACCGCTGGCAGCACCCATGATCTCCCGCATCCACGCATTGCGCGCCCGGCCGACATGCACGATGAGGCGATGGACCGTGAGCAACGGCAGCCCCGCCTCCAACAGCAGTTGAGCGCTGACCAACCAGGCCGTGCGGCCATTGCCTTCGGAGAAGGGTCGGATCCAGATCAGGTAGAGCTGCGCGAGGATCGCGCGCACCAATCCGAACGCCTGGGCTTCCTCCGCATGCTCGGGCATGAAACGGTCGGCCATCAGCCATTCGCAGAGCCGCTCAACGAGGTAGCCGATATCCTCCGGCGGAACCCCGCCTTGGGCACTGGGCTGTCGTGTAGAACGGTAGTCGCCCGGTGAAGTCTCATCGTCCCAGGGCAGACCCTTCAAGACCTGTGCGTTCAGCAATTGCAGGCTCCACGGGCTGAACTGTTTGTCGCCCGCGCGCAATCGGTCCTCGGTCCATCGAACCGCCTTCAGGAGATTCTGGATCTCCTGAGCGAGATAGGCTTGGGACGCGGGAAGTTTGAGACGACCATCAATACAGTCGGCGACCTGCTGTTCGGAAAGCGTGTTGCCCTCCAACCCGGCCAGTGCATGAAGCCCTGCGACTTGAGCGCGACGGTCCATTTCAGCTGCTGGCGCTCCGGGCAAGGCCGCCTGCCGGATCGTCCGGACGAGCGATCCGGCCTCCCCCAAAAGCAGCCAGACCGGATAGGGCATGCGTCGAGGCTCCCATTTGAATGAAAGCCAAGGGCATAACTGCTCGAATGTCCGCATGGATGTCCAAATATCATGTCCGAATAAATCACTGATGACAAGCTGGTTCACATATTGGTGAACATGCAGATGTCCATACACATCACCCCAGTTCATGTCGAACCAGAAAGGTCACGGATCGACGATTCAATGAACCTCGTGTATCTGTTGAAAGCTGGGCATTAGACCAACTAGCCCGTTCCCATCCGGATCACGCACGTCTCCCTCAGTCTACAGAGAGCTCAGACCAACTTGAAGGTGTCTCCGTCGAAGAGCCCCAGATCGCTCATTTTCAGGTGCGGGATCACGAGCAAGGCCATAAAACTCAATGTCATGTATGGAGCCGCCAGCGTGCTGCCCAGCTCCTTCGCTTCACGGTCCATGGCGGCATAGGCATCCGCCACCGTGTGTGCGTCGGCATCGCTCATTATGCCCGCTACGGGCAGGGGCAGTACACGATGGTCGCCACCGCAGGCAAGGCTGATCCCTCCCCGCTCGTGGATCACCAAGTTGATCGCCGCGCAGAGGTCCTCATCGTTCGCACCCACGGCCACGATGTTGTGGCTGTCGTGCGCCACGCTGCCCGCGATCGCCCCGCGCTTCAAACCGAAGTTGGTGATCCAGCCCACAGCCGGGGGAGCTTCGCGGTAACGGTTCACAACGGCGATCTTCAAAAGGTCTTTCTCCGTGTCGGGCATACATGCCCCGTCCACCACGGTCGGTGGCATCCATTTCTTCGGAGTGATGAGCTGGCCGTCGAGGGCTTCGATCACCATCAGGTCTCCCGTGGCGGCCGGAACACGGAATTGGGCCGGGCGCTTCGGCGAGCAAGCGAACTGGTTCGGCCGAGCGGAAGGCACGCTCGGGATCAAGCTTCTGCCTTCCTCCGCCACCAGTTGACCGCTGACCCATGTGCGGTTCACGCGGAATGCGGTCAGGTCTTCCACGAGGATGAAGTCCGCCGCATCACCCACGCGCAATTGGCCGACGGGCATCCTGTAGTGCGCGATGGGGTTCAGGCAGGCCGAACGGAGCACGTTGAAGACGTCGTACCCTAGTGCCACCGCCCGTGCGCTGACGTCGTTGATGTGGCCCAGCACAAGGCTGTCCGGGTGCTTGTCATCGCTGCAGAACATCAGGTCCTCTGGATGGTCGTGCATCAGGCCGATGAGCGCATCGAAATTCTTGGCCGCGCTGCCCTCACGGATCAGGATCTTCATGCCGCAGGCGAGCTTGTCCAGTGCTTCTTCGCGGGTGAAACACTCATGGTCGGTGGAGATGCCAGCAGCTATGTAGCGCTTGGCCAATTCACCCTTGAGCCCGGGCGCGTGGCCGTCCACCGGCTTTCCCAAGCGATGGGCATGAGCGATCTTGGCCAGAACCTCCGGGTCGGCGTTCAGCACACCGGGGAAGTTCATCATCTCGGCCAAGTAGCCGATGTCCGGGTTGGCCAGCAAGCGGCCGGTCGCATCCGCATCGATATGGGCACCCGCCGTTTCGAACATCGTTGCAGGTACACAGCTCGGGGCGCCGAAGAAGAAGTGGAACGGCACCTGCTTCCCGTTGGTGATCATGAATTCCACGCCTTCCACGCCCAGCACGTTGGCGATCTCGTGCGGGTCGCTCACTGTGGCGATAGTGCCGTGCGTTACCGCCAGCCGTGCGAACTCGGAGGGAATGAGCATGCTGCTCTCCACGTGCACATGAGCATCGATGAAGCCGGGCAGCAGGTAGCCTTCGACCGGCTCGGGGATCTCCTTTATGGTTGTGATGCGCCCATCAATGACCGTGACTTCCGCAGGAAAAATCCGGCGTGCGGGGATGTCGACCAAGTTGGCCCTAACAGAGAACGAGGACATAGCGGCCAAGTTAGCCGCGCTCCGATCGGTCGGTCGAAGCCGCTTAGTCCTTGTGGTCCAAGAGGTCGAAAAAGCCCTCCTCTTGGGTCGGAAAAGTGCCCCAACCATCGAACACCGCATCAAAGCGATAGCTCAACCGGACCATCGCTTCGGACCAACTCACCATGGAAGGCGTGTCGCTTGGAAGCGGAGGCGTCCAGCCGCTCAGGCACCACTTCTCATTCAACGACAACCTTGGCTCGGAAGACTTGTAGCCGAGAGCCCCCAATGCTCGTGCGAGTTCATGGGCATGGCCGTATCCCTTCGCGTAGAAAAAGAACTCGATGCACAGCGGCTTGTCAGGCTCCGCACCGATCTCCGACATCAGTTCCAGCACCTTGGGGGTGGCTGACCGCTGAACGGCCAGACTTTCGCGCACCTTCTTCGAGGAGCTTTCCCGCTGCTGGCGAAAACGCTTGCCCATCGTTCGTCAGGCTTGCGCCGTTCGCAACTTGATGATCCCCACCGCGTTCAGCGCCCAGATCACCGGCCAACTCGGATCGAACTCCCACCACTTGGTGCCGAAGTTGGCCCGTGCGGCATGGGTGTGATGATTGTTGTGCAGGCCCTCGCCCATCATGATCACGTCCCATGGCATCAGGTTCTTGCTCGTGTTCTCCGTGGGGTAGCTCACATACCCGTACTTGTGCGCGTACCAGTTGATGATCATGCCGTGCAACGGCCCCATCACGAATTGCAGCGGCAGGAAGAGCCATTGCCACCACGCCGTTGCGAAGGCGAAGTAGAACGCCCCGTACAGCGCGCCCCAAGCAAGGCGACTGATCCAGCTCTCGCCCACCTTCTCCATGAACGACCAGTGCGGCAACTCGCGCGTGAACCGCTCTTCCGGCTTTTCGGTGCCGTACAGCAGACCGTTGTAGTGGCCGGCCGTCTTCCACATCATCTTGAAGGGGTTCTCGTCGTACTTCGGTGAGTGCGGGTCCTGTTCGGTATCCGCATAGACGTGGTGCGCACGGTGCATCATTCCGTACACGGCGGGGTTCAAGTAGCTGCTGCCTTGGCACAACCACGTGAAGAAGTGGAAGAACTTCTCCCAGAACGGGCTCATGGTGAACATGCGGTGCGCGCTGTACCGGTGCAGGTAGAAGGTCTGCACGAAGAGCGAGAGGTACCAGTGGACGACGAAGAAGATGAGGATGGCCATGAGGACCGCGAATTTAGACCGGGTGGGACGGAACGCTGATGACGCTGATCATGATGATGACCGCTTATGGAACCCTGGACGTGGTTGCTCCGGAAAAGAATGCAGAAGCGCGAACAACACAGTGGGTTCAACCGCCGATGGACGGGATGGACGCCGATGAACGCGGATGAACTTCGCATTCCCATCTGCGTCCATCGGCGTTCATCTGCGGTTTACTAACGAAAGAGGCGCGCCATCGGCGCGCCTCTCCTTGAGTCTTGTGCGGATCAGAAACGATCGCTAAGGTCGACGGTATTCGCTTGTGCGGTGGCATCATTCGGCACCACAGGCAGGCTCGCATCACTGCTGTTGGGCGGCATGTTGTCCATGTTGCTTTTGGATGGCAATTCTGGTACCGCCATGCCCTTGTTCAACGAGATGTGCGGCGCGATGATGAGCGCGACGATGGACGTGAGTTTGATGAGGATGTTCATCGACGGGCCGCTGGTGTCCTTGAACGGATCGCCGACCGTGTCACCGGTCACCGCGGCCTTGTGGGGATCACTGCCCTTCTTGTACTCCTTGCCGTCGATCATCACGCCTTTCTCGAAGCTCTTCTTGGCGTTGTCCCACGCGCCACCGGCGTTGTTCTGGAACATGCCCATGAGCACACCGCTCACCGTGATGCCCGCGAGCAATCCGCCCAACGCCTCCGGACCGAAGGCGAAGCCGACGATCACCGGTGATAGCAGCGCCAGTGCACCCGGTGCGACCATCTCGCGGATGGAAGCCTTGGTGCTGATGGCCACGCATTTCTCGTATTCCGGCTTGCCGGTGCCTTCCATGATGCCCGGGATCTCACGGAACTGGCGACGCACTTCTTTCACCATGTCCATCGCTGCTTTGCCCACAGCGCTGATCGCCAAGGAGCTGAAGAAGAAGGGGATCATGCCACCGACGAACAACATCGCCAGCACGTCTGCCTTGTAGATGTCGATGCCGGTGATGCCCGCGAGGCCCACGTAAGCGGCGAACAGCGCGAGCGAGGTCAGCGCTGCGGAAGCGATCGCGAAGCCCTTGCCCGTGGCGGCGGTGGTGTTGCCCACAGCGTCCAGATTGTCGGTGCGCTCACGCACTTCCTTCGGCAAGTGGCTCATTTCCGCGATGCCACCGGCGTTATCAGCGATCGGACCGAAGGCGTCGATGGCGAGCTGCATGGCCGTTGTGGCCATCATGCCGGCAGCGGCGATCGCCACACCGTACATACCGGCCAATGTGAACGAGCCAAAGATGCCAGCAGCGAGGATGATGATCGGCAGCACGGTGCTTTCCATGCCCATGGCCAATCCACCTATCACGTTCGTGCCGTGGCCCGTGCCACTCTTCTGCACGATGCTGTCCACCGGACGGCGGCCCATGCTGGTGTAGTATTCGGTGACCATGCTCATCAGCGTACCGACCACCAGGCCGAGCACGATAGCGTAGAACACGTGCATGCTGGTGATCACCTGGTGTACATCGCCCCGGACGAATTCCATCTCAGCGGGCATCATCCATTGGATGAGGAAATAACTGGCGATCGCCGTGAGCACCATCGCACTCCAGTTGCCCATGTTCAGGGCGCTCATCACGCTGTCACTGTCCTTCTTGATGCGCACGAACAAGGTGCCCAGGATGCTGAAGAGCACGCCGATGCCCGCGATCACCATCGGGAGCAGGATCGGGGAAAGACCGTTGAAGTGGTCGCCCGTCGCGATCACCTCGCGGCCCAAGACCATCGTTGCCAGCATGGTGGCCACGTAGCTGCCGAAGAGATCCGCGCCCATACCGGCCACGTCGCCTACGTTGTCACCCACGTTGTCCGCGATGGTAGCCGGGTTGCGCGCATCATCCTCGGGGATGCCGGCTTCCACTTTGCCTACCAGGTCAGCGCCCACGTCCGCAGCCTTCGTGTAGATGCCACCGCCCACACGCGCGAAGAGCGCAATGGACTCAGCGCCGAGGGAGAAGCCCGCGAGCACTTCGAGGCACTTCATCATTTGGTCGCCGTTGGCGTTACCGTCGGTCACGTACATGCCGAAGAACACGATGAACAGGGTGCTCAGGCCAACGACCGCGAGACCGGCCACACCGAGGCCCATCACCGTTCCGCCGTTGAAGCTCACTTTCAGCGCCTGGGCGAGGCTGGTGCGCGCAGCTTGTGTGGTGCGCACGTTCGCCTTGGTGGCGATGTTCATACCGATCCAACCGGCGAAGGCGCTGAAGAACGCACCGATCAGGAAAGCAACCGCCACCACCCAATCGCTGTGCTCCACCAAGGTTCCGCTCCATGCCAGCAATACGGCCGCGATGGCCGCGAACACGCCGAGCACTTTCCATTCGGCTTTCAAAAAGGCGCTCGCACCGCGTGCGATGTAGCCCGCCAGTTCCTGCATGTTGGCATCGCCCGCATCCTGCTTGCTCACCCACATCGCCTTGCCGATCATCACCACCAGGCCCACTACGCCCATCAGGGGGATGTAGTACATCAGTTCACTTCCCATGTCTCTTCTTCGTTAGGTTATCTCTTTGTCCTTCAGCGGGTACGTCCCGGCAAAGGGGGCGCGAAAGTAGAAAAGTTCGCCGGAGGTATCGTCAGTTGGCAGCGGCAGTGGCAGGCGGCAGTCGCAGAGGCCTACACAGTGCGGCATTCCTGCCCACTGTGACTGCCTCTGCCTACTTGACGACGTACATCACCTCCTTCACCGCAGCCACCACGCGGGCCACATTGGGAAGGGAAGCCTCGATCAGCGGCGGGCTGAAGGGCAGCGGCGTATCGGCCTGGTTGATGCGTACCACCGGAGCATCGAGGTAGTCGAATGCATCCTTCTGCACGCGGTAGGCCAGTTCGCTGGCGATGGACGCCATGGGCCAGCACTCATCCACAACGACCAAGCGGTTCGTCTTCTTCACGCTGTTCACAATGGTGGGCACATCGAAAGGGCGGATGGTGCGCAGGTCGATCACCTCCGCGCTGATGCCTTCCTTCTGAAGTTCCTCCGCCGCGCCCAAGGCCACCTTCATCATCTTTCCGAAGCTGACGATGGTGACGTCTTTGCCTTCGCGCTTCACATCGGCCACACCGATGGGCAGCAGGTATTCGCCATCGGGCACTTCGCCCTTGTCGCCGTACATCCGCTCGCTCTCCAGGAAAAGAACCGGATCGTCATCGCGGATCGCGGCCTTCAACAGGCCCTTCGCATCGTACGGCGTGCTTACCGTGATCACCTTCAGGCCGGGGATGTTGGCGTAGAAGGCCTCGTAGCTCTGGCTGTGCGTAGCGGCCAACTGGCCCGCGCTGCCATTGCCTCCCCGGAACACGATGGGCACATGGAACTGCCCGCCGCTCATCTGCAGCATCTTGGCCGCGTGGTTGATGATCTGGTCGCTTGCTAGCACGGCGAAATTCCAGGTCATGAATTCCACGATGGGGCGCAGTCCATTCATGGCCGCGCCCACGGCGATGCCGGTAAATCCCAGCTCACTGATCGGTGTATCGATGATGCGCTTCTCGCCGAACTCCGCCAGCATGCCCTTGCTCACCTTGTAGGCCCCGTCGTACTCGGCCACTTCCTCGCCCATGAGGAAGACGTTCGGGTCGCGACGCATCTCCTCGGACATCGCTTCGTTCAGGGCTTCGCGGAATTGGATGGTGCGCATGAGAGATGATTAGCGGATGAGGTGATGGGTGGATGTGCTGATGGCCTCGCGCCGCGAAAGTAGCGGGCAAAAGGAAGGGCCGCCCACCGTGGACGACCCTTGACCTTGGAGCAAGCCGTTCTCAGCGGGTGCCGAGCTTCACGCTCTTCTTCACGAGGAACTCGTCGTTGATGTAGAGCGTGCAGATGTAGGTTCCGGGTGCGAGCAGGGTGGTGTCCCACTCGTACATGAACGAACCGGCAGAGCGCTGCCCTTCCTCACGCGTAAGCACAACACGGCTGCTGGCATCTGTGATCTCCAGGCGCACACGGCCTTCGTTGGCCACGGTGTAGCGCAGTTCGGTGCGATCAGCGACGGGGTTGGGTACAACGCGCAGGTCGTTCTCCAGTGCCGGTGAAGTACTGGCTGAGGTGAGTGCTCGCTGGCCAGCACCGATGCCCACACCCGCACAGCAGGCTGTCATTTGCTCCATCGCTTGGGCCAGTTGAGATTGGAGCTGTGCTACTTGGCCTTCGAGGGAAGCAAGGCGATTCTCCTGCTGTTGATGACCGGATACAAGCACTGGTACAAGCCCGGTGTAATTCACAGCGTGAATTGGCAGCGAAGGAGCTATCTCATTCCCAACTGAGTCCCGGCGAGCCATCATGGTCACCTGGCTCACAAGTTCCGGGAATACCTCTTGGACTTCCGGGGCCATGAAACCGGGTTGAACCCCTTCTGGCAGGTTCAGGCGCTGCCTCGCTTCATCCGTGTATTGAAAGGTGCGCGGCTGCAAGGCCATCAGATTCCCGGATTGATCCTCCATAGGTTGCACGTCCGTCTTGATACTCTCATCCGAGAAGACGGATACGACACCTGCTGTGATGGTGCCGGAGGCACCCACTTTCCCGTCAAAGAAACCAGCCCACTGCTCCGTGCCGTTTCCAGCGAAATCGCCCAAGATGCTCGCGTGAGCTGAAAGCAGATCCGAAGAGGTGACAGGGAACAGTGATCCCCGTACACCGATGCGCGTGACGCTTGATCCGTCAATGACGTTCTGTGCCTTGCCGAACACGCCGGTCGCCAAGGGTACCTGACCTTGTGCCGTGCCCTTCACCCCGGTTGTTTCGGAGCTGCCCACCCCTTGTGCCACTGACTGCACGCCCAAGGTCCGAACATCCCCGCCGTAAGCCGATGCATCCACCCCGATACTATTGTCAGCATAGTTCGTACCCAATGTCGTGGACTTCACCAGTAGACCGGTGCTGTAGGTAACATTCGCATTCGCTCCCCAATCAGCGGACAGGTCTCCGCCGTATAGCGATAATATGGTGCCACCGAGCGGATTGCACCAACCCAGTACCCCCGTCATGTTTCCCGTCACACTCCCCGTTCCGAAGACTTTGCTGAACGAACCATAAACCTCGGAACCAGACGCCCCTGTGTTCACATCCACTTCGGAACGAAGCCCGAAAGTGCGCCCCGTGCTTGACCCGCTGAGAAGTGTGGCGAATCCGCTGGCCCCGTTCACCTCCGTGGTGTTCGAGCCGAGCGCGGTCGCTGTGCCGCGAACACCGTAGCCGCGGAAACCACTGCCAAGCGCATATCCGTCCACTCCTATCGCATCACCCGCGATAGCTGACCCGGCTGTCTCGTGTGACACGGTCGCGCTCACACCTGTACCACCCGCGCTCGCCGAAGGCTGCAACTCCGCCTGGATCGCACCCGCATGTCCACCTACACTCGTGCGTCCGTACACCTTCAATTTGGACTGCACATTGGCCAGCGTGCCGATACTCACGCGCCAATCCTCCTCCGGGCAAGTAGGGTTGGCCGTCGGTGAGAGCCGTGCGGTGTGCAGCAGCTTCAGTGTTGAGTTCGGCGTCTCCCAGTCGCAATCGGACAATCCCGCAGTAGGCCATGGACGCCAACCCACGATCCCGGTATTGTCAACTACCATCGCCTTGTCCACTGTGGTCATCGGTGCGTCCGTAGGCAATTGCCGATGCCGCATGAAGCCGTTCAACATGTCGAAGCGCTGCGTCGGTGTCAGATTACCGGCCGTGAAATCCCCCAAGCCCAAGTAGCCCTCCGTATTCGTTTCCGCCCAGAGCTGCATGAACTCCAATCCATTATAGGAGGACGCCCCGGTGGCGGCACCTGCAGCGGGAGGACTGGTGTAGGTGAATCGGATGCGCGAGCGGAAAGCATCCGCGAAGCTGCTGTCGCCAGCACTGATCAACAGATCACTGCGTTGGAGCGTGTAATTCCAAGGGGTAGTGCCGTTGCCCTCATCGAAGTAACGGTGGCCCACATAAGCCAGGTCGTTGTTGCCCGTGAACAGCACGCCATTGCGGTAATAAGGCCGCCACGCACCAGCCGCGAAGCCGTTCACATCCACCATCTGCCAACGGGAACGTGAGGGCATTTGAAGCGTTCCCCCGTTCTTGATACCTATCGAACCGAAACCGTCCAACCGGAGCGGATACGTATTCACGTTCAACTGCGCACCGTTCGCGCGAAGCATGATGCCGTCCGTCTCGGCGTTCTCCAGGAAAAGCATCCCAGGCTGGGCACCGTTGGGCTGCACAGCCTGTACCCTGAAGGCATTGAAGGGATTGGTTTGGTAGAACCGGCCGAGTTCTGTGCCCGCACGGAACATCCGCCAGAACCCGTTGGAGTTCGCCCCTGCGCGCGTTCGGATCAACTCTTGCGTATTCGGTGTCATCTGGTCGCCGTGGACGTTGAATGCGGCGAGGCCCGCACCGGTTCCCACAGTCGCACCTGTTGTTGGGCCGGTCAATGTTGGGTGGGCACCCCCAGTCCACTGCGAATTCACGTTCAAGGCTCCAATGAAAAGGGCAATCGCAAAGGCGATCCGACGAACTTTTGCTTTCATGGCGGAACAGTTTGAGTTAGTGTTGAACGATGATGCAAGTCGTCAGGTGGTGTTCGTCTGATTCTAGTCGAATCCAATAAACACCATTCTGTAGGTCCTTTGTGCTGAGGTACACATCTGCCATTCCAGATATGAGATGACGGCGCAGAACATCTCGTCCGTCCGCACCATACAGAGTGACATGCCCTTCACTCTTGAATAGACCTGAAACAATCACACGGCAATCAGTCGAACACGGATTCGGGTAAACAGGCAGACCGAACCGCACATTCGGCTCGTCAAATCCGGTATTCAGGTACGCAGTCGAATCATAGGATACGCAGAGGTCATCGACATATGCGTATGCCACACCTGTGTTACCATCAGGATTCACAAGAACCGGTTGACAATGGAACCGATCAAAGAAATTCCCAACAACGATGTAGTCATAAGCCGAATCAGGCACATACGAGCCTCGTACTAGCACCCACCCACTGGAATCAAGAAGCACGTCCTCCAAGGAAAGAGCAGCGCTATTGTCGGTCACCTCAGGATTAAAGAGGTCCATCGGTCCATTTCTGAATCGCACACCCAACCTGCTCGAAACGTACTTCGGTCGATCGTTGAATCCATTTCCGTAGGTCGCTGATGCGCGAAAGGACAGATAGACGGTGGCTCCTGGGATCAATGGCTCGGTCAGATATGCACCGATATGCTCATGCAACAACTCGGGATCCGGCGAATATGACGAATCCAGATAGGTGATCATTCCCATATATCCATTGCCATTACTTGCGGATTGATACCCGACAAAATTGTATGGCACTCCTACCCAACTTGAATTACCAACCACAGCTTGAGTATCGCACGCATTGAAATAATCAGGAGTGTAGGCAGCGCGATCCCAGCCAACGCAACGTTCCACTTGTACCAAGTAGTCCGGGCACTCTGAATACTCCTCAAAATTTCCGTTTGGCACCAGGTTCTGCGCTGGCAGCAAGGCAGCATAGGAGAGCACGAAGGAGAACGCACAAATTCGCTTCATTGCATCGTTGGTTTGGATGCGGAGAAGGTAGTGCGCAACCCTGGGCTTACAACATCCTTTCGTACCTGATGAGGCGCTATGCTCTGAAACCCTTGCCGCCGTGGGGGGGGGGTGGGGGGTATTCA
>JBGAJW010000085.1:18764-21527 GCA_044224725.1 Flavobacteriales bacterium
GGGGTGGGGGGTATTCACACTGCGCGTTCCGGGCAAGACAACTATGGAACGCTTCGAATCCATGATAACGAAGGGACGCTTTCAATTCGGACCGCGCAAATTTTCAAGGACTGAGTTATGCACCGTCTTTCAACGAGGTATGAACCGAAAGCGCAACCTGTTCGGTGTATGATGCTCAGGGCAGAGCGGTTTCATGGTCGGTCCGTGCCGCGGTGTATTTCCATCTGCAAGGTTAGCTTCACCACCCCAACCACCGGACCATGATCAGAACCACTACCCTGCTCTTCACCGCCGCACTCGCATCCGTCGCTTCCGCGCAAGATTGGACCGTGGGCTTGCCGGTGGATATGCTGCTCTACACGCAGACCTTCTACGGCGGCTGCAACCCCAATGCGGATTATACCTTCACCTTCCCGGCAAGCCCGGTGAGCGGCGTACAATACCTCGTGAAAGTCACGGCCATGGAGCCAGCGAACGGCGCGCTGGACATTTCGCCCGGCATCCTCATGGGGCTGAACGACGAGCTGGTGTTCAATGCCGAAGTGCAGCGCTCGCTGACCTTCGGGAACAGCACTACCAGCGCTGTCCTCGAATTCCGCGCGCAGGGTACACCGACACAAGAAGGCCAATCACACCCGTGCGCGGCCAGCCCGTTCTGGATCAGCAACCTGATGTTCTGCCCGGAAGGCCTCATTCCCAATGTGGATGCGGGCTGTACCGTGCAAGCGGGAGCCACGGCCATCTCGTGCTACGCGCTTGCGGAACCCGTCATCCAATGGCCCGCGCCTCTGAACGGCCAACACCTTGTGATCAGCTTGCCTTACTCCGAGAGCGCAAACGTGAACGTCGTTGACGCGAGCGGCCGGGTTGCGCTCACCAGGAAGATCGGCGAAAGCGCCACGCTCGACCTTTCGCTACTGCCTGAGGGCACGTACGTCCTCGATGTGGTCCGATCAACTGGCGATGCGATCACCAAGCGCTTTCTGATCAACCGCCAATAACCCACCTAGACCGTCCTTTCTACATGAGATCGACGCTTCTCGCCCTGCTCGTTTGCGCGAGCGCCTGCACGTTCGCCCAAGAGGCCATGCGCCCCGGTGGCACCTACTCGAAGACCGTGAAAGGTCTCGAAGGCGACGTGCAACTGGTGGCCAACGGCATCACGGACCTGAGCGGTCATCCCGTGCTCTTCATGATGGAAGGCAATGGCTACCGGGCCGTGCGACTCGGGGCGGACATGAAGCCGTCCGAGGACCTTTCGCTCGCCCAGCAGACCTTCGATGGCGCGAAGTGGGACGCGGTTTCCTCCATCGTGGCGGATGACAAGCTGCACATCCTCTTCGTGTCCAACACGAAGAAGTCCGCGGATTACGGTATCGGTCGGTTGAACACGGAAGGCGCGTTCGCCATCCAGGATTTCCACCGCGTAGCCACTTTCGAGTATCCCAATGAGTTCGACCCGAGCACTACCACTTGCCGCAAGACACTTCCCGACCTGATCCTCTTCGACAGCGGTGCATCTTACGACCAGAGCGAGCGCATTGTGGCCTCCCCCGACGGACAACACTACCTGGTGAACCACTACACCACCTTGCAGAAAGGCAACAAGAAATTCTGGTTCACCTGCCTGGACAAGTCGTTCCAGAAGGAATGGAGCGGCGTGGCCGAACTCCCTTTCGAGGACCTGAACAGCGACATCCACCAGATCGTGCTGGACAATACGGGGCGCATCATCCTGCTCACCTACAACTTCCCTTGTGGCGACCAAGGCCGTGCGGGTGACAAGCTCTGCCACGAGACGCACCTCACGGTGATCAAGGACCAGGGGGCCCATGTGAAGGACCTGCTGCTCGAGAAGGATTTCGTTTCCAGTGCGCGCGTGATGCCGAAGGACAATGGCAAGCTCCTGATCGCCGTTCGGTATGGTGCGCTTACCGGCCAGCCCGGTTTCGTCGTGAGCCTGGACACGATGATGGCGAAACTGAAGCCAACACCGCTGATGGACCAGCGCGTGCCCGCCATCCGTAAGATGAAGCTGACGACCTTCGGTGTGCCCGACGACGGCAGCGGCAAGAAACCGAGCGGAACGCGAGCGGCGAAGGTGCCCGATGAGATCATCGACCTCATCCCCGCATGGAACGGCGGCAGCCTGTTGATCGAAGGCTTCCGCGATCAGGACCTCCAAGTGCAGCTCGGCGATGCGACCGCGATCCGCACACTGCATGGTGCCGTCCGCGCCACCTACTTCGACGCGACCGACAGCATCCGTTGGCAACAGACGGTGGACCGTGCCTTCATGACCACCGCCGGTGAAGCATACGGCAGCGCCGCTTTCAAACTGCTTCCCGAAGGACTGCTGCTCGCCTACAACGACACGCCCGGCGGCCTCACGGAGATCAACAACAGCTACGCCGACGCCAGTGGCAAGAAGAAAGAGAAGTCACCCGTGGAAAAGAGCCAGCTCAAGCTCGCGATGATCCCGTCGAGCGGTGGCGCTCCCAAGGAGAAGGTCGTGGGCAAACCCGAAGGCGATTTCACCATCTGTCCGATGACGATGGTGCGCTCGAGTACCGGCGACAAGCTGTGGATCAAGGCGTACGACCGGGGAACCCAGCACCAGTTCGTGGAGGTGGATACGGGGGTGCTGGAAAAATGACCGATCGGATATGCGGGTCGAACGGCCGTTGTTAGGCCGTTCTTGTTCGTAGCGGCCAGGATCGGCGGGGAATGGCCATTCTCCATGCCCGCACTTTTGCGGCCGTG
>JBGAJW010000086.1:0-20055 GCA_044224725.1 Flavobacteriales bacterium
CCGGGTAGTTTTCGGCCACGCCTCCGCCTTGCCTTCGCATGGCTTCGGTGTACACAGCAGGGCTACGGCAAGTAAAACACGCTACGGCGGACAGAGCATGGCCAACCAAGACGCGACCTTCTTCAATCCGCACTTCCACTTGGAGGAGGCTGCGGGCATCCTCGTCCTGCTGCTCGGCAACTCCGCGCCCATCGATGAAACGGTGATGAAGGACATCCTCCGCGCCGTGCATCGCATGGATCCGGTGGGCGGCATGCCCATCATCGTGCAGCAGGACGAACTGGTGCGCATGAGCCCCGAGGCCAAGACCTTCCTGGCGCGCACCTGCGACAACCGCGAGCGGCCGGTCGCCTTCATGGCCTACGACCTGCCGGACCGCATCCAGGGCGACTTCTTCCTGCGGTTCCACAAGCCCCTCTTCCCCTTCCGCGTGTTCTCCGTGGCCGAGGAGGCCCAGCAGTGGTTCACCAAGTTCACCAACAACCAGTACGCGGTACGCTGATCGCAAATACAAACGCGGAGACGCTGGGGTGCGGAGGCTCGCAGAGGAAGACTTCATCGGTCCGGACAACGCAGAGTGACCTCCCGAGGCGGGCGAGAATTCATATTGGTTGAAGGATCAGGCCTCAAGACCTGTTGAAAAGAAGGTGCGGATCGGGCCCCGCCGGCACTGGCGCTCCCTCCCGCACCGCTCTAAGTTCGCGGTTCATGCGCGTGCTTCTTGCTCCCGGTTTGGTCCTGTTCGCCTTCATGGTACAGGCGCAGCGCGGCTTGGACCTGCGTGCCGAAGGCGATGCCACGGCCGTGATGGTGCGTGGATTTGAAGGAGCGGATGCTACCGAACCCGCCTTGCAGGCGACATGGCGCTTGCCCACGGATTCGCCCGCGACATTCTCCTACCAACGCCTTTCGGCCCCGACCGGTGGTCGCGCGCTCATGCTTCGTCCCTTGCTCATCGCGGGCATCGAGCAGTACTTGGACCAGCGCATCCACTTCGCGCACAAGGGCGTTACGGCCGATGCGAGCGATGAGCGCATGCTCGCCGATCTGAACGGGATGGTGAATGCGGCGACCAAGGAGTTCGATGCGACCGAAGGGTTCAACGGTTTCACCGAGCCGACGATGGAGCAGTTGGAACGCGTCACACATATCGATTGGAGCCAAGCGACCTTCGGCGTGGATGCGGGCGGCGATCAGGACAAGTACCTCGCGATCTACTTCTATGTGCGCAGCCAACGGCAGGAGCTGGCCCGGCAGTTGCGCGCGGACCTCCTTCCGCTCGCGGGCGTGGACGTGTTGGCATCGGAGCCTACGGGTGATGCCTTTTCCACCGGTCGTGGCGTGCAGGTGCCCACGGTGTGCAGCACCGTTTATGATGACCAGAACTTCCTGTGCGCGCTGGACCTCGGAGTGGATACCACATTGACCTCGGCGGATGGAAAGCTCACGGATGAGTTCCTCGCTGCCCTCGCGGTGAAAGCCAAAAGTGCCGTGGCCGATGAACCGCCTGTTCCGGGAACTCCCGGTACACCCGAATGGCAGCCGAAGATCCGCAAGCGCGATCGCTGGTTGAAAGCCGAGTTGGACATCATAAACGAACGCATCGACAAGTTGGACCAGCGCAAGGAGCTGTGGTCCTTGCGGGACCGCATGGACGACATGGAGGGTCGCATCGACGACATCGGACTGGAGGTGCGCGAGATCAAAGAGGGAGGGACTACGGCTTCCGAGAATCCGCTGGCCAACTTGAGCGACCTGACCGGTCGGAACATCACTGTGCGCTTTCCCCGGAATCTGAGCGTGCTTGATGCCGAAAACCGTGTGATGCTGAACGAGGTGTTCGAGCAATTGGCCCGAGCGCCACAGGACCGTGTGCTCATTACCGGCTACACGGACCGCAGCGGGGATGCCGCCGTGAACCTCGCGCTCAGCGAGCAGCGCGCCAAGGCCGTGAGGAACTACCTGCTTTCGCGCGGCATCGAGCCGGAGCGTTTGTTGGTGAACTACTACGGCGATAGTCGCAGCACTGGGCGCGATCCGAGCGAGCGGCGCGTGGAAGTGGAGTGGCTCCGCTGAATCGTACGCCTATTTCACGCTTCTTACCGGCGCTTCGCCCTGCATGCGGAACAGGATGTCCACGCGTGTGCCTCCCTCCGTGGTGATCTCCATTCGGCCATCGATCTGCTCGGCCAGGCCTTCCACCAGTTCCAGTCCCAGCTCCGAGGCGCGTTTTTCCGGGTCGCGTTCGGCACCCTTGCCGTTGTCCTTCACCGTCAAGCGGTAGAGGTCGCCCTCGTCCTTCCGCAGGATGATGTCCACGTGCCCGCCGGTGACGTACGGGAACGCGTGCAGATAGCAGTTGGCCAGTAGTTCGCAAAGAATGATGCCCAATTGGATGGTCGTGTCGGCATTGGCGGTGATGCCGTCCGTGTCCACGGCATGGCTCACACTGCGGCTCTTCGGTTCGTGCATCGCACGCATCGCATTGGCGAGCTGGTCCATGAAGAGGCGCAGGTCGATCGCGCGTAGGTCCGTTTGCGCGTAGAGCTTATGGTGCACCAGCGCCATGCTGTCGATGCGCCGCTTGCCACGCGTGAACTCGTGGCGCGTGCCGGCGTCCGCGACACGCTCGGCCTGCAGGTTGAGCAAGCTGCTCACCACTTGCAGGTTGTTCTTCACGCGATGGTGTACCTCGCGGTCCAGGATCTCACGCTCACCGATCACCTTGGCGAGTTTCCGTTCCTGCGTGATGCTCTGCTTCTCCTGTCGCTCCACTTTGCGCTCACGCCGCTGCCCGCGGAAGAACGATGAGATTAGCAATGAGCCCAGTAGTGCCAGCAGCACCGCCGCGGCCCACAGGGCTTTGCGTTCGCCCCGTGTCCAGCTCTGCAGCAGGGCCATGTCCACCACGGTGCCGGTGTAGATGCGCGTGCCGGTGAGCGCCAAAGGGACCACCTGCGCCATCAGGTCCTTTCCGTCCACGCTGAAGGAAAAGGGCGCATCGCTGCGGTCCACCAGCCATCTGGCGTGCGCCGTGGCCAATGCCTTGGACATTTCCCCCGAATCCGGTAGATGCCATGGATGCCCTTCACCGCCGAGGTACAACGCAGCGTGCGTGGCCGATCCTTCACCCAATGAGCGGACGATCAGCTCAGGAGAGAGGGTGAACCGGATCACCCGGTAGGGCCTGTCAGGGATATTGGAGCGGATGAGGATCGAAGCATACAGGTCGTCCGTGCTGTCCGGAGCGGTAATGGTGCTCCATGTGGCCCCGGTGGCGTGGTCTTCCAACGCTTGGCCGAACCAGAGCGAACGCCGTGGATCCACGCCGTGCTCCCCGATGGAGATGCGCGACTCGTCGATCGTGCCCCGCGTCGGCCATTCGGTCACGAGCGGTGGGGCGTTCACTTCGCCGCCGACGGTGGTGGCGTAGTGCCACTTGTCATCCGCGCGCGCCAGTTCCTGCTCTTCTCCGGATTCGCTGGCGAGGCCGATGGAACGAAGAGCCCAGTCACTCTCCATCAGTGGCAGCCAACGATCCCGCAGCATCGCATCGGTCGCACTGTCGTGCGCAGCGGCGTATGACGCTTCTTCGCGCAGGTCCTGTTCAACGCGACGCAGGGCCATGCTCAGTTGGGACCGCTGTATCCCGATCAGGCGCTCGAGCGCGGCGGCTCCCAGGTCGCGGTCGCGCGCGTCGCCATTGAGCAATCCCCAGGTGATGAGCGCCGCGAACAAGAGCCAGACCACGGCGATGGCCGTGACCAGGGCGAGGTTCATCAGTCGCGTACGCTTCATTCCCCGATCCGCTGAAGAACGTTCACCACCTGAGCGAGTGCGGCGTCATCCACATCCAAGTGCATGACCATGCGCACCATACCGGGGCCGAACTGCATGGCCAGTATGTCCGCTTCGCGGAGTTTCGTAAGGATATCGCCCACGCCGCTCTTGTTCTTCAGGGTGAAGACGACGATGTTCGTTTCCACGGGCAAAGTGTTCTCCACCCATGGAAGCTTGGAGAGCACCTGTTCCAATCGCTTTGCGCGAGCGTGGTCATCCCCGAGCCGCATGACATGATGGTCCAATGCATGGAGTCCTGCAGCCGCGATGA
The DNA here is from genome assembly GCA_044224725.1 of Flavobacteriales bacterium. Lineage (GTDB taxonomy): Bacteria > Bacteroidota > Bacteroidia > Flavobacteriales_F > PHOS-HE28 > PHOS-HE28. The sequence goes on from JBGAJW010000086.1 coordinate 4,112, forward strand.
TCCCGGCTTGCCGCATGCCGCCGCCGAAGCGCTTGCGCACGCGCCGGGCATGGAGGATGAAGTCGCGCTCACCGATGAGTACCGAGCCCACGGGAGCGCCCAGGCCCTTGCTCAGGCAGATGCTGATGCTGTGGAATACCGCGCCCCATTCCGCTGGTCGTTCACCGGTGACGGCCAGCGCATTGAAGATCCGCGCGCCATCCATGTGCAAGGCAAGACCCCGCTGATCACAGAGCGTCCGGATGTGCTTCACCTCGTCCAGACGCCATACCGCTCCACCGCCGCGGTTCGCTGTGTTCTCCACGTTCACCAAACGCGTGCGCGCCTGATGGACGTCCGCCGGGTTCCCGATGCCGTTTTCGACGTCGTTCACCGTGAACCGGCCCCGATCGCTGGGCACGAATCTCACGCTGCAGCCGCTGTTGGCCATCAAGCCGCCGCCCTCGTACCTGTAGATGTGCGCGCCTTCATCACAGATCACTTCATCGCCCGGCCGTGTATGCACGTTGATGGCGATCTGGTTCGTTTGCGTGCCACTGCTGCAGTACAGGCCGGCTTCATGGCCGAACAATGCGGCCATGCGTTCTTCCAATGCGATAACGGTGGGGTCTTCGCCGAACACGTCATCGCCCACTTCGGCGCGCAGCATGGCTTCGCGCATGGCGGGTGTCGGTTTCGTCACGGTATCGCTCCGCAGGTCGATCATGTTCGGTCCGCCCGTCCACTCGGAAGGCGGAGAGGGGCGCGCCAAGTTAGACGCATCGCCACAGAGGACGTGGTCGACCTGACCGGTCGCGGGATCGGCTTCAGCCTCTTAGTGCTGCACGATCACCGTCGTCTTCAACACCTCCCCTCCGGTACTGGACACCGTCACTTGGTATGCGCCGTTCGCCACATCGCCCAGATCGATGGTGCGGGCCTGTGAGGTGAGCGAATGTTGCAGGGTCCGTCTGCCAAGCGCGTCGGTCAGTATCACCGTGAGGGGACTATCGCTGATGCCCGAAACGGTGAGCAGGCCGCTCGCCGGATTGGGATATATCGTGATGTCCACCGGTCCGTTCCACTCCACGGCGATCATCGGGAAGATCTCGGATGCGCCGTCCAGATCGTATTGTTCGAGCCGGTAGAAGGCCAGTCCGGGGATCGGGTCCGCGTCGAGCGCGTCATAGTGGATGGTCGATTGGCTTTCTCCGGCCGCTGGCACGTGCGCAACGTGCTCCCAGGTCATCGCGTCGCGTGAGCGTTGCACACGGAAGCCTTCACTGTTGTGCTCGGTGGCCGTGTACCATTCGAGCTTCACACCGTCGGCCATCGCTCTTCCGCTGAAGGAGAGGAGTTCGACCGGAAGTCCAGGACCTCCGGGGAAGCCGAGCACACCGGCGTTGTTCGGTCCCGGTGCGTTTGGCGCGTGTCCGCCGCCAGGGTCGTGCGTTCCACCGGTCCCGGAGGCGGTTCCTCCGCTCATGCCGCCCCAGCCGCTTCCTCCGTTTCCGCCAGCACCTCCGCCGCAGCCCACGAACCCCTGTCCGCCGCCGCCGCCGCCGCCGCCGCAATCCACCCAATTCCCGGGGTATGGGTTCGTGTTGGTAACGTTGCCACCATTACCACCGTTGGCCTGGCAACTCACTGTACAGGTGGGGTCTATGCTGAAGGAGTTCACGATGGTGTACACGCTTCCTCCCGCACCTCCGCCGCCCGCGCCGTCCGGAGGCGCACCGATGGAGCTCTGCCCATTCGCACCGTTGGCACTGATGAACAATCCCCCGCAGGGGCCGACGGTCCGCAGCGTGTTCATCTTCACGATGACGATACCGCCGCCCGCGCCGCCAGCACCGCCCACGGAGTTGTTCTGTTGCCCGCCTCCTCCGCTGCCACCCATGAAGAACCGGTAGGGAAGAACGTAGGAGGCCAAAAAAGCACCCGGCAGACCGCCTGCCGCACATCCGTAACCGCCGCCGCCGCCGCCGCCCGCCGAGAAATTGCTGCCACCCCCTCCACCGGCATTGTTCGGATTGCCACCCCCTCCGCCGTTGGCGAATTTGCCGCGTGCGTATTGGAGGTTCGGGTCGCTGTTGCGTTGCACGCCATCCCCTTTCTCACCATAGTTCGAGATGGAAGCGATGTACGTGAACGGCACACAAGCACCACTGTAGTTGTTGGATGGCAAGCCGCCCCGGAAGCCAGCGCCGTCCGCGCGGATGTCGTGCGCCAATGTGAGGGTGCCGCTCACTTGGAAACAGACCACTCCGCCAAGGACACCGTCCCATGGCATGGCGTTCATCGGTGCCGTGGTCGTGTAGTCGGGGCTTCCGCGTTCCGGGAAGGTGATCAACTGCACGGTACACTTCGGGCCGAAATGATAGATGTGCGTCGGCGCGGCCGTGATCGTGATGGAGGTGGGAATACTCCCGGCTTCGACATGGGTCGCTACGGTGACGATCTCCCACGTCCCAGCGGAGGTCACGGCGGAGATGTTGCCGAATGCCGCGTTGTTCAGCAGGTTCGCGCCCACCACGTCATCCTGCATCTGCATCAGGATGGCCTGGCGGCCGTCCTCGAAAGAATCGAAGCTCTCGTTCACCGTGCCGATGGTGAGCGTGCTGCCCGTGATGTTCGTCACTTCGGCATAGCCATTCACTTGGGCTTGGATGGAGACCGCGAGCCCAGAGAGCAGAGCGGCCGCGAGTAGGGCGCGACGGTGGAACATGGCACAGGACGGTGGGTTGCCAAGACAACGTGCGCATCCGCAACAGGTTGCCGCGAGGCAACCTCTTCACCTGATCACGTACCGCCGGTAAATGCTCACTTCCTCCGCGCCAACAGCACTCCATCGCGGATCGGCACCATCACCTGTTCCACGCGGGGATCGCTCTTCACTTTCCGCGCGTATGCCGCCAGCGCGCGCGTGGCATCATCCTGTTCCGTGTCGGGCCGGAGGATCTTCCCGTCCCACAGCACGTTGTCCGCGATGATGATGCCGCCCGGCCGCATGCGGTCGATCACCGCATCGAAGTAGTTCGGATAGTTCTGCTTGTCCGCGTCGATGAACACGAGGTCGAAGGGTGCGGGCAAGGTGGGGATGATCTCCAACGCGGGCCGGTGGTGCATGCTGATGCGGTCCAGCATGCCCGCTTTTTCGATGTAGCGATTCACCATCTCGGGCAGATAGGGGTCGATGTCGATGGTGTGCAGCATGCCGCCCTCGGCCAGTCCTTCGGCCAAGCACAATGCGCTGTAGCCCGTGTAGGTGCCGATCTCCACGATGGTCTTCGGTCGCACCAAGTGGCTCAGCATGGAGAGGAAGCGGCCCTGCAGGTGCCCGCTGATCATCATGGGCATCTGCACCTTGTCGTGCGTTTCGGCGGTCAGCTCCTTCAAGTACCAGGCTTCTTCTCCACCGTTGAGTTCGCAATACGCGTCGAGCGCGGGGTCGAGGAAGTTCATGTGCCGTGCGTGATGGCGGAAAAGTACGCGTCCCGGGAGCGCGGAAGTCCGCACGCCCGGGACGCGACAACGGCAGCGATGTCAGCGCATCACGAGCGCATCGAGCTGCTCTTTCGTGGCAGGTTGGGCCGCACGCACCCCTTTCACGGTTGCGCTTTCCCTTCCCGAGCATTGCTTTCCCGGTGACTTGGCGATCAGGATCGAGTTGTCAGGTCCGATGAACATCACACTTATCATGTCCCGGCTCAGGCGCATCCGGTCGTTCTTCCCGGAGCCGTTGCCCCAGTAAGTGATCACCGCGTTGCGGTCGTCCAGCACGCCATAAGCGGTATGCCACCGGAAGGGCTGCCCCTTCTCGTCGATCACGGCGATGGCGCTGGGTTCCACCAGCTGGCGAAAGACCCTGTCGCAGTTGTAGATGCCGAAGCCGCTCATGGTCAGCGTCTGCGCGATCGCACCGGCCTTTGCTCGTGCACCGTCCAAGGAATCGGTATCGATGCCATTGTACATTTTCGCTTCGTAGGCCGCTATGGTCTCGTTGTCCCAGGTCGAGAAGTCAGGCCAATTTCCTCGGAGCGCCATGTTCACAGCAGCCCTGTTTTGCGCCGCCGCGCGGGTTGACGCGACCCAATCCGCTTTCGTCATCGCTTTCTCATCCTCGCGCATCTTGCGCCGTGCCGTCATGTAGGCAGCGGCCTCATCACGGAGGATCCGTCGCTTCGTGTTGGCCGTGCTGGATGCCAGGTGAGTGTCGAACTGCTTTATCTTGTTCTCCACCCGCCTGTGGAACGTGGACAACTGCCGATCCCATGCGAGTTCATCGGCTTTGGTGTGACGGTACATGGAAAGGTCCAGCGGCAGTTCGATCCACGCGCCCTGCGACTTCAACCGGAGGACCCCTTCGTCACTGCCCGGCTCGGCGACCAGTTCAATGTCCTGGTAGAGATGCTTGCTGGCAACGCTGTCCAGCCATTCGGCGCGGTCCATCGGACCGTTGTAGACCCAATTCTTCTCATCGCCGAACACGCTCCATTCCGGATGAAGCCAGCCTTTGGTATTCTTCACTTGAAAGTAGATCCGGCCCGGAGAGGCCATGCGTTTCTGCCCGGTACGCAATTGGATCCGCGGCACTTTTTCCGTGCGGCCCCGCTCGATCACCCGGCCCTTCCACATGCCCTTCTCGTCGGGCAATGCCGTACAGGGCGTGGTCAGGCAGTAGTTGCGGTCCAACTGACGGGCTTTGAAGGTGAGGGTGTCCGGCATGCGCGGTACGCCCTGCATTTCCTGCTGGTAGGTCCACCAAGCCGCGAGACTGTCGATGTCCGTTACTTCCCCCACATCCGTAGCTGCCACAAGTGCGCCGGAAAACTCGACGATGGGTGAGGCGACAAGGGTTGTGGGGCCTTCATCGCGCCATGCTCCCGTGGCAGGGTCGAGCATGAAGTTGTTGAATCCTGGGCCCGGCATCGCCGCCGCGCTGCGTTGGATACTGATGTCACGGCCGGGCGCGAGGCCGAGCGGTTCCCCGTTCCTGGTCGCCAGCACCTCGTACATGCCAGCGCTTTCCATGTGGCCCGCATCATCCCCATGCCCAACGAACATCGGTATGCCGCTCGCGATCGCTTCCGCCGGGGTGAAGAACGCGCGACAGGTCACGTCCACCGGGCCTAGCACCGGGTTGCCCATCGCATCAACGATGGAGCCGCCGTCGATGTGAACGGTCCAGCCTTCCTTCGTTCGGATGTCAACGGCTTGCGAGGCGTCCACGTTGAAGTGCTCGCGCTGTTTGTCCACCAATGGCATCAACGGCTCGATCAATGGATAGGCGCGGTCACGATCGACCACGGCTTCATCCGGTATCGTTTCCTCGGTAAAGGACAAGGCCACGTCGACGCGGCGATTGAGCGCGCGGCCGCTTTCACTGTTGTTGTCCGCGATCGGGACCTGTTCGCCTTTCCAGGAGATGTCCGCCCCGGACAGGTCAGGACATGTGGAGCGCAAGAGTTCGCGGACCGCATCGGCCCTGCGTTGTGAGAGCACGGCGTTGTACGCGTCCGACCCGCGGTCATCCGTGTGTCCGGTGATGGTGATGCTCGTGGGCAGCCGTTCGCCAAGGTCCGTGCATATCGAACGGATGATGGCGATGGATGCGGCGTCGAGTTCAGCGGAGGCCGTGTTGAAGTGGACGCTCTTTTCGAGCGGGGCCTGCGCGTTCGCGAAGAGTGCGCCACACAGTGTGAGCAAGGCGATGGGTGTGCGTGGGTGAAGCATGGTCTTGCGCCGTGAGCCCGGCGCGGCATTGGTCCAAGTGGTCGTTCCCTTCTGTTGGAACAGCGCCAATGGCCGATCATTGCGTGGCGCTGTTCACATATGAATGCGCCTTGGCCCGGAAGGTGACCCCGAGCATTGGACGAACATTGAGAACGGTGGATGCCCGGCTCAGTGCATCACCGTGAACCGCTTGGTGGCCGTGCCGTGGATGCCTGAGAGGCTGAGCAGGTACACGCCCGGTACGATCGTTCCGGTAGGGATCTCCGTGTCGTTGTTCCGCATCATTCCGCGCAGTAGTACCCGTCCGTCCGAACCCGTGAGCGCCCAGGTTTCCCAAGTATTGGGGACTTCCGTTCGGACCGTCAGCATCACGTCGGCGGGAACGGGTGCGAGAGAGAACGCCGGTGCTTCCTGTTCGTTAACGCCGATCGGGAATTCCAGTTTGTACCAATCGTTCAATCGCTCTACACCTGTTGTTCCTGTTCCGTAGTAGACCACGTTCCCGACAATAGCCCCGCAACCTCCTTTGCGCCCAGGTCCGGTGAACATGGGCGGCGCCCACATCCAGACACCGTCGTTCTGTATGTAGACGTCGGTGCTGGCTTCGTAAGGGACAGCTCCAAGGTCGTATGTGCCGCAAACATTCACTCCGCGATCCCAGAGACCAAAGCCGTCGGCCCCGATCGATAACATACCAACAGACCAGCCTTGGGCCCATGTTCCAGAAGAGCCGTCGTATTTCCAGAGATCATCGACGACATTGCCATTCCCCAACTGGCCTCCCTGAACGTATGCCGTGTCTCCGATAACGAACGCACTGGAAAGTGCGCGTCCTAGGCCGGGTAGGCTCGGCCGTTGGCTCCATAGATCGGAGACCGGGTCGTACTCCCAAAGCTGGTTCGTGGGAACGAAGTCCGGCGCTGTTTTCCCGGTGGCTATGTACCCCATGCCATTCAGGGTAAAGGCGACCGCACTGGCGAGCCCGTCAGAGGGCAGCGGAGCACGTTGCGCCCACTGGTCCGATAACGGATCGTATGCCCACAGTTCGCTCAGCGCGTTTCCGTCCGTTCCGCCGAAGAGATATCCGATGCCATCGATGGAGAAGGATGCCGAGTACTGCCTGCCGCTCGTGGGCAAGGCAGCGATCGAACTCCATGTGTTGGCGGTCGTGCTGTATTTGTACCAATCACTCGTCAACGCGAAGCCAACGTCCATTCCAGTACCGACAAAGACATCACTGCCGATCGCGAATGCGGACGCGTCATCGCGGGCTGTTCCTGGAAAGTCAGGAAGCTGCGTCCAGGTCTGGGCGAGTCCTGAAAACGATAGCAGCAGCAGGGAAGGGGCGAGGCGACGCATGCCCGAAACTACGAATGCCGTTGGACCGCAACGACGCTACGACGCAATGGCGTCGCCACCGTGTATTTCGTTGCGGTTTCTTGGCGCTATTGGTGCCTTGGCGGTGAAAGACTTCAGAACGGATTCTTCCCGCTCCCGATCAGCTTCGCCGCCACCAGCCTCCGTGCGTTCTTCGAATTGAACGGCGCGCTCTTGGTGAAGCGCTTCGCACCCATCAGCATCGCTTGGCGCTCATCGCCCTCGGCGAAGGCGTTCACCGCTTCCTTGGCGTTCTTGGCGATGCGATCCGCTGCATCGTGGATGAAGATCTGGGCCATCGCCACTTGCTCGTTGCAAGCCTCGGCACCTTTCATCGAAGCCAGCTTCAGCGTGCGCAACAGCACGCTCTCAGCGAGGTAGGTGTCGATCACCATGTCGCTGATGCGCATCACGATCTCCTGCTCATCGCCGAGCGCGAGGCCCAGCTTCTGCGCGGCGCCGCCGGCTGCCATCAGCACGGCCTTCTTGAAGTTCGCTACCATGCGTTTCTCTTCACCTAGCAAGCTCTCGTCGGGTTCGGGCATATCGGGAATGCCCATGAGCTCGGAGGCCACTTGCATCGCTGGACCCATCAGGTCGAGCTGGCCTTTCATCGCGCGCTTCAGCAGCATGTCCACGGTGAGCAGGCGGTTGATCTCGTTGGTGCCTTCGAATATCCGGTTGATGCGGCTGTCGCGGTAGGCGCGCTCCACGGGACTTTCAGCGCTGTAGCCCATGCCGCCATAGATCTGCACGGCTTCGTCCACCACGTAGTCCAGGCATTCGCTGCCGGCCACTTTCAGGATGGCTGCTTCAGCGGCGTATTGCTCCACACCTTTCAGCAGCGCGGTCGCGTGATCGGCACCACCGGCTTCAAGTGCTTCGATCGCCTGCTCCATGTCGTAGCTGCAGCGATAGGTCGCGCTCTCCACCACGTAGCAGTAGATCGCCATGTCCGCCAGCTTTTGTTGGATCGCACCGAAGGTGCTGATCGACTTGCCGAATTGCTGGCGCTCGTTCGCGTAGTTGATCGCGATGTCCAGCGTCTGCTTCGCACCGCCCAGCGCAGCACCCGCGAGTTTGATCCGGCCGATGTTCAGGATGTTCACTGCGATCTTGAAACCGTTCCCGCGCTCGCTCAGGAGGTTCTCCACCGGCACCTTGCAGTCATTGAAGAACACTTGGCGCGTGCTGCTGCCCTTGATCCCCATCTTGTGTTCCTCGGGGTTCAGCGTGATGCCGCCAAAGCCCTTTTCCACGATGAAGGCACTGAGATTCTTGTCGTCATCGATCTTGGCGAAGACCGTGAACACATCGGCGAAGCCGCCGTTGGTGATCCACATCTTCTGGCCGTTGATGAGGTAGTGCTTGCCATCAGGCGTCAGTACCGCTTTCGTCTTGCCGCTGTTCGCATCGCTGCCGCTGCCGGGCTCAGTGAGGCAGTAGCAGGCCTTCCACTCGCCGCTGGCCATCTTGGGAATGTACTTCTTCCATTGCGCATCGTTGCCGTAATAGAGCGTAGGCAGGGTGCCGATCCCCGTATGCGCGGCGATCGCCACACTGAAGCTGTAGCCTGCGCCGGTGCGCTCCGTGGCCAGCATCGTCGTCACGAAGTCCTTGCCGAAGCCGCCGAGGTCTTCCGGTACGCTGATGCCGAGCAGGCCCAGCTCGCCCGCCTTTTCCAGCAGGCTCACCATCAATCCCTCCTCCTGGTGGTCGATCTTCTCCACGTTCGGCCACACGTTCTGTTGCAGGAACTCCGTGCAGGTCTGCGCGATCATGCGCTGCTCCTCGTTGAACTCCTCGGGAATGAAGATGTCCTGCGGAGCGCTTTCGCGGATCAGGAATTCGCCGCCTTGAAGGGCTTTGGGCTTGGTTTCGGTGCTCATGACTGCTGAATTGAGAGGGTTCTAACGGAGAGGGAAGGAGTTCGTTCGTGTTGTGGAAGTCAGAGATTTGCGGCCGTGCAGCTGTATCGCTTCCTCCTCACCATCCTTCCCTCCCCGTCGCTTTCCACCGAGGTGGACCGGCTGAAGGCCATGGTGCATGAGCGCGTCGGCTCTTTCAGCGGGCGCAACACCGTACCACACATCACGCTCTTCTTCGCCGACGTGCCGTTGGAATGTGAAGGCGACATCTGCGAAAGGATCGCACGCGATGTGGTCGGTCACAAAGGCTTCGTGCTCCGCTTCAACGGCATCACGCACTTCCCCGACAAGCGCACCATCTACATCGACCCGGTACAGAAGGACGCTATCGCTACGGTACGCACATCCATCGTCACAACGTTGAAAGGCAATGATCTCTTGCGCGAGGCCATCCGCGAGACCGACCACCCGCACCTCACCATCGCGGCAGGACTCAAGCCCGCGCAGTTCGACAAGGCTTGGGAGCTGTTGGCCCCGCATGAGCATACCAGCGATGAGCGTGTGTGCGAGGTGATCCTGCTCAAGCGACTGTTGCAACAGAGTGCGCGCTACGAACACGTGCGCAGCTTCCCGTTGGAGTGAAGTACTCGTGCTATGTGAGCCGCGTCGGTTCATCCGATCACTTCTTCAATCCCTTCTTCTTCGGCGGCAGGAAATTGCTCCCCGATACCACCGCCTTACCCGTGCGCTGCTCGAGTTCCAGCCGCGCCTTCTTCGCGATGCCGCCGCCTTTTCGTGCCGCCACCTTGTTCTTCGGCATGCCAGTGGCCTGCTCGGTTTCGGCGATCTGCCGCGTGCTCATTTCGGCCAGTGCTGTGAAGATCAGTTCGGCTTCGGTCATGTGGTCGCGGAGGTTCTGGGTCTTCAGGCCCTTGATGGACTTGTGGTCCTTCACCGTTACGCCACTCCACTCCTGGTGGATGATGTTCGTGAGGATCGCGAACTCTTCACCTTCCTTGATGTCGTGGTCCTTCCAGTAGTCAGTGAGCTTGTTGCGCGTCTCCTGGCCCATCATGCGCTGCTGGATCCACTTCTCGCTGCGGCCGTGTTTCAGCCAGAGTTCGCGGGCACGATCAACGGAAAGGCTTGGATCGACCATCTCTTGCATGCGCTCGTAGCCCACCTTCGCGAGCCAGAGTTTGATAGGCTCTGCTTTCGGGCTGGGAACGGATTGGACCAGTCGCAACAAGGTCTCGGCGGTGGCCACATCGGTGAGGTACTTCTTGCCGTCGGCGGACTCCAATTTCAGTTGGTGACAGTTTGTCACCAACTGACTTCCTTCCGCGCCCAGCCGCTGTTTCAGCTTGTTCCAGTACTTGCGCGCGGTGCGCTGATCAGGTTGCTGTATGAGGGCTTGAACAATGTCAATGACCGAGAACCACCATGTCTCCGTGGCATCATCGTAAAGCCGACGGATCTGGTGCTGTTCAAAGAGAGTAGCGGAGGGTAGCAGGGCGCTCATGGTTTCAGCGGGTGACGGCTTCTTCGTCAACGCGCATTGAACAACATACGGACAGGCTGCCGTGCTTGAAGCAGGCCTTGCAAGGGCCGTTCTTGGGTGTGGAAGTCGCGGGTTTCATCATCAGTCACGGTCTGATGGAAGCCAACCATTGTTGATGGCTTCGAGCAAAGAGCCGATACGTTCCTTCTCGCCCTGCTCAGTCATGTCAATGCAAACCACAGCATTGATCTCCTTGTAGTCGTCGTACGCCACTGTGAGTGCGAACCAGACACCTTCTTTAAAGTCATCGTGCCAAGTGGTCATTGGCGAGTGCTCGAAGTCCTCTTGAGAAGAAACTGATAGCCCTCCGTTTACTCGATCGACAAGGATGGTTTCATCGATCCAGTCATGCAGCATCTCGCATGCTGGGCCTAATGTGCAGACGTATGCCACATCGTTGTCCAAACATGCCCGTGCAATGCGTTCAGCTTGAGACTTGTCAGGCAATTCCAGAATGGGAAGCGCCAACCAGTTCGTCTTTGGTAGCAGAGCTTCCCATTGCCCAAGCTCCCTGCCCGAGATATGGTACAGTTGCCTGCCGTTCGATGTTCCGAGAAGAGTCATAAGCTCATTCATGGTCATGCTCCCGCATTTCGCGTGACGGATTGAAGCGGCACCCCGCAGCACGGTAATCCGTGCGAGGAGTACAGCGGAAAGCCGGACCCCGCCTGCATTTGAGGCGGGGGCACGCCCACCCTTCGACTCCGCTCAGGGCGGGCACCACTATCACGCTTCTGTTCCATCAATTCAGCAACTCGAACACACTCGCCGCCCCCTGCCCCGTCCCCACGCACATCGTAACCACCCCATACTTCTGCTTCCGTCTACGCATCTCGTTCAGCAACTGCACCGTCAGCTTCGTCCCCGTGCACCCCAGCGGATGCCCCAGCGCGATGGCGCCGCCGTTCACGTTCACGATCTCCGGGTTGATCCCCAGCTCGCGCACCACCGCCAGTGATTGCGATGCGAAGGCCTCGTTCAGCTCGAACAGCCCGATGTCGTTCATCTTCAGCCCGGCCTTCTCCAGCGCCTTCGGCACCGCCGCCACCGGACCGATGCCCATGATGCGCGGCTCCACGCCCGCCACATGGTAGGAGAGGAGGCGCGCGATCGGCTGCACGTTCAGCTGCTTCAGCATGCGCTCGCTCACCACCAGCACGAAGGCCGCGCCATCGCTCGTCTGGCTGCTGTTGCCCGCCGTTACCGTGCCCTTCGCGTCGAACACCGGCTTCAACTTCGCCAGGCCTTCCAGGGTGCTCGCGCGCGGACCTTCATCCGTGTCCACCACGTACTTCTCGACTTGTCGCTTCTCCTTCTCGTCGAGGTACACGCGTTCCACGTCCATCGGCACGATCTCGTCCTTGAAGCGGCCTTCCTTGATCGCGGCCAGCGCCTTCTCGTGGCTCTTCAGGCTGAAGGCGTCCTGGTCCTCGCGGCTCACCTTGAAGTCGCGCGCCACGGCCTCGGCGGTGAGGCCCATGCCCCAGTAGTAGGTGGGGTTCGCCTTGCTCACCTCGTAGTTGGGCACGATGCGCCAGCCGCCGAAGGGGATCGGGCTCATGCACTCCACGCCACCGGCGATGATCACATCGGCCTGCCCGCTGTGGATCTTGGCCGCGGCAATGGCGATCGTCTCGCTGCCGCTGCTGCAATAGCGGTTCACCGTCATGCCCGGCACCTTGTCGGTGTTCAGGCCCATCAGGCTGATCATGCGGCCCACGTTCAGGCCCTGCTCGGCCTCGGGCGTGGCGTTGCCCACGATCACTGCGAGATCATCGGGTCTGGTGAACCTGAACTTTCCACGGGGCGCTTTTCCTACTGCGCTTCTGAATCCGGCTATGATGTAGGCATTCATGTGAGTGCGTCTATGGTCGTTGGTCTATGGTCGCTGGCCCGACAAGCTCGCTGGACGAGGCTTGCCGGGAGTAAGTGTCTGTTGAAGTTTGTTCACACGGTTGGCGAGGCTGTCGATCTGCAAGCCAAGCTCCTTCACTGCATCTGCTTTGAAATAGCCTAACTCGACCCCAATGGTCAGTTGGGTATCCACCTCGAACGCTGAGCCGATCGCAATGCCGAGGAATTGATAGAACTCTCCATTCGTGTTCCGTCCAGCGCCTTCCGCGATGTTGCTGGCTACTGAAACAGCTGCGCGCCTCAACTGGCTCTTCAGGCCATAGGTCTCCTCTTTCGGCAACGACTCCGTAAGGACATGAACAGCCTTCGCAAGCTTGATCGCGTCCTTCCAGATCTCGAGGTTCTTGTACCGGTTCATTTTGAAATGCGGTCGCTGGTCTTTGGTCTATGGTCGTTGGCCGTGCATTCGTCAACCAACACACTTCTCTCTCCCGGCCATAGACCACTGACCATAGACCATAGACTTCCTCCCGCGTTGCGGAAACCGGAGATGATGTATGCGTTCATGTTCGTGTTGTTACACTGAGCTTGTCGAAGTGTTGGGCGTGTCCCCTCCCCCGGCGCGAGGTCGGGGCTCGGGGTCGCGCTCTGCGCTGTACTCCTCGGCCGGATCACCGGCCTGCGGGGTGCCGCTGCGATCGCTCACGCGAAATGCAGATTGTTGTCGGTGGTGAGCACCGATATGTTGGCTCGGTGGTACGATATGGAGAACAGCGGTGCGCACCGCTGAAGAGGTAATCGGCTGAGGTTCAGACCGGCTTGAAATTGCCCCTCCGGTTATATCAAGATCGGCCCCCTGATATGGAGAATTGAAGGAGGGGTGGGGCGGGGTGTTTTGGCAGATCGGGGTGGGGATATGGAGAAGAGGGGGTAAGGACGGGATAGTTTGAGTCTTCTGGTTATCAGGGGGATAAGTCAAGGCCTCTCCAGATATATCAATTGGACACCCCGGATATGGAGAATTGAATGCCCGGGTGAGTTGGACTGACCACCACCCCTGAGGTCCTTGTTGAGGTGATAGTTTATGGGACATCGGACAAGGCATGTTTGGCCCTCAATTCTGAAAGCACCTCGCTCACCAAAGTGCTACCTCGATAATCGGCGAAGGCGGGAGTGAGGGAGTAGCGTGCACCCTTCAGTTTACCTGAAGGGATCGCAATGCCATCCTCAATGAGCTTCTTCAAGAGGAAGCGCACTTGGTTGCGGGTAAGGTGCGGATGCAAACGGCTCACCACTTCACTCATCTTCTTGTTGCCACCTTGAAGGGCGAGTACCGCTCCCTCCACTTCATGTGTCAAGTAGCGCCTACCGATCCGCTGGTCGGCGTTGACCATTTGGTAGTAGTCCCCGTGCAGGATATATCGCTTCGCTGAGGAGTGCACACGTTCCACCATACCCATCGTGAGCAACTGATCCACCACCGTTTGCTTCAAGTTCTGGAACATGTTGCTCCGGATCTTGCACAGCGTGATTATCTGTTCCACTCCCAGCTTGGGCTCCTTGTCGCTCTGCTGGTAGCGATTGATGAACACATGAAAGGCTTTGTCGATGATGATGCACGACAAAGCGAGTGTTACCTGGAAGGCATCAGAGGCGGAGTAATCAGGTTCAGCCTTTCCTTCTGAGAGTGTGATCGAGAAGATTTTGTCAACGCCCTGGCCGCTGCGTTCCACAAGGCCGGTCTTCTCCATGACCTCCGTCATCAGGCGGCTACGCGGCGTGCTGCTGACGGTGAGCAGGTTCTCCAGGGTCACTCCTTTTGGGAAGCCACCGGGGTTATTGATTACAATGCGGTCCGTGTACTGCTTCACTACCACCTCGCTCTGCATGGTGTAGTCGCGGTGGGCCACCGCGTTCAACAGTGCTTCGCGGATCACCGATTCGTTCAGGCTGAATATGTCGAAGATGTATGAGCCGAATTGTACCGGTGTCTTGCGGTTGAGCCGTGGGTCATTGATGGCGTTCCATACTGCATCGATCACCTTGTACAATGGTCCTTCGAACACATCACGCGAGTCGTGGTGGATCTGCGCATCCTCGTTGCGGAACTCCCTTACGATACGGCTCTGGGGGAGATACTGTTTGATGACTTCCACCTTGCCCAGCAGGATCAACGCAGCGTAGGTCAGTCCCTCCCCATTGGAAAGATCAAGGTCGCTCAGCGTCTGCTCCAGGCTTAGCTGTGCGAAAGCCGGGTTCTTCTGCTTCTTCGCATAGGCACTCTTCATTCGCGCGACCGCCTCCAGGTCAAGGTCGTTTATGGTCAGTCCTTTGCAAGTCTTGGCAGAGAAATCAGGTTCCTGTTCTGACAGCACACTGAATAGCTCATCGTCGGACATCGGTCGCAGGCTATCACCTGTGCGCATTAACGCGACGCCTTCAAACTTCAAGGGCCTGCCTACCGCACGCGATGGAATGTGGACGATCACCACGCGCTTACCATCCTCGTGTTCCTCTTCGACATGGATCCGGATGCGGAGCTTGTTGTACACATCGTCCTCCAATCCCCCGATCTTGCCCGCTGCGAACGTCGAACCCACTACTTCGTGCGGATGCGCATTGGTCATACCCAAAACCAAGTGCCCACCACCTTCATTGGCGAGTGCCGCTACGTATCCAAGGAAACAGCGTCGACGTTCGTTTGGGTCGGTGTGCTTGCTACCGGCATAGGAGAAATTGTTCCGCGCCTCTTTGAACTCCACGCGGTCTTCCGACTCCTTCATCAGTTTTAGTTCTGCGATAGTCATGCTCGGTGCGTATTTCGCGTGAGCGATTGCAGCGGAAAGCCCACAGCGCGGTAATCCGCGCGAGGACTTGTAGCGGAAAGCGCGACCCGAGCCCTGGCCTTGTGCCGGGGGAGGGGCACGCCCAAACCACCACTATGCTTCACCGCATTCATCTGCTAGTGCCAATCATGATGACAGAATCTGCACTGTTGTGCTTTCGGGGTTCGGCAGATCCCCTTGCATTTCGGACAGCGATGAAATTCAAGCGTTTCGCTGTTCTCTGCCCAGATGCGGTTCACGATGCGTTCCATGAAGATCGGAAAGTCCAATGCCGCCAATTCCAGCGCCGCCGGATCATCGGTTAGGAACTTCTCCTTCAGATCATCCGTGTATGGCCCGTTCGGCCGCTTGGATGTGAGCCAGCGATGGCGCCAAGCTTTCTGTTCCACCTCGGTCATCAAACGTCGGTGGTATTCCCAGATATATGCTGCCATTCCCGGTTCCATCAGTTCCTCAGCACTTTCCCGCTGGTTATGATGGACTGCAGGCGCTCCAGCGTTTTGCGCTGCATGCACAGTTCCAGGAAGGTCTTGCGCTCCAGGTCCAGCAGGTATTGCTCGCTCACTTCCGTGGGCTCCGACAGGTCGCCGCCGCAGAGCACGTGCCCCAGCTTCTGCGAGATCAGCGTGTCGTGCTCGCTGATGTAATTGCCGCTTTGCATGCTGTTGGCGCCCACGTACACGATGCCCAGCCCTTCGCGGCCCAGCACCTTGATGTCCTTGC
>JBGAJW010000001.1:0-143456 GCA_044224725.1 Flavobacteriales bacterium
GCGGGAACGACCGTTCAAGTGAAAGCATGAACGGCGCGATGACGTTGCGGCCGACACCGTCGTGCACGGAGATGCGCACGGGCTCCTTGCCATCGTCCGAAGGCAGGATATTGAACATGCCGTTGGACGGATTGGGCTGCACGGTGAACCAATCGGCGGAAGTCGCATCGCTGGTAGTGATCCCCGTGTTGAAGTCCACGGTGACCGTAACGCAACTGGTGACTTCGCAGGCGCCCACGGTGGCCGTTACGCAGAGTTCGACCGGTCCCGGCGTGTTGCCGACCTCGGCGATCAGCGCGAAGGCTCCGTTGTCGATCGTGGACCAACCGTTCGGCAGGGCCCAGTTGTAGCTGTTGGCATTGGCCACGGGGGCTACCAGGTATACGTTGGAGGTATTCCCGATCACCGTGGTGGCCCCTGAAATGGCACCGATGGTGATGGTGGTCCCGCTGCAAACGCAATCCGCGCCGCGCACATCGTTCGCTGTGCAGGCCACGCCGTCATCGCAAGGCGTGCCGGGCAGTACCGGACCACCGATCGTGCCTTCGCAGTCGATCAGCTCACCGGCGCATACGCAGTTGGTGCCATATACGTCGTTGCCTGTCGTGGCATCGCCATCATCGCAGGTGGTGCCGGGCTGGGCCGTTCCGCCGGCCACGCCTTCGCAATCGTTGGGGAGCACGCCGGCACAAATGCACTCCGTCGTGTACACATCGTTGCTGGTGCTCGCGTTCGCATCATCGCATGCCGATCCCACCAGGGCCTCGCCACCGGGAAGACCCAAGCAGTCGATCAGCTGTCCGGCGCACACGCAATTCTCGTCGATCACATCGCCTCCGGTGGCCGCGTTGCCATCATCACAACCGAAGCCGGGTTGCGCAGGGCCACCGATCACGCCATTGCAGTCGGTGAGTTGACCCGTGCAGGCGCAGAATGCGTCATAGACGTCGTTGCCGGTATCGGCATTGCCGTCATCGCAGGCTGCTCCTGGCAGCGCGGTTCCGCCCGGAACGCCGAGGCAATCGTTCGCGAATACGCCTTCGCAGGTGCATTCCGCGGTGAAGGTGTCGTTGTTGCTCGCGCTGTTGCCATCATCGCAGGGCGTGCCGGGCAGTTGTGTTCCACCGGGGTTCCCAGCGCAATCGTAGGGTTCACCGGCGCAGGTGCAGTTCACACCGTAGGTATCGTTGCCTGTGGTACCGTCATTATCGTCGCAGGCCGTACCCGGTTGGGCGGTTCCACCGGCAACACCGGCGCAATCCGTGGCGAAGGCACCCACGCATTCGCAGTTCGCGGCATAGGCATCACCGCCGCTCAAGGGGTTGCCGTCGTTGCACGGGGTACCCACGGTTGTCGTACCGCCGATCACGCCGAGGCAATCGATCAGCTGACCAGCGCACTGGCAGCTCGCGTTGTACACATCGTTGCCGGTTCCGGCATCGCCATCATCGCAGGTCGTGCCCTGCACAGTGGTTCCTCCAAGAACGCCGAGGCAATCGTAGAGCAAGCCGGCGCATTGGCAGTTCGCATCATAGGCATCACCGTCGGTGTTGGCGTTACCATCATCGCACGGGCTTCCAATGGAGGTTGTTCCACCGGGCACGCCGGCGCAATCGATCACCTGGCCCACGCAGAGGCAGTTCGCCGTCCACGTATCGTTGCCGGTTGTCGCGCTGCCGTCATTGCAAGCGGTTCCGGGCAGGGCTGTTCCGTTGTTCACACCGGCGCAATCCTGCGGGGTGTTCGCGTTGATCACCACGGCGTAGTCCTCCGTTTCGCCGGCCTGGTAGCTGTAGCAGGGATCCACGGGTGCGGGTTCGCCCGTACCGAAGGCGACGCCACGTACACGCATGATGGTGGAACCCAATTGCGCGCTGACCGGGACGGTGAACGCGATGTTCTGGGTCTCGCCCGCAGCGCTGTTCGCGAACTCACCGAGCTTCTCCGATGCCTCGAAAGTGCCATCGTGATCGTAGTCGATCCACGCGGCGAAATGATCACCCAGCCCCGTTCCGGCGGTGATGGCCACCACCCGTTGCGCATTGCGCGAAAGCGGCGTGCTGAACTGCCCGCTGAAGTCCGTGTAGGAAGCACCGGCCACGTTGCCGGTCCCCGTGTTGTTGATGTTGCTCAGAACGACGCCGTCCACATAGTCGCCGAGCGTGGTGCCGGCCGTGCTCGCGGGCTGGCAGTAGCTGCCGAAGTTGCCCGTGCCGAAGTGCGCCGAAAGCGTAACGGCGGTTGAGATGTCCCCACAATCGGAGCTCAAGGTCAACTGAATGCCATCAAAATCAACGATGGAGTTGTCCGGCTGGCTCAGGTAGATATTCCCGACCGGGCCACAGCCGTTCGGAGGCACCACGATGGAGACCGTGGATCCGCTGGTGATCCCATTATAGCCGGAGATGATGGCCCCCAACGGATTGCTGGTGAAGTCCGATGTGAGCTTGTAGGTGCGCTCCACGTTGCTGTTGTTGCAGACATAGATGGGGAAGATGGCATTGCCCCCGATGGGCACTTCGTTCAACTGCGCGTTGGTGGACCCCATGCTGCCGATCCAGAGCTGGGGCTGATCGAGCTGATACCCTCCCTCATAGTCGCAGCTGGTACTGGACGCGGCACTGTCCAGCGCGAACACATACGTGCCGAGCACCTGGTCCCTGTAGACCTTTACCGCGAACTCGTCGGAGCTGTTGCCGTCCTCCAGATGGTACTCCACGGTATTGGTGGCCACGTTGCTTCCAGTCTCGCCACGGCCATAGCCCTGTTGGAAGTGCGCGCTGCCGCCCGTGGTGATGCCGCTGCCGCCGATGTTCACGCCGAACTCGTAGCTGAGGCCGCTTTCCAACTGGGCGTCGTAGTCGATGGAATATGCTTCCGTGGTGCTGGAGGTGAGGTCATAGGTCTGTCCGTTGCCGCCGCCGTTGAAATTTCGCGTAACGTCCAACGGCGCGTTCGCCTTGATCTGGTCGTTCATTTCGAGCATCTGGTACCACACGCTCAACTGTGTTTCCGCAGCGGCGCGCGCGTTCCCGGGGGGCATGGTGGCGATATCGGCGGTCAGGTCGGGGATCACCGTGCCGCGGATGTAGCTCTCCGTGTAGTTGAAGCTCATGAGCGTACCCACTGGTGCGGACCAGAATTCGTTCTTCGAGACCACCGTGCCGCAGGTCGGCCGGGTGGTGCTGACGTAGGTACCGTAGGCATACCGTACCTGACTGCCGATGAACACATCATCCGGTGCTCCGCTCGCTGGCGTGGAGAAGGTGCTGCTGGTGGAAACGCAGGTCTGGTATTCGTTGGATGATGTCTGGGACTGACTGGCGGCCAGGTCAACACCCACCTCCCCATAGATCTCGTAGTCCAGGCCGATGACGGGAATGACGCCGGCCACGCCGATGCGCGCCTTGAAGTAGCCGTCCTGGGTGTTGCCGGTGGTGATGGACGAGGTGGTGCCCGAACAGACGTCGCTCGCATTGGTGATGCTGCTGTAGCTGGCATCGCCCGGCGGGTCGCGCAGGATGGTGAGCGGCAGAGCCGGCGCGTTGTAGTAGCCGAGGATCTCCGAATACTGGGTGCCCAACATCACCGCTTTGAAACGCACGTCCCATCTTGGAGTGCCGCCGATGCTGTGTCGCAGCCCGAACTCATGCGTTCCCGAGGGCCAGCCGCTGCCTACCAGATAGGTGAGGTTCACTTGCATTATACAGTCCCCCCCTTGAATGTAGCTCCCCGAGACCTGGGTAGCCGAGCAAGTGCTGCTGAGCACGCCATCCACGAAGACCTGGAATGTGGACGGATAACCCGAAAAATCGGTATAATCCCAATGATTGAATGTCAGTACCAGTTGGACGGTCTGACTGGTGGTTTTGTAGGGCAAGGAATAATAGGTCTCCACGCCGCCGTAGTCTTGACCCCAAGGGGTGTTGATCGGCACTTTCCTGTGATGAGGCCAATAGCAAATGAGACCGTTCGGTACGCTTGCTGTGTTTATACCATTGATATTCAGTCGTTGAAGGCGAGGGTTGTTATACTCCATCGATCCCGTGAAGTTGTCCTGGCCTTCCTGTGCATACCAATAATAGGTTTGAGCACTACCGTGTTGTGCGGAGGTGCCCAGCAGCAAGGCCAGGGCGGTGTTCCGCGCCTTGGCTAGCCAGCGTTGGCGCGTGGTGGGGAGTTGGGTTCGTTCCATTGTTCTCATGGGTTGGTGATCGGATGGCCAAAACTCATCCCTTGCCGCAGCGCGGCCATGCGTAGAAACACCTGATTTGAGCGCGATCAGATGATCAGATGATCAGAAAATGGAGTGCCGGCCAGGGATGGAGCACGGAAGCCGGGAAAACAGTTCCGTTAGCGAGCGATCATCGGATCATCTCATTGTCTGATCTTCTGATCAGGCTAGCGCCCTCCCGATGGCCGCCAGCAGATCCTCCTGCTTGAAGGGCTTGGGCACGAAGCCGTCCATGCCGGCTTCCAGGCAACGGTCCACCTCCTTCTGCATCACATTGGCCGTCATGGCGATGATGGGTACGTGCGACTTCTTGTCAGCGCTGACCGGCAATGCGCGAATGATGCGCGCAGCCTCGATGCCGTTCATCACGGGCATCTGTACATCCATGAGGACCATGTCGTAGTCGTTGGCCTGCACCATGTCCACCGCGACCTGTCCGTTCTCTGCACCATGTCCACCGCGACCTGTCCGTTCTCCGCCACATCGATCACCACGCCTTCGATGGCCTGGTTCAACTGCACCTTGGCCACCATCACGTTCATCTTGTTGTCCTCGGCGAGCAGGATGCGAAGACCGCGGAGTTCTGGTGGGCGGTTGTCGGTTGTCGGTCGTCGGTTGTCCGGCTGTGCCGCGGGAGCATCGACCAAGGCAGGTGCGAATGGGATCGTGAATAAGAAGCTGCTCCCCTCACCGGGTGCACTCGTTGCGCTGATGGTACCTCCCTGCATCTCCACCAGGCGCTTGCAGATGGAAAGGCCGAGACCGGTGCCCCCGTACTTGCGGGTGTGATCGCTCTCGGCCTGGGTGAACTCATCGAACACGCGTGCCAAGCGCTCCGGTGCGATACCGATGCCCGAATCGGCGATGGCGCAGCGCAGCATCACCGCGCCGCTCGGTTGCTGCTTCGCCGTCATCTCCACGCGCACATGGCCTTGCTCGGTGAACTTGATCGCATTGCCGACGAGGTTCAGCAGGACCTGGTGCAGGCGTGTGGGATCCCCCATCAATGCCGCAGGCACGTCCGGCGCGATGTCGGTCGTCAAGCTCAACCCTTTTTCCTCGGCACGGAAGCGCAGCGTATCGACCACCTGTTGTAGCACAGCCCGAGGGTCCAGGGGCACGTTCTCCAACCGTAGGCGGCCCGCTTCGATCTTGCTCAGGTCGAGGATGTCGTTCACGATCACGAGCAGGCCTTCGCTGCTGGTGGTGATGGCATCGATATAGGGCTTTTGTTCCGGCAGGAGCGTGCCACGCTGGAGCACCTCCCCCATGCCCATGATCGCGTTCATCGGCGTGCGGATCTCGTGGCTCATGTTGGCCAGGAACTGCTCCTTCACCCGTTCGCTCTGCTCCGCGCGTTTGCGCTGTGCATCGGCCTCGTCCTTCTGCCGGGTCAGTTCCGCGGTGCGCTCGGCCACGGTGCGCTCCAACAGTTCTTTCTGCCGCTTCAGCCCGCTGGTGCGCTTGTGTATGAATAGGAGCACGCCTCCCACCAGGGTCATCATGTAAAGCGCGTAGGCCCACCACGTGCGCCACCACGGCGGAAGTACGATCAACCGATAGGTGATGCCCTGTGTATCCCAGATGCCGTCGCGGTTATCGCCGCGCACACGGAAGGTGTAGGTGCCGGGATCGAGGTTGGTGTATACGGCGCTGCGGTCGGTGCCGACCATGATCCAATCGGGATCGAAGCCTTCCAACTTGTACTGGTAGCGGTGCTCCTCAGGCGCGCTGAACTCCATGCTGGCGAACTCGAAGGTGATCATGTTCGCGCTGTATGGGATGGTCATGCCCGTGCTCAGGTATGCGGGCGTGCTGAGCGGGGAACCTTCCGACCGGAAGTCCACGACCTTGTTGATCAGTTTGATCGCGGTGATCCGGATCGCGCTGGCCGTGCTGTCATCCGCCAGCTGTGCCGGGTCGAAGTGGTTGAACCCGTTCACGCCACCGAAGAACATCCGGCCATCGGGCTGCTTGCAGAACGCGTAGCGGTTGAACTCATCGCCCTGCAGTCCGTCACTGGCATCGTAGTTCCTGCATGCGCCGGTGGTGGGGTCGAATCGGCAGAGCCCCTTGTTCGTGCTCATCCAGAGGTGGCCCGCATCGTCCGCCAGGATGCCGTAGACCACATCGTTCGGAAGGCCGTCCTTGGCGGAATAGCGGCGCACGTGTCCCGTGCGCTTGCTGAACCGGTTCAACCCACCGCCGTTCGTGCCCACCCACAGCACATCGGTGTCCGTGGGGTCTGGCAGGATCGAATACACCACGTCCGTGGAGAGTGAGGCCGCATCCGTTGGATCGTTGACGTACACGGCCCACGGCTCCGACCTGTCGGTCCGATCGTAGCGCATCAGACCCAACGAGGTGCCCAGCCAGAACACGCCATCCTGCGCGCGGTGGATGGCATGCAGGAACGGCTGGGCTTCGCCGGGCTGCGATCGTGGATAAGGGATGTGGTGATAGTTCCTTGTGCTTCGATCGAACCTGCACAAGGTGTGCGCCGTGCCCGACCAGAGGTTGGAGTCGCCCTCGAGGAACAGGCTCTCGTTGTACGTTTCTTCGGGAAAGGCAGCAACAGCGGCGGGATCCCGCGGGTGTCGTTCGATCACATCCTGTACCGGATCGTAACTGAGGATGCCGTTGTGGTTGAACCAGTACCGGCCGCGCTCGTCCTGCACGAACACACGGTTGGAGCGGCTCTCCGATCGCAGTTCCGGATGCACCACCTTGGCGGACCACGGGATGTGGATGGGCCAGGTCGCGGTCCGCGGATCGAATTCCTGCAGGAAGCTGTCATGCGTGGATACGGCCACGCGCGTGCTGCGCACGGCCTGCATCGCTCCACAGCTCTCCGAGGCGATGCTGTGGAAGCGCTCTCCACGCGGGTCGTAGCGGATCGCGCCGTATCCACCGGTGCCGAACCACAAGGAACCATGGTGATCACGGTAGGCGCACTTCTCCACGTTCGTATGGCCGGTCATGTTCCGATCGCGCGGCATTGCCCGCGCCAACCGCCCCGAAGCAGGGTCGAATACGTGGATCCCCGAGGAAAGGGCGGCCCATAAACGGCCGCTGGCATCCCAGATGGCATTGCTTCCACGGAAATGTCCAAGGGGTTTCTCCAGCGTAAGCACGGTGCGTGCACGCGTGGAACGCGCATCAAGCTCAACGATGCCGAAAAGGTGCAGTCCGAAGAGGCGCTGGTTCACCGTATCCTCCACCACCATCAGGCCCGTGAGGTCCAGGCGGGATCGGCCCTCCCGGGTGTCGCCGACCGGTTGTTCGAGATGAAGTGTGTCCACGACGTCCTTTCCGGCATGATCCGGGCGGATGCGGAATCCTCCCCGATCCAGTTGGCCCACCCAGATGTTCCCCTTACTGTCCGTACTCAGAAAGCAGGTATGGTCGAGCAGGTACTTGCTTGTGCATTTCGGCAGCCCATTGGTTCCCTCAGCCCCGGTAAGGGTCAGCTTGATCACCCCGTTGTCGTGCGATACCCAGAGGTCGTTGTTCCCGTCCTGCACGATGCTCAGGACATCATGACCGATGGACCCCGCTCCGATGGGCAGATGACCGAACTGTTCACGCTCGCGGTCGAACAGGTCCAATCCACTGCCTGTTCCGACCCACAGGCGGCCCTGCCTGTCCTCGACCACGGACTGTACGTAGTTGTCGCGAAGTGACGTGGTGTCCTCGGGGTCGTGGCGGTACACGGTGAAAGTGTAGCCATCGTACCGGTTGAGCCCGTCCTTGGTGCCGAACCACATGAATCCGTAGCGGTCCTGCACGATCGCATTCACCATACCCTGCGAAAGGCCATCCTCGATGGTGAGCGCGCGGAAGGGAAGTTCGAGCGTATCGGTCTGCGCCGTTGCCTTCCCCGCCAAGAGCAGAAGGACGGGCAAGAGGAGCCGGTACGCGCACATGACTATGGCGTGTAGTAGGCTTTGGTCATGGCGTACACGACAAGTCCGGCCGTGTTCTTGGCACCTGTCTTCAGCAGCATGTTGTTCCGGTGACCTTCCACGGTGCGCGGACTGATGAAGAGCTTGCCGGCGATCTCCGTGTTGGTGAGGCCCTGACAGATGGCGCGCAGCACTTCGAGCTCCCGGTCGCTGAGCGGATCGACCTCGTAGAAGGTGGGCTTCACCTTCTGCCTCTTCACCAGGCCATGCAGCATCACATGGCTCACGCGGTCGCTGTAGTAGTAGCCACTCTCCCGCACGGAGCGGATGGCACTCTCGATCTCGTCGGTATCCGCCGATTTCAGCATGTACCCGGCCGCGCCACTGTCCATGGCCTGCGCGATGAACTGCTCCTTGTTATGCGTGCTGAGCACGATCACCTTCACCTCCGGATATTCCTTGCGCAGATGGCCCAGGGTTTGGATCCCGTCCATCACCGGCATTTCCAGGTCCAGCAGCACGATGTCGATCGGGTTGTCCCGCATCCCGGTGAGCAGTTCCTCTCCGTTCCCGCATTCGAAGACGACCTGCACGCCCTCCATATCGCGGAGCAACATCACCAGTCCCCTCCGGAAGAGGAGCTGATCATCAGCGAGCGCCAGGCGGATCATGCGGTTCGTCCGTGCATTGGGAGGGCGCAAGTTGGTCCGGTCGATCCCATCGGCTTCGCGTGTTTTCACCTGTTCTGGCCGTGGTGCTCAACGGGCATCCAGCACCGCACGCAGATCGGCCTCGATGGCCGCTCGAAGGGGGGGCAAGGCTTCGATCAGTTCTCGGCAAGCGGGCGTGTTCCCGTTCAGTGCCTGTTGTTCAATGTCGGCGAGCGACCGGACCAGGCGCGCTGAGCCGAGGTAGTGGGCCTGTGGTTGCAGGTCATGGGCCGCCGAGGCGATGGCTTGCGCATCGCCCCGGGCCAGGCCATCGGACAATTGCTTGAAGTACGCAGGAGATTCCTGCAGGTACAGGCCGATCCATTCGCGCATCTGCGACCGGTCGCCTCGGAACAGGTGGGTCAATTTGGAGAGATCGATCATCGGAGGGTGGTCCGGTGCAACAATATAGCGGGCCGGACAGGTTCTGAGATCGGTGGAATGCAAGCAGCCCCCCGACGAGTTGGAGGGCTGCCGTACGGACCGCTGAACGATCAGCGCTGCACCACGAGCTTCACCACCTGTTGTCGATCACCGCGTGTAGCGAGCAAGTAGTAGGCTCCCGGTGCCACGTTCCCCATGTCGAGCGGGAACGACCGTTCAAGGGAGAGGATGAACGGCGCGATGACGTTGCGGCCGATGCCGTCATGCACAGAGAGGCGAACGGGCTCCTTGCCCTCGTCCGAAGGCAGGATGCTGAAGATGCCGTTGGACGGGTTCGGCTGCACGGTGAACCAACCGGAAGAAGTCGCATCACTGGTAGCGATACCCGTGTTGAAGTCCACGGTCACCGTGATGCAGCTGGTCAGCTCGCAATCGCCGACCATCACCGTTACGCAGAGTTCCACCGGGCCGGGCGTGTTGTCTGCTTCAGCGAGGAGCACGAAGGCGCCGTTGTCACTGGTGGTCCAACCGTTCGGGAGCGCCCAGGTGTAGCTGGTGGCATTCGCCACCGGCGTGATCACGAAGGCGTTGGAGGTATTTCCGATCACCGTGGTAGCGCCGGTCACCGCGCCGATGGAGAGTGCCGTACCGGAACAGACACAATCCGCGCCGCGCACATCGTTCACGGTGCAGGCCACGCCGTCATCGCAAGCGGTGCCGGGCAGCGCAACGCCGCCGGGAGTGCCCTCGCAATCGATCACCTCACCGGCGCACACGCAATTCGTGCTGTATACGTCGTTGCCGGTGTTCGCATCGCCGTCGTCGCATGCCGTTCCAGGCTGAGCAGGTCCCCCGGCAACACCATCACAATCGCTGGCCAGAATGCCAGCACAGATGCACTCCGCGTTGTACGAATCGTTGTTCGTGCCGGCGTTCCCATCATCACAGGCCGTACCCACCGTGCTCGTTCCACCGGGAACACCGGCGCAATCGATAGGCTCCCCGGCGCACTGACAGTCGGTGCCCAGCGTGTCGTTGCCTGTGGTCGCATCGCCATCATCACAGGGAAAACCGGGCAAGGCGAAGCCCCCAGCCACACCATCGCAATCGATCAACTGTCCGACACACACGCAGAATGGATCGTAATGGTCGTTGCCCGTATCCGCGTTGTCATCGTCGCAGGATGTTCCTGGTTGCGCCGTGCCGCCGGGGACACCCGCACAATCCTCAGCGAGGACACCGATGCATGTGCATTCCGCGGTGAACGTGTCATCCGAGCTCAGCGGGTTGTTGTCATCGCAAGGTGTACCGGGCAACTGTCCCCCTCCGGGTGTACCTGCACAGTCGTAGGGAGAACCGGCGCACACGCAACCCGGCGTGTACACATCGTTACCCGTCGCGGTATTGGCATCATCGCAAGGAGCGCCTGGTTGGGCGGTACCGCCTTCGACCCCTTCACAATCGGTGGCGAACTGGCCGGCGCAGATGCAGCTGCCATTGAACACATCACCACCGCTGAGCGGATTGCCGTCGTTGCACGGTGTACCCGGCAAGGTGGTGCCACCGATCACGCCCGCGCAATCGATGATCTGGCCGTTGCAATCGCAACCCGCGCCATAGGCGTCGCCGCCGGTATCAGGGTTCCCATCGTCACAAGGTGATCCAGGGATGGCAGTACCACCGGGCACACCCAGGCAGTCATATGCGATGCCGAGACATTGGCAGAGCACGGTGTAGACATCATCGGTGGTGTTCGCATCCCCATCGTCGCATGCGGTACCGGGCACCGCGGGTCCGCCGGGGGTTCCCGCGCAGTCCGCTGGTTGGCCGATGCAGACGCAGTTCGCGTTATACACGTCGTTGCCGGTTTGCGCATTGCCATCATCACACGCGGTGCCGGGAAGTGCGCTTCCATTGTTCACACCCGCGCAGTCCTGCGGCGTGTTGGCGTTGATCACCACGGCATAGTCCTCGGTCTCACCCGCATTGTAGTTGAAGCAGGCATCCAGCGGAAGCGGTTCACCGGTGATGGGTGAGGTACCCCGAACACGCAGCACGGTTCCGCCGATGGAGGCTGTGACCGGAACGGTGAAGGTGATGTTCTGTGCTTCACTCCCCACGCTGGTGAACTCTCCAAGCATTTCCGCTTGCTCGAACGTGCTGTTCTGGTTGTAGTCGATCCACGCGGCATAGGTGGTACCGGCATGGGTTCCAGGAGTTATGGTGATGATGTGCTGCGCATTGCGGGAAAGCGGCGTGCTGATCTGGCCGCTGTAATCCGTGTACGCCGGACCTGCCACACCGCCGGTACCGATGTTGTTGATGGTCGCCAACTGGACGCCATCCACGTAGTCGCCCTGCGCGGTGCCCACCTGGCTCACCGGGGTGCAATAGCTACCGAAGTTGCCTGCCCCGTAGTGCGCTGAGATGGTGATGTAGGAACGGATGTACGGTGGATACTCCTCGTCGCACTCCGAGTAGAGATAGAGATTGATGTTCGGGAAATCCAGCACACCGATATTGGGCTGGGTGAGCGCGAGGTTGGTATTGATGCAGGTACCGCCGGGAATGGCGAGCTGGATCCCGAGGTCGTTCGAGTTCAGCGTGTTGCCGAAGGCCTGCATCACGGCGCCCTGGGAGTTGGACACGGCGGCGAACTTCAGGTAGTAGGTGCGCGTGGTGTCGCTGTTGTTGCAAAGTATCAGCGGGAAGTTGACGGCCGTACCGATGGGCGCTTCATTCACCGTCATGGAGGTCTGGCCCGGTGCGCCTACGGAGATCTCCGGATCATCGAGCTGGTATCCGCCCTCGTAGCGGCAGCTGGTGCGCGAGTTGGCCGAATCAAGCGTGAAGGTGTAAGTACCATACATATCATCGGCACCGACACGGACGTTGAAATTGTCATACACGTCATCATCCTCCAGGTGATAGAGCATGGTGTTGGTGTTGGTATTGGAAGCGTTCTGGCCGCTGCCGTATTCCTCGCGCATCTTCACCGAGGCACCCCCGCTCACACCCGAGCCGCCGATCTTCACACCGAACTCGAAACTGAGGCCCGCCTCCAGCGAAACGCTGTAATCGATGCTCCGCTTGACCGACGTGGTCCGCGTGATGGCGTACTCCGCGCCGAGGTTCCCGCCATTGAAGGCACGGTTGATCACGAATGGAGCAGCGGCCTTGAGGGAGTCGTTCAATGCGAGGGTTTGATGCCACACGCTCAGCTGCTCTTCCGCCTGGTTCCGCACCACGGAACCGACCGGTAGCGCGGTGATGTCCTGTTCGAGCTGGGGGATCAGCAGATCATGGATGTAACTGGCCGTGTAGGTGTAGCTGTTGTTCACCTGCACGGGCACGGTGGCCAGGTAGGCGGTCTTGTTCACCGTGCCGCAGTCCGGGCGGTCGATCACCTTCCCCACTCCGTAGGCATAGCGAACCGCGGTCATGATAAAGAGGTCGTCCGGTGTTCCGCTATTCGGCGTGCTCACCTCCGAGCTGGTCTCCAGGCAGGTCTCGTACTCGAAGAGCTCGGTTTCGGACTGGGTCGCGCTCAGGCTCACCCCCACTTCCGCGAAGATCTCGTACTCCACCTCCACACCGAGACCGAAAGACCCCTCTGCCCCGATGCGCGCCTTGAAGAAACCATCTTCCGTTGCGCCGGTGGTCACCGACCGGGTATTCCCATAGCACGCTCCGTTCCCTTGGCTGAGCTTGCTGTAGCTGGCCCCACCGGGCGGATCGCGAAGGATATACAAGGGCAACGCCGGTGCATCGTAATAGCCGAGCACGTCGGTGAGCACCGCGCCCACCATGATGACCTTGAACCGGATGTCGGCATAGGGCGTGGTGCCGAACTTGTACCTCAGACCGAACTCTCGCACGCCATTGTTGGGTTCGCTCCACGCGTCACCCGCCTGGTGGGTGACGGTGATGTAGTCCTGGATGCTGATGTCCGTGATCCCAGGTATGCCGCTGACGGAATGTGAATTGACGGTGGCTGTGCAACTGGGACAGAACTGCCCGTCCACGAAGACATCATAATTCGGCGTGGCGGTGTTGTCGGAAGCGTAGGTGAAGGCCACGTTGAAGGATTGAGGACCCTTTCCCGCAGGGAGCGAGTAGTAGGTTTCCACTCCACCGTAGGAGCCTCCCCAAGGTGAAGACGGATCGGCCATGGCGAAGCGGTAGTTGCCGATCCCGCAGGCCGGACCTGGATTCCCGAAGATCGTGAGGAAATAGGGGCTGATCCCACCGGCGCCACCGCCGGCCGGGTTGCCGTTCTGGTTCGACTGGGCTTGCCCATCGAGCGCGGCGATGCCGAGCAATAGCGCCAGCGCGTTGGAACGAAGAGTACCGTGTTTCATGGGAGAATGGGGAGCTGGTAGGTTGGATCAAAAGTCACCCCCCCCGTTCACCCCACACCTCGTAGAAACACCAGTTCTGTGCTCCAGGGGCGATCGCAGCTGTGCGGAACCATCAATCGGCCACCGCGACCGCCATCACCTTTCGGATGGCCTCCACGAGTTCCGCCTGCTTGAACGGTTTGGGCACGAAGCCGTCCATGCCCGCTTCGATGCACTGTTCCACCTCGGCCTTCATCACATTGGCCGTCATGGCGATGATGGGGATGCGCGACTTTTCCCGCATACCCGGCCTCTTGTCGTCCCCCTCGCCGAACGCCCGGATGGCGCGGGTCGCCTCGTAGCCGTCCATCACGGGCATCTGCACGTCCATCAGGATCAGGTCGTACGGATGGATCGCCAGCATGTCCAGCGCCATCTTCCCGTTGCCGGCCACATCGATGCGCACGCCGGGAATGGCATCCACGAGTTCCTCCTCGGCTACCAGCACGTTCAACTTGTTGTCCTCGACCAGCAGGATGCGGAGGTCGCGCAGTTCCTCCGGACGGCGAACGTCGGTCGGTCGATGATCTTCCGGGCGGCCGTCAAGCGCACCCGTGGGAACGGCCGCATAGGGTATGGTGAAGGTGAATGTGCTTCCCTGCCCCGGGACGCTCGTGGCGCTGATGGTACCGCCCTGCATCTCCACCAGGCGCTTGCAGATGGTGAGGCCGAGGCCGGTGCCCCCGAATTTCCGGGTGTGGTCATTGTCCTCCTGGGTGAATTCATCGAACACGCGCTGGAGCCGTTTGGGCGCGATGCCGATCCCGGTGTCCTGCACCTCGCAGCACAGCATCACCGCGTCGGTCAATCGTTCCTGCACGCGAAAGCTCACACGCACCGATCCGCGCTCCGTGAATTTGACGGCGTTGCCGATGAGGTTCATAACGACCTGATGGAAGCGCGTGGGCGCACCGAGGACGACGGCCGGGATATCTTCCGCGATGAAGGTATCGATCCGGAGCCCTTTCTCCTCGGCCCGGTAGCGCAGCACACCGACCACTTCGAGCAGGATCGCGCGCGGATCCATGGGCACCCGCTCCAGTTCCATCCGGCCTGCCTCGATCTTGCTGAGGTCGAGGATATCGTTGACGATCACCAGGAGGTTCTCGCTGCTGCTGGCGATGGCGTCCAAGTGCTCCTGCTGGGCCGGTAGATGCTCGTTGCGGCGCAGCACGGTGCTCATGCCCACGATGGCGTTCATCGGTGTGCGGATCTCGTGGCTCATATTGGCGAGGAACTGCTGCTTCACGCGCTCGCTCCGTTCGGCGCGCTCCTTGGCCGCGCTCAATGCCGATGTGCGCTCCAGAACGATTTCCTCCAGGTGCGTCTTCTGGCGACGCAGATTGCGGATGTAGAGCCATACCCCGCCTACCGTGACAAGCGATGCCAGCGCGTACGCCCACCAAGTGCGGTACCAGGGCGGAAGTACCGTGAGCGAGAACGAGGTTCCCTTCATATCCCAGATGCCGTCACGGTTGTCGCCCCGCACACGGAAGGTGTAAGTACCCGGATCCAGATTGGTGTACACCGCTGAGCGGTCCGTGCCCGCCATGATCCAGTCCGCATCGAAGCCATCCAATTTGTATTGATATCGGTGCTCCTCAGGTGCGGAGAACTCCATACTGGCGAACTCGAAGGTGACCATGTTCGCACTGTGCGGAATGGTCATGCCCGGGCTCAGGTAAGCAGGTCGTTTGAGCGGGGATCCCGGAGCACGGAAGTCCACCAGCTTGTTGATGAGCTTGATACCGGTGATCCGGATCGGTGCGGCGAGTGGATCATCGGCGAGGTCGGCGGGACGGAAGTAGTTGAAGCCCTGCACACCACCGAAGAAGAGCGTGCCGTCCGGCAGCTTGCAGTGGGCGTAACGATTGAACTCATCGCTCTGGAGACCGTCGCTCGCATCATAATTGCGGAACAGGCCTTTACCGGGATCGAAGCATGCTATGCCCTTGTTGGTGCTGATCCAGAGGCGGTCCGCATCATCGGTCAGGATACCATAGACCACATCATTGGGAAGGCCGTCCTTCGTGCTGTACCGGTGGAATTTGCCCGTGCGTTTGTCCAGCCTGTTCAAGCCTCCGCCATTGGTCCCCAACCACAGTATGTCGGGATCCCGGGGATCGCCCTGGATCGTGTACACGATATCCGTGGAAATGGATGCCGTGTCCTTGGGGTCATTTGTGAAGACCCTCCATCTCTCCTCCCCATCGGCGCGCCGATCGTAACTCAATAGTCCCGTAGCGGTACCCAGCCATAACACACCATCAGCAGCCCTGTGTATCGCATGCAGGAACTGCTCGGTATCGCCGAGGCGCGAACGCGGGTAGGGAGCATGGTGATAAGTGTTCGTGCGCCGATCGAAACGGCAAAGTGTATGAGGTGTCCCGGACCAGATGTTCGAGTCGCCTTCCAGCAGTAGCATCTCATTGTAGTCCTCCCCCGGGAAAGCGGTAACGGCCGCGGGGTCCCTGGGATAACGGGTAATGCGGTCGCTCGGCCGGTCATAACCCATGATCCCTGCGTGATTGAACCAGTAGGTGCCACGTTCATCCTGAACAGGCCCTCGTGTGGTGCGATTCAGGGTCCGTAGCAACGGATCATCCTCTTTTTCGGGCCAAGGGATCCACACCGGCCAGGACCGGGTGCGTGGGTCATACTCGTTGAGGAACCCATCGTAGTAGGAGACCAGGACGCGACCATTGCGCAAGGCATCCATCCTGCCGCAGCTCGGGGTGCTCACCGTATTGAACCGCCCCGTACGTGGCTCGTAGGTGAATGCGCCGAAGCCTGAAGTACCGAGCCAGATCGTTCCGTTCCGGTCGCGGTAAGCGCATTTGGCCAGATGCGCGAGCGGGCGCAGGTTCTGGTCACTCGGTAACGCGAGCGACCAGGTGTGTGCTTCCGGATCGAACTGGTGGATACCGGAGAAGACGGCGATCCACAAACGGCCCCTCGCATCGACCGTGGCGTTGGCACCGCGCACCTGGCCGAGTTGCGGAGAGAGATGGCTCAAGGTCCTTACGCGCGTCGAACGGGGATCCAACTCCACCACACCGTACATGTACAAGCCGTACAAGCGATCGCGCGCGGTGTCCTCCACGACCGTAAGTCCGGTGAGATCGTGCATGTTCCGCCCGGTGCGCGTTTTCCCCGCTGGAATGTCCAGGTGGAGCGTGTCAACCCGGTCATCACCTGCGTGATCCGGGCGGATCCGGAATCCGGCCAGGTCCAACTGCCCCACCCAGACGGCGCCGGACCGGTCCGTACTGGCGAAGCACGTCCCGGCGAGCAGGTTCTTGCTGGTGCATGGCGGAAGCCCCTCACCAGCGGGCCCATGCGTGAAGGTCAGTTTGACCACCCCGTTGTTGTGCGCCACCCAGAGGTCACCCTGCGCATCCTGAACGATGGATTGCACGATGTCCTTGATGTGTTCCTGTCCCGCCCGCACGTGGATGAAGGTCTCGGTGTTACGATCGAAGAGATCCAGCCCTTCGGCCGTTCCCACCCAAAGGCGGCCTTGCTTGTCCTCCAGAAGCGCATAGATGTAGTTGTTGCGCACCGAGGTGCTGTCCTCGGGATCGTGGCGGAACACCGTGAACGAGTAACCGTCATAGCGGTTCAATCCGTCCTTGGTGGCGAGCCACATGAAACCATACCTGTCCTGGATGATGGCGTTCACCATGCCCTGCGACAGGCCGTCCTCGATGGTGAGCGCTCGGAAGGGAAGCGAGAGCGTATCCTCTTGGGCACGGGAGCCCGCGGCGCTTGCGCAAAGGAGGATCCATATCGCTGTACGCAGGGTGTGCATCACGGTGCGTAGATGCCTTTGGTCATGGCGTACACCACGAGCCCTGCCGCGTTGCGCGCTCCGGTCTTCAGCAGCAGGTTGTTCCGGTGGAAGTCCACCGTACGCGGGCTCACGAAGATCCGCTCCGCGATCTCGGCGGTGGTGAGTTCCTGGCAGATGCCGCGCAACACTTCGAGTTCACGGTCGCTCAGCGGGTCGATCTCGTTGAAGACCGGCTTCACCTTCTTCTTCTTCACCAGGCCGTGCAGCATCACGCGGCTCACCAGCTCACTGAAATAGAACCCGTTCGCGGCCACGGAACGGATGGCGGTATCGATCTCGTCGGGTTCGGCGGTCTTCAGCATGTAGCCGTTGGCGCCGAGTTCCATCAACCGGGCGATGAGCTCCTCTTCATCGTGCGTGCTCAGGATGATCACTTTCACCTGCGGGAGATCCTGGCGTATGCGCTTCATGGTTTCCGTGCCATCGAGCACGGGCATCTGCAGATCGAGCAGAACGACGTCAACGGCGGTATGCTCCAGACCCGCGAGCAACTCTTCACCATTGGCACATTCGAGCACCACCTGGGCATCGGCCATGTCGCGCAACAGAAGCGCCATGCCCTTGCGGAAAAGATGCTGGTCGTCGGCGAGGGCGATGCGTATCACTGCGGAAAGATCGGGTGGGGAGCGTGTACCAGGACCCGGTATTTCCACCAGTTCTGTGCGGTCAGGCTCAACCGGGCCCGAACGCCGAGACCAACTCAGCCTTGATGGACTCCCCCAACGCCACGATCTCCGCGACCGCAGGGTAACAGCCGGCCGCCCCCTTGGCATGCGCCTCCTGCCCCACCCGCACCAACAGGTCCAACAGGCCCTGGGCACCGAGGTAGTGGGCCAAGGGCCGCAGATCATGCACGGTGGTGGTCAGGCCCTGTGTGTCACCGCGCTGAACGCTGGAAACCAACCGATCGTAGAGCGACGGAGCATCTTCCAGATAGACGCGCACCCAATGCTCCATGCGCGCGCGGTCACCTTTGTACAGGCGTTCCAGGTAAGCCAGGTCGATGTGCGCGGCCACGGGCGGAAATTATGGATGGAGCGATCGCGCGGATCGGGCATCGGGGAGGCGCTGCCCGCGCATCTTTGCCGCCCGATGACCGAGCACGAACGGCATATGCAGCGTTGCCTACAGCTTGCGCGCAACGGTGCCGGGCATGTTGCGCCCAACCCGATGGTCGGTGCGGTGCTTGTACAAGGTGAACGCGTTTTGGCTGAAGGATGTCATCATACCTATGGTGGACCTCATGCGGAAGTGGAATGCCTCCGTGCCTTCGGTGATGGCCCGGTTCCTTCGGACTCGGTGATGTACGTGAACCTGGAGCCGTGCTCGCATCATGGCAAGACACCGCCGTGTGTGGACCTGCTGATCGCGCGCGGGGTGAAAAAGCTCGTTGTCGGTTGCGAGGACCCGAACCTGTTGGTGAAAGGTAAAGGGTTAGCGCGCGCGCGCGAGGCGGGTATCGAAGTCGTCATGGATGTGTTGCGCGATGAGGGCCGATGGTTGAACAGGCGGTTCATCCATGGTATCGAACAAGGACGACCTTATATCATCCTGAAATGGGCATGCTCGTCCGATGGCTTCCTCGATGACCATGGACGCACCGCGCGCATCAGTTCAGGGGAGTCGGATGTGCTCGTGCATCGCTGGCGATCGGAAGAACAGGCGATCGTGGTGGGCAGCCGCACCGTGATCAATGACGATCCATCGCTCACCGTCCGGCATGTGGAAGGAAAGAACCCATTGCGCGTGTTGCTCGATCGGAAGAACAGAGCCGCTTCAACTTCAAGGGTTTTCGACGGCGCAGCTCCTACCCTGCTGATCACCGGAACTTCACGCAACGACACGCGCGCCGATCAACTGGTGCTCGACCAGAACGCGGATCCGCTCGACGCGATGCTCGAAGAACTCCAGCGCCGCGATGTCCGCTCAGTGCTTGTGGAAGGAGGCGCACAGCTACTCGGTCATTTCATCGCTCGTGGCCTTTGGAACGAAGCACGCGTGATCACCGGAACAGCGCGGTTCAACGGTGGAACACACGCCCCTGTTTTTGATCGGGATCCTGTACGGACCATGATGAGCGGGACCGACCGCATC
This sequence comes from Flavobacteriales bacterium, assembly GCA_044224725.1. Taxonomy (GTDB): domain Bacteria; phylum Bacteroidota; class Bacteroidia; order Flavobacteriales_F; family PHOS-HE28; genus PHOS-HE28. The sequence continues at coordinate 19,581 of JBGAJW010000001.1, forward strand.
GACTGCTTCACCAACGGCACACCCATCGCGGACACATGGGCCTGGTGATCCTTGCTGCGCTGTGCGTGGCCGCCTTCGCGCTGATCTTCCGTTACTTCGAACGGTACGCCGTCCCGTTGTTCCCGGCGATAACGGTCAATTACTTCATCGCCTTCTGCTGCGGACTGCTGTTCGCGCCGCCCTGGCGTCCGGACGATGTCTCGCTGTTGTGGATGCCGTCCGCGCTTCTTGGCGCCTTGTTCGTCACGATCTTCTCGATCACGGGTCTTTCCGCCCAGAAGGCCGGCACCGCGCGCACCACCATCGCTGGTCGCATGAGCCTCGTGATCACCGTGCTGGGGGTCGTACTCATATTTAAGGATCAGATCAGCGCACGTTCGATCAGCGGCATATGCATCGCACTCGTGGGACTTCTGCTCGTTTCGGCCACGCGTGGTGAGCACAGCAGCGATCGTTCATGGTTGCTGCCGCTGATGATCTTCGCAGGAAGCGGAGCGGCGGACATCGGCGTGAGCGTGGCACAACGCGTCCGCACGACCTCATTGAACGAAGCGGCGTTCACCACGATGTGCTTCGGGAGCGCATCGCTGGTGAGCGCGTTGGTACTGATGGTCCGCGGTCCGCGATCGGCACTGATGGACCGCCGCACATGGATCGGAGGCACAGTGCTCGGTGCGGTGAACTATGCTTCGCTCCTCTTCCTCATCATGGCGCTCGGCGAAGGCACGCTTCCAGCGAGCAGCATCTTCCCGCTGATGAACATCGTGGCGATACTGTTCGCGACGACGGCTGGCATCACGTTGTTCAAGGAGCGGTTGTCCGTGCGCCAGTGGATCGGCATCGCCTGCTGTATCGCGGCGCTCGTGCTCATCATGTTCCCAGCGGCATGATCAGTGATCGCTACCTCACGCTCACAAGGGAGAGCGAAGGGCTCTATCGCGAGAAGGCGAGCAAGTTCATCGCGTTCGCTTTTCCGATAGTGGATGAAGCCGACTTCACACGACGTTGCGCCCTCATCGCGAAGGAGCACCACACCAGCCGTCATGTCTGCTACGCGTGGACCATCGGGGAAACCGGTGACCGCTTTCGCGCGAACGATGCCGGGGAACCCGCAGGTACGGCGGGCAAGCCGATCCTCCGTCAACTGCAAGGAGCGAAGCTCACGTATGCCGCGATCGTCGTGGTGCGCTACTTCGGTGGAACATTGCTCGGCAAGGGAGGACTCGTTCATGCCTATGCCGAAAGCGCGCGTGAGGCGCTCGCGAAGAACACGGTCGTTGAACGCGTGGTGCGCACTTCACTGCGCATCCAATGCACGTACGCGTTGGTCGAAGGCATCAAGAACGATGTCGCGAAATGCGAAGGAGAGATGATCGCGGCCGAATATGCGGAGCGCTGTGATCTCGTCGTGGCGATCGGACAGAGCCATGTGCCCGCATTCACCGCGCGATGGGAACTCGCGGGTGCGATCATCACGCCCGATCAACCGAAGTAGGGCACGAAGAGATCGAGCAGCGCTTGCGGCGCGCGGCACGGACGGCCTGTGCTCTTGTCGATGAAGACGAGCGTGGTCGTCGCCTCGGTGAGCAGATCACCGACCTCGTTGCGCACTTCGTAACTGAAGTGGATACGTACCGATGGCTTCACAGCGATGCGCGTGTGGATGGTGAGCGCGTCATCATAGAACGCGGGCAGGTGGTACTTCACGTTCAGGTCGTGGACGGGGAGCATCACGCCATCGTCCTCCATCCGTTTGTACGACATCCCCAAGCTGCGCAAGGCTTCCACGCGGGCCACCTCGAAGTACTGGGCGTAGACGCCGTAGTAGACATAGCCCATGCGGTCGGTCTCGGCATAGCGTACGCGCAGGGAATGCGAATGCGTGAACATGGCGGGAAGATAGCCGAGTGCCGTAATGCGTACAGCTTGATGGATCGGTGCCACCTCTGTACTTTCACACAGTCGCCGATCCATGCATCCCTCTTCCATGGAACACCTGCCGCTCCCCGTTCATCGCTCGTGCGCTGCGTCCTGTCAGATCGGGATGACGCTGCGCGCGACCGGTCGCAGCACGGTTGTACGACGGTTAGGGAGCGGATCGGTCTATCTTCGGAAACCCTTGATGGTCGCGGATTGTAGCACAAGCACATGTTCGGGCGATGGATCGCAAAATTTTCTTCACCATCAAGTGCGTTCCGAGTTTTTTTTTCACGGTGGCCGGTCCATATTTGCGACCCCTACGCCGGACGCTCCCACGTTGAAGGCAACTCGTCGATCCCCGTTCCACTCGTCATCACCCACTGACCCAACCCACTGACCCGCCCATGAAGAAAGACCACGAGAAGACCTGGGACCGGTGTCTGGAGGTGATCCAGGACAACGTGAGCCAACAGAGTTTCAAGACCTGGTTCGAACCGATCCGGTCGCTGAAGCTGGCTGACGCCGTCCTGACCATCCAGGTGCCGTCGCAGTTCTTCTATGAATGGCTGGAAGAGCACTACATCGGACTGCTGAAGAAGACCATCAAAAAAGAATTGGGGACAGACGGGCGCTTGGAGTACTCCATCATCATGGAGAACGGATCCAAGAACGCCCACCCGTATTCGGTGAAGATGCCGACGAGCAATGCGCGCGAGGTGAAGAACCCCGCCGTGAGCCTTCCGATCGATGTGGCCAACAGCCCGATCAAGAACCCGTTCATCATCCCGGGCCTGAAGAAGATCAAGGTGGAGAGCCACCTGAACCCGAACTACTCGTTCGAGAACTTCATCGAGGGCGATTGCAACCGTCTCGCCCGCAGTGCCGGATTCGCCGTGGCGAACAAGCCAGGGGGCACCGCCTTCAATCCGTTGCTCATCTATGGTGGTGTCGGTCTCGGCAAGACGCACTTGGCGCACGCCATCGGCATCGAGATCAAGAAGAACTATCCGGAGAAGACCATTCTCTACGTGCCCGCCGAGAAGTTCACGCAGCAGTTCATCGAGAGCGTGCGGAACAACACGAGCGGCGATTTCACGCAGTTCTACCAGATGATGGACGTACTCATCATCGACGATGTGCAGTTCCTCGCAGGCAAGGAGAAGACGCAGGACGTGTTCTTCCACATCTTCAACCACCTGCACCAGGCCGGCAAGCAGATCGTGCTCACCAGCGACAAGGCTCCCGTTGAAATGCAAGGTGTCGAGCAGCGTTTGCTCAGCCGCTTCAAGTGGGGCCTCAGCGCTGACCTGCAACAGCCCGGCTTGGAAACGCGCATCGCGATCCTGCAGAAGAAGATGTACGCCGAGGGTCTCGACCTGCCGAAGGAGGTGGTGGAGTATCTCGCCTACAGCATCACCACGAACATCCGCGAACTGGAAGGTGCGATGATCAGCCTCATCGCGCAGAGCTCCTTGAACAAGAAGGCGGTGACGCTCGATCTCGCGAAGCAGATGATCGACAAGTTCGTGAAGAACACGGCGCGCGAAGTGTCGATCGACTACATCCAGAAAGTGGTGTGCGATTACTTCGACCTGCCGATCGAGCTGCTGAAGAGCAAGACGCGCAAGCGCGAAGTGGTGCAGGCGCGCCAGATCGCGATGTACTTCGCGAAGAAGATGACCAAGAGCTCGTTGGCGAGCATCGGAGCGCACTGCGGTGGAAAGGACCACGCGACGGTATTGCACGCCTGCCGCACGGTGAACAACCTCCAAGAGACGGACAAGCAATTCCGCGGTTACCTCGAAGACCTCGAAAAGAAACTGAGCGTCCACTGACGCTTACCACACGAACAAGGAAGGACCGCCCACCAGCGGTCCTTCTTCTTTACAGACCTTCGCCACCCCCGACCTACCGGGGCTCTGAAGCATGGCAACGAAGAGGATACTGCTGGTGTGCATGGGCAATATCTGCCGCAGCCCGATGGCCGAGGGCATCGTCAGGCACAAAGCCCGCGAACGCGGCATCGTGATAGAGACCGACAGCGCGGGTACGATCAACAACCATGTCGGTGGATCACCGGACGTGCGCGCGCTGAAGTGCATGAGCGGCCATGGCATCGACATCAGCGACCTGCGGGCGCGACAGATCCGTCCGTCCGATTTCCATCAGTTCGACCTCCTGCTGGCCATGGACGCGGACAATCTCCAAGGGCTTCTGCGCATCGCGCCCGATGCTGAACTCGCCCGCAAAGCGAAACTGATGATGAGCTACGCGCCCGGTCATCCGTTGCGCGAAGTGCCCGATCCGTACTACGGCGGAGCGGAAGGATTCGAAGAGGTCTTCGACATGCTCGAAGAAGCGAGCGACAACCTGATGGACGAACTACGCGATGGCCGGTAACAAACTCTACCTGCTGCCTGTTTGGCTCGGTGAAGAAGGTGGGCTTGAGCTGATGCCGCCAGCGAACATCGCGATCGCCGAACGTGTGGACAACTTCTTCTGCGAGCACGAGAAGACCGCGCGCCGCATGCTGCGACGCATGTCGCCGACGATCGATCTGAACGCCATCAAGCTTCATCGTCTGGACAAGGACACGAGCGATACGGATATCGCATCGATGATCGCTGTACTGAAAGAGAATGACGGCGCGATCATCAGCGAGGCGGGCATGCCGTGCATCGCGGATCCCGGTGCACGACTCGTAGCCAAGGCACATGACGCTGGCATCACCGTCGTCCCGCTTACGGGGCCATCGTCCCTCCTGCTCGCGCTCGCCGCGTCTGGCATGAATGGCCAGCGGTTCACCTTCCACGGGTACCTGCCCCGTGAGAGCGCGGAGCGCAAACAGACTTTGAAGAAACTGGAACAGGAGGCGCAGCGCACCGGTGGCGCACAGCTCTTCATCGAAACGCCCTACCGGAACGATGCGATGCTCGCCGACATCATCGCCACGTGCGATGGGGGAACGCGCGTATGCGTGGCGGTGGAACTGGAACAACCCACAGGCTCTGTGATCACACGCACCGTGGCGGGCTGGAGAAGGAACACGCCGAAGCTGGACAAGCGTCCTTGCGTGTTCATCATCGGCTGAGCCTCACTCCGGGAACTTGCACGGCATCGCCTCCCGCGCACCCGCTTTGTGCTCGCGCTTCTTTCCGCCCTTGCAAGAAGGGCTGCGGAACACCGTCCACTTGATGCGGAAATAGACATCCGTACCGAACAGCCCACCGCGCGATACGAGCGAGAGCAGATTGTCGCTACCAAGCACCACGTTGTTCAGGCGCAGCATCAGGCCGAGACTCGGACGGCGGAGGTCGTACTCGTGGATCACCAAGGGCACGGCGGCCTCGAACCGCTTGAGTTCAAAGCGCGGCACCACGGCGATGGAATTCGGTCGGCGCAATCGAAGGTTGTCGCCGAACGTGAGGTTCTGTACGACGTTCGTAGCGATGTAGACGTGATCGATGATGCGTTGATCGTACTGCGCGGCGAGCGCTGTGGGCAGACCCATCTTGAAGCCCTCGCCGCTCTGGTACGTTGAGAGCGAAGCCGACAGCAGGCTGTCCGCATCCTCTGTACCGTCCAGGTGGATGTCGTTGTAGTCCGGGAAGTTGGCGGTGCTCGCGTGGAACGCTCCGGTCGTTCCGTCCCGGAATCGCATCCCTCCGACATCGATGAGCGAAACACCGATGCGGTATCTGTACGGCATCGGATCACAGGATCCGTGTGGCATATAACCGTCGGCGTTCTCCAGCGTGCGCTCGTAAGTCGCGCCGATGTCGAATCCCCAACCGTGTCCGGCATTCATCGCCGGTGCTGCGAAGCCATAGATGCCGGACGCGTCGTACACCTCGGCGCGTGCGGTATCGAGCACCGAGTAGTCGAGCGCGGAAAAGGCCAGACCGGCACCCATGTGGGCCATGAGGTATTTCGCGGTGATACCGGCACTGAGCAGGCTGTTCTCCCTGGCCGCGAGCAGCCGTGCATAGCTGGCCCCGAACTGCGTCCAGGCTCCGCCGACGATGCTCAAGCGATCATCGTTGTAGCGGATCCCATGTTGCTGCGTGTATCCGAGCCCGTTGTAGGCGAATCGGGCCAGATCGTTCCCGACACCGGTGATGCTGAGCCCGGTGCGGGTGGTCACATGCGCGCCGAAGCTGTTCTTGCCGAGGTTCAACGCGACAGCGGGCAATGCGATATGCGCGTTCACGAAGCCATGTCGCCCACCGCCGCTCAGGGATTCATAGAAGTTGAGCTTCCCCCCTTCCGCGCCACGGATACCCGCGCCCATTTCTCCCAAGAGCGAGCGATCGTTCCCGCTCATGTACACGTGGTCGTTCCAGACGAACGCGCCTGCACCGATCAGGTTGATGTCCATCCACGACCATTGGGTGGCCATGCGCGCGGGATTCATCGGCACCGCATCGGTGCCAGCGTAGTTGCTGTTCATCAGACCGAACTGCTCCTGTCCTTGCGCATCGCACAAGGCGGACAGAACGACCCCGGTAAGGAGGACGTATCGCATCGGGCCCTTGCTACGTCCAAAACAGGAGGATGTTGCCAACCTGCCCCTGCGGACACACCGGGGACGAATGTGGTCGAGCGACGAGTGCTCAATGTGTGCCTACCGCGCTATCCTTCAACAGAGTCAAGGGCGCAACTTCACTGGCTTCCGTGACTTCCACATCGTAGAGCACAGGCGTCCATGGAGGAACGATGCGGCTCGAAGAGCCTTCGGCCCCGAAGGCCAGTGCGGACGGGATGATGAAGCGTCCCTTGCCTCCATCGGGCAACAGATGCACCGCGATCTCCAGCCCCTTGATCACTTGGCCGGGGTCCCCCAAACGGAAGGTGAGCGGCTGCTTTGTGGAGTACGTGTCATCAAAGAGGCGTCCATCCTCCAAGAAACGCGCGGTGTAAGCGATAGTGACCACCTGCCCGCTCTGGATCTTCGGTCTCTTCGGGTTCTTGGGTCCCAACCGGTAGAACACGCCCATGAAGTGGTCCCAGTTTTCCGGTACGGATGCGAAGTAGCGCGCCAATGTGGAGTCCTCGTCAGCGGCGGTACGGGCCAGGCGTATCGCTTCTGCCAATTCGCGGCTCTCGGCGCGTGACCGCAATGCGTGCAAGGAGAGTTCCATGTCCACCCACAGCGAGTCCTGCACGGATCCCATTGACGTATCGATGGCTGCCCAAGGGATGCGAGCGGCTTTGGCGATCAGGCTCACACTATCACCTTCATGCAAGCGGATGGTCTGGGCGGCTCCGGAAGGAAGCACCGTTCCGATATCCCCGAACCACTGCTCGGTACTGAAGAGAGAACCCGGCGCTTCGCCGTGCAATGCCATGCGCATACGGACGAGCACACTGTCACTGTCCGTCGGCAACCGTTCGCCATCACCGAGCATCCGGAGCTTGAAGTGCACTTCCTCGTTGATGGGCTTGAATCCCGGAAAGGGCGAACGCTCGCAAGCAGAAAACAGTAGAACGGCGAAAAACCCGACAACCGCCTGTTGGTTCATCGTGGCCAATGTAGCGGCCGCGACCTTCGGGCCGCGTCTACTTTCGCCCGACACCACACCTGCCATGGAGATCATCGACTTCATCATCCACCTGCTCAAAGACACCAAACCGACCATCGACCAGTTCATCGCCGCCCATGGGATGCTGGTGTACGGCCTGTTCTTTCTGATCATCTTCGTGGAAACGGGCTTGGTGGTCATGCCCTTCCTGCCGGGCGACTCACTGCTCTTCGTGGCGGGCTCGTTGGCGGCGGGCGCGAACGCGCAGCTCAACCTCGGGCTCCTCTTCGTCCTGATGTTCGCCGCTGCGGTGCTGGGAGACAACCTGAATTATTGGATCGGTCGCTTCTTCGGTCCGCGCATCGTGAAGTGGAAGACCTTCGGACGCGACCTCGTGCAACAGAAGCACCTGGACAAGACGCACGGGTACTTCGAGAAGTACGGCGTGAAGACGATCATCATCGCGCGCTTCGTGCCCATCGTACGCACGATCTGCCCCTTCGTGGCGGGCATCGGGGCCATGGACTACCGCAAGAAGTTCCTCCCCTACGACATACTGGGCGGCGCGATGTGGATCGGCGTGATGCTCACGGCGGGCTACCTGATCGGAACGAGCGAAGTGGTGCAGAAGAACTTCAAGCTGGTGATCCTGGGCATCGTGTTCCTGAGCGTCCTGCCGATGATCGTCGAGTTCATGAAGCACCGTTTCGGCACCAAGGCCGCGCAATAGATCCCCTGAACGATCCGTTCTTTGCCCCGTGCAGCGTTACGGATTGATCGGTCGTGCATTGTCGCACTCCTTCAGCAAGGAGCACTTCACGGAGAAGTTCAGGCGTGAAGGCCTGTCCGACTGCCGGTACGACCTCTTCGAGCTACCTGCCATCGGGGATCTCCCTGAGTTACTGGCGGACACGCCGGAGCTGCGCGGGTTCAACGTGACCATTCCATACAAGGAAAGCGTGATCCCCTACCTGACGGGCCTGGACCCCTTGGCCGCGGCCGTGGGTGCGGTGAACACAGTGTCCGTCCGCGACGGGCGGCTCACCGGTCACAACACCGATGTGCATGGCTTCGGCAAACTGCTGGAACCGGCGCTCACCGGATTGCAGGAACCCGGCAGCGACATCCGGCCACGCGCGTTGGTGCTCGGCAGTGGCGGTGCGAGCAGGGCGGTGGCCTATGTGCTGCGTGAAGCCGGCATCCGCTTCCGGGTCGTCAGTCGCGATCGTGCACGGGGCGAACTCACTTGGGACATGGTGGACCGCACCGTCATCAGCGTGTGCAGGCTCATCATCAATACCACACCCATCGGCATGTATCCTGATGTGGAGAGCGCCCCGCCCCTGCCCTATGAGGCGCTCACGCCGAAGCATGTGCTCATCGATCTGGTCTACAACCCGGAACGCACGCGCTTCCTTAAGCACGGTGGGGAAATGGGTACCAGGACCATCGGCGGAATGGGCATGCTGCGCGAACAGGCGGAAGCCGCTTGGGGGATCTGGAGCGCGAACTGATCCCCGATCATCCCATCCGTTCTCCAGCCGGTCATCCGAACGGATGACGTACCGTTGTTCGTTCGCGACTAACCTTGTGGTCATCCAACGCAAGCCCGATGAGACCGCTATCACTCCTGACGCTCGCCTTGCTCGCCGCCTGCGCTACAGATGCCTTTCCCCAATGCGTGGACATCACGGTTGGCACCTACGATGGAACACCGGTACCCGGGGATCCGGACACACCTTTCTCCACCAACACGGGGAGCAACACACGACGGGGAGGTCGTTACCAGTATATTTTCCCGGCGACCGAACTGATCGCTGCCGGCGTATGCCCCGGCCCCATCAACAAAGTCACATTCTACGCGATCGATCCAGAACTCCCCTGCGACACGTACGTGAATTGCCCGGACCTGAAGGTGGATGTGCGGCTGGGCAATACCGCGCTTTCCGACTTCGGCCCGTACGTGGCGAGCCAGAGTACGCCATTGGAGGTGGATTGGGATGCGCCCGTTGTGGCGTCAGCTCAATTGCACACCTTCAGTTCTGTGGCATTCGTGGTCGACAGCGGAGCGATCCATTTTCCGCTGATGGGGGCAGGGTTCATGTGGACGGGTGGGAACCTGGTACTCGATATCAGCTGGCAACGTGCCTCCCCAATGGGTATCAGTCCGGCGGTGCGCCTGGTGGAGGATCTTCCGTACACCGCCACCAAGTGGGTCCAAGTGACCAGCGGCGCCAACCCTTCACACGGAAATACATACCAGGACGACCCCTTGACCGCGAACGCAACAACGGGTACCACATTCAGCAGGCCGGTCACCACGTTCAATTCCACCGCCGAGGAAACACCGATGGACGTGAGCGGTATCCCCAGTGCCGGATCAGGCTTCACTTATTTCGATCCGGTCACACGTGACGTCGTCATTTCCAGATCCGATCCGGAACAACGAACATGCACGGTCGTATGCACGGACATCACCGGCCGAACACTGGCCCGGCGCGTATTCCCATCAGGGGCAGGAGCCATTCGCATACCGATCGCGGACTATCACGGCGTTGTCGTGGTCTTCGCTTTGAGCACCGAAGGCACCCGCACCGATCTCGGCCGTATCAATTCGATCCGGTAACCACGACCTATCGCGCGCACCCCCTCACCACCATCACGATGATGCACGCCAGGAAAAGCAGGATGCTGATCCGGTTGATGCCGTGCATCATGCGCAAGTTCACGTTCCCTTCCTCCCCCTCAGGAGTCGGGTCACTCCTGCGGAAGAGCGTGGCCGGGTTCAGGTAGTAGAGGATCCGCTTCAGGAACATGTGGTACATCCCGACTTCGGGGGTGCGTGAAGGTAACGCCCGGCTCAACGAGATGGTTCGCCGTACTTCGAGCGGACCAAGCGTTTGCGGCCATCAGCCTCGAAGACCACCTCGTACAAGTTGTCGAACTCGTCCTCGTTGATGCCGTCCACGGTTTCGCCGGAAAGCTCACGAACGATCTCCGGAACCGTATTGCTGTGCCCCACGATGAGCGCTGCGGAACCCATCGGAACGGCCCTAACGCGTTCGAGCAGCGTCGCTCGATCCGCATTCGTGATGACGGTGACCTCCACACCAGTATCCTTGGCTGCAGGTACCGCGGTCTGTTGCGTGCGTTTGAATTCCGTGGCGTACACCGCTTTCACGCCTTTGCTCTTGAGCGTTGCGGCCAACGCTTGTGCACGGGCTTCGCCTGCGGGCGACAAGGGTGTGTCGGGATCAGAGAGGTCGGCCTTTTCAGCGTGCCGCACCACGAAGACCGACGCGGACATGGGCACGGCCTGATGCTGTGCCTCACACGTCAAGAACATGCAGACCAGTGCGGCCTGCATCAACATCCTGATACCCGTTACGGCGGAGGGGCACCTCACTGGCCGATAGCGGGATCCTGTACTACGGTGAAGCGCTCCCACTCGAACGGCTCATTGCGATCGGCACCGAGCTGGTTGGCGCGCGAACCGGGCCAGTCGTAGTGCGGGCAAACGAATTTCGAATTGCTGTTCTTCAACGCGAACAGGCCGTTCCCTTGGTCCACCAGCTCGAAGAACTCCCACTGGCCAACATAGTCGCGATCGGCCACCAGCAGACCAGTACTGTCACGCTCCACGGAGATGTATTTGCCATTGGGCGCCTTGATACCCATGTGGCCGGCCTCGTCATACCAACCAGTGAAGACCTCATTCGGACCGACCTTCTCGCGGTTGGCGAAGAGCGTGACCTTGCCAGAGGAATCGGGCGTCATCGTGCAGGAGACGAACATGCCATTGCTCGCCTTGAGCGCGAAGAGCCCCAGAGTCGGGATCCCGGGTTTCGCCTTGGCTGCCGGGGGGGCTGTTTCGGGGTTCTGGCCGGGAGGTAATTCACCGCCGCAGGAAACGAGAAGGGCCGCCATGAACGGAACGGCCAAGAAGTGGTTGAGGCGCATGGTCATTTTCATCGGCCGCGAAAGTCCGCAATATCCCCTTCCGTGCAAGAGCTACCTTCGAGGTGACAGGTCACGCAACCCCGACCACTGATGTCCGTCCTCCCACCAAACCGGTCCGTGATGAAACCCTGGATGTTCGTGCCGACAACGCTGCTGTTGCTCGTGTCTTCAACCCGAGGGTTGGCGCAGTACGAGGTTCTTTGGTTGACATCGCCGGAGACGGCCAGTTACACCTTGGACAACACGCCTTTCCCGACCGGTGCTGGCCGTGCGGTGCGCACACAATACCTCGTGCGATCGGAAATGCTGGAACAATCCGGACTGCAGCCCGGCTTATCGGTCATCGGAGTCTCCCTCGCCGTTGTAGACAGTGACGCCGTGGATCCGGCCTGCGTGGTCAACATCCATACGGCCATGAAGAACGAGGTGACCATGAGCCTGACCGATCTCGTATACACCGGCCTTCTGGCGACGGGCGATGTGAACCCGTTGACCATCCAACCGGGCATGATGACGATCGGATTCACCACACCTTGGCAATGGAGCGGCATCGGCCAGAACGCTGTGCTGGAGATCAGTTGGGAACGGGGCGACGACAGCGGATTGAACCCCCGGATCATGCTCGACACGGCCCTCTCCTACACTGCCACATTCACCGCTCGGACAGAACAGAACGTACAGGCGTCGGCCATCACGAGCGGATACCCTTCGGACGTTCAGGTCGGCAACGACAACAGTCTTCCTTCCATGGCCCTCCTGGTGCAGACCCCCAGCGGTATAGAGGCACTATCGCTCCATGGTGCCATAAACTCATCGCCGAACCCCGTGTCCGATCTCCTTAACATCCGATCCACAAAGGACATGAACGGGATGGTGATCTTGGACCTTGAAGGGCGTACCGTGGTGGAAATGGGATCCAATGGACGAACCGGCTCCATGGATGTGGCCGTGCTGTCTCCCGGCTGTTATTCATTGCGCGTCATCCATTCGGACGGTCTCGTCTCGATCTCCCGATTCATCAAGCAATAACGCCATCGCATCGGGTCGGCGATAGCTTCGCGCCCCGATGCCCTTCGAACTCATCTCCGAATTCGTGCCCACGGGCGACCAGCCCGAGGCCATCAAGCAACTGGTGGAAGGCGCGCGCGAAGGCGTGCCCTACCAGACCCTGCTCGGCGTTACGGGCAGCGGGAAGACATTCACGATCGCGAACGTGATCGCGCAGTTGGACCGGCCCGCGCTGATCCTGAGCCACAACAAGACGTTGGCGGCACAGCTCTACGGCGAGTTCAAGCACTTCTTCCCGAACGATCGCGTTGAGTACTTCGTGAGCTACTACGACTACTACCAGCCAGAGGCGTACATCCCCACGAGCAACACGTACATCGAGAAGGACCTGTCCATCAACCAGGAGATAGAGAAACTGCGGTTGAGCGCCACCAGCGCCCTTTTGAGCGGTCGGCGCAATGTGATCGTGGTGGCGAGCGTGAGCTGCATCTACGGCATCGGCAACCCGGCGGAGTTCCACAAGACGGTGGTGCACGTGAAGAAGGGCCAGAAGATCAGCCGCAACAACCTGCTGCACCAATTGGTGAGCGCGCTCTACAGCCGCCGTGATGTGGACACGAGCCGTGGCAACTTCCGCGTGCGCGGCGATGTGGTGGAGGTGAACCTGGCCTACGCGGACGAAGGCGTGCGCATCCACTTCTGGGGCGATGAGATCGAGCGGCTCGAGCGTTTCGACACGGCGAACGCCAAGACGCTGGAAGCGATGGACGCCACCACGATCTACCCGGCGAACATCTTCGTCACCAGCCGCGACACGATGAACGCGGCGATCCATGCGATCCAGGACGACATGGTGAAGCAGGTGTCCTTCTTCAACGAGATCGGCAAGCACCTGGAGGCGAAGCGGCTGGAAGAGCGTACACTGTACGATCTGGAGATGATGCGCGAACTGGGCTATTGCAGCGGCATCGAGAACTACAGCCGTTATTTCGACCAGCGCCAGATCGGCCAGCGCCCCTTCTGTCTGTTGGACTACTTCCCGGAGGACTTCCTGATGGTGATCGATGAGAGCCATGTGACGGTGAGCCAGATCTCCGCCATGTACGGCGGTGACCGATCGCGCAAGAAGAACCTGGTGGAATACGGATTCCGTTTGCCGAGCGCGATGGACAACCGTCCGTTGAAGTTCGAGGAGTTCGACAGCCTGATCAAGCAGACCATTTTCGTGAGCGCCACTCCTGCTGATTTCGAGCTGGAACGCAGCGAAGGCATTGTGGTGGAGCAAGTGGTGCGCCCCACCGGACTGCTGGATCCGCCGATCAGCGTGCGTCCGAGCAAGAACCAGATCGACGACCTGCTGTACGAGATCCGCGAGCGTGCCAAGAAGGAGGAGCGTGTGCTGGTGACCACGTTGACGAAACGCATGGCCGAGGAGCTCAATGAATTCCTCGGCAAGAACGGCGTGCGGTGCAAGTACATCCACAGCGATGTGGAGACCTTGGAGCGCATCGAGATCCTGCGGCAACTGCGCTTGGGCATGTTCGACGTGTTGGTAGGCGTGAACCTGCTGCGTGAGGGATTGGATCTGCCGGAAGTCTCGCTGGTGGCCGTGCTGGACGCGGACAAGGAAGGCTTCCTGCGCAGCAACCGCTCGCTCACGCAGACAGCTGGCCGTGCGGCGCGGAACGTCAATGGACTGGTGATCTTCTATGCGGACAAGGTGACGGAGAGCATGCAGCGCACGATCGATGAGACGGATCGCCGACGGGCCAAGCAGATCATCTACAACCAGGAGAACGGAATAACGCCCACGCAGATCAAACGCGAACGTTCGGAGGTGATGAGGCAGACCAGCGTGCTGGACCGCTACAACGAAGGCAAGCCACGCGCTTACGTGGAGCCCGAGGAGCGGAACCTCGCAGCCGATCCGGTGATGGGATACATGACCGTGGAGCAGTTGGAAAAGAACGCGTCCATCCTCGAAGCACAGATGCGCAAGTCGGCCAAGGAACTCGATTTCATGGCGGCGGCGCAATTGCGCGATGAGCTCTTCGCCATGCGCAAGCTGATAGACGAACGACGCTCCGGCTCGACGGAGGCCGCTCCGGCGGGCAAGGTCATGTGATCGTCAGGCGGGAGTTGCCGCCATAACGGAAGAGCCATTTGGTCTATCCAAAAGCCGGTTCCGTCCATAACGCCGTCACATAAGCATCCCCGAAGCTGGGTTCGTGTGTCTGTACCATCACCACGGCCCGTACAGCGACGAGTGAAGGATGAAGACGAACGCACTCTCGATCATTCCCTTGATGGTCGCCGCGTTGGCCGGCGGTGCCTTTCAGTACGTGTTCCGGGCAACAGGCACGGCGCAGGCCTTGCGATCGTCCACAGCGGTCACCCGGGTACCGAATATCGCTCCATGCGGTTACGTCATGTCCCGCGTGGCCGGATACCAACGCGTCAGCCCTTTGTTGACCGCCGAACGCGAATGTGAATCACCGCGCTTCCAACCACTGCGCTCGGCGCTGGGATCATTGATCGACGGCTTGAAGTCATCGGGTGAGCTGACTTCGGCGTCCGTCTACATATTTGATCTGCAGCAGGGGGACTGGGCGGGGTACAACGCGACGGATCGGTACGACCCGGGCTCCATGATGAAAGTTCCACTGATGCTCAGTTACCTGTCCATGGCCGAGGAGATACCGGACATGTTGCAACGCACATGGACCTGCGACCCGATCGTCATGGAAGCTCCCGAACAATCCATCATACCAGAGAAGCGGGCGGAGCCGAACGTGTCCTACACCGTTGCCCAACTATTGGAACTGATGATGGTGTATTCGGACAACCGGGCTACCGCGGTGTTGCTGCAACATGTTCCATCCGGCCGCTTCGTGCGCACGTTCACCGATCTCGGTCTACCCGCGCCGGTGCAGCACGCGGGGACCTACATGATGAATGCACGGGACTATTCGGTTTTCATGAAGGCGCTGTACCACTCCTCACTTCTCAGCCCGATGCGCTCCGATCATGCGTTGGACCTGATGTCCCGTTCTACATGGGGCGGTGGCCTGTTGGCCGGGCTGCCGGCGGATGTCGAGGTCGCACACAAGTTCGGCGAAGCTGTCGATCAGGGCGGTTTCCAGCTGCACGAGACGGGGTTGGTCTATGCGGAAGACAGCCCTTATATCGTCACGGTGATGACCCGAGGAACACAGGCCGGGGTATTGGCGGGAGCGATCTCACGGATCTCCCGCATCGTGTATGAGGAGATGACCCGGGACAGCGGTGGCCAGAACGTCGCCCAGCGATCGGACGCGCGCGCTACCGGTAGCCGATCTCCTGGTGAACCGCTTTAGGATCTCATCGACGAACACTGCTATTGCTCGACGGATCGACAGGAGGAAGATCGTCACAGGATCGTCGGCCAAGCGATTCCCATGACGCGAAGGTCGATTGGTCTATCACATTGCCTGTTCTGTCCATAACCCATAGGAGCCAAGCATCCTTGCCGACTGTTTCGCTGTCTCTTGTCGCGTCGAGGTCCGACTGAAGAAGCGAGTGATGAAACAGAACGGGGTTTCATTGGTGACCATCACCATTGCCGCGATCACCGGTGGTGTCGTTTCCTACCTTTTCTTGGAACCGGGTCGGCCCATCGTGGCGGCACTCCCACCCGCCACCGCGCCTGCGCATGTCGCAGCCGATTGCGCATACACGTTCGCGCGCGTGGAAGGATTCAACAGGGTGCGCCCGCTTCTGTACTCCGAACCCCTGTGCGAATCGCCGCGCTTCGAAAGCTTGCGCGGTTCCATCACCGCGATGGTGGACGGGTTCAAGGCGACGGGCCAGGTAACCTCGGCATCGGTGTATGTCCGCGACTTCCAGCAGGGGGAATGGACATGGTACAACGGCGATGAACCGTACGATCCGGGATCCATGTTGAAGGTGGCGCTGTTGCTGACCTATCTCTCCATGTCAGAGGAGGATCCGGATCTGATGAAGAGGACTTGGACATGTGAGAAGGTGGACTTCGACGTGCCACAGGTCACCGCATTCCCGTCCACACAAGTGGGGGCCAATGTGTCCTATACGGTAGCCCAATTGCTCGAATACATGATCGTCCATTCGGACAATCGGGCGACCGCGATGTTGCTGCGGCATGTATCTCCAGCACGATATATCAGGACCTACACGGACCTGGGCCTGCCCCCGCCCGATCAGCACGGGAAGCGCTACCAGATGAACGTGCGGGACTACTCGGTATTCATGAAAGCGCTGTACAACTCCTCACTGCTGGGCCCCCTCGAATCGGAGCGCGCACTGGAGATGATGACACGGGCCGACTTCAACAAGGGCTTTGTCGCCGGGCTGCCCACGGGCATCGACATCGCACACAAGTTCGGGGAGGCCGGGGACGATAAAGAGAAACAACTGCATGAAACGGGGCTAGTGTACGCTGAAGGCAATCCCTACTTGATCACCGTCATGACCCGCGGGCCGAACGTGGATTCCCTGGCGAGCGCGATCTCCTCGGTCTCGAGGCTCGTATACGAGCGGATGCGCGTGCATTGAACCGCATGGCCAAAGGGCCATCCTCCCGCAGGATGGAACAGACCAGCAATGGTCTTCATACGCGTGGCCCTCATCTCCAAGACCGTGGGCACGACTGGTCGATCGGAATCCGGTTTCTGTCAAAAACCGTGTCCTGCTCAAACGTCGAAGTTCGTTCTTCGCGGACTGCGCGTTCGTGCTGGATGATCGGGAATGTGAGCATGAAGAAGAACGGGGTATCCATTATCTCCTTGGCCGCAGCCGCTCTGGTGGGGGGCCTCGTGTCCTATCTGTTCTTGAAGCCGGGCACCGCGGACCTGACCGGAACCACCGCCCGACCAACTGTGGAGTCGCGCAGCAGACCGGATTGCACCTACAACATCGTACGTCTCGACGGCTATAAGCGCGTGCGACCTTTGGTTTCTTCGGAGCCGCTGTGCGAATCACCGCGCTTCGATGCGCTGCGGAGCTCGATCGGCACGCTGGTCGACGGCATGAAGGCGGGCGGCCTTGTGACCTCGGCATCCGTTTACCTGCGCGATTTCCGGAAGGCCGAATGGACATGGTACAACGGAGACGAACAGTACGATCCGGGATCCATGCTGAAAGTCCCCCTGTTGCTGGCTTGGCTTTCGAAGTACGAACAGGATGCGACGGCGTTGGACCGGACGTTCAGATGCGAGCAGAAAGACTGCGATGTGCTGAACACCACGGCCTTCCCTTCCGAGCAAGCGCAGTTGAACCTCTCCTACTCCGTGCGGCAACTCTTGGAGCTCTCGATCGTGCATTCGGACAACCGCGCAACGATGATGCTGTTGCGGCATATGCCTCCCCAGGAATACCTGAATACGTTCACCGAGCTGGGTCTGCCGACACCGGCGATGAACGCGAAAACCTACCGGATGAACGTGCGGGACTATTCCGTGTTCATGAAGGCCCTCTACAACTCGTCCGTGCTCAGCCCCATCGACTCGGAATACGCACTGGACCTGATGACCCGTGCCGAGTTCAACAAGGGTCTGGTCGCCGGTCTCCCTCCTGAGGTCGATATCGCCCACAAGTTCGGAGAGGCCGGCACCCCGCAAGAGAAACAGCTCCACGAAACAGGGCTGGTGTACGCGGCGGGGAACCCGTACCTGATCACGGTCATGACGCGCGGATCGGACGTGGATTCGCTCGCAAGCGCCATCGCTTCCGTTTCGCGGTTGGTGTACGAGCGTATGCGCATACCCTAGGTAAAGGCGGTCCGTGCTGACCGGTCGAGCGGAAAAACGCCGGCTCCGTACTTTCAACGCGGCAACGCGGGCACAAAAGCCTACGTCTGTCCAGCAAACCTTCCAGCCCATGCTTCGAGCGCTACGCTACTTGGCCATATCGGGAAGTCTTCTTTCCGCTAGTGGGCTTTCGGCCCAGCTTTCCTTCGGTGGGGCACCGCTCGGCGCGGATCCACGGCGGTCCTCCTTGCCTTCGGCACCCGTGGTGGAACTGCCGTCCGTGGACGTGCCCGCCTTACTGGCCGAGGACGCGCACAACGAGGCGAGCGGAAAGAAAGGACCGTACCGCTTCGGGTTCGAGCACGTCGCGGATATCACGACGGAGAACGCAGGCGTGTGGACAACGGTCGACGGACAACGCGTCTGGCGCGTAGAGTTGATCTGCCCGCAAGCGAAGGGCATCGGTGTCATCTTCACGGAATACGATGTTCCCGAGGGTGGACGCGTCTTCCTGTACAACCGCACGGACCGGGTGCTGGGCGGCTACACGGCGCAAAGCAATCCCGGACACAGCGTTCTCGGCGTTCAGCCCTTGAAAGGAGAACGGATCACGATCGAATACCAGGCCCCTCCGCATAGCAAGAGCCTCGGTCATTTGCGCATCGGTACCGTGGTGCACGTTTACCGCGGTGCCCCGGGCCTTGACCGTGATTTCGGAGACAGCGGTTCTTGCAACGTGAACACGATCTGCCCGGAAGGCGACGATTGGCGGCCTGAGATCCGTTCCGTGGCGTGCATCATCGCAGGCGGCGGATACTGTTCCGGAACGCTGCTGAACAACTGCAACAACGACAGCATACCCTATTTCCTTACCGCGAACCATTGCCTCGAAAGCCCTTCCCCGCCTGATACCTGGGTGTTCCGTTTCAACTGGGACAGCCCCGTGTGCGACCCCACGGAGAACGCGCCGACGGACCAGACAGTGAGCGGTTCCACGCAACTGGTGGCTAACCCGGGCAGCGACATGCTCTTCCTGCAATTGAGCAGCCAGCCGCCGCCGGAATTCAACGTCACCTACAGCGGCTGGGACGCGACCGGAACGATACCGGACAGCACGGTGTGCATCCACCACCCGCGCGGTGATATCAAGAAGATCACGCACGACAACAATGCGGCCGCGCAGCAGAACATCGACGTGGGCAATGGTCCGGCCGATTGCTGGCACGCCTTCGCCTACGAGAGCGGCACAACGGAACCGGGCAGCAGCGGCAGCGCGCTCTGGAACCAGGATCACCGCATCATCGGACAGCTCTATGGCGGCACGGCCAGCTGTGCCAACAATGTGGACGACTACTACGGGCGCTTCGACGTGAGCTACCCTTTGCTCACACAATGGCTCGGCGAATGCGACACGCTCAACGGCTTGGATCCCGGGTTCACTGAACCCGTCGTAGCGCACAACGCGGCCATCACGAGCATCGCGAACGTTCTGGCGAACATCTGCAACGACACGCTGATCGCGCCGCTGGTAACGCTGAAGAACAATGGTACGGCCTTCCTGCAGGAAGTCACCATCGCCTACGGCATAGTAGGCGGTGCCAGCAGCAGCCTCAACTGGTCCGGCAACTTGGCACCACAACAGACCGCCAATGTCCCACTCCCCGCCATCGGCATCCTGAATGGACCGCAGACATTGACGGTCGAAACATCCGCACCGAATGGACTTGTTGATGGCGACCCCACGGATGACGCGTTCGATCTCGACTTCGTGGCGAATTCGCCCGGCGAACTGGTCACCTTGATCCTGACACCCGACGACTTCGGCGTCGACATCACTTGGGAACTCACGAACGCCGATGGTACCGTGCTCTATAGCGGTGGACCGTACGCCAACGGCAACACGAACGACATCGTGCGCGAGTTCTGCTTGGGCAGCGCGTGCTACACCTTCACCATCGCGGACGACTTCGGGGATGGCATCTGCTGCACGCAGGGCGATGGCAGCTATACGATCACAAGCGCCTTCGGACCGCATGTGATCAGCGATGGACAATATGGCTTCGGCGAGACACATGAATTCTGCTTGGAGGGAGTCGGCGTACGGGAGATCGCATCCGGCAGCATCGCCGTTTTCCCCAATCCCGCGAGCGGACCTTTGGACATCGTCCGGCCAGGCTCCGCGACGTCCGCATCGTCTTGGGAACTGCACGATATGATGGGCCGCATCGTCGCGAACGGTACCATGGCCGCTGGTCAACAGCGCGTGCGCATCGATCTCGGTGGCTTCGCGAACGGGAGCTACATCCTGCGCTGTTCGGTGGACGGAAGCTGGTCGAATCAAACCGTCCTGCTCCGCCACTAGGGCCGCCCTGTTGCCGTTACCGACCAAGCTGAAGCCCGTCATCGGAGTCCGATGGCGGGCTTCGGCATTCGCGGGCTTCCAGTATCAACGCGCGAACGGAGCCGGTGACGGTTGCGGCCCCTGCTACCTTTCGGCACCCAAACATGATGATGATCCGCTCGACGTTCACCTTCCTACTGCTCGCATTCGGAACCGTCTGTACCAACGCGCAGACCGCCTTTGAAGGGCGACCGCTTGGAATTGATGGCGACCCGATCCTTCCTCCACCGGCCATCTTCGACTTCCCGGAAGTGGATGCCGCCCGATTGATGGCCGAGGATGAAGCACACGCGGCGAGCGGCGCGAAAGGACCTTTCCGTTTCGGTGTGAACCATCACGCTGACTTGTCCTTCGACAACAGCGGCACATGGACAACACTTCAAAATGGAACACGCGTTTGGCGATTGACGCTCCATTGCCCGAGAGCCAAGAGCATCAACTTCATCTTCGGAGAATATGATGTTCCAGAAGGTGCTCGCGTGTTCATTTGGAATGAAGCACAGGAGATCCTCGGAGCGTTCACCAATGCGAGCGCGGGCCACGCGGGTTCATTGGGCGTCTCGCAACTCGCGGGTGAGCGCGTGACGGTGCAGTACGAAGAACCGGCAGGCCTGAGCGCCCATGCCGGCCTGCGCATCACACAAGTGACCCATGGGTATCGGGACTTCGGTGGCGACCGTGGCTTGGGTGACAGCGGTTCCTGCAACAACAATGTGGTCTGTCCAGAAGGCGACCCATGGCGCGACCAGATCGCTTCCGTCGCCATGATCGTGGTGAACGGCAACGGCTATTGCACTGGACAGCTCATCAACAACTGCGCGAACGACGGAACGCCATATTTCCTGACGGCGAACCATTGCGTGGCCGGGCAGAACCCGACCAACTGGACGTTCCGCTTCAATTGGGAGAGTCCCGTATGCACGCCCACAACAGCCGGCCCTACCAACAATACGGTGAGCGGCGCGACCCTGTTGGAGAACGACCCAGGCAGCGATGTCGCGCTGCTGCTGCTGAGCACGACACCTCCGGCGAGTTACGATGTGTGGTACACGGGTTGGGACGCCACGGGCGCAGTACCCGAAGCGACAACGGTGATCCATCATCCTACAGGTGACGTGAAGAAGATCAGCTTCGACAATGACGCGCCGACGCTCGGGGAATTCGATGGCGCGGATTGCTGGCACATCCTGAACTGGGAGGACGGTACCACGGAAGGCGGCAGCAGTGGCAGCGGCCTGTGGAACCCAGAAGGCCGTTTGATCGGTCAGCTGTTCGGTGGAGAGGCCAACTGTTCCAACAACGTGAACGACAACTTCGGCCGCTTCGACCTGAGCCAGCCGCTGCTCACCCAATGGCTCGGCAACTGTGCACCGGCCGTGCTCGACGGCTACGACCCGAATACCCCGGTATTGGCACTGGATGCATCGATCCTCACGATCACGGGCATGGAACCGCACTACTGCAACTCGGGAACGCTGTCACCGGTGCTCACCATCCGTAACAACGGAACGTCAGCACTCACCCAACTCACCATTACCTACGGGATCGACAACAACGCACCTGCCACCTTTGATTGGAGCGGCAACCTCGCCACAGGCGGGACAACGACCGTCCCACTGCCCGAACTCACTGTGGGTTCAGGAACGCACGTACTTGACGTGAGCTGCTCAGCTCCCAACGGAGGAACTGACGGCTACGCGTTGAATGATCACATGAGCAGGAGCTTCCATGTGGCCAACCCGGGCGAAACGATCACGCTGACCATCAACACCGACGACTATGGATCGGAGACCACATGGAGCGTGGAGAGCGCGGGTACACCGATCTACAACGGTGGCCCTTACGCGGATGTGAGCGGTGGCGCCACCGAGACGGTGCAGTTCTGCCTGGAAGAGGCATGTTTCGTGTTCACCATCACGGACGCGTACGGCGATGGGATCTGCTGCGGTTACGGCGATGGGGACTACCTGATCACGGACAGTGACGGCGGTGTGCTGCTGGACGGCAACGGGAACTTCGGCGCATCGGCCACCACCTTGTTCTGCACGGGCTTCGCGGGCATCAGCGAGCCGGAAGGAGCGAACCTGCTGGTGTACCCTGATCCAAGTACAGGCTTGGTCAACGTGTCCTTGCCAGGAAGTGACCTGAGTGCGACCATCGCCGTCCGTGACCTGTTGGGACGGGAGCTCATGCGCGTGCGGAAGAACGCGACAGGTCCGTTCATACTCGACCTGTCCGACCTGCCGAACGGTCGTTACCTGCTGGATGCGATCACAGCGGAGCGCCGCTTGGTGCGCAGCGTCACCATCGCGCGCTGAGTTCAGTAGGTACCGCTGCGGCGGCGCAGGGCCCACTCCATCGTCAGGAGCGCGAGCAGCAGGAAGAAGATCCAGCGCAGCCCGATGAGGTCACTGAAACTCGCATGGGCGTAGGACCGCGGCACGATCGCCTTCTTCCCGGCGATAGCCTCCACGATGCGGTCCATATCGCTGACGTGCGTCATCAAGCCTTGGGTGCGCGCCGAGATGCCTGCCCAGAGACCATGATCGGCCACCGCGCTCAGCCGTTCGGCGATCAGTTCTTTCACGAGGAACTCGCCGGTCGCTGTGAGCCGTTCCCCATCGAGCGTGGCATTGGCCGACCAGGTATAGCGTCCCGGCGGGAGTGATCCGGCCTCGAGCACATAGCCGGTGCCCTTCCTGCTGAACGTGTATGCGAGCTCCTTGCCGCTCTCATCGGTGAGCCTGATGGCCGCCTCTGGCGTGTTCACGGGCTCATAGCTCGCGTTGTACAGTTCGGCTTCGATCGTCACTTTGTCGTTCTGCGCGAACTCTTGCGGGTGCCGCACACGGAAGCGGCTCTTGTCCTGTTTGAGCGCGAGGTAGGTCACCGTCTTGTGCACGAACCGGTCGAAATGCTCATGTGAATTGAAGAATTGCTGGTCGGCGAGTCTCCAACGCCAAAGTCCCTCCCCACAAAGCGTCGCGCTGTGCCGCTCGCCTTGCGGCTGAACCAGCATCAAGGGGTATTTGGTGCGCACCACGCCCACTTTCTGGAACATCAGCGCTGTGGCGCCGCGCCCGAGCGCATAGGTCCCGATCGGCACTTGCAAGGGCGGGAAGCGTTCGAAAGCCCGCGCGTCATCGGCCTCGAAGGTGAAGAGCGCGAAGTCGGGGTTCACCCCGCACTGCGCGTCGTTCGTCATGCGTTGGCCATTGGTGACCTCCAAACCGCCCTCCAGCGCGTTCAGCTGGTTGAAGTCGGTATTCTGCCCGAGGATGGTCCACGTGGGGATGTTCTTCTCCGCGATGCGCTTCAGCACGGGCTGAATAGCGGCGTAGGACGAAGGCAACTGGTGCAGGATGATCAGGTCGTATTCCTCCGGCACTCCTTGGAAGGTCGCAGCGTACGCGACGTCGGTGCCATAGCCTTCGAGGGCATTGAGGCTTTCGCGCAACGCTGCGACATCGGGATGTGGCGCCTGCGCGAGCAGCAGGATCTTCTGGCGGTCGTCGAGCACATCCACATAAATGGTCTGCACGTTGTTGTCTGTGCTCGACTCACCCTCGCGCTCGGCGATGCGGACCGTGAGCCGCTGCAGTCCCGGCTTGTCGGCCTTTACCATGAGCGGGACCTCAACGATCAAGGGGTCCGTGTTCACCGCCATGTCCTTGCCCACGAGTTCCTTCCCATCACGCAGGATGGATACACGCGTCTTCTGGCCGTTGAAGTGCCGTGCTTCCACACGCGCCACCACGGGGAACTCATTGCCGAGGTAGGTGATGCGGTTGTGGTCCACGTTGCGCAGCACGAGGTCGGGCCGTACGGTGGTATCTCCCAAGGCTATCGCGTACACAGGCACGCCCAAGCGTTCGGCGGAAAGCCGGGGATCGCGCCCGGTATTGTAGATGCCATCACCATCGATGATCACCGCGCCCAGGTCGGGACCTGCGAAGCGATCATAGACATCACGGAAGACGCGGTCGATATCGGTGCGGCCCTCTTGCTGCGCGAAGTCCAGCCCCTCCTTCACCTCTCCGCCATACGTGAAGGCGCGCACCTCGTAGTCATCCCCGAGCTTATCCGAGAGACCGGCGAGAGCGGCCTGGTAGGTTGAACGCAAAGCGGCGGTATCCCCCGTGGCGAGCAAGGACGATGATCCATCATGTGCCAGCACGATCACCGGCTTGCGCACTTCGCGCAGGAATACGCGCACCATCGGTTCCAGCAGGAAGAACGCGAGGAGCGCGATGACCAACGCCCGCGCGGCACCGAGTATCCAGACGAGCGCTGTATTCCAGCCGTGCTTCTCGGCCGAACGGCGATAAAGCACCCAAGCGGTGGTCGCACCGAGAAGTGCGCACAGCGGCGCGAGCCAGAGGGAATAAGTGGTGGTGAGGGACACGGTCGGCGAAGATGGCTACTTCAGGCCCGCCGACAGGCTCTCCGATCTGTGAAATCTGTGTAATCCGTGCGGGTATCCGGCACCATCGGCAGGCACCCTCACGTCAGCATCCCCCCGCAGACGTGCAGTGTTTGCCCGGTGATGTAGGAACTGAGGTCACTGCCCAGGAAGACGCAGGCGTTGGCCACGTCGGTCGCGGTGCCGCCCCGTTTCAATGGGATCCCTTCGCGCCACTGCTCCACCACTTTGGGATCCAGCGCTCCGGTCATCTCCGTTTCGATGAAGCCGGGCGCGATCGCGTTGCTGCGGATGTTGCGCGAACCGAGTTCCAGCGCCACGCTCTTGGTAAAGCCGATGATGCCTGCCTTGCTGGCGGCGTAATTCGACTGGCCCGCATTGCCCTTCACCCCTACAACGCTGCTCATATTGATGATGCTGCCGCTGCGCTGTTTCAGCATGGTGCGCATCACCGCTTTGGTCATGTTGAAGACGCTCTTGAGGTTGGTGCCGATCACCGCGTCCCAATCGGCCTCGCTCATGCGCATGAGCAGTTGGTCCTTCGTGATGCCCGCATTGTTCACGAGCACATCCAACCTGCCCCAAGCGGTGGTCACCTGGTCCACTGCGGCCTGCGCACTGTTGAAGTCGCCCGCATCGCTCTGGATGGCCATCACCTTCCCGCCGGACCTTCCCAGGTCTTCGGCCAGCGCGTTGGCCTTTTCCGGACTGCTCACATAGGTGAAAGCCACATCAGCGCCCTCTTGGAGAAAGCGTTCGACGATGCCTTTGCCGATGCCTCGAGAACCGCCGGTGATGAGGGCCACCTTGCCTTGCAGAAGAGCCATGTCCTGTTCGTCGGCGCTGGTGCCGAACGTCTGCGAATGTAAAAGGGCGGGATGAGCGGAGCCGAAAGCCACATCGTCTTCGGTCGTCAGGCATCTACGGCCGTGGATGTGACGTCTACCTTTCGGTTGCTGATCACTGACCCCGGATATGCACTTACCGATGGCTTTTCATCCCCGCCACCAACTGTCATTTCGCCGTGCTTTCATGAGCAGGCGTAACCATTGGGCGGCATTGGTGAGCACATTGCTCTTATTCGGTCAAGTGGACGCGCAATGCGACCTGCAGGTGGAGCACTTGTCCGGAACGCAGCTGGTGGGCTCTACGTCCGTTACCGTCACCCCCGACGGCCTTGCGGATTCGTTCAGTGCCTATTGCGCCAGCACCCTGCCCTATTACATCGGCTACGACCAGGGGATCGGAGGGGGCGATGGATCGTACTTCTTCCACTTCGTTCCCGCCGTCTCGAGTGTGGAGCTGAAGATCAGCGCGATCACCAACAATGTCGGCAGTGCGACCGAGGAGGTCTGGCTCTTCGTGAACGGCGCGCACTATGTGATACCGGCTCCGGGAACGAGCAACGGCTGCGATGACCTGGCGGTAATAACGGTGAACGGCGACATCGGGAGCCTTGTCCCTGGTGCCGGTTGGAACATGACCATTCCCGGACCGATCACCGATCTGGAGGTGAGGAATGTGATGTTCATCGGTGACGCGGCCGGTTCGATCTTCTCCCTCTTCATCTGTGAAGGCCAAGGCGGAGCGAACCCGGAATTCCAAGGAGACTCCGTGGGATGCGCGCCATTCACCTATTCCCCCCTGCTCAACGATCCCCAGCCCGGTGTCACGTACGCTTGGGATTTCGGCGAACCCGGCACGCAGGACACGAGCAGCGCGCAATCCCCCGATCACACATTCCTGAACACGGGGACCTATGAGGTGACCTTGACGGCGACGGACACGACCTCGAACGAATCCACGACCTCGACCGCCGAAGTCATCGTGCTGGCCGAACCCGTGGCGGACCTGGGGCCCGATACGACCATCTGCGGCGGACCGGTCGATATGGTGTTGAGCGCGCCCAATGTGGGTACCACTTGGCTTTGGAGCACGGGGGCCACCACGGCCGACATCACGGTGAACGGGGCGGGCACCTACAGTGTGCAGGTATCCAATGGGGAGTGCTCCGCTAGGGATACTGTCGAAGTCGACCTGATCACCGGTCCTGACCTAGGCAATGACACGGCATTCTGCATCGGGGGCTCGATGACCCTGCTCGGTGGTGCTGGCGATGGTTGGCTGTGGAGCACCGGAGGCACCACGAACAGTATTTCCGTGCAGAACACGGGAAATTACTGGCTGGAACGGACGAACACCCCGTGTGTATTCCGCGACACGATCTCCGTGGTGGTGCATACTCTGCCCATCGTGGACCTGGGGGCGGATACGATCCTCTGCGAACAGGAGCCGTACATATTGGACGCCACCGTTCCCGGAGCCACCTATTCCTGGAACACCGGTTCCACCGCGGCAACGCTGTCCGTTACCACAACAGGGCTCTACGCTGTGGAGGCGACCCTGAACGGTTGTGGCGGTGGTGATTCCGTGCGCGTAGACTTCGCCGATGCATCCCCCTTGGGCGATCTTCCGCTTTCCTTGTGCGGATCCACGCATTTGACCTTGGACGCCGGCAACATGGGCGGACGTTACATCTGGAGCACAGGTGACACCACCCGCACCGTGGACGTGTTCACCGGCGGGACCTACGCTGTGGAAATAGCGCTGGGTCCCTGCACTATCCACGACAGTGTGGTGGTAGAAGGCAATGAATTGACCTTGTTCGCGCCGAACACCTTCACGCCGGACGGGGACGGGATCAATGACCGCTTCCGACCGATCGGCGAACACATCGGTAACTTGTCCCTCTTGGTTTTCGATCGCTGGGGTGAACTGGTGTACACCAGCAATGACCCATCGGTATCCTGGGACGGGACCTTCAACGGCAGCGCTGTCCCGACGGGTGTGTATGCCTATTCGATCGAGTACAGGAACATCTGTTCCGGTACAGGCAGGATCCGGCAGTTCGGACACGTTCTGGTGCTCCGCTGATCGATGGGGGAAGTAGCCGTCCACTGAGTGGACAGTGCCAGGGCAAACTGCGCGAAGAGCCGACCAATCGTCGCGCTATCCCGAAAATTGGGGATGCGGAACCGCTTGTACGCCCGGAAGACAAGCTGCAACTTTGAGCGACTTTTCCAGAAGCCCCCATGAAAAGAAGACTACACCTTTCTGCAGTGAACGTCCTTGGTTCCCCTGCGGCGTTCCTTCTCTCCTTCGCGCTGCTCTTCACCCCAGGGGCGCAGGCCGCACAGGTGGAGGAAACCGTGACCCGTCGGGTCGCTCAGCATTTCCTGGCCAGCCGTTCAATGATGTTCGCCGATACGCGCGGAGAAGACCTCGAACTCGTCCGCAGCGTAGGATCCATGGCGTCGGGAAACAGCTCGACCCAGGTGTTCTACCGTATCTACAATGTCGGCAGCCAAGGGTTCGTCGTGGTCGCGGGTGATGATGCCGTGACACCGGTGCTGGCCTATTCCACGGAGCACGCGTTCGCGGACGCCGAATTACCGGTGAATGTGGCGAAGTGGTTCGATAACTATACGGAGCAGATCCGCGGGACCGTCGAGGCACACACCGTGGCCGCACCGGAGATCGCTGAAGCATGGACGCGCCTGATATCGGGTGATACTCCGCTGGCCGGTGGCGACCGTTCGGTTGATCCCTTGTGCCAGACCACGTGGGACCAACCATCCCCTTACAATGCCCAATGTCCGGGCGGCTCGGTGACCGGCTGTGTGGCCACCGCGATGGCGCAAGTGATGAAGTACCACAACCACCCGGCGAACGGGGCTGGCTTCCATTCATACAGCGCGCCCAACTACGGAACGCTGTCGGCCAACTTCGGAGCCACCACTTATGAATGGGGCAGCATGCCGAATTCCATCAGCGGCGCGAACAACGCCATCGCCACCCTGATGTACCACTGCGGCGTGAGCGTGGACATGCAGTACAGCCCGCAGTTCAGTGGTGCTTGGGTACTGGAGGCGCACAGCCCTACCACCGACCACAATGCGCAGTACGCGCTGAAGACCTACTTCGGCTACAGCACGGACATCCAAGGGATCTTCCGCAACAACTACACGCTGGCGAACTGGAACAGCACCTTGAAGTCCGAACTGGACGCCAGCCGTCCCATCATCTATGCGGGCTTCGGTCAGGGCGGCGGCCACTGTTTCGTGCTCGATGGCTACGACAACAACGATTTCTTCCATTTCAATTGGGGCTGGAGCGGTGCCTACAACGGCTTCTTCGCCATGGACGCGTTGAACCCGGACGGTCAAGGGACGGGTGGCGGCACCGGTGCATACAACGACAACCAGGAAGCGCTGATCAACATCCATCCGGCAACGGGCGGTGGCGGGGGTGGTGGCGAAACGGCCGACATGCTGCTGTACAACTATGTCACGCCGTCCAATACCACGATCTACTACGGACAGGCCTTCTCGGTCTCCACGAACATCCTGAACAACGGCACAACGGATTTCAACGGCGACTTCTGCGCTGCGGTGTTCGATGCGTCGAACAATTTCTACGGCTTCATCCAGACTTACGCGGGCGAGAGCCTTCCAGCCGGGTTCGTGTACAACAACGACGTGGTGTTCTCCTCCACCGGACTGTTCAGCATGGTACCGGGCACCTACTACCTCGGCATCTTCTACCGCACGAACGGCGGTGAATGGACGCAGGTCGGGGACAACGGCGGCTACACCAATTTCCCGCAGGTCACGGTGATCAACCCGAATGACATCGAGGTCTACGGGGCGATGACACCCTCGCCGGGCAGCACGGTGGCCCAGGGTGCCCAACTCTCCGTGAACCTGAACATCCTGAACAACGGCTTCGACACGTTCTACGGGCAGTACGGTGTGGCGCTCTACAACCTGGATGGCAGTTGGGCACAGGATATCGGGACGCTGAACGAGGATGGCGGACTCCCTTCGGGCTACACGTACTTGGATCCGTTCCTGACATTCGGCCCAGCGCAAGTGACGGTGCCTCCCGGAACCTATCTGATGGCCTGCCAACACAACCCGAACAATACGGGTTGGCAGCTGACAGGCTCCTCGTTCTTCCAGAACCCCATCTTCATCAATGTGGTGGAGCCAGGCCTTTCGCCTGACCAGTACGAGGTGAACAATACGGTGGCACAAGCCTACTCGCTGCCGGTGAATTTCAGCGGGAATACCACGAGCACCAGCACGACCGGGTCCAATCTGCACACCGGGAGCGACGCGGACTTCTATAAAGTGGTTCTCGCTGGCGGATACGACTATGCCATCACGGCCCGCCTGCACGATTCCTACAACAGCGGAAACGGGAATACCTACACCATGGACGGGATATTCTCGTGGTCATCGGACGGCACGAACTGGTCGGACGTGTTCGATGACGTGATGCCGAACGATATCATCGTGAACGGTGGCGGCACGGTCTACTTCCAGGTCGCTCCTTACTTCGCCGGTGAAACGGGCACCTACCTGTTGCAGCTGGATATGCTGCGCGGCCAGAACGTCGGCGTCGGGGATCCTTCTGTTATGCCGGCCATTACCACCTATCCGAACCCTGCGAACGACCGGCTGGTGATCGATGCTTCGACAACATCTGCGCGCATCGAACGGGTTGAACTGCTGGATGCCCAAGGACGCTCGGTCCGGATGCTGCTCACCGGAGGCACGATCAACGGCCGCTTCGTCTCGGACATCTCCTCGATCCCGACCGGAGCGTACACGGTGCGCATTTCTACGGACAATGGAACGTTCTGTGAACGCATCATCATCGCACGATGAGAAAGGAACTGATCATCGCTGTGGCCATCACCATGGCCGGATGTTGTGGAAAGAAAGATGCTGCCCAAGGCACATCGTCCGCTGATCCCGGTACCGGCGCGTCCTCACCACACACGTTGGTGTACCGCACGAATACGGACCACGCGGACCATGTTCCTGTTATCCTGTCCGAAGACAAGACGAGGATCATCTCCTACCCGCACCCCAACGACCTGAAGACGGGGAAAGGATATCCTGTTCCCACCGCGCTCGGCAAAGGCTATCTGCTGGACAACCGCGGCATCGGCATGAACGTGGCGTACCTGAGCATGACCTATGCGGAGTACGCGGCACTCAGTGAGGCCCCATCACTGGAAAAGCTCGAGGCCTCGATCATCGACCGGGATCCATTGGTCGAGATGTGCGAATGTGCGAGGCGGAACGAATTCAAGGACCCGGTGAAGGAGATCTCGGCGTGGGTGGAAGCCGGTGAGCTGCAGAAGCACTGCAAGAAACTGAAGTAGATCGAAGGGGTCTCTCCCGTGGGGTTGGCGGGTGTCCGTGTACGGATGCCCGCCAGCGCTATTTTCGGGCGGAACCCGAACGGAATGTCCAGCATCTTCGACAGTACCCGCGCCGACCAGCTCGCGGGACGCGTCTCCCGCACGGCATCTGAACGAACGTCATCACGAGCAAGGATGGTCGTGGAACCGTTGTTCACCTGGGACCATCGTTCCGAGCACATGATCGAAGACACGGGGTTCTTTGCCGGGAATCGCAACCTCTCGGGAACAACATGTGCCAAAGTGGATCGATCTGTTCCATCACCTGCGGCGATTCGGGATCCGATCATCCCGTGAGGAACAGGTTCTCATTCTTGGCTATCATCATCACCAGCTTGGTGCTGGTGTGGACGCGCATCGAATACTCGGAACTCCGCAGTTGGACGCCGATGAACGTGACGACATGGGACGCGTTCGGTTACTACCAGTACCTGCCCGCCGTCTTCATCTACGGTGATATCGAGCGGCAGGAATGGGTGGCAGGCATCGACAGCACATATCATGTCATCGGTGACGGGGGCCTTTACCAGTTGATGGAACTGGAGAACGGCAATCGAACGACGAAATACCTCGGCGGCACCGCGATCATGGAGCTGCCGTTCTTCCTCATCGGTCATGGCCTAGCGGGTATGACCGGTCAGAAGCAGGACGGCTTCTCCCCTCCCTACCAATGGGCCATCGCTTTCGCGCCGCTGGTGTATGGCATCCTTGGTCTCGTCCTGTTGCGCCTTGTGTTGCTGCGTTGGTTCTCCGATGTCACCACAGCGATCGTGCTCCTCCTGGTCACCTTGGCTACGAACGCCATCCAATACATCAGCGTGGACGGCGCACAAACGCACGGCTTCCTGTTCGCGCTCTACTGCGCCGTGCTGTGGTCAACGGTCAAGTGGCATGAAACACCGCATAAGCGATGGGCACTGCTCATCGGTGCGATCATCGGACTGGCCTGCGTGACGCGCCCGACGGAAGCGATCATGCTCTTCATCCCATTGCTCTGGAACACGCATTCAAAGGGCGATGCGAAAACGAAATGGGCCGTTGTGCGCCAACATCGCGGACACCTCCTTTTTGCGGTGTTCGCCGCGTTCTTGATGGTCTTTCCGCAACTGGTCTATTGGAAGATGGTCACCGGCTCATTCGTCTATGACGTGGGCAGCAAATGGGACTTCCTGGATCCACATTGGCGCGTGCTGATCGGCTGGGAGAAGGGCTGGTTCATCTACACACCGATCACCTTGCTGTTCATCCTCGGTCTCTTCTTCATGCGCGACCGACCTTGGTGGAAGAGCGTGCTCACCTTCACCCTCCTGAACATCTGGATCGTGATCGCCTGGCACGACTGGCGCTACGGTGGAAGCTATTCAGCGCGTGCGCTTGTGCAGAGCTATCCGGTGCTGGCCTTGCCATTCGCGGCACTGGTCCAACGGGTGATCAGCAGCAAGTTGCGTTGGCCCTTCCTGGCCTTGTGCGCCTACCTGCTGTTCGTGAACCTGTGGCAGGTCCGCCAGTACAACAACGGCGTGATCAAGTACGATGGGATGACGCGCGAGGAATACTGGGCGATATACTTGGGTGGAACACCGGGCGAACGAACCAGATAACCTCGTACAGCACCGATGCGCTTCATCAGTTGGACCATCGTGATGATCGCCCTCTCATCAGGATGTGCGTCGGAAGTATTCGACGACGACAGGGAGGATCCGAACCCCGCAGTTTCGCGCGATACAACGATCACTGAAGAAGCCGCCATGACAGCAACATTCACCGAGATCGACGTTCTGAATGACCTGGATGACATGGAAGCACTGCCCTACAAGTTCTTCCTCGATCTTGATGCAGGATACACCTACACGGCCAGCAGCCGCATAACGCTATTCGCTGATGAGCATCACTGGGCGATCTGCATGGAGAAGTCAGGATACAACCCAAGGGCCGGCAGTCCTGTCGATGTCGAAGTGAATTTCTTCGGTAACTGCCTGCACAACTTGGACAACTTTCTGCCCGGCAGGAACTATCGGAGCAATACAAAGTACTTCCCCCTGATATCAAGTGATCAACTCGCGAGGATCGAAGTCGGCGATAGCCATGAGCTGGTCTCTCCGGATGCGGATACGATCAAGGTCCGTGATAGGCATGTTGCAGTGGAGCACGATATCTCCCGCTACGAGGCAAAAGGCATCGAGACATGGCCATACGACAATCCTCAGCGTTTGCCTGACTTCCCCGGCCTTGTGCGCTACCTCTCGGAAGAGCACCCGGGGCTATTCCGAGCTACTGAGGAAGAACTCAGGACCTGTCTCCCATCAAACCTTCCGAAGTTGATGGTCATCGATCGCTGGGTGCATCCCGAGCAGGTTCGCTACAGCGGTATGGGTGGGCCTGGAGCAAGCTCCTGTGAAACGTTCCAGACAATCGCCAGGATCCTTTCCACGCGTGATACATCGCTGTGGAAGGAACCTGCCGCCCCGAACAACGACTGGCGTTTCCATCCGGACGCCGGATCGCTCTGAACCTCCTGATCAACCGAGCACCTCCTTCATTCTGGCGCCGATTGTCACAGGGTCGTCCAGCGAGTGAATGCCGCTTTCGCGCATCACCTTCTTCTTAGCGGCGAAGCCTCCATCGGCCATCGAGACGATGGCGTTGGCCCTTCCTGGCCTTGTGCGCCCACCTGCTGTTCGTGAACCTGTGGCAGGTTCGACAGTACAACAATGGCGTGATCAAATACGATGGGATGACGCGCGCGGACTACGTTAGCGTCTATCTCAGGTGATCCTCAGTTGTTGGGCGCACCCATCTGGATCCAATCCAGCACCTGGTTGATGCGGCAATCGGACAGGCCGCTGCCTACCGGGGGCATGGAGGAGAAGCCGTACTGGTGCTGGATCGAACCGGCCAAGCGGCCATCGTTCACTACGGGCACAACACCGGAATAGCTCGTCAGGTCGATGTTGCCATCAGGGCTGGAGCCGCCATGGCAACCTGTGCAGAAGGTGTTCAACGTAGGAGCGATCGTACCGGAGAAGGTAACGTTGGTGGTATCGCACGAAGAAGGCACGCACGAGTTGTTCTGAGCTCCCTGCTGGATCCAGGTAACGATGGTATTAATCTGGTCACTGGTGAGTTGAGGCTGGTCGGAGGGTGGCATCTGGTCGTTGCCGTTCTCCCAGATCCCGTCCGTCATCAGGTCGCTGTTGTTCGGGCTTCCGGGTTGCACCTGCTGCATGATGTGCGCATAGTCGTAGAGCCGCACGCCTTCCTCATGGGTGATGGCGTCATGGCAACCCTCCGTGGCGCAGAAACTGACCAGCAAGGGCAGCACCGACTGCTCGAAGAAGACCGTATCCGGGTCGCAGATCACGGCCGGCGGTGTTGTGTCCGGGGGTGGCACCCAGTCGTAACCGGTATCGAGGATGCCCACATCCTCGGGCTGCACCATGGGCTCATGCTTGCACCCCCCCAGAGAAAGGACCGCAACGAAAACCCCTCCTGTCGCACAGGCCACGATCACTTTGTTCAAACCGGACATTCGCATAGTAGTGAGCACGGCCAGTCATACGGCCGTGTCACAAAACTGCCAAGTCGGATGGGCTTTGGTCCGCTGAATTCAGACGAAGCGGAACAATAGCGGGACGAACCGGTGGGACTACCCGCCGGTCAACCGGCTCAGCCCAACACTTCTTTCACCTTGGCGCCAACGGTCACCGGGCTGTTCACTACGTGAATGCCGCTTTCCCGCATCACCTTCTTCTTGGAGGCAGCGCTTTCGTCAGCACCGGAAACGATCGTATCGGCGTGGCCCCTCATGCGGCCATGCGGCACGGATAGATGAATTTCTCCTCGATCTCGCCGACCATCGCGATGGCCTTTGCCTCTGTAAGCCCATGGCGCATCTATTCCAGGATCACACGCACGGATCTGGCCGCGTCACCACGTTGCATGGTGACCACGTAGACCCCGGCACCTGCCAGGATGGAAAGTGAATGGCCGCTCACAGCGAACGGAATGTTCCGGCCAAACAGGTCCGTCACATGGAGGCCATCGATGTCCCCGTTGAATCGGATCGGCATGCCCACGGGTGCCGGGTTCGGTCCGATCAAGGCGAGTTCATTGGCCATGTGGGTGACGGTAACCACTGGGTACCGGGTTTCGGCACCGTCCAGATCGACCTGCACCAGCGCGTAATAGTTGGTGCCCATGAATGGCGTTCCATCCACTGCATCATAGTCCCGTTCCGTCTGGCTGTTCACAGCGCCCGGTATACGGGCGATCTCCTCCCAACTGTCCAAGTCGCCTGAACGAAGCAGCCGGAAATAGTCGTTGTTCCGCTCCGATGCTGTGCGCCAGTTCAGGTGGCTTTGCCCCATGACGGCTTCCCCGGTGAAGGACAGTAGCTCGACAGGTAGAGCAGAGTCCAATACCTCCACCTGGTCGCTCAAAACCACCGTGCTACTGAAGGAAATGTCGTCCAAGCCGAAATCGTTGCCGACCCCTTCACCGGACATCGCCCGCAAGCAGATGGTCGCTGTCGTAGGCCCGGGCGGCGCGGTCCAGCTGTGGGTAATGGTCTGCCATCCCGCCCCGAAAGCGGGCAGAAGCACCTCAGGACCGCTGGCCGAACCGTTGATCCACCATTGCAGGCGCGCTGGTGTGGAGTTGGACAGGGTCCGGGCACGATAGCTCAAGGTGTAGGTTTGGCCGGGGCATATGGTGACGTCCTGGCACCGGACCATGAACAGCGCTGCGTTCCAGCCGGAGTTGACGATCATGAACTGCCCCGCACCGGTGCCCGAGAACTGCGGATGGTAGCTCGCCGCGTTCGTTCCGATGTAATAATAACCGTCGCCCAGATTCAGGTTCGCATTGTAAACGAACTGCGTCGAGAAACCCGTATTGCCACTGCTGAAATTGCCGTTCGCAACAAGGTTTCCGGTCGCGTACGAAACCTGGCACGTGTAGCTCCCCGGTGTGTTGACGGTGATGTTTGCCGTCGTGGCCCCCGTATTCCACAGGTAGTTGGTGAACCCGGCCGGGCCGTTGATCTGGACCGGGTTGCCAACATAGGTGACGTCCGGCCCCAGATCGATCGAACAGATCGGTTGCGATCGTGAGGAAAGTCCAATGGCCCCCATGATGAACAAAGGCGCACACCGCCGTGCAAGGCGCCTATGATGGATCCCTTCGTTCATTTGATCTTAACAAAGATCGCTCCGGCAAACCGAGTTCCAACACGTGCGCCTTCCTCAAGGTACATAGGGGACCAATGCTGGGATCGCTTGTGACCTCCCCTGCATCCAGGGTATCCAAAACACGCCGGATAGTGACAGGTCGACGCATGGAACGGGAACACCCGAACCCTGTCCATTCTTCAGAAGGCTACCGGCGATCAGCCCAGCACCTCCTTCACTTTGGCCCCGATCGTCGCCGGGCTGTCCACCACGTGGATGCCGCTTTCGCGCATCACCTTCTTCTTGGCGGCGGCACTCTCATCAGCACCAGAAACGATGGCACCGGCATGGCCCATTGTACGGCCTTTGGGTGCGGTCTCCCCGGCGATGAAGCCGATGACGGGCTTCTTGCAATTGGCCTTTATCCATTTGGCCGCTTGGATCTCCAGGTCACCACCGATCTCGCCGATCATCACGATGGCTTTCGTCTCGGGGTCGTTCGCGAAGAGTTGAACGGCCTCCAATGTGGTGGTGCCGATGATCGGGTCTCCACCGATGCCGATAGCCGTGGTGATGCCCAAGCCGGCCTTTACGACCTGATCGGCCGCTTCATAGGTGAGTGTGCCCGACTTCGACACGATGCCCACGGAGCCTTTCTTGAACACGAAGCCGGGCATTATGCCGACTTTGCATTCATCAGCGGTGATCACACCGGGGCAGTTCGGCCCGATGAGCGTGCAGTTCTTGCCCCGGATGTACTCGCGGGCGGCCACCATGTCCTTCACCGGGATCCCCTCGGTGATGCACACGATCACCTTGATGCCGGCTTCGGCCGCTTCCATGATCGCATCAGCGGCGAAGGCGGGCGGAACGAAAATGATGCTCACGTCAGCGCCGGTCTCCTTCACGGCCTGGCTCACGGTCTCGAACACCGGACGATCAAGATGCTTCTGGCCGCCTTTGCCCGGCGTAACGCCACCTACGACGTTGGTGCCGTATTCGATCATCTGTTCGGCGTGGAAGGTGCCTTCGCTGCCGGTGAAGCCCTGTACCAGGACCTTGCTGTTCTTGTTGACGAGGACGCTCATGGATCATCCCCGTCAAAGGCCGGGGTCCCCTTAGGTGGTTCGTTGGAAAATGCGCGCGAATCTAATCGGCCTTGACCGGAGCGGCGGCTATCGGTTTGTAGTTGGTCCTTAAGTAGTCGAACACCAGCCAGAGCGTGCCCAGCATGATGGCTCCACCCACCCAGAAGGGCAGACCGACGGCCAACGGGTAGAGCATGCTGGAAAGTCCAGGCCCCACTACCCTGCCCAAGGAACCGAAGCCCATGTTCTGTCCCATCACCTCACCCTGTTCATGCGGCGAAGCCTGACGGCTGAGTATCGAAACGAGACTCGGGTTCAGGCATGCGTTGCCCACGGAAAGCAGGATCATGGGAACCATGCTCAGCAGGACGAACGGGAGGTCCAAGTCCTGGTGCAAGGGCTGTCCATCGGCGCCGATCGGCACCAAGGCACGGGCCCCCAAAGGAACGAAGGGTATGGCCGCGAGACCGAGGCCCACCATGATGCAGCCGCGGATCATCATGCGCTTTTCGCCCCACAGCTTTTGGAACACGCCGACGAGGCCGCCCTGCGAGATCGCGGACAGCACGCCCACGATGGCGAACATCAATCCCACCTGGTCCACATCGAGGTGGTAACGCTGTTTCCAGAAGAAGGAGATGCTCACGTTCATCATGCTGAACGCGGTGATGTAGACGAAGCCGATGATGAAGATGTCGCGGAAGCGCGTGTCCTTCAGCGAAGCGAAGGTGCTGGCGATGGGCTTGAAGTTGATCGGGCGTGACAGGTCTTTCACCTTCAGTGATTCCGGCAAGGCGAAAAGCACGCCGAGCAGATTGAGCCCGCAAAGCGCGGTGGCGAACCAGCCCACGGACAGGATGCCGCCGTGATGGTGGAAGATGTAGCCACCGATCGCCGGCCCGAAAGCGAAGGCGATCCCGAAGGAAGCACCCACGATAAGGCCGATGCGCTTGGCCCGGTCCTTCGGTTCGGTCATGTCGCTCACATAAGCCTGTGCCGCAGCGATGTTGCCCGACCCCACCCCGGTGAGGATGCGCGAGACGAACAGCCAGAAGACGCTGCCCGCGTAGGCCAGAACCACGTAACTGCTAGCACTGATTACCACGGAGGCGAGGATCACCGGTCGGCGGCCATAGCGGTCGCTGACGCTGCCCCAAATGGGTGAACAGAGGAAGACCACACCGCTGAACACGAGCGCGGAGACCATCACCGCGCTATCGCTCGCCCCGATGCGCTCCCCGAAATAGGGCATCACCGGGATGAAGAGCGTGAAGCCCAACAGATCGATGAAGATCGTGAGCCAGAGAAGGAACAGGCGCTTGTCCAAGGGATCGGAGAAAGGTGGAACGTCCGTTACAGGTCGGGCGCTTCCACGGTGGTCGCGCGGCGAACGTACGGACGGATGATGAGGCGGATAGTGTTCTTCCAGCTCATGTACTTCCACGCCCAGCCCATGAGCACTTTCAATCGGTTCCGGAAGCCCACGAGCGCCATGAGGTGAACGAACATCCAGCCGAACCAGGCCATGGCCCCGCCGAGGTGGAAACTGCCGACATCGAGCACGGCCTTGAAACGACCGATCGTCGCCATGCTGCCTTTGTCCGTGTAGGTGAACTCCTTCATCGCCTTGCCATCGGCTTTCCGCACGAGGTTGGCGGCGAGCAGCTCGGCTTGTTGGATGGCCGCAGGGGCCACTTGCGGATGGCCGAACTCCCATTTGCCCTCTTGCATGAAGGCCACGTCGCCGAGCGCGAAGACATCCGGCACTCCTTTCAACTGGTTGAAACGGTCCACCGCGTAACGGCTCGCCTTCGGTTCCACGGCGGCTTCGAGGCCGGGAATGATGGAACCCTTCACCCCTGCGGCCCAGATCACCGTGCTACTGGCCATGGTGCTTCCATCCTTGAAGGTGATG
This sequence comes from Flavobacteriales bacterium, assembly GCA_044224725.1. GTDB lineage: Bacteria > Bacteroidota > Bacteroidia > Flavobacteriales_F > PHOS-HE28 > PHOS-HE28. The sequence continues at coordinate 59,025 of JBGAJW010000001.1, forward strand.
GTCTCGCCATCGTACCTGGTCACGCGGCCACCGAGCATGATCTCCACGCCCATGTTGGTCAAGAAGCGTTGGGCATCAGCACTGCTCTTCTCCGAGAAGTTCTTCAGCACGCGCTCGTTGCTGTCGATGAGCACGATGCGCATGCGTTCGCTGTCCAGTTCGCGGTACTCCTGTTTCAGGATGGTCTTGCGGATCTCGGCCAGCGCTCCCGCCAATTCGACACCGGTGGGTCCACCACCGACGATGGTGAAATTGAGCTGGCGTTTCTGCGCGTGCTCGTCCTGCTGGTAGAGCGCGGCTTCGAAATCCTGGAGGAAATCGCTGCGGATGTCGAGCGCCTGCCCGATGCTCTTCAACTGCATGGCCTCGCGTTCGAGGTCCTTCATGCCGAAGAAGTTCGTTTCACTGCCCGTGGCGAGCACGAGGATGTCATAAGGGAATTCGCCGTGGTCGGTGATCACGACTTTCCTCGCCGGATCGACCGCCGTCACGTTCGCCATGCGGAAGGCCACATTGGGCATGGGTGCCACCGTGCGACGGAAGGGATGCGCGATGCTGTCCGCACTGAGGCTGGCCGTGGCCACTTGGTACAGCAGCGGTTGGAAGCAATGGTGATTGTGCTTGTCCAGCAGCAACACCTTGTACGGTCGCCCCTCGAGTTCCTTGATCAGCTGCAATCCTGCGAAGCCGCCGCCCACAACGATGACCGTTGGGAACTGCAGATCCTCGTAGGCTTTGCCGACAGCGGTGGACATGGTGTGGAAGGGGTGCGAAGATCGCCCAAATTCGCCCCTGCCTGCCGAAGGCATGGGCGATGTACGAACAGGATACCATCTGCGCGTTGAGCACGCCTCCGGGAACGGGGGCCATCGCGCTGTTGCGCCTCAGCGGGCCGGATGCGCTGATGGTGACCCGTCAGTGCTCCGACCTGAAGAAGAACATCGCTGCGCGCACGGTGCATTTCTGCAAATTGAAAGACGGAGAAGGCGACATCGACGAAGGCCTCGTGACGTGGTTCAAAGGCCCGGCCTCGTACACGGGTGAAGACGTGGTGGAGATCGGCGTACACGGCTCTCCTTACGTGCAACAGCGCTTGTTGAGCGCACTGATCGCACAAGGCGCGCGCATGGCGAAGCCCGGCGAATTCACCTTGCGTGCCTTCCTGAATCGCAAGCTCGACCTGTCGCAATCCGAAGCGGTGGCGGACCTGATCAGCAGCCAGAGCGCAGCGGCGCACAAGCTGGCCTTGCAACAACTGCGCGGCGGTTACAGCGAACGCATCGAACGACTGCGCCAACAGCTCATCGACTTCAGCGCGCTCATTGAACTGGAATTGGATTTCAGCGAAGAGGATGTGGAGTTCGCCCAACGCGACGACCTGATGGCGTTGATCAATGAACTGATCACGGTCTGCGGCGATCTGATGAACAGCTTCCGCTATGGCAACGCGGTGAAGCAGGGCGTGCCCGTGGCCATCATCGGCGCGCCGAACAGCGGGAAGAGCACCTTGCTGAACACGCTCTTGCAAGAGGACCGCGCCATCGTGAGCGAGATCCCCGGCACCACGCGCGATACCGTGGAAGAAGCGATCACGATCGACGGTGTGCTGTTCCGCTTCATCGACACGGCCGGCATCCGCAGCACGGAGGACACCATCGAGAAGCTCGGCATCGAACGCAGCTACAAGAAGGCGACCGAAGCGAGCATCGTCGTGTTGCTGGGCGATGCCTCGGTGATGAGCGAAGGTGCCTTCCTGACGCAGGCGACCATGCTCCGCGAGCGCATCGGCAACGGTCCGCAAGTGATCCCCGTGCTGAACAAGACCGATCTGCCCGGCGCACAGAAAGGCGGCAAACTGATGCACATCAGCGCGAAGACCGGCGGGGGCATCAGCGAACTGAAGGACGCTTTCATCGAGCATGTGCAGGCCTTGCGGGAAGGCGATGGCGGTATTGTGGTCACCAACGTCCGCCACGTGGAAGCGCTGGGCCACGCGCGCCAAGCGTTGCATGATGCGCGCATCGCTCTTAAGAACGGAGTGAGCGGGGAACTGCTGGCCACCGACCTCCGGCGTGCGCAGCATCACTTGGGCGAGATCACCGGGCGCATCACGCCGGACGACCTGTTGGGCAGCATTTTCGGGAAGTTCTGTATCGGGAAGTGAGCACCGGTCGATGCGCAGAAGCCACGTCCTTGAAGGCGCGGATCGGTGACAACAATGTTTGTAACAACTTTGTTACAAACAAAGACGTTACATTGGTCGCATGGAAGAAGAGGACTCCCCTTTCCTGATCGGCACCCTGGTGTCCGGCGACTCCTTCGTTGACCGCGAATGGCCGCGCAAGCACCTGCGCACCAACTTCCGCTCGGGCATCAACACCATCCTGATCAGCCCGCGGCGGTGGGGCAAGTCATCGCTCATCAAACAGGTGGCGCTGGACATGTCGCGCGAAAAGAACGTGCGCTTCGCCTTCGTGGACCTGTTCCATGTGCGCACCGAGCAGGAATTCCTGGAGCGCACCATCGAAGCGGTGATCAAGGCGCTGGGCAAGACCATGGACCAGCGGATGGCGGACGTGAAGGAATTCGTGCGCGGGGTGGTACCACAGATCGGGTTCGGCATCGATCCGCAAAGCGAGTTCAGCCTGAAACTGAGCCTGCCGGAAGGTCGACGCGACACCCAGGACCTGCTGGAACTGCCCGAACGCATGGCCAAAGCGAAAAAGGTGCGGCTTGTGCTGTGCATCGATGAATTCCAGAACATCGCCATGCTGCCCGATCCGCTGGGCTTCCAGAAAGTACTGCGGGCCTCGTGGCAGCGGCACGAGGCCGTATGCCATGTCATCTACGGGAGCAAGCGGCACATGATGATGGACCTCTTCAACAAGCAGAGCATGCCGTTCTACCGTTTCGGTGACATCATGTTCCTGGACAAGATCAAGCGCGAGGACTGGGTGCCCTTCATCCAGAAACGGTTCGCGAGCCGCAAGAAGAACATCTCCGCGGACCTGTGCGACTTCATGGCCGAACGCATGCAGGACCACTCCTACCACGTGCAGCTCCTGGGCCATGCCGCGTGGCTGCGCACCACGGGCCGTACCTGCACGAAGGGGATCGTGGAGCGGGCGCTCGAAGACCTCCTCAACCAGCATGATGCGCTGTACCACCGCTTGGTGGACGACCTCACGACGCCACAGCTGAACTACCTGCGGGCGCTCCTCAACGGTGTGGAACGCTTCACCACCATGGAAACGATCCGCCGCTTCAACCTCGGGTCCAGCGCGCACGTGAAGCGGATGACATCCGCTTTGGAGAACAAGGAGGTGCTCGACTTCGTGGGCAAGAAGACCGAATGGATCGACCCCTTGTTCAAGATCTGGTTGGAAGAGCGGTTCTGGGGCGGGCGGCTGCGGATGGTGTGATCGGGCACAGTGAGCAATACATGCCGATCGGTGCCGTTACCTTTCGCGTTATGAGAGCAGTGCGATGCATCGCCATAATGGGGTACATCTGTGCGACGATCTCTTCACATGCCCAAGAGACGGCAACTCCGAAAAGGCCTTTGCGATTCGGGGTGAACCTGCTCCCGGCGATAGCGTATCGGGAACTGGCAGAGGCGGAAAAGAACGCCTACACAGGATCGACCATTTCCTTCCGCAACGAAATCGAAGAGCCGCGCTTCGCTTACGGAGCGAACATCGTGTGCGCGTTGGACCTGTCGAAGCGGTTCTCCATTGAAGGCGGCATCGGCTATTCGCTCATGGGCTACCAGCTGAACTGGGACGCGCTGACCTATGGCGACATGATCGATCCGAACAGGGGATTCATCTACCAAACGAACGACGTACCCATCAAGGCGATCCGTTCTTCCTATGAGACCATCGAAGTACCGTTGCGCCTGGTATTGCGTTGCGGCCAGGGAAGACTGAGTTCGATCACCGGTGCCGGGCTCACCATCGGCTACCTCTTGCACGGCGGCCCGACAAATGTTCTGGTCCGCACGGACGGCACCAAGAATCGGTCGCTCTACAGCGGCACCGATGACTACCGTACGATCAACCTCTTCCCCACCCTGAGCACTGGCGCGGCTTACACCTTGAGCGACCACATCGAACTGCGCTTGGAAGCGAGCGGCCGGTATGGAGTTTCGCGCATCGTCGACGCACCCATCACCGCACACCTGTGGAGCGCGGGTGTCGGTTGCGGCGTGATGTGGACGCCCTGATCACGGACAGCGCTCCAGCGTCCGCTCCACCTCTTCGATGTACACGTACTCATCCGCCCCATCACCTTCCATCGCCGGGCCCATGCCCATGGTACAGACGGCTTCGATCACCCAGGGATCACCGCCCTTCTTCACGGCTTTCCGGTAGGCTTTCTGCAGATCCGCATTCGTGAAGGCCACGAGCGCTTCGCCTTCCTCCTCTCCCATGTCCATGCCGCCAGCACAGGGCCACGTGAAGTTGGACCCGCACGGTTGGAAGCTCTGCGCATCGGCCACGTAGGTGAAGGTTCCCTTGAGCCGCATGCGCGGGATGGCATCCCCGGTCTCGTCCGCGAGCTTGTCCAAGCTCCAGTCCAGCTTCGAAGCATCCGCACCCCCCATCTCATCCACGGTGAGCAATCCTTCCTTGGTGTAGCGGTAGAACTCGGGCTTGTCACCGGTGTAGCCCACCGTCATCAGCCCATTCACCACATGCCACTGGCCGATGATGCCCTCCGGCAAGCTGTCCCGGCCGATGTACTTCTGTTGCAGGATGAAGGTGCTGTCGCTGCGGATCCAGAGCTGCGTGTCAATGCCCGGACAATCGGCGCAGGGCAAGGTGTCCGCGTAGTAGCCGGGCCATTCGGCGGTGATGGACAGCGTGTCCGGATGCACGGCACTGCTGTCCGCGATCGTCACGGTGCCCGCCTCGGGCGATGGGTTTCCACAGGAAACGAAAAGGGCTCCGATGATGGCGAGCGGTATCAAGTGCTTCATGCGGACGAAACTACCCCGGCTTTCAGCTCGCGCTTCAGCCGGGGCAAGCCACATCTTCGCCGCGCGATGGTCCCGCTCCTCTCCTCCTTCTACTTCGGCAGTGTCGAACACTATCGTCTGCTCGCGCAGCATCCGAAAGTGGTCATCGACATCGGCGAGCACTACGAGCGGCAGAGCTACCGGACGCGCACAGGCATCGTCGGTCCGAACGGCGGCCAGGACCTGAGCATTCAGGTCGTGCATGATCATGGCAAGAAGATGCCGATGCGCGACGTGCGGTTGAGCTACGCGGAGACCTGGCCAGCGCAGCACGTTCACGCCATCCGCAGCGCCTATGGACAAACCCCGTGGTTCATCCACTACATCGATGACATCGAAGCGGTGGTGATGAAGCGGTACGACCGGCTGGTGGACCTGCAGCTGGCCACGATCGGGATCGGGATGAAGTGGCTGGGCGTGAAGACGGAGTTGATCATCTCGGACAAGTACGTTGAACAACTTGTGGACATGGTGGACCTGCGCAGCTGTTTCCAGTCGAAGGAGCCGTTGCCGGCGGAAGTCTCGCCAGTGCCGCCCTACACGCAGGTCTTCGCGGACCGTCACGGTTTCATCCCGCGCATGAGCGTGATCGATCTGGTGTGCAATTGTGGCCCCGAGGCCCTGCTTCGCCTGATGGCTTGAGCGCGTAGGCCCAGACCTACCTTGGTAGTCACCTTCCCTGCTCGCAACGGCACGAACGTTGCCAGCATGCACGCCCCAACCCAAGCTCCCATGTCACGATCCGTACCCCTCCTCACCACCGGTCTCTGTCTCGCCTTCTCCCTCACTACTGCGCGCGGCATGGCGCAGGCAGCGCCCGCGTGGCAAGCTGCTCCCGGCGGCACGATCTCCTGGATACGCACTACCAGCACCGGCAACCTTCTCGCCTGCACGAGCGAAGGGGTGAAAGGCATTGACGCGGCCACGGGCACCGCCGCATGGACAGTGAAGGAGCTCGCCAACGCGCCGGAAAGCGGCTACGAGGAGATCATGAATACGCCCTTCGTTTCACTAGTGCCTGCGGGTGCTGATGATCAACTGGTGATCATCGAGCCCTACGGCGGCAATGTGCTCTTCAGCAGCACCCAAAGCGGCATCGGCCACATCGCCAGCAAGTACTTCCTCTACGCGAACAACGCGATCATCCTCGTAGGCCAAAGCGCCGACAAGAAAGCCGTGATGGCCTGCGTGGACATGGGCACGGGCAAGGTGCGCTGGACGAAGGACGATGCCTTCAGCAAGCTCACCTCTTGCGCCAGCGCCGGCAAGGACGCGATCCTGATCAGCACGCTCTTCTTCGCCTACAAGCTGGACGCGAACACGGGCGCAGAACTGTGGAAGCAGAGCCCTGATCCGAAGTTCGCCAGCATGGCCGGTCTGATGGGCATGTTGGACAAGGGAGGTGCGAACCTGAAAGGCCCGGCCGGCCAGACCCAAGGCGTCTTCATCACCACACCCAACGCACCGGACCTGTGCTTCATGGGCCTGCAACAGACCAAGCAGAGCGAGAAGACGGACGCCCAAGGCAAGACCACCGTCACCATCAGCTACAGCACCTTCATCAACGCGTTCCGCATCAGTGACGGCGGCTACGCGTGGGCACAACCACTGGTGATGCAGCAGCAGCTCGGCACCATCGTGCCCGTGAAGCAGGGCTTGCTGGTCGGTGCCGCGGACAACAACGGTGTCGACATGCTCAATTATGCCACGGGCGCGGGTCTCTGGGGCAAGAACGGCAAGGGCATCAAAGTGAGCGGACCATTGAGCGGTGCGGTAGAGGTCGGCGAGAAGACGTTGCTGACCTCCGGCGGGAAGGACGCCGTGGCCATGCTCGTGGATGGGAGCGGTACTGAGCTCTGGGACAAGAAGGTGAAACTCGACGGCGCGATCCAACGTGTGACGCGCATGTCCGACGCGCTGCTCATCGCGAGTGCGGAGGAAGTGGACGTCGTTCAACTGGGCACCGGTGCTTCCGCGCTGGGCAAGCCCTTCAAAGGCGGCTCCGGTACGGCGGCCGTGCAGGAGAACGAGGTCTATCTCTTCAACAACAAGGACCATTTGCTCTACCGTATGCCGATGGGCGGTGCGCCCAGCGCCTTGAGCAGCGCTCCGCTGGAATTCGAAGGCAAGGAGGACGCCACGCACGTGGAAGTCACGGCCGATGGCATCCTCGTGAGCAGCGACCAGAATATCGCGCTGTTCGGCACCGACGGCGGCCTGAAATACAAAAAGTACTTCCCCGCTCCGCGCGAAAGTGGCCTGATGCGCGCGCTGCTTTACGCGAACGCTGTGCGCGCCGCCTACTACACGGCGGCCTTCGGCTATACCAGTGCCGCTTTCGGTGCGGCGAGCCAGAACATCCAGGTTACGGATGCGGGATCCGCTGCTGGAAAGGACATCACCGGCCAACTCTCGAACATCTATGGCGATGCCTCATCCCTGGCGATGGACTACACCAAGCAGTTCATGGCGCGGGCCAATGCGCGCTTCAAAGCAACGGCGAGCACCAGTGCCGTGCAGTTCATCCTCAGCGATGCGGGCAAGCGCGAATTCGTACTGATGCGCGTGAACAAGAAGGACGGCTCGCTCGGTGACACGATCATGCTCGGCAAGGACAAGACACCGATGTACGAGGTGGACGGCTTCGACAACACGGTGTACCTGGTGAGCGGCGCGAACATCGCAGCGTACAAATAGCCCGGTCCCCGTATGCCGATAAGGATCCTCGTGCTGAACGGCAGCACGCGCGCCCAGTCCGCGAACGGGCTCTTCATCGAGGCGATCATCCGGGTGGCGGGCGACCGTGCGGAGTTCAGCGTGTATCCGTCCGTGGCTGATCTTCCGCACTTCAACCCGGACCTGGACGTCGATCCTGCACCGCCGGAAGTGACGCGCTTCCGAGAGTTGCTCGCGGGGGCTGATGGCCTGCTCATCTGCACGCCGGAGTATGCCATGGGCTTGCCCGGCTCCTTGAAGAACGCGTTGGACTGGACCGTCTCCTCCGCCGACCTGCGCTTGAAACCGGTCATGCTCGTGACAGCGTCCTTGTCCGGCGAGAAGGCACAAGCCTCCTTGCTCGGAACCTTGAACGTCCTGGAGGGCGTGATCACACCGGATACCACCGTGCTCATCCAGTTCGCCCGCACAAAGGTGGATGACAGGGCGAACATCACGGACGCGCCGGCCTTGGCGGACGTGCGGCGGGCGTTGGACGCCTTCCTCCTATCGCTCCAAAGCGGCGCGTGAACCCTTCGCTGTGACTTTCCTGTTGACGCTTCAGCGACCGTTGTAAAGTCGACCGGGCGTCAACGCGTACCTTGTCCCCCACGAGCGCTGTTCAGATCGCATGGTAAAACTCCCCCTGCCTCGGGCCGGGAGGGTGTTGCCGGATCGGCTGAGCGGACAACAAACGTTCGCTACATCCATGGCAACATTCGAGAAACGCGAGAAGGAGAAGAAGCGGCAGCAGAAGCAGGAAGAGAAAAAGCGCAAGAAGGAAGAGCGCAAGGCCAACTCCCCCGGCGGCGGGCTGGAGAACATGATGGCCTATGTGGACGAGAACGGGCAGATCACCAGCACACCGCCCGATCCGACCAAGGCGAGAAAGCCGATCGACATTTCAGAGATCGAACTGGGCGTACCCAAGCGCGTGGAGGTTGAGGTGGCCGCTGAACGCGTGGGCCGTGTGGATTTCTTCGACACATCAAAAGGCTTTGGCTTCATCAAGGAGGACAGCACCCAGGAACGCTTCTTCGTGCACGTGAGCCATTTGACCGAACCCGTCGGAGAAGGCGACAAGGTGCAGTTCGAGGTGGAACGCGGCCAGAAGGGCATGAACGCCGTGCGCGTGAAGAAGGTCTAGCCCTTCGCCTGCACGATAGCGGGGTGGTGTGCAATTTCGCGCCATGACCAACGGACAAGCCATCGCCGCCGAGTTGCAGTACCTGCAAGCGGCCACCCGTCTCCTGCTCGAACGCGTTCCGGCGGACCAGTTGACCTGGAAGCCGCACGAGAAGTCCATGACACTGGGCCGCCTAGCCATGCACGTGGCCGAGTTGCCGCACTGGATCGTGAAGAGCTTCGAACTGCCGGAGTTCGACTTCGTCACCGCAGGGCTGGTACCCAACGTGCCTACGGAACACGGCCAGATCCTGGCCATACTGGAGGAGACCTGGCCCAAGGCGCTGGAGTATTTGAACAACGCCAGCGATGCCGACCTGTCCGTGCTATGGACCATGCGCCGTGGCGAGAACGTGATCTGGAGCATGACGCGCGGTGACATGGCACGCCACCACATCAAGCACCTCGTTCACCACCGCGGGCAGCTCAGTGTCTACCTGCGTTTGCTCGATGTGCCGATCCCCGAGCTCTTCGGCCCCACAGCGGATACGCGGCGTTGAGGAAGACCCACCTATACCCGTGGCCACGCGCTTCATTTTCCTGGTGCTTCCGGAGGTGCACTTGTTGGACCTCGCCGGTCCTGACCAGACCATCCACGAAGCCATCGACTTCGGTGCGGACTTCGAACTGGTCTACTGCGGGCTCGGTGGTTCACTGAGCACCAGTGCGGGCTTGGGCATCGCGACACTGCAACACTTCCGCGGCGTCCGGATCCATGCCGGTGACTACCTGGTGGTACCCGGGGCTCGTGTGAAACACCTCACCTCCACCGCGTTCAAGGCCAACAAGGAGCTTTTCCAATGGCTGCGCGATGCCCATGCAAACGGTGCGCACCTGGTGAGCATCTGCGCAGGTGCATTGGTGCTGGCGCATGCCCGCTTGCTCGATGGCGTGCCCTGCACCACACACTTCCAGCTCACGGAGAAGCTGCGTCAACTCGCTCCGCGTGCCGTGGTGAAGGAGAACATCCTCTACGTGCAGCACGAACGGATCCACACCAGCGCGGGCATCGCCTCCGGCGTGGACCTCATGCTGCGCATCGTGGAACAACTCACGGATGGTCGCTTTGCGCACAAGGTGGCGCGCGAACTGGTGGTGTACAGCAGGCGCGACGGCATCAGCGCGCAGCAGAGCGCCTTCACGCAATACCGCAACCACATCCACGCGGGCATCCACCGCGCGCAAGACCATGTGGTGGAGCACATCAGTGAGAAACAGAGCCTGGCCGGCTTGGCGGAAGTTGCCTGCATGAGCGAGCGAAATTTCACGCGCACCTTCCGCAAGGAGACCGGCACCACCGTGAACGCCTACATCAATCGCATCCGGCGCGAGCACATCGAACAACTGTTGAGGAACCCCGACCTGTCGCGGCAGCAGATCGCCAGGCGCGTGGGGTTGGAAAGCGACAAACAGGTGGCGCGGATCCTGCGCGGCTGAATGGCCGGATATGTCCGTTGACCGTCCCGCGTGCGCGCGGAGCGGGCGGTTGCTTTGGTGCATCATTCCGCCTTCATGCACGTTCCCCTTCTTGCGGTTGTCTTCGAACTCTGCACGTACCGCGTAGCCTGCCCACCCGAACCTCTGACATCCTACCAGGAAGCGGCCATCGATGTGCAGCACATCCGCCTGGACCTGCGCTTCGATATGGAAGGTCGGCGTGCCCTAGGGACCGCAACGATCACCATGGCCCCATTGGACCGCACGGATACGCTGGCACTGGATGCGGGCGACCTGCACATCACCGGCATCACGGCGAACGGCGTGGCACTACCCTACACCTATGTGGGTGGAGCTGCGGATGGTGGCTTGCGCATCGCCTTGCCTGCGGGGCATACGATCGGCAAGACCATCACCCTCGCGATCGCCTACAGCACCAAGTACATCAACGAAAGCGACCCGAACAACCTGGGTGGCAGCTTCGGCAAAGGCCTTCGCTTCTTCGCACCCACTACCACCGAACCGCGCAAACGCACGCAAGTATGGAGCATGCCCGAACTGGGCAGCAACCGCTACTGGTTCCCATGCCACGATGCACTGGGCGATCCGCGTACGGTGGAGGTGATCGCGCAAGTGCCCGAACCGCTTTCCGTGATCAGCAACGGGGAACTCATGGAAGAGCGGAAGAACATCGACGGCACGCGCACCTTCCACTGGAAGAGCGACGAGGCGCACGACAACTACCAAACCTTCATCGTGGTGGGGGAATACACCCGCGTGGAGCAACGCAGCGGCGCTACCCTGCTCCATACGTATGGCTACCCCGATGAGCAGGAAGCCACCACCGCCAGCGTGGAACGACTGCCCGCAATGATGGAATACTTCTCGGAACTCACGGGCATCCCCTACCCTGGCCGCACCTTCAACCAGGTGGTGGTGCAGGACTTCGCTTGGGGCCGCAGCGTGGGCACCGGCATGCAGAGCGAGAACATGGTGGACGACCACGGCACGCACGCGGACTTCCTTTACCTGTGGGATGGCATCGAAGCGGAGGGGCTGGCCCAGCAGTGGTGTGGTATGCGCATCCATCTATGCGAACCTGGTGAAGCGTGGATCAGCCGGGGCCTCGCGCGATTCCTCAGCGAGCGCTTCAGCGAACACGCCAACGGCCGCAACGAGATGCTCTTGTGGAACCACGCTTTCAACCAGAACACCTACTTGGGCGACTGGTCGAACGGGGTACGTAGGCCGCTCAGCACCCGTCAATACACCGACCCCATTGAAGTGGTGCAGGACAACTACGCGGTGAACCGGGCATCGCTCGTCTTCCACATGCTGCGGAACGAACTCGGTGATGCCGTCTTTGTTGCAGGGCTCAAGACCTTCATGCGCGATCGCTGGGGCAAGTCCGCATGTACCGAGGATGTGCAACGTGCCATGGAAACGGCGGCTGGCCGGTCCCTCGGCTGGTTCTTCGATCAATGGGTGCGCGGCATGGGCCATCCCGTCTTCGAAGCGAGCACCGCCTTCGATGCGCAGCAAGGTTCCTTCCGGATCACCCTGCGCCAAACGCAACGGCCGGACAGCACGAGTACCGAGCCACAGACCCGTTGGTTCCAAGGGCACATGGATATCGCGATCGACGGTGAACTGCATCGTGTATGGCTCGAAGCGCAGGAGGAGAACAGCTTCCACTTCCCACTGGTGCGTGCGCCGCGCGTGTTGGTCATCGATCACGAGGGCCAATGGATCAAGGAGCTCGCGATCGAGCGATCGACCGACGAGTGGATCGCACAGTTCACGTCCTCCACCGATGTGATGGCGCGGCAGCAGGCTTCAGGTGAACTCGCGCGCATGCATGGCGATAGCACCACAACAGCAGAAGGCAAGCAGGCGATCATCAACGCCTACCACCAAGTGATCCGCGACCTCAGCACCTACTGGCGCGTGCGCTACAACGCCATGGCCCAGCTACGGTGGATGATGCCCCAGCCGTTCGATGCGAACACGATCGCCGTTTTGAAGGAGGCGATCGTTCACGAAGGATCCTGGAACCGCGCCGTCGCCATCACGCTGTTGGGTCTTTCAGCCGATCCCTCGTTAGCCGAGTTGTACATCGCCCACCTGCACGATCCCAGCGATCGCGTGGTGAACGCGGCGGCCATCGCGCTCGGCAAGTCCAAGAGTCCGTTGGCCTATGATGCGCTGGTGAAGTTGAAAGACAAGCCCTCGTGGAAGAACCAGAGCTTGATCAGCACCCTGTACGCATTGAAAGAGCTCGGCGACCCGCGCGGTGCGGCCATTGCGCTGGACGCCATCCGCGACGATCCACCCGGCGCACGTTGGACCTTGGCCACACCGGTGTGGGACTATCGCCTGGCCGCCGCAAGCACCTTGGTGGCATTGGGCCACAGCAAGGACGCCTGGTCCATCCTTGAACGCAGGTACACGGCAGCGTTGAAAGAGGACGACGTGAACGACCTCTTCAGTAACATCCTGCTCATGATGACCCTCGGCGATGAACGGACACGCGCGTTGTTCCCGGAACTGCGTGCCCGCTACAAAGCCGATGCGAACGCATTAAAAGCAGTGGATGCCTTCGAAGCCCAGTTGGATCAAGAGCTCGCCAAATGATCGGGCATACGCTTCAACCCTATGCTCCGCGACCGGTCCGGTACCTCGGCCTTCACCACTCTGACGGTTGGCGGATCAAGACCTACAGCATCTCAGCGAAGAACGAACGCGTCGGCCAGCACGTGGTCGCGCAAGTGTGGTCTCTGCTGCCCGTCTGGTTGGCGCAACACACAACCTATCGGTTGGACAGCTACCGTATCGCCAGCTTGATCCTGCACGAAGGCCGCGAGGGCTGTTTCGCGATCCTCAGCTGGTGGATCGACAGCAACATGTTGCAGACCCAGGTACACCTGGCCACCGATCCGGAGCGCCGGGACTTCCGCCTTTACAGCGACCGGGGCATCTTCACATGCATCTGGGAAATGGCCGTGCTGTGGTTCGAACGCAATGCCTGGGTGCAACACGTGCTCGCACAACCCGACGATCCCCACGGCATCGACCGCTATCTCGCTCAACACCTCAACGCAGACGTATGACCCTTACTCGATCACAACTCCATCCCCTACCGGCCTACTTCGATCGCTACATCGAGCAGTGCGACGACGTGGATGTACAGACGGCCCTGCTGATCGCCTTGGATGAACTGGAACACGCGCCACTGGACGAATGGGAACAGATCGGTGACCGCGTGTATGCCCCGGGCAAGTGGACCATCAAAGACATCTACCAGCACCTGATCGATACCGAACGCGTCTTCAGCTACCGCGCCACCTCCTTCGCACGGGGCGAGGCCGATGTGAAGGGCTACGACGAGGAGCACTACGGTCGTGAAGCACGGGCCACCCGGCGCACGCTTACCGACCTGCACGAGGAAGCGTTGGCCGTTCGCCGCTCCACCATCCTTCAATTCCGGTCGTTCGATGAAGCCATGCTGTCGCGTGTGGGACAAGGGTTCAAGGGGCCTTACAGCGTACACAGCATCGGCTTCATCGTGGCCGGCCACCAGCGGTGGCACTTCCGGATCATCAACGAGCGGTACGGGACCCTTTAGATCATACCTTGTGTTCGTTCCATCCACGGAACAATGATCCACGCGTATCCGCGTTGGCCATGCAGCATCACCACCATGATCACGACCACCACACCACGCCCCCTACATTGGAGCCTGTTGCTCGGCACCGCCATCGCTATCACCCTCTTCCTCTACTTCATCGATGAGGGCCGCTATTCGTTGGAAGGTTTGTTCACCGCTGGCAACATCATCGCGATGGGGATCTACTTGATCGGGCTGGTGCTGGGGTTGTTCCTCACCGCACAACTGTTCGCGAAGCGCCAAGCCGGTCCTTTGCGCACCGCATTGGTGTTGAGCATCGGCACCGTCGTTGGCTTCGTTTTCGGGCTCGGGCTCATCCTTGGCCTCGGGGCGCTGCAGACCTTGGGTTGAGCGGCGGCGGAGGAGGGAAAGCAGTGATCCTCCTCTGTTACCAGGCTATCTGAACCGCGCCCTGTTGGATCAGGGTGGAACGGGTCCGCGGACGACCCGCTCGATCCATGGACCTTTGATGGAACCATTTCCTATGAGGCCCCCCTTTGTTCTGCTCGCATCCTACGTGTTCATCTGGTCATCGAACGCGCAAGTGGCCGATGCGGGGCCGGACACGTTGATCTGTGACGGTGCTTACACCATGCAAGGCAGTCCAGTGCCCCTTGGTGGAAGTGGTCTATGGACCTCCATCCAAGGTTGTGCAGTGATCGACGATCCCGCATCACCCGTGACCATGGTGGGCCTATGCCCCGGATACAACACGCTGGTCTGGACCGTGGATGACAACGGCTCGGTCACGAGCGATACCGTGATCATCGGGGTTTCTGATCTGCCCTGCATCCCGAATGCAGGTCCGGACCAGACCATCATCGGGCCACCGTTCACTGCCCAATTGATGGCGAATTCATGCGCCTTCCCGGCCACGTGTGCTTGGACGGTCATCGTCGGCCCCAGCATCATCGCGGATCCTGACGACCCGAACACCATGGTAGGCGGCTTAGGTGAAGGTCCCAACATCTTCCGTTGGACATGCACCACAGGGCCATGCATGATCTTCGATGACATCACCGTCAATGCGTTCGTATGGACCGGGATCGGATCGGCAATAGAGGACACTCCCCCGATCTTCGTGCTGGACACGCAGGCGGATCTTCTTCGGTTGAATACCTCAGGCAAGGTGGACGCAGTGGTCCTTACCGATGTGCAGGGAAGAGCGATCGATCTCCGACAGGTCGGCTCCATGCTTACATGGAGCACAGCACACTGCGCGGCAGGTTCCTACATCGTCCGTGCGCTTGTCGATGGCCAACCGGTGAGTCTGCATTTCGTATTGGACCGCTGATCCCTGATCGACGCTATGGCCAAGAAGACGATCGCCAGCAAGACCAAGCTGAAGGCCGCCATGAACGGCAAAGTCAGCCCAGCGAAAGCCGCGGAAGGAGACAAACCGATGTTCGACTACATCGCGGGCCTGCCACAGCCGCAGCGCGCGATCGCTGAGCGCATCGATGCGTTGGCGGCGAAGACCCTGCCGGGCCTCCAGCGTTCGGTGAAGTGGGGCATGGCCTACTACGGTGTCGATGGCGGTTGGTGCTTCTCGTGCGGCGCCTTCCAAGGCCATGTGAAGGTGATGTTCATCTACGGCACACAGCTCAAGCCGGAACCGCCGGTGACGCCGGTGGCGATGGGCAAGGCCACACGGGGCGTGGAACTGATGAATGAAAAGGACATCAATGAAAAGCAACTGGTGGCGTGGATGACGCAGGCGGCTACGATGCCATTCGTGAGTGCAGCGGCGAAGAGGAAATGACAACGGTGAAGCATCATCTTCGCTGGTGACCGACCTGCCATCACCAAAACCACTGAACCATGATCCGCTACGCACCGATCCTGTCCCTGCTGTTCTTGGGCGCTGCTCCGCACACACCTGGGGTCGAACTGCTCGTTCCCGAGACGTTCCGCGGGCAGCTCATCGTAGTGACCGGCATGCCATGCGGTGAACCCTCGACTTACGCAGGTGGTCAGCAAAGGATCGCGGTACCGGCGAGTGGCATCGTGATCCTGCGCGATGGCTTGGATCTCCGCGATGGGCACCTCGGCGTAGTACGCGGCGGTGTCGAAATACAACCTGCTCCGGTGGATCCCTCGGCCCCTCCGACTCCCGGGGAGTTGAACGGCTTGGTGAACCGCGAAGGTGGGCGCTACGACCGGTTGACCGCGCCGGAGGTTTCCCGGATGAAGCATGCCTCATTCTCATTCGCGAACACCGCTGGTGAACCCCTTGGCAAGCTGGAAACGCTGACGATCGAACCGAGGGGCAAGCGCCTTGGAGAAGATGGGAAGGAGGCCGACCCCGAGGCGCTGTACGGCGCGAATTCCGGCTTCTGGTTCGAGGGCGAAGGGGCTGAGCGTGTGTGCTACACCAGCTACTTCATCGGCGATGCGAAGGACTTCACGGTCCAGTTGAGCCCAGAACGCAAGGCGGAGGTTGCGGCTGCCGTGAAGGCGTGCCGCGGGAACTGAACGGATCAACTGGGCCCGTACGTCGGATCGCTGCCGGTCTTGTCCCAGGATCGATCGACAATAGATCCGATCCATTTCTCATCGCAGCGCTTACAGTCCCGTGTTGGAGTATCGGGCGGCCACGATGTCCTTCGCGAGTGCAGCGAAGAAGAAGCGAGGCTGATGAAGTCCGAGGCAACGATCGCCCGGACGTGGTGATCGGTAGGAACGCCCCCCTACTTTCGTCCGTATGCGAAGCAACCTCATCGGCATCCCGATCCTCGTGCTGTTCTTCGGTTGCGAAGTCCCACCAGAACAAGTGGCCGTCAAGACGCCAGCACTCGACACCGCACACATCTCGTCGGAGATCACCCGACTGATGACAGCAGCGCATGTGACCGGGCTGGCCATCACGATCTACCAGAACGACACGGTGGCTTACATGCGCGGTTTCGGTCACGCCGTGGACTCCACCAAGCGCCCCCTGCTTCCCCGCACCAACCTCTACGCGGCTTCGCTGAGCAAAGCGGTCTTCGGCACCTTGGTGATGAAGCTGGTGCACGAAGGGGTGATCGATCTGGACAAACCGCTGGAGAGCTATCTCCCACAGCCCATCCACGCGTACCCGGAAACGGACAAATGGCACGAGGACTTCCGCGATCTGCGCACGGACAGTCTTTACCACCGCATCACCGCGCGGATGTGTTTGAGCCATACCACGGGCTTTCCCAACTGGCGCTGGTACGAACCCGATGAGAAGCTGCGCTGCAAGTTCGAACCAGGAACGCGTTACAGCTACAGCGGCGAAGGCCTCACCTATTTGCAAGTGGTGCTGGAGAAGATCACCGGCCGCAACATCGAAGACCTGATGCAGGAGAAGCTGTTCAAGCCGCTCGGCATGGCCCGCAGCAGCTACCTGTGGCAACCTGCCTTAGAGGACGACTACGCGCTGGGCCACGACACGGCGGGCACGGCCTACCCCAAGGACAAGGACAACGATGCCCGCGCCGCCAGCACCATGGAAACCACCTTGGAAGACATGTCGCGGTTCTGCGAAGCGCTCCTGCAGGGCAAGGTGCTCGATGCGAAAAGTCGTGATGCCATGTGGAGCCCGCAGATCCGCATCCGTTCCATCAAGCAGTTCGGTCCATTGGCGTGGAGGGACAGCACGATGAACGATGACATCGAACTGAGCTATGGCCTGGGTTGGGGCTTGCGGAAGTCACCGCTGGGCTGGGGTGCGTTCAAGGAAGGGCATGGCGACGGGTTCCAGGACTACATGATCCTTTTCCCCGAGCAGCACAGCGGCGTGCTGATCATGACCAACAGCGACAACGGCGAGGGTATTTTCAAGGAACTGCTTGAACTGACCATCAGCGATAAAACCGTGCCCTGGTACTGGGAGGACTACATCCCCTACAATGCCGATCCGGTCAATGAGATAATGAGATGATCAGAGGATCAGACAATTGAACGCCCTACCCGATCTTCGCACACCAGCCGTCAGCGAGGTCAGGACATTTTCTGATCATCTGATCGTCTGATCATATGGCCATCGATATCGACGCATCCAATTACGAGCACCGGGGCAGGAAGAGGATCGTGGCTCGCAGGTACCGGTGCATAAATTTCCTTGTCATAGCGCTCGGATCGGCGCCGTGCTTCTCCACGCACGCTCATGGACAGGGCGAGGTGCGCAACGAGTTCATCGGCAGCTATTCATTGGAGATCGTTGATTCCCGCACCAACGACACCATCCATATGGAAGGCTGGAGCGATACAACGCAGGCCTTCCTGCGAATACGGGAGAGGGGAAAAATCCAAGTGGTCTATTTCGGCGATCTCGAGCGCGACAGGGCCTTGCGCACGATGCGAGGTGACGCGCAACCTGAAATGTTGACTCCCGGCAAGAAGGTGAGCATCGCCTCGGTTCCAGCGAGAACCGTTGCCTTGCCGGGCCGCCGCGAGCTGCTCGGTCATCGGTGCAAGGAATATCAGGTCGTTCGGCCGGGGCAGGACACTGTGCACTACTGGGTCGCCGACTTCGGCGCTTCGCCTTTCCCGGACCTCTGGAAATGGACATCCAACAAATGGATGGGCGAATTGGGCCACCTGCTCAAAGTGGACCGCCTTCGTGAAGGAGTTCCGCTGCTCATCAGCAACAAGGACCGAACGATCCGGGTGACCGCTTGCGTTGCAGGCCCGCAGCCGCGGCCCCGCCTTTTCGAAGGAATGCGAGGCTCCGAACCATCACCACCGTCGCGCATCGATCCTATGCGTTCAGTAGCGGCCACACCTCCGGACTCCGTGCCCGCTTGGATCACACTTCAAAGCCGGGTGCCTCACCTCCCCTTGCTCTATCATCCCGTCAAGCCCCCTCATGTCCCTGCATCCGGCGAGGCAGCCTTCATGTGCACCGTGTTGTACACCGGACAGATCGTGGCCTACGATGCGATACCCCTTGATGCGGATGGTCACTGGATGACGGATGCTCACACCATCACCCCGCTGGAAGAGCTCGCCTTGGGACTACTGCAGGACTTCCGTTTTGGAACCCTGTCTGACGGCAAGGAAGCCATGGTGGTCATCCGCTTCCGCTTCAATGCGTCACCGTAGCACTTGAAAGTACGTATCCAACCTTCGTTGCAGCATATCCCCATGGCAGAGAAGATCGACATCGAAGCATCCAAGAACGAGGACTTCAACAAGCTGAAGCTCTCCGACCTCAACAAGCGATTAAGCAGGATCCACGAAGGCGGCGGCGAGAAACGCATCGCCAAGCAGCACGAGCAAGGGAAATTGACCGCGCGCGAGCGCATCGACGCCCTGCTCGACCCCAAGAGCCCGCGCATCGAGATCGGCGCCTTCGCGGCCGACGGCATGTACAAGGAGCACGGCGGTGCGCCTTGCGCCGGTGTGGTGGTGGTGATCGGCTACGTGAGCAAGCGCCAGTGCATCGTGGTGGCCAACGACGCCACCGTGAAGGCCGGCGCCTGGTTCCCCATGACGGGCAAGAAGAACCTGCGCGCGCAGGAGATCGCCATCGAGAACCGCCTGCCCATCATCTACCTGGTGGACAGCGCCGGCGTGTACCTGCCGATGCAGGACGAGATCTTCCCCGACAAGGAGCACTTCGGAAGGATCTTCCGCAACAACGCCATCATGAGCTCCATGGGCATCACGCAGATCGCCGCCGTAATGGGCAGCTGCGTAGCCGGCGGCGCCTACCTGCCCATCATGAGCGATGAGGCCCTCATCGTGGAGAAGACCGGCAGCATCTTCCTCGCGGGCAGCTACCTGGTAAAGGCCGCCATCGGCGAGGACATCGACAACGAGACCCTCGGCGGCGCCACCACGCACAGCGAGATCAGCGGGGTGACCGACTACAAGTGCAAGGACGATGCGGACTGCCTGAAGAAAATCCGCGCCATCGTGGACAAGCTCGGCAAGCCCAAGGATGCGGGCTTCAGCCGCGAGAAACCCGCCGCGCCCAAGAGCGAGCCGAAGGACCTCTACGGCATCATCCCCAGCGAGCGCGCCAAGCCCTACGACATGCGCGAGGTGATCGCGCGACTGGTGGACGGCAGCGAGTACACCGAATACAAGGAAGGCTTCGGCCAGAGCATCCTCACGGGCTACGCGCGCATCGACGGCTGGGCCGTGGGCATCGTAGCCAACCAGCGCAAGGTTGTGAAGAGCAAACGCGGTGAAATGCAGTTCGGCGGCGTCATCTACAGCGACAGCGCCGACAAGGCCACGCGCTTCATCGCCAACTGCAACCAGAAGAACATCCCGCTGGTCTTCCTGCAGGACGTCACCGGCTTCATGGTGGGCAGCCGCAGCGAGCACGGCGGCATCATCAAGGACGGCGCGAAACTGGTGAACGCCGTGAGCAACAGCGTGGTGCCCAAGTTCACCGTGATCGTGGGCAACAGCTACGGCGCCGGCAACTACGCCATGTGCGGCAAGGCCTACGACCCGCGCCTCATCGTGGGCTGGCCCAGCGCGCAGGTGGCCGTCATGGGCGGCGACCAGGCCGCGAAAGTGCTGTTGCAGATCGAAGTGGCCGCGCTGAAAGGCCGCGGCGAGGAGATCACCAAGGAGCGCGAAGAAGAGATCCTCGGCAAGATCCGCCGCAAGTACGAGGAGAGCATGAGCCCCTATTACGCGGCGGCACGGCTGTGGCTGGATGCGATCATTGATCCGTTAGAGACGCGGACGTGGATCTCGATGGGAATTGAGGCTGCGTCGCAAAGTCCGGCTACACACGAGTTCAATATGGGAGTGCTACAGACTTGAAGCCATGAACCGGGTCTATGCGGAGTCGCACTATACAACCGAGTTCTTCAACGACACGAAGGACGGTTGCGCTGGGTTGAAGCTGTTCAAGCAATATGTGCACAAGGATTTCATCGCTCTTGCAGGCGATGAAGTGAAGCACATAGCAACGGTGACGTATTGGGACGCCGTAGGCGACTTCACCGTTGAGACCCACGGCACCGATCTCAGCGCGACGATCTTACAAGAGCTGATCAATGAAGCGAAAGAACGCATCCGAACCAAATGAAGGGCATCGAAGCGGCGAGCCAGGCAAGCAACGAGGGAGTTCAATATGGGTGTACTCCAGACTTGAGAGCCATCACCATCTCAAATGAGAGGCACTATCGCCATACTCACCGTCGCCATCCTTTTCGGCTGTGGCCGGGCGAACAGCGCACAACCGAAAGTGCGTGACTTCTCACCTAGCGAGCAAGCGGCCATGGACATCGCGCAGATCGATACGGGTGTTGCGGCCGTGCTTCGCACTCACGTCCCGGAACCCTTTTACCTGCACACACCAGAAGCGGACGATATCAATGCACGTAGTGGTTTCGCCGTGGCGAGGCATCCGTTTCGCGGTGTTGCCTTTAAGGTCCATCCCGATTCCACCATGGCACGCATCGAGTCCATAACCAAGCGCATCCGGCCAGAAGGCTATGCGATCTACCGCTCACGCATGGGCTTCGGCGGTGAACCGGATGAAGTATGCGTGCTGATGACCCAGCAACTGGACATGGTCATCTTGCGCTACGAACAAACGGATGGCATCAACTACGACATCACCACAGACAGCCTGATCCAAGTACTTGAAGCCTGGGATCTGAAATTGACGGTCATCGGTGCTTCGAGCGATTGGATGGAAGCGAGCATTGATACCCCCGTGAGCGATTGGAACGTGCTCGCGAGACAGGTCTACGCATTCTGCCCTGATGTGGTGGGTCAAGGAACGGGAACCGTTGAAGCATTGGCCGAGGAAATGCGCCGGACCAATACTCTCTACTTGTGGTGGGACTGATCAAAGCGGCCAGCCATCCCCTGGTCAAATGCCCGGGGTCGGTGACGCGGGAGTTCAATATGGGGGTCTTCGACGTAGGTCATCCCCTATTGAACCTATCCCCATTCCAATTCAACGGGTTGTCCTGGATGTATTTAGCGATGCGATCGTGTTCGCCATCGTCACGGATCACCCGGTCCCAATAATTGCGTTGCCATACGGGCGTGCCGTGCGGCACCAACCCATCGCGGTACGCCATGCGCGTAACCGCGGATTTGTACGACGCCACGATCTGCCCCAACGCACCACGCGGGATGCCCGGCGGTTTTGCGGTATCCCGTAGGGGCGCGTCATGACGCGCCCGCGTGTGTGGGCCGGGTGTGTCGGCCAACGAACGGGATGGACCGCCGGGCATTTCGATACCGGAATCATCGGGTGTGGCGTCGGGGACGTTGTCGGCCAATCCATGCGCGTCCACCGCACCAATGCCGGGCGCGTTCGTTTCCGGGCGCGTCATGACGCGCCCCTACCGCACGCACATCCGGCCCACCGCGCATCAACCGTTCCCGTATGATCACGATACCATGCACATGGTTGGGCATCACCACGAATTCCCCGACATCCACATGCGCCATGTGTTCCGGTATCGCGTCCCAACACCGTCGCACCAATTCACCGATGGGTGATGGATGCATGATGCCATTCGCAATGTTCCCGAACCAATGTCGGCGACCATCGGTGCAGATGGTCAGGTAATACGCGCCGACGGTGACGTAATCGTAACCCGGTCGGCGAATGGTGTGGCGTTGCGGCAGGTCGGCCATGGCAACCCGAATATCGCCTCAACGATCGAACCGGCCCATATTCCGGTCTGCTGCTCGCGCGAAACGCGACATTGCGAATGATCGGTCATGGAAGGTTGGATCCGGAACTGGTAGTACAGTTGGCGCCGCAACGGTCGCGTTGCCAATTCGCCGGTCACCCCGGCCACGTGACGCGGTTTGCCTGATGCCCTCACTCCTTCACGAACCGCCACCGCAGCCCACCCGCCTGCAGGATGTAGCTGCCCGCCGTTAGTCCGGCTACATCGATGCTGTTGTGGTCCTGCGTGGTGAGGAGCGTGCGGCCGTTGAGGTCCATGACCGTAACGACGGCACCGGCCTGCAGCCCGTTGGGCAAGTACAGCCTGTCCGTGGCCGGCACGGGGTACAGGAGCCCGCGCGGTGCTTCCGCCTCGGCCATGGCGGTGGACAATGGCGTCAGCTTCGCCACGAAGCCATCACCGGCCTGGCCGGTCAGCTGGGCGCGTCCGGCGAGATAGAGCGCCCCATCGTTCCCCATGACCATGGCGTTCACCTTGCTGCTTTGTGCCCCGGGCACGTTCCACGGCTGCCGGAAGAGCCGGGTGCCGGTGGTGTCATACTCGTAGAGATAGGATCCGATGTAGGCCGAGGCGATGGTCCAGCGATCGTCGTGCAGGAGCGCGTGGTCCATGTTGAGGCAGTAGTTGACGTTGCCACCGGTGAGCGTATCGGTCCAGAGCACGTTGCCAGCGCTGCTCAATTTGGCCGCGAGCAGATACGGTCCGGGGATGGACGCTTGGTAAGGCCCCTCGCCGATCGCGTACACATCGCCCTGCGCATCGCAGCGGACATGACGAACACGACCGCTCGCACTGCTCAATCCGGGAAACCCGAAGTCGGTGCTCCAGAGGATCCCGCCTGCTGCGTCGAGCTTCGTCACATTGAACTGCTGGTTGCGTCCGCCACCGACCAGTACGTGCCCCAGCCCATCGGTGGTCATCGCGTTGTTGTTGTCCGTGCTGGTCACTTCAAGGTCCGTGGTCCAGAGGTGTACACCCGCCGACGAGTAACCGACCGCGGCGGAATAAGAAGTGCCGTTGCGTGTCCACATGACCACCACCGAATCGCCGATGGCCTCCACCGCCAGACCAATGCCGAAGCCGTTCCAGTTGGTGGGCAGCGGATGGGTGACCCACCACGCCAGATCACCCGAAGCCGTGAGCCTGGCCAGCCCCGGCCTGGTGAGTCCATTGGCGGAGAAGGTACCGGTGAGGTAGACCTCGCCATCGGCATCCATCGTTGCATCGCCGAAGTCATCGCCGGTGTTGGTACCTGCGGAGTTCAGCACGATCTCACCGGTCTGGGTCCCGCTCGCCGTGAAGCGCTGCACGAGCACATCGTTGGTGCCGGTCTGGTTCTCGTAATCGCCCAGCGCGAGCACGGAGCCGTCGTTCAGTTCGAAGATCTTCCACGCGCGTCCGATGCTGTCCGGTAGGCCATTGGTCCAGAGCGGTGCTCCCGTTCCATCGAAAGCCGTGACGAAGAACTCCGTGGTGGTGGTGGGCACGAACACACCGCTCGTGACCAGATCCCCGCTCGGCAGGAGCACCAGGTCCTCCGCGCTGTGGTAGCCCGTGAGCCCGTCGAAAAGGCTGATCCACTCCGTGTTGTATTGGGCGTGTCCATCGGCAGCCGCAACCAAGAGGACACCTGTAAGCAGGAAGGGTAGCGATCCGTTCTTCATGATGTGGTCCATTAGCCAGCGTATCCAAGTTTACGACGGATCGTTCGTCAACCACATGCTGCACACCCACCAGGAAGGATGCATGCACAGCGGACCTGCTGGCCGTACACCGACCAACGGAACGCACGGTCGGTTAGCTTTAGACCATGGCTACGGTCCTTCCCGCCAACCGTCATCCGCTGTTGTGGATGCTGTTCGTGCTGCCTTCTTCACTCCATGCCCAGGCGTACAACTACCCGAACGGTTCCACGGTAGCGGACTTCACGGTGACCGATATCGAGGGCGACGTACACGACCTGTATGACCTGACCGCGCAGGGCAAGTACGTTCTCCTGGACTTCTTCACGCTGTGGTGCGTACCATGCCAGGAAACCGCGCCTTATTGGGCAGAACTCTACCAGACCTACGGTTGCAACGGTGCCGATATGGTCTGTCTTTCACTGGACTATGAGAACAACACGGCGGCCGAGGTCCAAGCGTATTCCGATACCTATTGCGGACCATGGGCGCATCCGCCCGTGGTTTCCGATGCCCTGGCTTTGTCGGATGTGTTCGGCGTGGGCACCGCGCCCAACTACTGCCTCATCGGGCCGGACAATGTGATGATCAACAACTTCATCTGGCCCGTTGCCTCCATGGCCGACTTCGTTGCGGCATTTCCGGTTGGCAGCGCGGTGACCCCGCAGGCCTGCGCCGTTGGCGTGGAGGAACGAGCGCAGGAAGCGCTGATCGCCTCTCCCAACCCCACGACGGGAACCATCCGTATCAATGGCCCGAACGTCGCAAGCGTACATGCTTGCGACGCGATGGGCCGATACCTGACCACACGACCAATCATTGCCAACCAGCTGGACCTGCGAGGCAATGCACCGGGGTTGTATCTGCTGGAGCTCTTCAATGCGCGGGGCGCGGGCATGGGCAGGTTGCGTGTGGTCCTGGAGTAGATGGTTAGCCAGCACAGGCGATGCCGTAGTTCCACGCGGGTCGTGCAAGCTTGAGCGTCGGACGGCCTGCAGCGGCTGCATCCAATTACTCACTCATCATTCCGTGGTCGGCGTTCGATCCTCGCGGCCGCACGGATCGCTCCTTCCTGACCGCAAGGCCAGCGCTACGCTGCGCTCACTCCAACTTCCGCGACGGCGTGGTGCGGTCGATCATGAGCACCGCATCGAACTGCGTGGCCAGCACGGTGGGTTGCTCGAAGCCGAAGTCGAAGGCGCTGTAGCCGATGGAGCGCACAGGGCGCGGGTCGTGGATCCATGTGCTTGTGGTATCCGCTGCCAGTGCGCGCACGTCCAGCAGGAGCGCTGACGCGTGTGTGGGTAGTGCGCGGTGCATGGCCTCTTCCAAGCTGCCCAAGGGCGCGGGGAAGCAGCGGGCGTCCATCGGTCGGTGGTCCGCGAAACCGCGTGTGGCGCGGTAGCTTCCATCGTAGGTGCCAATGCCCACCACACGCAACCGGTCGCCGAAGAGGCGCAGCATGTGGGCGCCCATGCTGGTGCCGCTGGCGAAGCCCGTGCGCCCGATGTGCCCATCATGTGCCCACACGGCCATGCGCGTGCCTTCGGGCTGTTGCGCGAGCGTCCAGGCGATGTTGGCGGCCATGCAGCTGTCGCGGATCGAGGGGTTCCACGGATCATGGGCCTGCGCGGCGCACTGCACCACCACGCGCGCGTTCTGCAAAGCCCAACGGCGTTCCAACGCATTGTCCGGAGGCGTATCCAGCATGCGTTGCGCGATGAGTTCCTGCGCGCGCTCCGCGTTGGCCTGCCATAGCGCTCCCTCTCCTTCCGCCGGTCGTGGATAGTCGCCCTTGCGCCATGCTTCGCGATGCGGGGCGAGCAGTTCGCGCACCTGATCGGCGATGGCCGCGTCATGGCGGCGCAGGTAGGCCACCACGCTGTCCATGGGCTGTTGCGGATCCTGCATGTCGAAGCCCACGAACGAGAGCGGCTGCTTCGGTGCGCGCGCGTTGTAGGCGCGCATCCACTCGATCAGGTCCTTCACCTCCTGCTTGTACCACACCCCGAAGAGGCCGCCCATGGCTTTCTCCACCGTATCCGTCGCCCCGTTCACATACGCGTTGATGCGTTCCGTGGACAGCTGGTTGGCTTCGATGGCGAACACGGTGAAGCCTTTGCGTTCCACCAGGTAGCGGAACAAGTGATGCTTGGCCACGAAGAACTCGTGTGTGCCGTGCGTGCTTTCACCCAAGGAGACCACCTGCGCCGGGCCAACGATGCGGTCGAACGCTTCATACCCCGCGGGCCATGGGCTGTCCAACGTTGTCGGAAGCTCCAGCACATCGATGGATGCGGCGTGTGCGCGCAAGGCCTCCAGGTCGGCGATGGTCGGCGCGGTGCCGCACGGCAGTTCGGTGATCGGTCCTCCATCGGCCGTCAAGGTGAAGGCATCGAACCACACCGGG
The DNA here is from genome assembly GCA_044224725.1 of Flavobacteriales bacterium. Classification (GTDB taxonomy): domain Bacteria; phylum Bacteroidota; class Bacteroidia; order Flavobacteriales_F; family PHOS-HE28; genus PHOS-HE28. Next base: position 85,792 of record JBGAJW010000001.1, read on the forward strand.
CCGCTGCTCAGGGCTTTCACGGTGATCACGAGCTGGTAGTCGTTCGCATCGATGGGCAGCGCTAGTTCCGCCGACCGCCAGGTGGATGGATCCGTTCGGAGAAAGACCACGCTGTCCACCTGGCCAGGCTCACCCCAGGTATTGAGGTATACGCAGGCATCAGCCCCAGCGGAGTGGACCGTGAGCGCCACCCGCTTCCCTTGCAGCGATGCCGCAGGCAGCCGCATCATCATCGCGTGTGCAGGAGGCACCGTGCTGCTGTCCGCCGGTGGGAGGTCGAGCCGGAAACTGTACCGGCCTTCCATCACCGTGGTGCTGTCCAGGGTGCTGGTGCCCGCGTTCCACATCCAATGCGCTTCCCAACCCCACGGGCGATCGGTGCCGGTTACACCGGGCATCTCGAAGCCCAGGTTCAGCGGTTGCTGGGCAAGGCCTTGGAGCGCAAGCGCACCGGCAATGAGATAGGTCAATGATCGACGCATGGAGGCGCGACAAAATAACCTCGCTTGGGCGCGATTCGTCACCGCGATGGGTACAGCGCACGCTTGCGCCACGCGGATCAAGCCGATCCCAGTGATGGCGAGCATGCGCTCCATGTTCTCCGCATGTTCTGCGGAGAACAGGGCGTGAGCTCCTCAGATCAAGCCCTCCCTTACCGCCAGGTTCACCGCGCTGGCCACGCCCTTCACCTGCAGCTTCTCGTAGATGTGGCTCACGTGCGTGTTCACCGTGGCGTAGCTGATGTTGCATCGCGCCGCGATGATCTTGTAGCTGTAACCCTCGGCCAGCAGCTTCAGGATCTCCAGTTCGCGCTCGCTGAGCTGGAAGTCGATGGCCTTGCTGTTGGAACCACGCTGCGCGAAGAGCTTCAGCACTTTCGCGGCGATCACCGGCGTCATGGGCGCACCGCCTTGGGTCACCTCCACGATGCCCTCGATGAGCTTACCGGGTTGCGTCTGCTTCAGCAGGTAACCGTCCGCGCCGGCGAGGATGGACGAGAAGATGCGCGCGTTGTCCTCCAGCACGGTCTGCATCAGGATCTTCACGTCCTTGAACTGCTTGCGGATGAGGGTGACGCCCTCGATGCCGTCCACATGCGGCATGTCGATGTCCATGAGCACCACATCGGGCGTGGTCTCCATCACGCGACGCACCACCTCGCGGCAATCGGGCCAGGCGCCCACGCAGGTCATGTTGTCCGTGCTGTCGATGAGCAGCTGCAGCCCTTCGCGGCGCTTGGCGTTGTCATCGAATACGGCTACGCGGATGCTCATCGCTGTTGTCCCTCGCGGGCAAAACTATTCCGTCGCCGTGGGCGCGTCCGTCATTGCGTCCAATGATTTTGCGCGGCCATCGGGCACGAAACGTAGTTCGATGCGGGTTCCTTTGCCGACTTCGGACGTGATGGTGAGCGTAGCACCGAGCTCCGCCGCGCGCTTGCGCATGTTGGGCAGGCCGTTGCCGCCACCGCTGGTGCTGTGCACGTGTGCGGTATCGAAGCCTTTACCGTTGTCGGCGATGCTCAGGACGATCTGCGACCGGTCGCGCACCAGCGTCACGCGCAGCTCCTTGCAGCCGCTGTACTTCACCGCATTGTTCACCGCTTCCTTGAAAACGAGGTAGAGGTTCTTGCGCGCGGACATGTCCAGCGGCAGCGAGCGCAAGGCCGAATCGTGATCGAAGTGCAGCGCGCATCCACGCGTTTCGGTCATGCGCACGGCGTGGTCGACCATGCGCTTCACCAGGTGCTCCATGTCGTCGTTGTCGGCGTTCACGGCCCATACGATGTCGTTGATGGACTCCAGCACTTGCGTGGTACTCTCGCTGATACGACCTAGCAGTTCGTTCGCCTCGGGTGCCTTCTGCGCCACCTTCTTCTGCGCCACGGAGCTGTAGAGCGACACGCTGCTGAGCGTTGAACCGATCTCGTCGTGCAGGTCGCGTGCGATGCGTTCACGCACGGCCACCACCTTCATGGCCTGCGCCAGCCGGTAGCGGTAGAACGCATAAAGACCACCGCCGATCAGTAGGAGCACCGCTATGCGGAACCACCAGGTGCCCCACCACGGCGGCTCGATGATCAGCTGGAGCGTGGCCCCTTGCTCGTCCCACACCTCGGCGCTGTTGCGGCCTTGCACGCGGAAGGTGTAGGTGCCCGCATCCAGGTTGGTGAAGGTGGCCTGGTGCGCAGTGCCCGCGTCAACCCAATCGGTGTGGAAGCCTTGGAGCTTGTAGCGGAAACGGTTCTTCTGCGGCACGGAGTGGTCCATGCACGCGAAGGAGATCGTGAGGGAGCGCTCGGAGTAGGGCAGTGAGATGCGCTGCAGGTGGTCCGGTGGTGCTGGGATGACGAAGGCCTTGTCCTCGCCGGCCGGTGCGCCATTCCACTTCACCGGCCTGTTGGCCAGGCCCAGCCCGGTGATCACGGTCGGGGAAGGAGCGGCCTCGCCGTACATCTCATCGGGATCGAAGTACGTGATGCCGTTCGTGCCGGCGAAGAAGAAGCGCCCGTCGTGGCCGATGGCCGCGCTGTAGCGGTTGAACTCGGTGCTGGCGAGCCCATCGTTGCGTGAATACGTGCGTATCGTTCCGCTGCGGGGGTCGAAGCGGCAAAGCCCCTGATTGGTGCTGACCCACAGGTCGTGGTGCGCATCAGCGAGCATCGCGTAGATGGTGTTGTTCGGCAGTCCGTTCGCGATCGTCAAGGTGCGGCACTCGCCGCTGCGCATGTCCATCCGCGCCATGCCGCTCTCTTCGGTGCCCACCCAGATGGCCCCGCTCGGGTCGTCGGGATCGAAGCACAACGAGAAGATGCGATCACTGGGCAACGAACGGGGATCAGCGGGATCGTGCGTGTGAACGATCCATTTCCCGGATCCCGGTCGCAGTTCGAGCAAGCCCTTGCGCGTGCCGAGCCACACGGTGCCATCGCGCGCCAACAGCAACGCCGCCACCATGCGGTAGTCCGATACCGGCAGCGGGAACGGAAGCAGGTGCCGGCCGGTGATCCGTCGTGTGATGGGGTCGAAGCGGAGCAGGCGATCGCAGTCGGTGCCTGCGCTTCCGTTCGCCAGGATCCACAGCTCCTCGTCATCGCAATTGATGAGCAGCAGCGGTTCTTCTTCCGGACCCAGCGGCATGATGTGGAGCCCATCCGACTCATCCGGCCCATGGTACATGAGGTGGTTCGCATCACCCCGCACAGTGACGCAGGCCCACCAGACACCCGATGCATCACGCGCTACCCCGAACCAACTGGCCATGTGCCCCGCTGCGTTCAGCGCCCTGCCGAAACCGGTCTCCTTTGCAACGCCATCGGGCGGGTTGATCCAGAGCATCTGCTCGGCCGCCAGGATATACCGGCCCTCGCGATCGGCTTTCAACAACAGGGCGCTCGAACCTTGGAGCATCTGGTGGAACCGCCCGGTGAGCGTGCGATGCAATAGCGCGCCGTAGCCGATGGTACCCGCCCAGAGGTTCCCGCTGCGGTCCCTGGCGAAGTTGATGGCGATCGGTCCCCTCGGTAGACTTTCACCGCTCAGCGTTGCGAAGCGGATGCTTTCCATGGTGCCGTCAGCGAGCGACACACGCGTGGTGCCGGTCGATCCACCATAACCCAACCACAGGTGTTCACCATCGAGCAAGTAGAAGCCGGGGTCGCTCTCGGTCAATCCGGTGTTGATGGTGTCCACCGCGCCGCGTGAAGCGGCATCGAAGGCGATGATGCTGCCCTGCCGCACCAGCAACATGCGCGCCCGCAGTGTATCGGCGATCAGGCCTGCAGCGTTCGACGTGATGGGGGGGAGCACGATGCTTTTCACCGTGGTCCGTGACAGGTCGCCTTTCATGGTCCAGATCACCAGCTCATCCGCGGCAAGGGCCCAGAGCTCATCGTTCGGAGCGAACGCCAGGGCCACGATCCCCTCCGCCAGTTGGCCTGCCGGACCACCGTCTGCATGCACCCCGAATACGATCCCCTGTGCACCGAGCACCAGCATGTTCCCCTTGCGATCCTCGGCGAACTGCCGGATGGAGCTGTTCAGCCCCGGCGTGAGCGGATCCGGTCTGAGCACATGGGTGAAGGCTCCGGTTCGCGGATCATACCGGTCCACGGCTCCGCCCTCCGAACCGATCCACAGGTCGCCGGAGCGGCTTTCGTAAAGGCTGCTGATGTGGTTGGCGCAGATGCTTGTGCTGTCACGAACGTCGTGCCGGAAGACCGCGTAGCCATAACCATCACTGCGCGCCAGGCCGTCCTTGGTGGCGAACCAGAGGTAGCCCGTGCGGTCCTGGAGTATGGCGCGCACCATGCCCTGCGGCAGGCCATCGTCCACGGTGATCCATTCCACCGGAAGCGACGTGGTACGCACAGCCACCTGCGCCGTGGATGGCACGGCGGAAAGGCCCGTGCTGATGGCCAGGATCCCGTTCAGCAGAGGGAGCGCACGCATCGCTTCTGCGGGAAACTTAGGCATTCGTGTACCGGCGGGAATCATTGGACCCAATGATGCCTGCCGAGGCCCGGCTCATTGGACACAAGGATTGATGGCCCCTGGCGAACGAAGTTGGTTTGCTCCGCTAGATCCAACGACCATGCGCAGCGCATTCATCCTCCCTTTGTTCACGTCCATCGCACTGGGCACGCAAGCCCAACAGCTCGTGCAACCGCATGCGCACGATCATGTACAGCAACAGGAACGGACCGGTCCGGGCGGGCCGATCGCCAGCTGGGCCGAGGTGCCCGAGTGGGTGCGGCTGATGTACAGCGAGCATCTCGAGGTGCTTCGGGTGATCGGCGCCTACGAGGCCTACTACCGCACGCACCCTTTCGTGAAGAACAGCGACACGCAGCACTACAAGCGGTGGTTGCACGAACTCAGCCAGAGCGTGGAACCTATGGATCCTGCGGGGCGTGATGCGTACCGCCAAGGACTGCGGGACTATGTGGATGCGTCGGCGGCCTTGCTCGCGGAACGCTCGGCGAACTGGACCTGCATCGGGCCGTTCGATTACGACCATAACGCGGCGGCCAAGAGCTACGCGGCCGGTGCGGCCCATGTGTACACGGTGGAGAAGAGCCCCGTGAACCCGAACCTGATCTGGGCCGGAACAGCGACCGCCGGCGTGTGGAAGAGCACGGACAACGGACTGACCTGGACCAACGCATCGAAGGAAGTGATGGGCAAATTCTGCCAAGCGTTGGAGCCGGATCCCTTCCATGCGAACACGCTCTTTGCCGGCTTGGGGTCCGACCTGATGAAGACCACGGACGGCGGGAGCACCTGGACCGAAGTGGGTGGCGGTCTGTTCACCCCGGGCATACGGAGGATCTTCGACATCGTCGTGCACCCCACGAACAGCCTGCGCGTGATGGCGGCCTGTACCGATGGCCTCTGGTGCAGTAGCGATGGGGGCGCCAACTTCACCCAGTTGCAGACCGGCTATTGGCAAGAGATCGAATTGAAACCCGGCTCACCGGAAACCGTGTATGCCGTGAAGATGAACTTATACGGCACTGGGGGACCGACCTGGAACCGGATCGAGTTCTGGCGCGGCACCTCCTTCGGCGGTGGCACATGGACGAGCATGGGCGGGGGCTGGCCCAGTCCGCCAGCGATCGATTCGCTGAAGACCATGTTGCGCGCGGAGATCGCTGTTTCGCCTGCCGCGCCCAATACGGTCACCGCGCTGGTCACCGGTTCGGCGAACGGCGGCAACGGGCTCTATGGTATCTACCGGAGCACGGATTCCGGAACCACGTGGGCCTTCCAATGCTGCGGAGCGGGTCCCGGTGGCGTGGCCTCACTGACCAACCCCAACCCCATGGGGTACGAAAAGGACGGCACCGGCGATGGCGCACAGCACGATTACAACGTGGCCTTGAGCGTGGATCCCGCGAACGTGAACAAGGTGCACCTGGGCGGCATCATGCATTGGGTAAGCACCGATGGCGGGGCCTCATTCACCTGTCCTGCCAGTTGGAAAGAAAGTGGATCGCCGAGCTACATCCATTCGGACGTGCACGAGATCCAGCAATACGGGAACGACGTGTGGGTGGCCTGCGACGGCGGGATCTACTACAGCACGGATGGAGGCGCTACGTTCAACAAGCGGATGAACGGCATCGCAGGCACCGACTTCTGGGGATTCGGCGCAGGCGGTTGGAGCGGAGCGCAGGTGATGGGCGGAGGTGCGTACCATAACGGCACCTTGCTGAAGGACAACAACGTGTACACCACCGGTTGGGTGAGCACCGACGGCGGCGATGGATCACGCGGCATGGTGCATCCGCAAGATGATCGGCGCGTGTTGACGGACTACGGGTACAAGGTGCTGAGCGGCGACCGCACCGTGAACAACGTGAACGCACCCTGGTCGGTGCTACCGAACACGGCTGCCCCTGCCGGTCGCACCAGCGAGGTGGCCTGGCACCCGAACCTGGCCTACACCGGCTATTTCGGCCATGGCGACAGTTTGATGCGGACCGACGACAACGGTGTCACCTTCAAAGTGGTCAAGATCTTCGGCGGAGTGAAGCGGGTCACCAACGTGCAGGTGGCGTACAGCGCACCCGAACACATTTATGCGTGTACCGAATCGGTGGGGGTGCCGGGTGCTCCAGCGTCCGAGATCTGGCACAGCGCGGATGGCGGTGATACGTGGGCCCTGATCACCCCGGGGGCCGCGGTGCTCGCGCCCGATACCAACGATCAGGTACCGTGGGACATCGCGATCAGCGAAACGGCACCGCTCACGATCTGGGCGGCACGTGTTCCCTTCGGCGACGCCATCGCCTTGAACGGGAAGCTGGTGTTCAAGAGCACCAATGGGGGCAGCACCTGGTCGAACCTCTCCACGTTGCTGTTGAACACCGAGACACCGACGAACATCGTGCGTGCACGCGGCACGGTGGACGGCGTGTACCTGGGCACGCGCCGCGCCGTGTACTACCACAGCACGGCCACCTTCGGTTGGATCCTGAGCAACGCCGGCCTCCCGTTCAACACCTTCTCCACGTCCCTGAAGATCAACTACCGCCTGGGCAAGATCCGCAACGCCACCGACCATAGCGTGTGGGAAAGCGACCTGGAAGAAACGTTCACCCCGATCGCCAACTTCAGCGCCAGTACCGTTGAGCCCGCCTGCGGCGAACCCGTGCAGCTCTTTGACAACAGCGTGCTCTCGGAGAACGGCGCCTTCTGGGAATGGCATTTCCCCGGTGGCATTCCCGAATGGAGCTACGTGCGCAACCCGGTGGTCACCTTCGCCGGTTACGACCCCTACGATGTCACGCTCACGGTGACCGATGCGCACGGCACGAGCACGAAGACCATCACCGACTTCATCAAGCCGAAGACCACCAGCATGGCACCTCCGTTCTTGGAGCGTGGCGAAGGCCAGTTGGATGCGCCCTGGGGATGGCGGTTGGAGAACCCGGACCAGTCCACCACCTGGGACAATGTCGGGCCGCTCCGGGATCCGATCTACCCGGCGGGGCATGCCTACAAGATCAACAACTACCTCTACAATGCGCCAGGACAGGAGGATCGACTGATCACGCCCACCATCAACCTGGCGGGCAATTCAGGCACGCACCTGAAATTCTACCACGCCTACGCTCCCTATGGACAAGGCCTGGACGATGGGCTGCGCGTGGAGATCACCGGCACATGTGGGAACATTTGGAGCACGATCTACGAGGAGTCGGGCGCTGCCTTGGGCACCGTACCCACGACCACGGAGAGCTGGACGCCCACGGCCATCACCGATTGGGAATCGCATGACATCGACATCAGCGCTTACGACGGTGGGCGCATCGCGATCCGGTTCATCGGCGTTAACGGCTGGGGCAATAACCTCTACCTCGACAACATCCAGATCGAAAGCAGCGGTGTTCGCCTGGATGTGGCCGTAGCCCTGGAAGGCGCGATGATCCCCGCCCTCGGCCTCATGCGCGACGACCTGCGCGTTGCGGGCCTGCTGCCCAGCTTGGAGCCGTACACGGGTCTTGGCTTTTCCTCCTACCCCTTCGGTGGTGAAACGGTCTTCCCCACCGTGTTGCAGCGGTCCGACGATCAAGCGCCGGTGGACTGGGTATTGGTGGAACTGCGCAGCGCAGTAGACCCGAGCGTGATAGTGGATTCGCATGCGGGCCTGGTCACCCGCGACCTGCATGTGGTGGGTAATGATGGGACCTCACCGCTCTCCTTCCGCGCCGCTCCTGGCAACTACTACGTGAGCGTGCGGCACCGCAACCACTTGGGGTGCATGACCGCATCGCCCATCGCCTTGGGTACGGCAAGCGTGAACGCGGTGTCCTTCGTGGATCCAAGCACACCCACTTATGGCACCAACGCACGCAAGGACGTGAACGGCGGCGCCACCAAAGCGCTCTGGATGGGCAATGTGGTGAACAACGGCAACCTCAAGTACACGGGATCGGGGAATGATCGCGATCCCATCCTGCTCCGTGTGGGAAGTACGTTGCCCACGAACGTGGTATCCGGCTATCATGTGGAGGATTGCAACATGGACGGTAACGTGAAGTACACCGGCAGCGGCAACGACCGCGATCCCATCCTGATCAATATCGGTAGCACCACGCCGAACAACGTGCGGACGCAGCAACTGCCGTGAACAGAACGACCGCCCCGGCTTAACGGGTAAGGGCCGGTGCGGTGCATGCGCGGTCCCGCCCCGGATGCCCCGGATGAATCTCCGGGGTCCGGGGGTCGGGGCCGTTCGTGTGTTCGGCCGCGCTCACACCCGCGATCGAGTGTTCTGCGCCTGCTTCCAGCTAAAGGCTCAGGCCGCTACTGCGAGTTGTACCGAGGCCGCTTGGAAATACCATAGAGTTGGGACTGGATGGGTTCATTGGCACGCGCGAAAAACGCTAGTGTGGGATCGCAGCCTACTGCCCAGGACCGCATGCGCGGCTGCCCCTGTAGTGGCATGCTGGTGGCGGTTGTGCAGCCAGGCCCGCTTCATGTATCGGCGCCGACGCACTTCAAGAGTTCAAGGACTCTCGGGATAGCCCTTACGGCCTATCCTACAGGCAGGTTGGGCTACTTGTGTTCACGAGAGTCCCGTATGGCGTGCCTCCCAGATGGCCTACGCCTGCGCCCTCGAGGGTATTCCAGCCTGCCCATGGTGTCCGATCCATCCCAAGCAGCGCGACCGCGCCCTCCGTTGTCTACCTTGGTAGAAGCCTACCACCATGCGCACCGTCACCCTCCCCATACTCCTGCTGTGCGGCGCAGCCGCATCCGCACAGACCTACGTGCCCTTCCCCACCGATACCGCGGTTTGGAACGGGCTCTACCACTGGAACGGATCGCCTGACCCGGGTCAACAATACAGCATCCCCTACCAGTATGCGCTGGGCGGCGATACCGCATTCAACGGTACCAGCTACACCAAAGTGCAGTACAGCGAGGATGGTTCCACCTGGGCCTACTATGGTGCCTTGCGCGAGGATGCTTCGCGCAACATCTGGATCTTCCCGCCGGAATGGGCCATCGAGGTGGGTGAGGTAGCCCCACAAATACCCAACGACCAGGCGGAGACACTGCTCTACACCTTCGACAACCTCAGCGTGGGTATGCCGCTGAATCTGGGTGCGCAGACCAGCACGATCACCGTGACCGCTATCGACAGCGTGCTGGTGCAGGACAGCTACCGCAAACGCTACACGATCCAGAACTCCAATTTGCTGCAGCCGGATCATTGGATCGAGGGGATCGGCAGCACGGTGGACCTGCTCTCCCCCTTCCTCTTCGAATTCGAATGGGCCTTTACCACGCGCTGCTTCCAGGCCCCGGGCGTGTCTTGGGAAAATCCGGATGACGGGATGCTGGTGGAGTGTGATATCGTGATGTCCGCGCCGGAAGTCGAACCCGTGCTGTCCCTCATGGCCGCGCCCAATCCCGGAAGCGATTTATTGTACCTGAAGGGCCTCCCACCAGCAGCGCGAACCCTCGAACTGCTGGATGCCATGGGGCGCCTGGCGCTGCGCGTTCCTGCGCACCACACCGGGATGGATGTGAGCGGCGTACCTGCGGGTATGTACAGCATCCGCGTGCTCGGTCCACAGGGCCCGGAAGGGATGGTGGGCAAGTGGGTGAAGGAATAAGCGCGAGCGCTCATCTGGCGCGGGTCTTCGCTTTTGTCGGTTCGGGCGCCTGCCTGCCGGTGGAAGGTCAGGCGTGTGCAAGCCTGCACTCTTCGAGTGCTGCGGGATCCCGGTAGCGCTCCACCACGATGCGCTCGCTCCCGTCGGCGTTGAAGTGGAAATCGTACGCAAGGTGCCGGTGTCCTTCTCCCGCGCAACGCGCATGTATTCTGCCGCGAGGCGTTCGAATTCGACCGATCTGCCCGGATGGATCTTCTGTCGGGCGATGCCTTGGATGCCGCTCATTTCCGCAAGGGCTGAAGCATGCTCACCCGGTTGCCTTCGCTGTCCGTGAAGGCCACCCAGAGGCCGATGCCGGGGATCTCCTGCGGCTCGCCGATGATCTTGCCGCCCGCATCGCTCACCTTCTTCATCTGCGCGGTCAGGTCCTCCACGGCGATCACCACCGAGGGGATGCTCGGCTGATCCGCTGACCTGGCGAAGAAGCCGCCGTTGATGGTGCCCGGTGTCTTCACCATGTTGTCCGCGTCGGTCTCCGAGGTATGTGCCATAACATAGTGCCCCATTTCAGGGCCGGTCTCCAACATCTTCCAACCGAAGGCGGAAGTGTAGAAGTCGATCAGTCGTTTGCGGTCCTCGACCGGCATTTCGAAGTGTACGACGGGGTTCATGTTCGTGCTGTTCGTGTGCCGTGAAGGTAAAGCGGCGAAAGGCAGCCCGATCACCAGCCCCCCTCTTCAACTCGCTTTCCATCGCCCACGCGGGATCGCACGTGCTGAGGCAGCATCGCGACGGCGTTGTTCGTGACAGCTGCGGGATCGCTGGCGTTGCGAGCCTGTTGTTGGATCAGTGAGCGATGGACACATGATGTCCCCCATCACGATACCTTCACACCGTGCTCAATCCTGCCCGTCTGCGCATCCTGATCATCGTACTGATCATACTGATCATGACGAGTTGCACCGCGTCCGCGATCTTCGGTCTGAAGGCCGGCCATACGGCACGGGCGGCATCCACCTTCTTCGCGGGGCTGGCCTTCTCGATCCTCTTCTTGTCTCGGCTGCCGAAGAAGGCCGGGTGAGCCCTTCCCTGACCGCTTGGCGGTGATGACTTGGCAGACGCAGGGTTCGCACTGCATCGTCAACCCACCCGAGCTTCCGGTCTGACAGGGATCATAGGTGACCGAAGACGCGTGCCCCACTTTGTGGCGAATGCGTTCGCGATGAAAAAGCTCGACCTGAAGAAGGACCATGCCGCGCTGTACAAAGCCACGGCCAAACCGGTGAGCCTGAAGGTGCCCAAGCTGCGCTATCTGATGATCGATGGCGCTGGTGATCCGAACACGAGCAAGGACTTCGCGTACGCGACCACTGCGCTCTACGGTTTGTCCTACACCTTGAAGTTCATGATCAAGAACGGCCCGGAGGCCATCGACTATGGGGTGATGCCCTTGGAAGCGGTGTGGTGGGCCGATGACACAAGCGACTTCACGGAGGCGAACAAAACGAAATGGAAATGGACGGCCATGATCATGCAACCCTCCTTCATCGATCGCACATCGCTGAAAGCGGCGATCGCGGAACTGGTGAGCAAGAAGAAGGAACTGCCGTCCGTGGCGAAGGTGCGGATGGAGGTCATGACCGAAGGTGCCTGCGCGCAGATCCTGCACATCGGGTCCTATGCGAGTGAAGGTCCGACCATCGCGAATCTGCACGCCTTCATCCAAGAGCAGGGAAAGACGCTGCGCGGCAAGCACCGCGAGCTCTACTTGAGCGATGCGCGGTGCACGGCCCCTGACAAGCTGCGCACCATCATTCGCCAGCCGATGGGTTGAGGATCGATCCGCCGGGGATCAGGGCAACTGCTCCACCTGTCTCCGGCAGGCAAGCCCGCTAGGGAAGCTGCTCTATTCGTGCGCCGTTCGGTGTGGTACTGCCAACGTTCACCAGGATGGGATCGCGGTCATTGCCGCTGCCCGCGTATTTCACTTGGCCATTCATGTTCACATCCCGCGTGGAGTAGGCGGTAACGCTGTTGTTCGGTGTGGTGCTGCCCACAGTGGTCAGGATCGGATCACGGTCATTCCCGCTGCCGGTGTACTTCACTTCCTTGTTGAAAGAGACATCGCCGGCCCAGAGCGCCTGCACGGGAAAAGACCCGGTGATGGACTTCCGTGCGGCAACGCCGAAGGTGGCCGTCGTTGCGGAAGTGAAGTCCACCACGGTCGGTATCGTATTGAGTGCGACGTTGCCGTCGGTCATCGCCCCCAAGTGGTTCCGGTGCCGCACCGCAACGTAGAACATGCCAGCGGACAGGGGGAACCTCACGGCAGAGCTTCCATCGGCGTTCACCACGTCCCCATCGCGCTGGAGCAGCGCGCTGCGTGTGGCCAGCACCGTTGCCGGATCGAAGAGGCTACGCAGTTCGACGACCACCCAATCCACGATGGCATCGCTTCCGGTGACAGCGAGCACCGCCGCAGTAGTGGTCTCTCCACCGCCGTCGCCTGCGTGCGCGTATCCCATGGCGGAATACGGTTCGAGAAAAGGCAGCAGACCACCGGCGCGCAGGGCGTCGGCCATCAGACCTGTGCCGCTGTTGTAAGGTCCATCCAGCACCACGCGCGGCGCTACCGCAACGAAGGGAGTCGTTACGGATATATCCACCTGGCCCATCACCGACCACGGGCCTCCGGCCCCGCTGTTGCCCTGATCATCGATGGTGATGGTGAAGTTGGTCGGGCCACCGAAGTCCGTGGCGGGCAAGAATGTCACCGTGTCAATGGCGGAATTGATATCGGCCAGCGTGCCGATGAAGGTCATGATCGCGTCCACACTGCCATCACCCACTGTGAAGACAAGGCCGTTCATGCCCGAGATCGTAAGCGTTCCGTAGGGCGCCGCCAAGGTGACCATCAACTCACCGGCCCCGGCGTCGACATCGATGATGGAAAGCGCGTTGCCGTTCGCCTGTGAAAGGATCAAGGGTGTGTTCATCGGCATGATCTGCTGCACCGGCCCCAGGTTTATCGGCGGATCGTTCACCGCGGCAACGGTGATGGTCACCACGTCCTCATCGCTCAAGGGCCCGCCACCGCCGGTGTGACCGAGGTCATTGGTAGTGATGGTCAGCGAAGTCGGGCCGGTGAAGTCCTGCGCCGGTATGAAGAGCAGACCATCCAAGCCCGCATTGAGATACGCGATCGGACCGGTAAAGGTCATCGCAGCACTGCCATCGCCCCCCCCGGTGAAGGTGATCCCATTGGTGCTGCCCATGAGCAGGATACCCGTACCGCTCGTTACCGAAAGCGAGACCTCCACATCGGCCGGGCCCGCGTCCTGGTCACTGACGGTGAACATGGTACCGTCAATGCTGGAGAACATGATGGGCGTGTCCTCCTCCGTGATGGCCGGACCGGGTACCGAGTTCACCGGGGCCACATTGGCGATGAAGCCCATGGACGCCACGTCCTTGGCGGCGGAGAAGGCTGTACTGCCGCCGTTCACCGAAGCGTTCGCCGTGCTTCCGTTCGTGCCGGCTGTCATGTCCCACGCGCGGAACGTGAGGGCCGAGGGCAACGCGTTGCTGAAGCCCGGCGACGGCTGGAAATACACGCGAGTGCCCGCGTCCGCGGCCAGCAGGCGACTGAGCGTATTGCTGGGGATCCCCATCGGGTTCCAGCTCGTGCCGTTGTTCAGGGAGTAATACCAACTGCCGTTCGCGACGTAGGCCGCGGTGATCGCGATGCCATAGCTGCTCGCGCCGACGTCATGCAGATTGTCCAAGCCGCCGACCGTGCTGGCCGGATCGATGAGCGCGGAGACGAGTGTGCCCACCGGCCCTATGGGTGGAGGCGCGTTCGCGGCCACGTTGTTCAGCACCGGGCTGCGGCTATTGTCCAGCATGGGCGCGCTGTTGCGCAGCAGCCAGGCCACGGTGGCCGCCGCGCCGGCGTCCGCGGCGAAGGTACTGGCGGCCAGTGCGGTGTAGGGTCCGACTGTGCCGCCAGCGGTGCGGAACAAGTGGTTCACTTCCAAGGATACGCCGGCGATGTTGCTGCCGCTTGAAGCGCGATCCACGTCCTCGATCGATCCCGCCGGTGGCGTCCATGTGACGGAATTCGCGAACTCGTGCAAACTCATGATCAATGCGGGGAATGCCGAGGGCAGGATCGCCGGCGCCGTGTGCGACAAGCTCGCTGGTGTGGCCTGCGACAAGGCGACCTGCACCGGACCGGGAGCAATGGAGTTGATGCCGGGCAACGCCATGGACGTGGCCACATAGGCCGTGCTGCCTCCCAGTGTCACGGTATAGGTTGGCTCAGAGGCGGTAACCACACGCCAGCCAGCCCACAGCCGACTGGTGGTGGTGCTGCTCTGCAACTGGTCCACCAGGGTGGTGAAATGCGAAGTGGTGATGGTCTGTGCCGTGCTGGTGGCGATGACCAGGAGCATCACGTCCCCGACCTGCTTCAAGGAAAGCGGCGGCACCAGCAGGGTTGCACTGGCGGGAGAATTGGTACTGACCACCTGACGTACACCGAAGGCGTAGCACGTGGCGATATCCGTGGAGATCGAGAAGGCGGTCGTTCCCCCATTGGTCGTTGTGCTCACAATACTTCCGTTCGTGCCACTGGAGCGGTCCCACGCGCGGAACTCGATCGTGAGATCACCCGGTCCCGTGGTGGCATTGAAGTACAGACGGGTGTTCGCATCCGCCGCCAATAGCAGGGACGAGGCACTGCTGACCGCCGGCACCACGGACCATGTCGCACAGTTGTTCGTAGTGAAATACCAGGTGCCACCGGTGCTGACGGCCGTAAGGGCGATACCGAGCTGGGCCCAGGCCGTCTCGTTTTCGGCCGCATCGGTGTCGAGCACATTGTCGACGCCGTCCGCCGGATTGGCCGCATCCACGAGCAAGGCGATGGGTGTGCCGACCAAGCTGCCGTTCGCCGGTGGACCGAGCCCGGCGTACGTATCCAAGAGCACCGGGCTCTTGCTCACGTCGAGGATCGGGGCCTCGTTCTGGCCCAATGTGGGCAAAGGAAGCGCTGCGGCCCTTGTCCCCACGTTCGCGCACGTAAGACACAGGCCACAGAGGGCCAGAACACGGAGAGCGATCGTGAAGGAGCGGCGCATCGGAGCGGAGGAAGGCGCGGGCTGGAATTTAGGGACCTTCAATGATCCCGCGTCAATCCCTTCATGACGATCTTCACCCTTGGGCCATGGCCGACCGGCCGCAGCATCACCGGGCCAGCCGTCCGTAGACCAAGGAATCGTGGAAGACGCCTTCCCAGAAGATGTTCTCCCGAAAATGCCCTTCGCGCAGGAATCCATTCTTCTCCAAGGCACGGATCGAGCCCATGTTCTCCGGCCGCGTGAAGGCCTCCACCTTGTGGAAGCCGAGCGTGTTGAAGCCGAAGTCGACGACGGCTCCGATCGCTTCACTCATCAGGCCTTGGCCCCAATGCGCGCGTTGCAGGGAATAGCCCAGTTCGGCGAGGTAGTGCTCCTTCTGCATCCGCCAGAAACCGATGATACCGATGAGGGAATCCGTTCTCCCGAGGGATCGGGACGACGACGACTTCAAGGTCATCGCCCATTGTACGGCATCCGTGGCGGCTACGGTGGTGGTGATCAGTTCGATCAAGGCTGAGGCCTCCTCTACGCTTCGTGCCAACGGACGGGACACATGTCGCATCACCAGCGGGTCTGAACGGAAGGCGAACACCTGCTCGGCATCCGAAGGCCGGAGTTCCCGCAATACCAGTCTTTCAGTCGCAAGGACCGGGAAGGTGGGCAGGTGTATGCTGAGCATGGGTCAGGCCCCTCAAGGTTGGCCACTTCCGCAAACCCGGTGTGCGCCTGCGGTTCCGGTGCGGAACATGTGTCCGGATGCGGCTCACGCCTTCTTCACGAACTCGCTCTTCAACGCCATGGCCCCGAAGCCCTCGATCCTGCAATCGATGTTGTGGTCACCGTCCACCAACTTGATGCCCCGCACCTTGGTACCGGCCTTCAGCGCTTTGGGCGCCCCCTTCACCGCGAGGTCCTTCACCATCACCACGTCATCGCCGTCCTTCAGCACATTGCCGTTGGCGTCCTTCACCACCTTGGGTGCGTTCTCCGCATCCACTTCATCCTGGTTCCACTCGTGGCCACACTCGGGGCACATCCATGAAGTGCCGGTGGGGTATGCGAAGGTGGACTTGCAGTTCGGGCAGGCGGGTTGGTCGCTCATGGGTCGTTGATATGAGCCAGCGTAAGCAGGCGGGCGCGAAGCTATCCGATCGTCTGTGGATGCATGACCTCTCCTCGACCAGTGCAATAACACATCGCAAGTGGCGTGGGCCCCGGTGACCCGATGGCCTCACGGAACAACAGCCGCTTTCCCTCGGTTCCTCGATGGTAGAACTGGTGCCCCACAGGCCCTGGTCAGGCGTACGGACAGCCCGCATGACAGCGTACAAATAGACCGGCCGATCGCGAACTTCGCTCCCTCGCCTTCGCCCAAAACGCGTCGGCCAGCACGATGGACCGCCCCTACCTCATCGATCAGCTCGCACGGCACCGCGTTGTGTTCGGTGCGATGTTCACCGGACTCACGCCTGAAGAGATCCGCTGGAAAGCCTCGCCCGAAAAGTGGTGCGCCCTGGAGATCATCTGTCACTTGTACGACGAGGAACGGGAAGACTTCCGCGCACGGCTCTCTTACACCTTGGCCACACCGGAACAATCGTGGCCGAAGATCGATCCGCAGGCATGGATCACCGAGCGTAAGTACATGGAACAGGACTTCGCCACGGTGCTGGGGAACTTCATCCAAGAGCGCGACAAGTCGGTCGAATGGCTACGTGGCCTTTCCGATGCGCCGTGGGCGAATGCCTACCTGCATCCGAAGGTCGGGCCGGTGAGTTGCGAGTTGCTGCTGACGAATTGGGTCGCGCATGACCTGCACCACATCCGACAGCTGAACAACCTGCGGTATGGATACCTGAAGTCCATCAGCACAGTGCCGTTGGACTACGCGGGCACGTGGTGAACCTCGCACGCGGCCATCCGGCACCGGCAGCTATCTTGGCGATACGAACACGATCCGCATGAACCCGATCCTCCGCAACATCCTCGCCGTCATCGCCGGTATCCTCATCGGTGGAGCGGTGAACATGGGCCTCATCTTGCTGGGCTCTTCCATGCTGCCACCGCCGGCAGGTGTGGACGTGAATGATGTGGCGAGCATCAATGCTCACATCGGCGAATATTCCATCGCGCAATTGCTCGCACCCTTCCTCGCGCATGCCTTGGGCACATTGGCGGGTGCCTTCTTGGTCGCCAAGCTGGCCGCTTCGCGCAAAATGGCCTTGGCACTGGTGATCGGGGGCGTGAACCTGCTGTGAGGCATCATGGCCGTGCGGATGATCCCTGCCGCGCCACTCTGGTTCGACGTCCTCGACCTGGGCTTCGCCTACGTGCCGATGGCATGGCTGGGCGGCCGCATGGGCGACGGGGCGGCCCGTTAGAGCCACGCGTTCACGCCAGCCACCTTATCACTGTGGTGATCACCCGCGTCGCAACGGCCGCGACAATGTTCCGACCGATCATCTTCGCTCCATGGAAGCGCGCGCACTCGGTGACACCGGGCTCTTGGTGCCGGTGATCGGCATGGGCACATGGAGCACCTTCAACGTGAGTGGTGCGGCCGCCGAGGCGAACGTGCAGGCCGTCGTGAACAGCGCACTGCATTCGGGCACGCGCTTCTTCGACAGTTCACCGATGTACGGCAAGGCCGAGCGCCTGCTGGGCCAATGCTTGAAAGCCCAACGCACGGAGGCCTTGGTCGCCACCAAGGTCTGGGCAGGCAGTGACGCGGAAGGACGACAGCAGATCGACAACGCTTTGCGCTGGTATGGCGGGCATGTGGACCTCTACCAGGTCCACAACCTGGTGCATTGGCGCAGCCACTTGGACACGCTCTCGGCATTGAAAGAGCAAGGTCGCATCACCGCGATCGGCGCAACGCACTACCAACCTTCGGCCTTCGCGGAGTTGATGACCGTGATGCGCACCGGACGGATCACCGTCATCCAGATCCCTTACAACCCGCTGGAGCGCGAGGTGGAGCGCGAAGTATTGCCACTCGCTGCGGAATTTGGCCTGGGCGTGGTTGTGATGCGGCCCTTCGGAGAGGGGGCCTTGGTGCGCAAGTCACCATCCGCTGCGGAACTGGAACCGCTCGAAGCGTTCGGTATCCGCACCTGGCCACAGGCCTTGTTGAAGTGGATACTCAGCGACCCGCGATGCCATGTGGCGATCCCAGCGACCAGCTGGCCGGAACGTGCAGCGGACAACGCCGCTGCGGGACGTGCGCCGTGGTTCGGAATACAGGAGCGCACTTACGTGGCCAAGCTGGCGACCAAGTGATGCACTCAGAGCCGCACCATGGTCCGGTTGGACATCATTCCGTCACCGCGTAACCGGACCACATACGTTCCTGCAGGGAGATCATTCACAGGGACTTCGATACGCAACACCCCAAGAAGCTTCAAGGACCTCACTACGCGACCGGTCGCGTCGATGATCTCGACCGCAAAGGGACCGCTTTCATCCAAGGTGAGCGTGATCATATCCGTTGCCGGATTGGGCTGAATACCGAAGGACGCCCCCTCCTCTGCCGGAATGTCCATCACGATGCCGTTCGTGCGCAGCGGCCGGATGTGCGTGGAGGCATAGCCGTGCGCATCATCGAAGAAATAGAGGTCGTAGATCCGGCGCGAATGATTGAACCCGCTCGTGCTGAATTGCTCATGCCAAGTTTCGCCATCATCATCGCTGATGAGGATGAGACCTTCTGTCCCATCCTGCCGGTAAGCGCTGGCGAAGCCCATCCCGTCGGGCCGGAAAGTGACGCTGGTGAGCACGTAGCTCCCTGAAATGCTCACCGATGCCGGTATCCATGTATCGCCCCCATCCATGGTGCGCAACATGGCCCCATCACTGCGCGAAGCGACACCGATGCTCTCGTTCAAGAAGGCCACGTCCGAGAAACCGGTGAGGTTGCTCGTGTGTACCAGTTGCCAATCCGCGCCACCGTTGATCGTCCGATAGATCGCACCGCTATCGGCCAGTTGCACGCCGTTGTTCACAAGCCTCTTATACCCCCCGCACGCCGCGAAGCCTAATTGATCGTTCACGAAGTGCAGGCGTGAAACGGGTTGGCCGGGAAGCACCGCGATGTTCGTCCAAGTCGCGCCTGTATCGGTGCTCATATCGATGATGCCATCACCGGCGTTGTTCCCACCGGCAGCGAACGCCACAAGATCGTCGCGCATGCGGATAGCACGGTAGTAGCGCCCGATGCCGGTGCGCACACTGTCGAAACCCATCGGGTAGTCCGGGAACAAATAGGGACGCACCACCACGCTCCGGTCGTACAGCTCGTGGCCAGCAGCCATGTACAACGGCCTTCCGTTGGTGACCTTCACATCGATGTCTTCCATGTTCGTGGAAGGCTCGTACCAGAGGTAATACCCACCGCTCAAATCCCCATTATCGGTGAGGATGAGGCCACCTTCGGTCGCGACAGAATTCGGTCCGGGATTGTTGGCACCGTAGACGAAAAGGCCCGAATCCGGGTCCTGGAACGCGCAGGCCTGGAAGTGGATCGCGGTGGAGAACACACCACCGCCCACCCATTGGGCGTGCAGCGGGGTGAAGGGAAGGAAGAGCACGATGGGAAATGTCAAGGTCCGGTTCATGGTGCGAAGTTGGTGAGTGCGGTACAAGCAGACGGGCATCGGGTTCAAAGGGCTGCCCCATCTTCGCGTCGATGAGCAAAGCGACTTCCGTCCGCATCGAGCGCGCCACGCTCACCTTCCTGTCAGACCTCGAAAAGCACAACGAACGGGACTGGTTCACCGCGAACAAGGACCGCTACTTGAACGCTCACGCGAACATGGCCGCCTTCGCAGAGGCCTTGATCGCGCTCATGAACAGGCACGACCGGATCTCCACCGCATCCGGCAAGGAAAGCCTGATGCGCATCTACACGGACCAACGCTTCCACAAGGACCGCCCGCCGTACGCACCACGTTTCGGTGGACGGTTGGCGCGCGTGAAGCCCGAGCTGCGCGGGGGCTACTTCTTCCGCATCCAACCGGGGGGGCGTTCGCACATCACTTGTGGTTTCATGGGACCTGATGCGGAAGACATGAAACGCATCCGCGCGGACATCGCCTATGACCACAAGACCTGGGAGCGACTGCTCAGGTCCAAGGCGATCAAGATGAACTTCGGCGAGCTTTCAGGTGAGCGACTACGCAGCGCCCCACGCGGCTTCGCCAAGGACCACCCGGCCATCGGCCTTCTGGGGCACACGCAATTCCTGTTGCAGCATCCGTTCACGGACAAGGAAGTGCTGGCAGCGGACTTCCTCGAACGCGTGGACGGCATCTACAGGAGCGTGCGCCCCTTCTTCGACCACATGAGCGAGGTGCTCACCACGGATGAGAACGGGAACCCCTTGCGGCGCACGCGCCACTGACGCGACCGGGCCATCGCTTGCGCACGTGCCGATCCTGTGCATCTTCGTGGCGTCCGGGGCACCAGCGCCCCGTACCTCCTGAGCGACATGAAGACCTCGATCCGCCCCGCCGGCAGCAACACGGAAGGCACACCTTACACACCCGCCGTGGAAGCTGGTGGATTCGTGTTCGTGAGCGGCCAGATCGCCAGCGTGGCAGGCACCCGGCAGCTGCGCACGGACAACATCACCGTGGAGACGCAGACGGTGATGGACAACCTCGCTGCCATCCTCGAAGCGGCCGGCCTGACCTTGGACCACATCGTGAAGTGCTCCATCTACATCAGCAACCTGCAGTTCTACGCGGAAGTGAGCCGGGTCTACCTGGCCTGTTTCAAAGGCGATCCCCCGGCGCGCGAAACGCTCTGCGTGAAGGAGATCCCGCGCGGCGTGAATGTGATGATCAGCGCCATCGCGGTCAAAGGCTGAGCCCTTTACTTCCCGCCCATCCACTGGAACGCACGGTACACCGCCAGGTGGAGGATAGTAGCGTGCGTCTCTTCAGGGAATTCGACATAGGCCCAACGCAAGGGCTCGTGCGCATGCTCTTTGAACGCTGTACGTACCCGGTCGATGTCATCCTGCATCATATCATCATCGCTCGCCATGGCGATGTACACACTCTTGCTGGTGTCCGCGTGCTCCTTGCACCACTTGTCGGCCGTGGTGGAAAGTGAACCGTCATCCCACCAGAGGCTCGGGCTCACGAGGATGAAGTTGTCGAACAGTTCCGGGCGGGTGAAGAGGATCTCCGTCCCCAGCAGCCCGCCGAGCGATTGGCCGATGAGCGTTCGCGAGCCATTGGTCAGATAGGTCTTCGCGATGAACGGCTCCACTTCGTCACCGATGAAGCGGATGAACTCCGCTGACCCGCCGCTGTTCGGCACCCACACCTTGTCACTATCATTCTTCGTGGGATGCGTGAAGTCGTGCTTACGGTCCACATTGGCGATGCCCACGATGATGGCCGGTGGCATCAGGCCGTAAGTGGCCATGAACTGCGCCATGCCCGCGATGTGCACGAAGTCCTCGTTCGCCGATCCATCCAGCACATAGATCACCGGATAAACCCTGGTGCTGTCCGGTGAGTAGCCATCGGGCAACAACACGTTCAGCGTGCGGTCCTGTTGAAGGATGGCCGATCGCAAGGTGCGCACCTCCCCGAAGACGAAGGGCCTGGGCGCCGCAGAGTTCGATGGCGCAGCTTCGGTCTTGGGTTTCTGCGGAACAGGCGGCTCATCATTCGAGTGACAAGCAACGAGCGCGAGCAAGGCGATCGCGGGAATGAACGCTGAACCTTTCATGATCGTGTGGGAAAGCCTAAAGCTATGCGCACGATTCCGACCGCGAAGCCGTTCTTGGCGCAATGCGGATCATGGCACGGCTGGTCTTGATGTCCTACGTCCTGGCGTTGTTCTGCGGCCTGGGCTATTGGTGGTATGTATGGCGGATGCACGATGGCATGCCGCCACCGGACGAAGACCTCGGCCGTTGGGCGATCGCGCATCCTTGGGCGTTCGCGTTCAGCTTGAACCTGATCACGGCACAGATAACGTATCCGGTCTTCTGGTTGCTTACGCGCAGAATGACATGGGGCGGCTTCTGGGGGGTGCTGCGCATGGCACACGCCATACTTGTCGGTTCAGCGGTCCTTCTCTTGCTGATCCTGTTGCTGGCCACCCCGGATGTGAGCGGCTTCAAGAATTGACCCTGCGCTTTTACCAGTTCAACGACGGCAATGCCATCCGTGCCTGACTTTCGCAGCATGGAATTCGGCATCTACACCTTCGTCGATCACACCCCGGATCCGATCACCGGTGAACGCATCAGCGCCGCGAAACGCCACAGCAATCTGTTGGAAGAAGCGGAACTGGCGGACCAACTCGGTTTGGATGTGTTCGGCGTGGGCGAACACCATCGCGAGGACTTCATCGCCTCCGCGCCCGCTGTCGTGCTGGCCGCTATCGCCGCGCGCACCAAGCGTATCCGGCTGAGCAGTGCGGTCACCGTGCTCAGTTCGGAGGACCCCGTGCGTGTCTTCCAACAATACGCGACGCTCGATCTGCTGAGCAATGGGCGCGCGGAGGTGATGGCGGGCCATGGCTCGTTCACCGAATCATTCCCGCTCTTCGGCTTCGACCTGAAGGACTACAACACGCTCTACGAGGAGAACCTCGATCTGCTGCTGAAACTGCGCGAGCAGAACCACATCACGTGGAAAGGCCGCCACCGCGCGCAGCTGACCGGCCAAGGCGTCTTCCCGCGACCGATGCAAGAATTGTTGCCGGTGTGGATCGCCGTGGGCGGCACACCGGAAAGTGTGATCCGCGCCGGAACGCTCGGTTTGCCAATGGTGCTGGCGATCATCGGTGGAGAGCCTGCGCGATTCAAACCGTTCACCGATCTCTACAAGCAGGTCTGGCGTGAAGCCGGACACGAGCCAAGCAAATTCCAACTGGGCATCGGTTCACACGGCTTTATCGCGGACACTACGGAGGAAGCCGCCGAACTGATCTACCCGCGCTACGCGATGCAGATGGGTCGCATCGGCAAGGAGCGCAGCTGGGGACCGGTCGGGCGCGGCCAATTCGACTTCGAGATCTCGCCGAACGGGGCCATGCTCCTCGGCGATCCGGAGACGGTGGCGAAGAAGATCATTCGCGAGCACGAACTGTTCGGGTTCACCCGCTTCTCACTGCAGTTCAGCGTGGGCAGCGTTCCTCATGAGAAGTTGCTGCGGTGCATCGAACTCTACGCGACCAAGGTGGTGCCGATGGTGAAGGCGGCGATCGCATCTTCGTAGCGTCGCCTTCGCCCAAGGGCTTCGGCACCCGAAGATGGACATCAGCACTGCCCGAGAAACCATCCTGCGCGACCTCCCCGCCGAGGAGTACGACCACTTCGGCAAGGTGGCCTTCCGCATCCGGCCGAAGAAGGCGGGCGGCAAACCCGGTCGCACGTTCATGACGTTGTGGATCGAGGACGGCTTCGCGGTGTTGATGCTCGATGTGGACCTTCAAGCTTCCCTGCTCGATCACGCTTCGGGTGCCTTCGAGAAGCACCCGAGCAAATGGGGCGACAAGGGCGCGACTATCATGCGATTGGCGAAGGTGAACGCCAAGTTGTTCAGCGAAGCGGTGGGGATCGCGTTCACCTATGCTACGCGTTAGGTCAGTACATCCGAGGAGCGATCGTTCACAATGCGGATACCCGCTCACCGCCGGAAGAGCTGGCCCAACTTCCGCATGGGCTTGGCCACGATGATCAAGGGGCTCACCCGCTCACCGTTCAGCTTCCACGCCTTGTACACTTCCAGGTTCGCACGCCAGATGTGCACGAGCGATCGGTTGCTCACCCCCCCGAGCCTGAAACGTACGAGCACCTTCGGCACGTAGCGGACGCGGATCCGGTGCTTGTACATGAAGCGGAACATGAGCTCGTAGTCCGCGCTCACCTTCAGGTCCTCGCGGAAGTGGCCGAAGCGATCATAGATGTCCTTGCGTATGTAGGTACCCAAATGCGGGGGCATCCAGCCTGAACGGAAATTCTCGCGGTCATAGATCCCTCCTTTCCAGAAGCGCTTGACCTTTTTGATGTCGTCCGGGTCCACCATATAGGCGTCCCCATAGATCGCGTCCGCATCGCCTTTTTCGAACTCGGCCGCCATTTCGGACACGCAGCTGCGGTGCACGATCATATCGCCCGCGTTCACGAAGGCGATCACTTCACCCGTCGCCGCGCGCAGGCCCTTGTTCATCGCGTCGTACACGCCCTTGTCCTTCTCGCTGGTGAAATGCGCGATCACTTCACGGTAGCGCTCGATACGTTGCTGCGTGCCGTCGGTGCTCCCGCCGTCGATCACGATGTGCTCGATGTCCTTGTGGTCCTGCATCACCACGCTGCGCATCGTCTCGTCGATGTGCTCGGCGGCGTTGTAGCAGATGGTGATGACGGAGACCTTCACGACGGATCGATCACACGCTCGCGCACGGGCACGGCTGGATTGCCCTGGTAGATCATGTACGGCTCCAGATCCTTGGTGGCCACGCTGCCGGCGGAAAGCACACTGTGGCTTCGGAGCGTCACACCGAGCATCACCATGGCTCCCGCTCCTACCCAGCTACCATTCTCCAGAACCACGGGGCCGCTCATCGTGGGGTAATCCACCTTCTTGTAGTTGTGGCTGCCCTGGATGATCATGCCGCCTTGGGAGATCACCACGTTGTTGCCGAGCGTGAGCTGATCGATGTTGATGATCATGCCGCCTTGGGAGATCACCACGTTGTTGCCGAGCGTGAGCTGATCGATGTTGTCCAACCAAGCACGCTGGCCGATCCAGCAGTGATCGCCGATGGTCAGCTTCCAAGGATACTTGATGTTGACGCCGGGATGGATCACGACCCCCTTCCCCACACGCGCGCCGAACATCCGCAACAGGCCCGGCTTCACGCTACGGAAAGGAAAGCAGGGATTCAGGAAGAACAGTGCATTGGTGAAATACCACAGAGTCATCTTCAGCGCGCCGGCCCCTTTCGGGAAATCAGCGTTACTGAAGCGGGAGAGATCCACGCGCTGGCGTTCTGCGCTCATCGGGTGAACAGTGCGAGGCTTCGTTCCACGGTGGCTGGATCGCCCAAATATCGCTTGCCCATGGCGAACGCCCCTTTGCTCCAACGATCGTACTCGGCCTGCTCGGCGCGTACCAACCGCTCAATGGCGCGCACGAACAGGTTTCCCCCGTTCAACGGCAGGTCCCACCCGGCATGCTTCTCTTCCAGCCCTTTCCAAGGCGTTCGATCGCTGATCAACAGCGGCAACCCGCTGGCAAGCGCCTCGGCCATCGTATGCCCGAAATTCTCGCCTTGGCTTGGCATGAAGAGCGCGTGGTATCCCGCAAAGAGCGCGGGCACCTTTTCCGGGTCGATCACACCCTTGTAGTTGACCTTGACGTTGGAAGGAAGAGCGGCGATGGCTTGTTCGCAGCGTTGCCAATACGCATTGTCATAGATCGGCCCGTACAGGTCGAAGGTGATGTCACCGGCGAGGCGGTTCAACCGTTCGATCGCGAAGAGCGTGTTCTTCTCCACGGCGATGCGGGCCACGCTGACCAGTCGCAGTTCACCGGGTTTCTTCTCTCGACGGGGCGGTTCCGATGCGCTCAGCTTGCGTCCGAGATTCGGGACTTCCACCGCGCTTCTTCAGGGCACCATGCTTCATCATACCGCTCGCAAGCATACCGCGAACGGCGACGATCCGCTTCTGCTTCGAGCCGCGCAGCAACCACAGCGGAAGGATGCTGAACGCCCACGCATAGATGCCGTTGATGTAGACCGCATCCCAGTCGCGCTCCTTCAACAAGCGCCTCCAGACATCCGCGTTGGCGGCACGCTGTGATGCATACCACACACGCTCACCACCGGATAACGTGGTCCATGTGTCGGGTGTGATGCCTTCATAGGGCTTCGATTCGGTGTAGTCCGTAACCGAAGTGACGATGTGGAAGTCGATGCGGTCGCGGAGATGATCGACCATGTTCACCAAGCTCCGCACCGGGCCGCCCGCTTTGAACCCGGGCGAGTACCAGCCTATGAAAACGAGCAAACGAGGCTTACGCACGCGAGGTCCGGATGATGTCCATGAGCACCGCGGCCCAACGCTCCGGGCTCCAGCTCCGGCCGAGTTCCGAACTGGCGTAGCCCATGCCGCGCAATCGTTCGTCCGGCAGTGCGATGAGCTTGCGCAAGGAGGCCTTCAAGCTGTTCTTGTCGCCTGCCCGGAAGCGGGTGCCGTTAAAATCCTCCTTCAGGAAACGTTCGGCCGCGCCCACCGCGTCGCTCAGGATGAGCGGGAAGCCCGCGACAGCGTGCTCGTGCACCACCACGCCCCATGGCTCGTAGGTGCTGGGCAGGATGAACACGCCCGTGTGCTCCAGATAGCCATACATGCTCTCGGCCTGCACGAAGCCGATGTGCCGTATCCGTGGATGACGCCCGCCCGTCGAGCTCTTCACGGCCTCTTCCAGTTCGCCGGTACCGATGAACCAGAGTTCCCAGTCGCCGGCGGCACCTTCATCGCACAATTCCGCGAACGCATCACAGAGCAACTGCTGCCCTTTCGTCGCGATGTAGCGTGCGACACAGAGGAAGCGGTGCGGGAACCGCTGGGCCTTGGCGGCGGCGAACCGGTCGGCCAAGGGCTGGAAGCGTTCGACATCGGCGGAGTAGAAGCCGCGTTTGATGGCGAAGGGGGGAAAGCCGAGGAAACGGGCATAGGTGGCCTGGGCCTCGCCGGTGACCCAGGCGTGGCTGAACGTGCGACGGAGCCAGAAACGGGAAGTGCCCACAGCGGCCCACTGGCGAACATCGCCGCGCCAGGCGGTATCGCTGCACATGACCACGGGCACACCGCGCTTGCGGAAATCCCGGCAGACGGAGAGGTATCCCTTGTCCACCCAACCGCTGGCCAGCACAATGTCCGGATCGATCCGGTTGGCGAGGCGGTGCAGCGGCAATTCGTCCAGCCCGTTCCGATCGTACACCTTCACGCGGTCCGCGAAGCGCAGATCGAAGGGGGCCTCCTTGTTCACCGGCCATCGCACGATGTGGACTTCCACATCGTGGTCCTTCACCAGCCGCTCCACGCAGGCCAGGAAATACGGGGCCAGCTCGGTGTAGAGG
Organism: Flavobacteriales bacterium; assembly: GCA_044224725.1. Taxonomy (GTDB): domain Bacteria; phylum Bacteroidota; class Bacteroidia; order Flavobacteriales_F; family PHOS-HE28; genus PHOS-HE28. The sequence goes on from JBGAJW010000001.1 coordinate 113,182, forward strand.
AATAGTACCCGTTTCAATCGTTCAGTTTCAAGGCTCCGGCCGTGGACCAGTGGACTGTGCGCATCAGCTCCGCGAAGGTGGTGAAGGTGAAGTCGCGGAAGAGGGCGTGCATCTTCGGTTCGGTGGTCTTCATCCCGGTGTACGTCATGAAGCGGCGCTTGGGGCTCATGGGCAAACGCGGCTGTGCGGGATCGATCTCGCGCGGGTGCAGATAGAACACGGCCGGTCGGTCCTCGGCGAGCACTTGCCTCACCTTGTGCTTGATCAACGCGTAGGGGAAGAAGCGCAGATAGCCCCCACCGAAGAAGTACATCGGCCTGCCCGCGGTGCGCGCCAAGGAGATCGGGAACTCGACGAGGTCCCCGTGCTTGGTGGAGATGATGTGCGGAACGGGATGTGCGTTCGGCAGGCCTCCATGGCCGCGGCTTCCGGGAAAAACGCTGCTGTCGTAGCGATAACCGGCCTCCCTCACACGATCGAAGAACCAGGGCGTTCCCGTCGTCACGCTGAAACCCGGGCACCGGTAGCCTTTCACTTCCACACCGCCTGCGCGCTCGATGATGTCCTTCGCCTTGCGGATATCATCGAAGAACCGCTGCTCGCTGATGGTATAGACCAGTTCGTGCGCATAGCCGTGGCTGGCGATCTCGTGCCCATCGTCCACGGCCTCCTTCACGAGATCCGGCCAACGCTCCACGACCCACGCGAGGAAGAAGAGCGTACACTTCACATCATGCTGCCTGAAGATGGCCAGCATGCGCCGTGTGTTCTTCACCACATCGCTCTGCAACGACGGCCATTGGTCCAGTCTCGGCGTGCACGGCAGATCGAGGATGTGGAACCAGTCCTCTACATCGAGTGTGAAAATGCAGGCTCGCACGCGCTACTTCTCCTCGTCGTAACCGAAGAGCTCCTTCTTGCTGAGTTTCCGCACGGGTCCGAGCTTCTCCAATGCCTTCATGTCCATGGCGCTCTCCTTGCCGATCACGCAATAGGTGTAAGGCCGGCCCTTGATCTCCTTGTCGAAGAAGGCCTTCATGTCCTGCAAGGTGATCTTGGGGATGCGCTCGTAGTTGTTCTTGCGAACATCATAGTCCAATCCACGGCGCTGGGCGGCGTCCCACTGCCAGTAGATGTTCTCCTTGGTGATGCGGGTGCTGGCGATCACTTTCAGCGCGCTGGCCTTGGCGCCTTCGAACTGGGCTTCGGCCATGGGCATGTCGTTCATGAGCTTCAGCATGGCATCGATGGCATCCGGCAGCTTGTCAGCCTGCGTACCGATGAACGCGCGGACATAGTGCGCATCCTCCTTTTTCGCGGGACTGGTGTAACTGGCATTCGCGCCGTAGGCCAGCGCCTTCGCCTCGCGGATCTCCTGGAAGACGATGCTGCTGAGGCCGCTTCCGAAATACTCGTTGAAGAGCGAAGCGTAGGGCAGCTTCTCCACATCGAAGGGACCGGCCTTGCTGTTCAATACCATTTCGGTCTGCACCATGTCGTACTCCGCGAAGAGCACGCCGTTGGTGGTGGTGGGCAGCTCAGGATACTTCCGCTCGGCAGGGTAATCCTTCAAGGTGGCCGCTGTCTTGTGGTGTTTGGCCATCAGCGCGGCGATCTCATCGGCACCTTTCCGGCCGTAGTAGAAGACCTTGTGCTTGTACCCCGTCAGCGCGTGTATGCGGTCCACGAGTTCCTGGGCCTTTAGCGCGGCGAGCTGCTCGTTGCTCAGGATGTCGTTGGTGGGCGTTACCGGTCCGTACTTGGCGTAGCTCACCAGGCCGCCGTTCAGCAAGGCGCCCTTGTTCTTCAACTGGTCCTGGCGGTTCTTGCGGATGTCGGCGACCAGTCCCGGCAGTGCGGCATCGTTCGGTTGGGCGTTCGCGAGCACATGCTCCAGCAGTTCGACACCTTTCTCCAGGTTCTTCTCCAAGCCGCTGAGCGTCACGTAGGAGCGATCGTCGCTGGCGAACACATCGATGCTCAGGCCGAGCTTGAAGAGTTCCTTTTTCAGGTCCACCGGGCTGTATTTCGAGGTGCCGAGGTAGTTCAGGTACTCGATGGCCACTTTCAGTTCGCGGTCATGGTTCGTGCCCATGTCCAGGATGTAGCGCAGGCTGAAAAGGTCGTTGGTGGGGTTCTTCACGCAGGCGAGTTCCACGCCGCTGGCCAAGGGCTTGCGCGTGATGGCGGTCTTGAAGTCGACGAATTCCGGGGTCATCGCAGCGCTCGGGGTTTTCTCCCATTCGGCGCGCCAAGCGCTCTTGCCGTCGCGCTTGATGTCGATGGCCGTGATCTTCGGCTTGGTCACTTTGTGGGCGTCCTTGTTCTCGCCGGTCCGCTTGAAGACGCAGACGTAGTTGTTGTCCAACCATTTCTTCGCGAATGCCGTCACCTGCTCCTTGGTGATCCTGCCCATGCGGTCGTACTGGTCCACCATGCTCTTCCAGTCCTTGCGCAGGATGAAGGCCTCGGTCATGGCGGAAGCGCGCAGGCTGTTGTTCTCGTTCCAGAAGCGGATCTGCTGTTGCTTGTTGTCGTTCACCACGGCTTGGATGAGCCAATCCTCGAACTCGCCACGCTTGAGCGCTTCGAGCTGTCCGAGCATCAGATCGCGCGCCTGCTCCAGCGTCTGCCCTTCGCGCGGTTCTACGCGCATGCCGAACTCGCTGTAATCGGTCTGCTCGCCGGAATAGGCGCGGGCATCCAGTACTTTCTGTTCCTGCAGGAGGTTCAGGTCGATCAGACCTGCCTTCCCGTTGCTCAGGATGCCGCTGATCAACTCCAGCATCAAAGGGTCCTCGCTCTTCGTTCCGTTGAAGCGCCAGGCCATGCTCACCCATTCGCGGTCCGGCCCGAACACATCCGCGTTCACGGGGGACAGGATGGGGTCTTCCGGTTTGAAGGTGAATCCGGGCACTTCTTTCTTCACCCATTTGCCGAAGTGCTTGTCCACCATGGCGATGGTCTTGTCGTAGTCGATGTCTCCCGCGAGGATCACGGCCATATTGTTGGGCCTGTACCAGCTGTCGAAGAACTCATGGATCTTCACCATGCTGGGGTTCTTCAGGTGCTCCCCCGTCCCGATGGTGGTCTGCGTGCCGTAGGGGTGATTGGGGTAGAGCAACTGGTCCAGTTTCTGTGCCGCCTGCCGCCCATCGTTGTCCTGGCCGCGATTGAATTCTTCGTACACCGTTTCCAGTTCCGTGTGGAAGAGCCGGAGCACACACTCCTGCATGCGCTCGCTCTCGATCATCATCCACTTCTCCAGTTCATCGCTGGGCACATCGTTGATGTACACGGTGCGCTCGGTGCTGGTGTAAGCATTGGTGCCCCGCGCGCCGATGCTTTTGATCATCTTGTCGTACTCGTTCGGCACCGCGAGCGCTGCGGCTACGGTGCTCAAGCTGTCGATAACATGGTAGATGGCGTCGCGCTTGGCCTCATCCGTCGTGGTGCGGCGCAGTTCGTACTGGTCGCTGATCTGGTTGAGCACGGCGCTTTCCTTTGCCCAATCGCTGGTGGCGATCTTCGACGTGCCCTTGAAGAGCATGTGCTCCAGGTAGTGCGCCAAGCCCGTGGCGTCCGAAGGATCGTTCTTGCTGCCTGCACGCACGGCGATGTTGGTCTGCACGCGTGGTGCGTCGGTGTTGCGGCTCAGCCACACCTGCAGGCCGTTGTCCAGCGTGTAGATGCGCGTTTCCAGCGGATCGCCCGGCACACTGGTGTAGGGATACGTTTTCTGGGCCAACCCCGCATGGTTGAGGGTCAATGCTCCAACGAAAAGAAGTGTATGCCGCATGACAGTTGTTCGGAAAGGGTGCGTGAAGATGCGCAAACGGACATGAAACCTGTACCCCGGGAATCACCTTCCAGAAAGAACTTGACGAGGCCGCGTCCCTGCCCTGGCGGATCGACGCCCGATCAGCGGATGCGAACGTCCGCGATATCACGCACACGCGCGCCCTTCTCGAAACGTTTGCGGTAATACACCGATATCAGGGCGATGAGCGGCGCCCCGACGAGCGTAGGCCACAGCCATTGCAGCCAGACCGGCTTGATCATGGTCAGGTTCACCGCGCTGAACGCGCTTACCGTGGCGATGTAGCCGCCGAGCGTGCCGGAGATGTGCGCGAAGAACCACTCGCGCTTGTCGTGCTTGCGCTTATAGAAGCGCTGGATGTTGGTGAAGACCATCAAGCTGCCGATGAGGCCGAAGACCGCGAAGAGGATGGCTTTCGTCTCCTTCTGCCCCATCAGGAGGTGCGACAGCCCCCAGATGAGCAGTCCCCCGTTCACCAGACCGGCCGACCCGTGCAACCACAGGTCCACGGAGGCCGGCTTCAAGCCCTCGTGCAATTTCTTCAGGTACAACGAACGATAGCCGCTGGCCACCATGTGGAAACTGAAAACGGCGACCAGCGCGAGCCAGAAATTCTGCGGATGGGCGATCGCCAGGAAGATGGCTGTGGCGCACACGCCGATCATGCTGTAGAAGAACACCTTGCCCCATCGCCGGTGCCAATCACCGCCTTTGCGCACCACCATGGCCAGGGGCGCCACGCCCAAAGCGATCGTACCGAGCGCGGCGTGCGCGCGCAGTATCCAGGGGATCAGGAATTCATCCATGTGCGGTGGTGGCCGGACAACGACGAACATAGGGGGTCCATGGTTGCCAACCCCGTGCATCACCCGAAAAGATCATGGAAATGGATGAACAGAGGTCCAGTCAGTGCTGAACGACGGTCTCGTAAGGCGAATCGGTCCCGTGGAAATAAGGATTACCGTTCTTTTCCACCTCCCGAACGAACTGGAGCACCTGCACTTGGCCGCTCGCCAGCACGGACGGAGGGGGCAGCTTGTCCGAGCAGACCAGCACCCGGCCCTGTTCCGCCCCGCGCACGGAGCTTCGCAGCAGTGTTTCCACGGGGAATGCCCAAGAAACCTCCACGTCCCGTTCGCGGAGGCGCTGGCAGTCAACCATGCCGCGGGGAACGCCCTGTTGATCGGCGAGGGCGATCAGTTCCTCGGTTGCCGCATATTCTTTCGCGTACGGCCGGGAAGCGAACGATACGTCGCGCACCTTCACGAAAAGCACCAGCACGCACATGATCAGGGAAAGTGTCCGCAACCGGGGGCTCTCCGCACGGACGACCAAGGCGGCACCGCTGAGCGCGATGATGGTGGCCACAGGCAATATGCCCCGATCCTGCATCACGGCGGAATTGCCTGCGCTGAAGGTGACGAGGAAAACGAAAATGAAAGCCATCGCTCCACCGAACGTCAGCAACGCGAGCCTGCCTTTGTTCATCAAAGCCCATCCCGACACCACCGCTAAAAGCACCAGCAACGCGGGCAAATAGGTGGTCGAAGCGCTGAATGTGTGGATGGCGAGGAACTCCCACGAGCCCCAATGTGCGAAGGACCCCAAGTGCCGAAGCCCGGCAACGACCGCATCATATTGCTCCATCTCATAGCCCGTGGGCGGGAACAACCAGCGCCCGATCAACGGCCACGAGGCCGAGATGAGCAATAGCGCCATCAGCATCCTCCCACGCAGCCAGCCGAGCGCGAACATGAACACGACGGCGAAGAGCATGACCATCCAGCCGACCGGGTGCACGACGAGCGGAACCAGCAACAGGACGATGGCGATGGCCACATTCCGCCGGGGGATACGCTCCGCACGGGCGTTCCGCTCGATGAAGCCGATCAGCAGGAACGGGTAGCACAGCAGATAGTTGGCCTCCAGCACGGGGGAATAGAACGCGAGGCGGCTGCACAGCACCGCCGCTACGGCGCAACCGAACGCGGCCACCGGCGACTTCCATACATGCGCGCACAGCAGGTAGATGCCGTAGCCAACGAGCACATGCGCGAGCGAGGAAACAAGCAGCAACGTGCGCAGTTCCACCCCGATCAGCGCGAAGAGCTTCACGCACGCTTGCGGAACGATCGCCGTGTAGCGGTGCGCCTCGATGTCCCAGCCCGGCTGGCTGATCCATTGGAAGAGCTGGTAGGCCGTATCCCCGAACGTGGAGCGGATGAGGGCGTACTTCCAAGCCAGGCCCACCAGCGCGAGGAATACGCCGTGGCCAAGGAGGAGCAGGGCTTGGCGATGGGGGCGTTCGCCCATCTCTAGTGGTTCGAAATGATCAAGGGCTGAGCCGTCCGAACACCCTTGTCCGAGAGCGTCACCAGCTGATACATGCCGTCGGAGAGCCCACGCAGGTCGAGGTCTTGGGGTACGGGCTGTTGCCATTCAAGAACAAGGCGGCCTTGGGAGTCGTGAAGCCGAACGGAAAAGAGACCTTGGATGGAGTTCAGATGCGTGCCGCCGTTCGCCGGATTCGGAAAGAACGCCAAGGGCGCGTCGGCAGTTCCTGGGACAACCACGCCAGTAGCATCGAACTGGGTTGTGATCACCTCGGTCGCTGTATCAACGACAGAGTCGCAGCGGATAACATAGACATCAGAATTTCCTGAACCCGACGAACGTGTGCTGCCGCACAGAACGAAACCATTCTCCGTTTCCGCGATGGAATGCCCAACGTCGTCCTCAACAAGCCCATAGGTGTGCTGCACGATGAAGGACCCGTCCGACTCGCTCAGGAGCGCGAAGAGATCCTTCGCACCACCACCGGAGGTTTTGGTGTAACCGACAGTCGCGAACCGGCCTGAGAGCAGCTCAACGTGCTCCATGGCTTCCTGGTCATTGATCTGTCCGAAGTTCTGCGCCCAGAGACTATCACCCATCGCGGAGAGCTTGAAATGCAGATGCTCGTTCCATACGGAGTAGCTTCTCGTGGACCCGATCACTGAGAATCCCCCGTCCAGAGTCTCCAGAACATCCACCGCCAAGTCAGCGCTATCGCCGCCGATATGTTGCTCCCAGTCGAGAGCGCCAGTCTCATCCAGCTTGATGACCAGCGCATCCTTGTCCCCCTCGTCATCATAGGTACCGGCGAGCACGAATCCACCATCACTTGTTTGAATGGCCGATCTCAGGTCATCCTCACCGATGCTACCGTATGTGTTCGACCAAACCACGTCGCCTGAACTATTGGTGCGGAGCAGCCAACCATCCGAGGATCCGGCACCTTCGCTGTAGGTTGAGCCTGCCAACAGCCAATCCCCATCGGCCAATGGTTCCACATCATAGAGAAAGTCCCATCCCTCGCCGCCATAGGATCTTTGCCAGAGGACCACACCATCCGCATCCGTCTTCATGAGCCATCCATCATATCCGCCATTCCCGCCTCCGTTCGTGTATCCGGCTATGAGAACGGATCCATCCGGGGCAATGCTCATTGAGGCACCCCTGTCGATCTGAGGGCCACCATAGGTCTTGGACCAAAGCAGCCCGCCATCCGGATCGATCTTCAAAAGGTAGACATCCGAGGATCCGAAACCGAAACTGCTGGTTGAGCCCACGACCAGGTAATCACCTTCAGGTGTCACGCGCACACAGGCGCCTTCATCGGCATCATAGGCCCCGAAAGCCTTTCGCCAAGTAGGCTGTCCATGCGAGCAGAGAGCGATGAGCATTCCCGCGCATGCGACCGTCAAGTGTCGAATTCTCATCGCAACGAAAGTATCGAAGACCATCGAACGTCCTCAGGGAAGACGGTCGGGAACGATGATCCGCTGCCGCGACTGACCTTTACCCTGCCTTATTCCTTGTTTTGGCGGATTGAACCATGACCTCACGCGGCATCTTCGGTTTCCTGGTGTTCACCGCCGTGCTGGTGCTCATCGACATCTACGCATGGAAAGGCATCAGTACGGCCTTGGGTGGCGCGGGGATCGGCACTCGGCGCTGGGTGCGCTGGATCTACTGGGCCGAAAGCATCGGCATGATCGCGCTGTTGGTGTGGGTGAGCATCAGCATCCAGGAACTCCGGGCTAACCGCAACTACGCGTTCGTGTTCTCGCTCGCCGCGCTGCTGATCCTCTTCCTCTTACCGAAGCTGGTCATTGTGATCTTCCATGGTGTGGAGGACCTGCTGCAGGGCCTGCGCTGGATCTGGTACAGGGCCGCACCCGGTGCGAATGCGGACGGCGAACCCATTTCGCGGATCCGGTTCATTTCGCAGGTCGGCCTGGCCCTTGCGGCGATCCCCTTCGGCGCGGTGCTCTATGGAGTGACCAAAGGACGGCGTGATTTCCGTGTGCAACGGGAAACGATCCGCTCCGCCAAGCTGCCCGCCGCCTTCGATGGCCTGCGCATCGTGCAGATCAGTGATATGCACTTGGGCAGTTTCCCGCTCAGTAGCGACATCGTACGCATCGGCGTGGACCTCATCAATGAGCAGGAGCCGGACCTCATCCTCTTCACCGGTGATATGGTGAATGACTTCAGTGAGGAAGCGGAGCCTTGGCTTGACACGCTCTCCACGTTGAAGGCGAAACTGGGCAAGTACTCCATCCTCGGCAACCATGACTACAGCGACTATGCCAGTTGGCCCGACAAGCAGGCCAAGTGCGACAATCTGGACCGTCTGATGGACCATCATCGGCGCATCGGTTTCCGGTTGCTGCTTGATGAGCATGTGCCGATCGAGAAGGACGGTGAACAGTTCAGTTTGATAGGTGTGCAGAACTGGGGCGTTCGTTTCCAGCAGTACGGCGATCTCCGTAAAGCGGTAAGGGGTACGGACCCGTCAGCGTTCCGACTGTTGATGAGCCATGACCCTACGCATTGGGAAGCCCAAGTTCAAGAGCAGGGCATCGACCTCATGCTGAGCGGTCACACGCACGGCGCGCAATTCGGCATCACCATCGCTGGCCAGACGTACAGTCCGGCACAGTGGGTCTACAAGCAATGGGCGGGCCGCTATGAACAGGATGGCATGCACCTCTATGTGAATCGGGGCTTCGGTTTCATCGGCTTCCCGGGAAGGGTGGGCATGCCACCGGAGATCACGGTCCTCGAACTCCGCAAAGCCTGACCGTATGGATATCACTGACCCATGTGCCGCCGGGTCAACATGATCAGTGAACCATCCTGATGCGAAACCTCCCAAGCTGGTTCGCGCAACAAACTGTCGAGCTTGAGATGGTAGGTAGCTGTGTCGAGCGGGTATGTACCCTCCTTCGGAAGCAGGAAGATCATATCGGCATCGCGCACGAGCGGGTATTGGTACACGCGCTCACGAAGTGCCAAGTGCGGAACCGCTGGTGATTGCGCGCTGACAACGAGATCCGGAGGAATGGTATCAATGACCGAACGGACCAGATCGGTGTCGTACGAACGGCGGTAATGTTCCGCCTGATAGAACCGCATCCTCGACTTGTCATGGAAGGCGATCGTGTTGTCCATGGTCCGCACTGTGCAACAGGCCACGATCACCGGTGCGAGCCAGAGGATCCATGACCGGGCTCCGTCACGCGTCCATCGAGCGATGACCAAGGAAAAGGCGATGGCCACCAGTGGGGCGAACTCGATGCTGTACTGGCCGAACACGGCCCACTTGGCCGGCTCATTATGCCACATCTTCTGCGCGATCAAGGGCAACGCCATGATGCCCCATCGCGGACGAACGGCCAAGGCCCATCCGCCCGACAATATCAGGATGGCCCAGAACTCCAGCTTGATCGCGGTTCCATCCTTCGCTCCGCTCAAGTCGATGAAAAGCCCTAGGAACAGGCTCCAGAGGGAGGTGCGTTGCTCCCCATCCGCAGGATGCAAGAGTCCAGAGATCAACGGATAATCGAAGTGGGCATATTGGCCATCGCTCGCCATAGCGGGCATGATGAAGAGAATGACCAAGGCCGACCAACACAACGCGATGGCACCGAGCACCCGTGTGAATCGCCGCATCGTCATGGGCAGCATCTTATCCATGGCGAATACCAAGGTGACCGTGCCTACCCAAAGCCCCATGTTCTCCTTGGCCATCACCATGAACACGAAGAGTAGAATGGCACTTCTCTTCCTTCCGAGCATCAACGCCGTCAGGAGCCAAGGCAAGGCCATCGTGGCCACCACATTTGAATGATAGTCAAAAGCCGAAGCCGCGAATACTCCGAAGAAGCAAAGGAAGATGGCCATGCCGCTGACCGCCAGACGCTCACTTGAACCGCACGTCAGGAGAAAAGCGCGCACACCCAGCGCTCCTGCGATGATGGATATCCATTGGACCAAGGGAAGTGTCCAAGTGCCGAATATCAAGAGCAAAGGCGAGAACAGCACAAGAAGCAGGTCGAAGTGGTCCGCCAACATCGGTGCGGCCACTGCTTGAAAGAGCGTGCTGTCGTGGATCGTGCCATGCAGATAGTGCCACGCCGTGTGCGTGTAGAGCCCCAGGTCCAACGCGTAGGTGCGGAACAGATAGTGGTTCGGGAAGGCGACCAGTGCGTGCAAAAGGGCACCGATACCCAGAACAACCCAAGTTGCGCGCTTACTCGTCATGACCCTATCGCGTATCCGTTGCTTTGGTCACGATGACGTCGGGAACACCTCCCCCGCCATCCGCACGCACCTCGCGAGCTGCTCCAGGTCCAGCCCCGTTCGCTCCTCGCGACTTTCCATCTCCTGCACGAACAGTTCGGTCGTGAGGTTCCCCACGAGGTCATCTTCCGCCATAGGGCAGCCGCCGTAGCCGGCTATCGCATGATCGAACCGGCGACAGCCCGCGCGCCAGGCGGCATCGGTCTTGGGTTGCCAGTTGTCTTTACGGGCGTGCAGGTGGGCACCGAACTCAATGTGCGGCAATGCGGGTATCAATGCAGAGAACATCGCTTCGATATCATCGGGCTTCGCCACACCGACCGTGTCCGCCAGCGAGATGATGCGCACGCCGAGTTCCTTCACCAAACGGTCGGTCCAGTGCAAGGCCACTTCCGCGTTCCATGGATCGCCATACGGGTTGCCGAAGGCCATGCTGACGTAGACCACGAGCTCCTTGCCTGCGCCGTTCGCCAGTTCGGCGATGCGTGCCGTACGCGCCCAAGAACCTTCGATGCTCGTATTCGTGTTGCGCTGCTGGAAGGTCTCGCTGATGCTGAAGGGATAGCCCAAGTACGTCACGCTCTCCTGCTTGCATGCCTCCTCCGCGCCGCGCTCGTTGGCAACGATCACCAGCAACTTCGAGCGCGTGCCTGAAAGGTCGATCCGCGAGAGGACATCCACTGTATCCGCCAGTTGGGGTATCGCCTTGGGGCTCACGAAGCTGCCGATGTCGATGGTGTCAAAGCCCACCTTCAGCAGTTCGTTCAAGTAGCGCACCTTCACCTCCGTAGGGATGAAGTCGTGCAAGCCTTGCATGGCGTCACGCGGGCACTCGATCAGTTTCAGCCTTTCCATCTCACATACGCTTTGTTGATGCGGTCCAGTAAGGCCGGGCCTTCATAGACGAGCCCGGTGTACACCTGTACAAGATCGGCACCGGCAGCGAGTTTTTCCGTGGCCGCCTGCACGCTGTCGATCCCACCGACACCGATGAGCACGAATGGTCGGGGCAACCGGGTACGCAGAAAGCGCAGGACGTCCGTGCTGCGCTGAAGCACTGGGGCTCCGCTCAATCCACCCGCACCCATGGCATCCAGCTCATTCTTGGGGGTCTTCAATCCGTTCCGGTCGATGGTGGTGTTGGTGGCCACCACACCCTGGATGCCGCTTTCCTTCACGACGCTCACGACATCATCCAGCTGCTCGTTCGTGAGATCCGGCGCGATCTTCAGCAGGAGCGGCCTGCGATTGGAACGGGCGTTCAGTCTGCTCAACGTGGAAAGGATCTCCAGCAAAGGCCCCTTCTCCTGCAGTGCGCGCAAGCCCGGCGTATTCGGCGAGCTCACGTTCACCACGAAATAGTCGACGACCGGATCCAACGCTTCGAAACACTTCACGTAGTCATCCACGGCCCGTTCGTTGGGTGTCACCTTGTTCTTGCCGATGTTGCCACCGACGATTATGCCGGGCACCCGCCTCTTCAGTCGGACCGACGCCGCCATCGCTCCTTCGTTGTTGAAACCCATCCGGTTGATCAGCGCACGGTCGGCCTTCAAGCGGAACAAGCGTGGCCGTTCGTTGCCGGGTTGTGGCAAAGGCGTTACCGTACCGATCTCCACATGCCCGAAGCCGATGCGCGCGAGGGCGTCCACATGCTTCGCGTCCTTGTCCATACCGGCTGCGAGCCCAACAGGGCCAGGGAATTCCAAGCCCATGACCTTCACAGCGGCAGCAATGGGCGGACGCCTGCCACCCACGATCGTCAATGCGCCGGGAATGTGCTTCGCGACCTCCAAGAGCGCGAAGGTGACCTTGTGCGCGCGTTCCGGGGAGAGCAGGAAAAGCAGCGGACGGAGGAGGGCGTACATCGGCGGTGCGAATGTACCGGAGCAAGGCCACGCGCATGGCTCGGGCGATAGGCACGGGTACGAGCGCGTGCTAACAAATTTTCCCAGCCCCGAAGGCGGCCGTTCGCCTGAACCCGGTCCCTTTGTGCACCGATGCAGCGAGGCTCCAACAGACGAGCACATTCCCCGACCTGTTCAAGGCTGGCGCCCGCGGTCTTCTCTGTTTCCGTTTCAGCGTTTGCGCTCGGCCAACAGAACTTCTTCAATGTTCCCAGTTCGGAGATCACCTCCAAGGGGAAATTGTTCTTCCAAGAGCAGCTCAACATCGCGGAGCATCACCAACAGTCGAGCACGACGGTGGACTTCGGCCTGGGCCACGGCCTGGAAGTCGGCGCGAACTGCAACGGGCTCACCATCCTGGAAGACCGCGAAGCGCACCCGGTCTTCAACGACACGATCCTTCCCTACAACCCGTTCATCCTGGCCAACGCACAGATGCGGTTCGAACTCGGCGAGGAAATGGCCATTGCGGCAGGTGTACAGTATGGTGTGACGTCCACTGTGCACATCCGGGATGGCGTGATGACCTGGTGCAACTTCGTGTTCGGTCGCGAGGACATCGGCTTGAAGTGTGTGGCCGGACCTTACTACGCTTCGAAAAGCTACTTCGGCGAGGGCTCACGGTTCTTCAATGATGTGATCGGTGTGGAAGCCGGGGTGGAGAAATCCCTGATCCCCGAGCGGCTCGTCGTGCAGACGGACTTCATCAGCGGCGAGCATGATCTGGGGGAGATCGTACCGGGTGGCGCGTACTACATCACCAGGCATTGGATCCTCTCGGCGGGCTACCAGATCCCCACTTTCGGCAGTACCAGCACGCATTCGCTGGTCTTCGAGCTGACCTACAGCCCTGCTCCCTGACGGTGTCAACCAGCAGGCGATTCACGCCGAACGAAGACCGGAGCACGGAATGAAAGACCGGCGCTGATGAACCAGCGCCGTTCGCCAAGGGAAAACCCGGAAGAAGCGTCCAAGAGCACATCCGGGCCTATGCGGAACACGGCACCGCCATCGAGCCGATGGTCCGCAGCGTCCGTGTCATTGATGTAGCCGTACGCTTCCACGAAAAAGCCCAACGTCCCCGTGGCCTCCGCACCCAAGGTGACCGTATAGATACCCGTGGCCACCGGGCGATCACCATCCCACTCGGCTCCGAGATTGTAGCCCAAGTTGAGGCGCTCGCTCAAGGTATGCTGCAGGGTGAAGCGGAAGTTCCCGAAAGCGGTGGCGGGCTTGAAAGGGGCCTCCGCCGTAAAGGGAAGTCCCACATGTCCGATCAGCGAGACGCACGGCACAAGTCCGAGCTCTTCCATCAGCCGGAATTTCGCGCCCACTTCCACCGGCAACAGGCGGTGCGCTGTGACCTGTCCTCCTTCTCCGACCAACGTCCGCGCGCGCTCGGTGATCACGCGCAACTCCGCCCACCGCGCCAGGCCGACCTTGCTCAACACCGTGGGCAGCGCTCCTTCAACCGCCCCATCGTTCCCAGCGCGTTCATGGGAACAGCCCCCCTCGAACTGGTACCAGCCCGCAGGCACGATGGCCGGTGATTCCGTCTGGTCGGGGCGGTCCGTTTCTATCGCGGACATCTGCGCGCTTGCCGGGAGAAGCACCCGCGCCATCGCGCACACCATCAAGCAACGGAGGTTCACCACGTACATATTTTAGACAAGTCTAATCTTTTTTCTACGTTTGCCTCAGAGAGCGATGCTGACCCGCAGCGAAGAGGACCATATCAAGGCCGTGTACGCCCTGTTGCAGAGCGGTGAGAACGCGTTCACGAAGGACATCGCCTCGCGCCTGCGCACCAAGGCGAGCAGCGTGACGGACATGCTGAAGAAACTGAGCGGGAAGAGCTTGCTGAAGCACGAGCCCTACTACGGTGTGAAGCTCACCGCCAAGGGCCAGGCCATCGCCCTGCAGCTCGTCCGGCGGCACCGATTATGGGAAACCTTCCTCGTGGACCGCCTTGGTTTCGGCTGGGACGAGGTACACGAGGTTGCCGAGCAGATGGAGCACGTCGCCAACGAGAAGCTCATTGACAAATTGGATGAGTTTCTGGGCCATCCGCATTTCGACCCGCATGGTGACCCGATCCCGGACAGGCAAGGCAAATTGCGCACCCGCAAGACCCGGCGCTTGGATACATGCAAGCCCGGGGACAGCGTACGCATCGCGGCGGTGAGCGAGACCACGGACGGCCTGCTGCGCCTGCTCGATTCAAAAGGCCTGCGCATCGGCACACGGCTGTCGGTGCAGGAAGTGCATGGGTTCGACGGGAGCATCGATATCAAACCGAAGAGCGGGGCGGCCTTCAGCCTGAGCAAGGATGTGAGCCACCACCTGCAAGTGGAGAACGCCTGAGCATGGACAAGCGCGAACACCGTTCATTGAGCGAAGTGCACGGCACGGTGAACGTGCCGGTCGCGAAGGGCTGGAGACGACTGCTGGCGTTCATCGGACCGGCCTACCTGGTGAGCGTGGGCTACATGGATCCGGGCAACTGGGCCACGGACATCGAAGGCGGTTCCCGTTTCGGTTACCAGCTGATCTGGGTGCTGCTGATGAGCAACCTGATGGCGCTGCTTCTGCAAACGCTCTGCGCACGCCTCGGCATCGTGCGGGGCCTCGATCTGGCGCAGGCGAGCCGACATACCTACCCGCCGTGGGTGAACCTTCCGCTCTGGGTACTCGCCGAGATCGCGATCGCCGCGTGCGACCTGGCGGAAGTGATCGGCATGGCCATCGGCCTGAACCTGCTCTTCGGCCTGCCCTTGCTGGAAGGGGTATTGATCACCGCCTTGGACGCACTGGTGGTCCTCTTCCTCATGCAGCGGGGCATGCGCGTGATGGAGGTGCTGATCATCTCCATTGTCAGCATCATCGGGTTCTCGTTCCTGGCCGAGATGTTCATCGTGCATCCGGACGCGGACCAATTGGTGCGAGGCTTCATACCGACCGCGTTGGACGGGAAGGCACTCTACATCGCCATCGGCATCATCGGTGCCACCGTGATGCCCCACAACCTGTACCTCCACTCCTCGCTGGTGCAAACGCGCAAGCACGGGCGGGACAGCAAGGGCATCCGCGAAGCGCTGCGGTTCAACTTCATCGATACCAGTATCGCGCTGAACCTGGCCTTCTTCGTGAACAGCGCCATCCTCGTACTGGCGGCAGCGGCCTTCCACAGCCACGGTTTCGTCGAAGTAGCGAAGATCAACGACGCGCACGCCTTGCTGAAAGGTCTCTTCGGCGACCTCGCTCCCACCCTCTTCGCCATCGCGCTCATCGGCAGCGGGCAAAGCAGCACGATCACCGGAACGCTTGCCGGGCAGATCGTGATGGAAGGCTACCTCGACCTGCGCATTCGGCCTTGGCTAAGGCGGCTCATCACACGGCTCATCGCCATCATTCCCGCGCTTGTGTGCATCCTGTGGTTCGGTGAGGAACAGCTCGGTGACCTGCTCGTGCTGAGCCAGGTAGTGCTGAGCCTGCAATTGGGCTTCGCGGTGATCCCGCTCATCCACTTCACCAGCGACAAGCAGCGCATGGGCGAGCACGTGATCAAGCCATGGGTACGCGCCCTGGCCTGGATCACCGCCACGATCATCGTGGTGCTGAACGCGCGACTGGTCGTGCAACAGGTGGGTGAATGGCTCGATGTTCTCGGGCCGAACGGTTTCTGGCTATGGTTGACCGTGGTACCCATCATCGCAGCCGCGTTCGCGTTGTTGCTGTTCATCACGTTCAAGCCGTTCATCAGACCGAGGCGGAAAGCGAAGGAGCATTTGCACGATCGTGTTCCTGAGCTGAAGGCACCGGCCCTTCATCACTACTCGCGCATTTGCGTGGCCGTGGATTTCAGCAAGGTGGACCAGCGCAGCATCGACGCGGCGGTCGCACAAGGCGGTACCCACGCGGAGTACGTGCTTATCCACATCACGGAATCGGCGGCCGCACGCTACGCCGGCGAATTGAGCACCGACCACGAAACGCAACGGGATGCGGAGAATCTCCAACGCTATGTGGACCGCCTGAAGGAATTGGGCTACCGCGCATGGAGCCGGACGGGCCAAGGCCATCCGGTGCGCGCCATCAGCGCCATCGTGAACACCAGCCAATGCGATCTGCTGGTCATGGGAGGCCATGGCCACCGGGGCATCAAGGACCTGGTTTTCGGCGCTACGGTGGATGCCGTGCGGCACAGGGTGAAAGTGCCGGTGCTTATCGTCCGCTGAAGATTGGTCCGCCGGGCACCAGCCCGGCTAGCTGGACCGTGCTAGTGCTCGACGGCCATCAGTCCAGAAGCCCAAGCGCGTCCTCCTTCTTGGACGGCACATAGAAGCGATCCTCGCGTACGACATTGCCGCTCGCATCATAGTCGACCCGCACGCCGATGAGCCTTCCCTGCGGATCGAGCCGGGCGATCTGTTTGATCGGGCCGACCAACTCCTGGTTGTCCATGTACCTTGAGTAGGGCTGCAACAGGAATCGCAGGAACGGAGCATGATAGGCAAGCTGGAGATGATCCTGCTTGGCGGACGTGAATCCGAACAGATCGACCATCCTGTCATCGCGGTACACCACGTGCATGGAATCGTAGCTGGCCGTCAGTTCCAGATGATCGTAGCTGGCGATGTTCGCGTAGAGTTCGGTCCCGAAGTGCATGTACCCCAGCGCGAACAGTCCTTCTCGGCTTGGCGTGGAACCTTCGCTCAGTGGGCGATGCAAGTAGTCCTTGTAGTACACCCACTCTCCTTCCTTCTTGTACTCCACCAGCGTGTGTGAGCCGGGCAGTTGTTGATGCGACACATCCTGATCGAACCACGGAACGTTCACACCTTCTTCGGGGCGTGGTGCGCCATCACGCGCGCTTATGGCGAAGGAATTGAGCGCCGTCAACTCGATGTTCTGGAACCACAACAATCCCTCAGGATTGTGGATGCGCTCCTTCCCGGCTGCGATCAATGCGCCTTCTGTGGTGAACACCTCCGTGTAGACCGTTGCGGAGTCGATGGGGCTGCGGACCCAGCGGAGGGCTTTGTCATGATCGATGTTCGTCTTGGTCACCGCCTGTCCGTTCTTGAAGAGGATGGTCTCGATCACCTTGCCTTCGCGGTCATAGCGCGTGCGGATGCCGTTCAGCTTGTCATCCCGCCAGTGCTCTGTGCGGCAGAGTTTGTCGGTGCCCTTGTAGTATTCCTTCCAGCGGCCAGAGCGTTTGCCGTGCTCGAAATAGCCGACGATCCAAGGCAATGTGCTCGAGTAGTTCTGTTCCCAGCGGCCGTGCAGGTCACCGCCTGATCCTTCTCCAAAACACCAGACCTTGTCCTTTCCGTCGAAGTAGCGCACCACCTGCTCGGGCTTCTGGGGCACCTCGTACTTGTCCGGCAAGAGGAAGGCGTCCTGGATGTAGAAGTCATACGCACCTTGTATCAACTTCAGTTCCTCCAAGCTGAATCCTGATGCGTCTTGCCAAACAGCGAGCCCGGGGTCATCGATCTCCCGCACCCACCCGTAGTTGTTGGCGGCTGCGATGCGCTGGGCCATGGCCTCTTGGCCTGTCTGTCGCATCAGATGACCGACCGCGCAGTGGGTGTCGTGCTCATCGATGAAGACCGGTATTCGTTCATGCCGATAATAGTTCAGCGGAAAGCGGCCTTCCCGTGCATAGTCCGCGAGCACAACCATGAGTTCTTTGCGGGAAGCCCGCTGCTCATCGGTCAGTTGACTGATAGGCGCATCCGACAGGACGCCAAGAACCGCAGCGAGATGTGCCCGCACGTAATCGACATCGTTGTGGATAGCCTTGGCCTCGACGCCCTCCAGTGCCGCTCGGTGGTCTTCCCAATACGGATTGAAAGCGCGGAGCTGGACGTAGAGGGTGGTCGCTTGGACGTGCGCGGCCAATAGCAGGAAGGCAAGGGTACCGATGAGTGTTCTCATGAGCTTGATTGTGCCGAGCGGTACACACTGGCGTGGAGGAAGTTCATGCGAGTGCTCGTTTGACTTTGGAGGCCACGGCAAATCACTTCTCAAAGCTCCTCACTGGAGATCCGCCGACGCCCGACCTCCTTTATATTCGACTTCTGCTGCGAGACACCAGCAGCATGCCCGCGGCTATTTGCACCCATCTTAGCACTAAGGTCATCGGCAGTACCCTCGCTGACCAAGTCAGGAAATTGACCCAACATTGGCAACAACCGATAAGTTAGACCGCACAAGACACGTCGTGCATCAATCCGAGCCGGAGGTTGTTCAATCCGCCACGCTGATTATTTCTGGCGGCGACTTTGATCCCGCCGAAGTAACCAGCATGCTTAGCCTACGCCCCAACCAGGCGTGGAGGAAAGGCGAGCGAAAGTCTCTCACCCTTGCGGATGGGACAAAGCGCCTCTTTGACTCTGTACACGAATTGAGCGGATGGAAGATGTGGCTCGACGAACCGGAGCGCTCGCGATCACTTTCCGATCAATTGGAGCATTGGGATGAACTGCTCAGAGCACGGTCCACAGAACTTGCGCAGCTACGCGACCGAGGGGCGAGTATCGTGCTGGATTGCTGCGTGATCACTTCTACGACCGCGAAGGTGCATACCTCCCCGGCAATTCAAGCTGCATTCTCCGACATGGGTATCCATCTCGACATAACGTTCTACGCTCATGATGACCCGGACGGCGCGGCCTAATCGGCGGTTGACCGCCATTCCGCCAAGGCCCTGACCATCGTTCAACACCGAATGACCTAGATGATGGGCAGCACACGATGCCCTTGGCGAATCCGGTCCGCCTCGCCTCCCTCCCCCCTTTGCTGCATCTTCGCCCTCCCGCTTGAGCCGGGACGATGACGATGACGGCCCCTGTAATGCCCGAAGTGAAGAACCGACGCGCGTCGTTCGAGTACTTCTTCCTGGAGACCTACGAATGCGGCATCCAGCTGGTGGGCAGCGAGGTGAAGGCCCTGCGCCTGGGCGATGCCAACATCACGGACGCGTTCTGCACCTTCGAGGGCGACGACCTGGTGCTGCGCAACATGACGATCCAGCCGTTCGAGAAGGCGAAGAACTACGCGCACGAGCCCAAACGCGACCGCCGCCTTTTGCTTCACCGTACCGAATTGAACAAGCTGCAACGCAAGCTGAAAGACCAAGGGGTGACGATGGTGCCGGTGCGGGTCTATTTCAATGCCAAGGGCCTGGTGAAGGTGGAAGTGGCGCTGGCGAAGGGCAAGAAGACCTACGACAAGCGGGACAGTTTGAAGGAGAAGGACATCAAACGGGACATGGATCGGGGGGAGTGAGCAAGGGAGAAACGCAGAGTCGCGGAGGGGCGCGGAGGAACGCAGAGAAAGAGAAAACACAGACACGCGGGCTCGCTGCGCTCGCTCAGAGAACGCAGAGGAATGCAGACCAACGAAGAACAGGGACCGGGTTGGCGCGAACGGCTCGAAATGAGCACGGCCACATTCCTGCCAACTACACTTCTGGAACGCGTCACCTTGTTCCTGCTCCTGCTACTGGCCCTGGTCCTGCGCTTCTGGGGCTTCCCTGACATACCGTATACGCACGACGAGATCAGTGCCTTGGTGCGCGTGGACTTCCCGACGCTCGGCGATGCGATCAGCAAGGGCGTATGGAACATCGATACGCACCCGCCGGGCACGCATGCCTTCCTGTGGTACTGGACACGTCTCTTCGGTTTCGGCGATGGCGCGGTGAAGGCACCGTTCATATTGATGAGCGTGGTGGCGCTGTTCTGCTTGTACCGTTTCGCGCACGCTTGGGCAGGCGCTTCCGTGGCGGTCATCACTACCGCATTGCTCGCCACGATGCAGTACACGGTGATGTACGGCCAGATCGCACGGCCCTATGCCATGGGCCTCTTCACCACGGCGCTGTTGGCGGACCAACTCACGCGCTTCATCGGAACGGGTCGCCGATCGAACCTGGTCGCGATGGTGATGGCCGCGGTCCTCAGCGCGTACACCCACCATTTCGCGTTGATGCTCGCCGCCTTCATGTGCGGAACGGGCTTCTTCCTCATCGACCCGTCACGCCGCAAGTCCTACCTCATCGCCCTAGCGGTATCCGTTGCGTGCTACCTGCCGAACCTGCCGTTGTTTTTCGCACAGCTCGGCTGGAAGGGACTGGACGAGTGGCTCACGGCCCCTGCGCCGGACTGGACCCTGAACTACCTCTGGTGGATCGGGCATTGCTCGGTGCTCTTTGCGGGATTGTTGGTCCTGCTGGTCGGTGCTGCGGCCGGTTTCCGGATCGTGCGCAAGGGCAGCTCGAAGCCATTATGGGCGATCGCGTTGATCTGGGGCCTGCTTCCGTTGGTGGTCGGCTATACATACTCCGTGCTGCGTTCTCCGGTCCTCCAGTACAGCGTTGTGTTGTTCTCCTTCCCTTATCTCCTCGTGGGCGTGTTGGCGGGTTTGCGCCATTTGACCGTGACGCAGGGGGGCGCGGTCGCGGTCGTTTCTGCGGCCGTGTCGACGTTCACGCTGATCGATGTCAGGCAACACTACGCCGTCTTCAACCACAGCAAGTACGAAGCGATCGTGCGCGGCACACAGGAAGCCGAGGCGACCGGTGCGCTGGCCATCGTGGATCTGCCGCCTGAAGTGATGGCGTTCTACAGGAAGCTCTGGTGCATCACACCCTCGCAAGCGCCGTTCGTGAACCTGCGTTTCGGGACCGCCTCCATGCTGGACAGCACCTTGATCGCAACGAAGGTCAGCAGTGTTTTCTACGGGCAGACCACACAGGCGGAACCGGAGAACGTGGCGAAGGTGCAAGCGCGATTCCCGTTCCTGCTGGAGCGCCATGACCGCTACGAGGGGCAGACCTTCGTTTTCGCCGCTCGGCCTGATGGAGAAGCACTTGACGACCTTGGTACTTCACAGGTAAAAACGCCCGAAGTGTTGCAGGCGGATGGTTGGGAGGTGGACGCCAAGATCCCGTTGATCGTCGATACCACTGCGGGCGGTTATGGCGGCATGGCCCCGAAGCGATGGGACTTTACCGGGCACGAGTACGGCGCGGTGTACGACGGACCGGTCTACCAATTGGCGAAAGGCCCGAACGATGTGATCGAAGTGCGTGCCGACTTCACCTCCGTGGACCCCGCCAGCGACATGTCGCTCGTGGTGGAATTGAAGAAAGGCGACATCACCCGATTCTACCGCGCCGCACAGATGACGGATGCGTTGAATTCGGGGAACAACGTGTCGCTCATTACTGCGGTGAAACTGGCCGACATCCCCGGACACGGCGAGGGCCTGCGCCTGCGCACCTACCTCTACAACCCTGCGCGCAAGAAGGCGCTGATCGGTTCGCTCGGCCTGCGCGTACGCGAAGGGAACCCCGTGCTTTACGGGCTGTTCCAGCCGATCACGGGGAAGTGGAAATACAAGTAGGAACCCGGAAGCGACAAAGCCCAAGCTTCAGGCCCCAAGCTCCGACACGGAAACTTTGAGCTTGAAGCTTGAGCCTTTTGTCTTGAAGCTTGCTCAGAGCTTGAACGACAGCCCGATGCCCAGCGTTTGTTTGAACTGCGTGCCGGGACCGGGTGCGGGTACCTTGGTGGTCACCCCTCCGATCGTTTCATCCTTCAACTTCGGTACGTCGATGTCGTGGTCGTAGAGGAGCAGGGTGTTGAAGGAAGCGCCGAACCAGCTGTTGATCTTCAACGTCCACAGGGTTTCCCATGAAACGTCGATGTTCTGCGGGTTCCGGAGGTAGTTGCTGTACAGGTCGCCACGTGTGAGGAAGGTGAAGTTCTTGGTGATGTCCTTCTTGTATTGCGCGCGGAGGTAGGCTCCAACCTCGACCTCGGTGGTACTACCGGCCTTCACACCGTAAACACGGAAGTCCGACGCGGCGCTATCAGGGAAGAGGCTCTTGTCGTTGACCATGGTCAGTTTCATGGCGGCAGGCGAAACGAAGACCGAGAAATTGTCGCTCGGACGGTAGTCGAATCCTGGCGCCAGGATGAGGTAGGCCGGCGCGAACAGGTTGGAGATGCGGTTGCCGGAGCCATCGAAGCCTTCCGTGAACTGGGTCTTGAACTGGCCCAGCATCGAGAAGTACCACGGCCCCTTCAACTCATGGCCCCACTTGCTGTTCACCTCGATGCGGTCATCGGTCTTCGATGGCGCGCCGTCAGCGAAGCTGTAGCCCTGTGGCGCCTGCAATTGGCCACCGAAGGCCAGGATGAGCGAATTGTCCCAAACATTCTTGCCGTTGTGGCGGTTCGCGAACCCGTTGAACAGCATGATCCCGCCAAGGCTGTTGTTACCACCAGCAGCCCAGTTGGTGAGGCTCACCTGCGTGATGTTGATATTGAACGTGGCGCCTTTTGTCCAGATCTTACCTGAAGAATCGGCTGCGGACAAGGGTGCGGACTCGCGGATGACCTTGGTGGCATCCTGCGCTTGGGCGTTACCTAATGTCAGGAGGAAGGCAGAGAGGGGGATCAGGCGTTTCATGATCGGGTGTTCAATGTTGGCGTTGTTCAGGGTGGAGATCAGTTGATGTTGCGCACGAGCATTTCCTTCTGCGGGCCTTTCACGTTCGCGGCATTGAGTGCATCACGGCCCTTCTCATAGGTACCGAAGTACACATCCCAGTAGTGGGCAGGATCGCACCAGGGGCGAACGGCCAATTCAACACCGTCCATGGTGAGTTTGCTCACGGTCACGGAGGGCGCAGGTTCCTTCAGCACGAGCGGATCCGCGGCCATGGACGCGTTGAGCACATCGCGCACTTTGGTGATGGACTCCTCGTTGCCCACCATGAAGGAGAGGTCCACGCGCATCTTGCCGTCCGCGCTGTAGTTGATGATGTTACCGTTGGCCATGGCCCCGTTGGGGATGATGGCGGTCTTGTTCTCCGGAGTAAGCAGGATGGTGGTGAAGATCTGGATCTCCTTCACGTTGCCTAGCACACCTTGCGCCTCGATGAGGTCGCCGAGCTTGTAAGGTTTGAAGAGCAGGATGAGGGTTCCTCCTGCGAAGTTGGCCAAGGTGCCCTGCAACGCCAGACCGACGGCCAAGCCCGCCGCCCCGATGATCGCCACGAAGCTGGTGGTCTGCACACCCATCATCTGGATCGCTGTAATGAACAGCAGAATGCGCAAGGAGATGGTAACGAGGCTGTGCAAGAAGCGCTTCAATGTGGGTTCAACCCCACGTCGGTCGAGCACACGTCCCAGCACTTTGGCCAGCATGCGGATCAGCATCGAGCCGATCCACAGGACAACGAGCGCCATGATGACCTTGGGCGCGTACTCCATCGCGAGGTCCATGGCCTTCTGGCCATAGATGTTCATCTGGTCGACCTGTTGGTTCATACGAGGAGGGTGTGAATATCGCGTTCGTCTATCGCCCGGTCGTCAATGTTATTCTACAGCGTCCAACACTTCTATGCGTTCCGTCATGAGCTGGCGCGTCGGTAACAGGACCAGCCGGTCGCTGGTGCGAAGGGCGATGCTCACGCTATCGATCTTCTCGATCACGCCCTCATCGGCCCCGATGCGCAGCCGCATGCCGGGCTTGAAGCGCTCTTTCCCATAGTAGCTGCCCAGCATGTTCGCCAGAATATCGCGGGAGGCCATTCCGTAGGCTACGCTGAACGCGACGAGGATGCCGCCTACGAGCAACAGGATGTTGGACGTGATCAAGGTGGTATCCACCCCTGCCATATTCAAGGCGGTGATGGACATGAAGAGCACGATCACGGCGAAGAAGATGCGACCGAGGATCCTTCCGCCTATGAGCCCGACACTGCCGCTAAGGTTGGTGGCCAGATTCTGGACGCGCTCCCCGAGCCACACACCGAAAACGAAAATGCCCACGGAGGTGAGCAGCACGGGCACGTAGCTGAAGAAGCTGTGGATGGCTTCCGTGATGATGGCCAGGTCCATCACCTTGGCCGAGGCCAGGATGAAGAACAATTGCACCAGCCAATAGGCCAAGGTGCTCACCACGACGGAGATCCCGCCCAAGCGACCGAACACACGGTCCACACCGCTTCGCTCAGCGGCTCCATGCAGACCGGTCTTCTTGAAGATCCGGTCCACGAGCAAGCGGAGCAGCCGGGCGAGCCCCCAGCCGACAAGCAACAGCAGGAGACCCGCACCGATAGCAGGAAGTGACTGGAGTATCCCGCCGAGGTACTCGTTGAAAGCCTGCGAAACGCGTTCGGTGAAGTAGGAGAGATCCATGGGATGGGGGGTCAGGTCTTCTTGGGTGGGCGTCGCTCACCATCATCTCCGATGATGCGCACGTTGTTGAACAGGGTCATCGCGTAATCGGCCATGAAGAGTTGGGCGAACCGCATGAGGAGCATGACGAACTTCACGCTGCCGACCACCTCTTCCCGCAGTTGGGGAGGTGGTTCGTCCGTGGACCGGATGAGCTTGAATGGATTCTCGCTCATGGTTCCTCGGGAAAAAGTGAGCGGTACTTCACCAGCGCGCGTTCCCGGGCGCGGAGCAAACGCATCTTCACGGCGCTCTCGCTCAGGCCGAACGCGTCCTGTATCTCGCTGATGGCGAGTTCGTCGTCATACTTCATCAACAGCAACGCGCGGTCGGCCGGATCGATCTCATGGAGAACCCGCTCCAGACGCTCGGCACGCAACCCCAAGAGCATCGCTTCGCTGGCCTCGTCCGTCACCCCACCACCCTCGTTCCGCTCGTCTATATCATCCTCCCGGTGGCGCTGGCTCTTGCGCAGGCTGTCAAGGCAATAGTTGTAGGTGATACTGTATACCCACGTGCCGAACTTGCTACGGTGGTCGAACTTGACGAGGTTCAAGAAGACTTTCAGGAAGATGTCGTGGGTAAGGTCCTTCGCCAAGTCGCGATCGCGCGTCATGCCAACGCACTTCTGGAACACCTTGGATGAGTAGCGATCGTACAGCACGGCAAAGCGTTCGGTATCCATCTCCTTCTGGAGCAGGGACACCAACTCCTCGTCGGTCAGCGACTGGTCCTTCTTCGCCCTGCTCTTGAACAACTGGGTGGACAGTTGGTGCCGTTGGGACGGGGGAGCGTCATAGGGGTCACAGTTCAGGGCTGGACAGTGAAGTCCTGGCCCGTAAATCGGTTATCTACCGGGATGCGCATCCGCAATTCAGGGTGGCCTGTAACGCGGTGGCAGCTATTGCATGTATTGATGAGCGCTTCATAACGGTCGCTGAACTCCTTCAAGCCGTCCGTGGCGAGCTGCTCTTTCAGCGCGTCGATGGCGCGGATGCCATAGACCTTCATGTGGTCGCTCACAGGTACGCCATCGGCCACCACGTTCCCGTTGGCCACGACCTCCATCTCTTCCTTGATCTCATGGCGATAGAACTTGGCCAGTTCCAGATTTCCAGCTTGGCCCGCCCACCAGAGTTTTTCCGCGTGATGCTGGATGCGGGCCATGTAGTGTGCCACCTCAATGGGTTCACCTGCAGGAGCTGAGGCCACCACGGAGCCGGTACCGGGTTTGGCCCCTTTCTTCAGTTCCTCTTGGAGCGAGTTCTGACGAACGAAAACGACAAAAACGCCGACCAAGGCGATCACAGCGAGTACGGTGGAACGGTCCATGAGGAACAAGGCCCCGGCCTGGGGAGCAGCTCGGGTCGCCTTCTGAGGCAGTGGACGCTACTGGAGCCTCGCCAGACTCAGTCCACCATCACAGAGGCACGCCGGTCGCGGGTTTGCCGGGGTCGGGGAAGTTGATTTTCGCTGGTTCTGTCCCGTCTGAGTGCCGATGGCTAGGACGGGGACAATAGTAGCCACTTCTGTCGTCACTGTAAGGTCAAATCCGGTCCCGGCCCTTCCCCCGATCGACCAAAAACCAGCCTCCCGGGGATGGACATCCCAATAGTGTCCCCACGTCTCACCGTGGAGACAACCGTTCTTCCAAGGACAAGTTTTCTACTTTGCTCCCAACCAATCTCTTGGCGTCACTATATTCGCCGATCATGTGACGGATTTTTCGTCGATCTCATGAACCGCGCTATAGAACACGCGATCGACCAGCTCGGGTACAGGCAGGAGCCCACCTTCTACCACCATGAGGATAGCGCGCGCTGGAGCGAACTACCCCGCCGCACTTTGCGGACTCTAGAGGAGTTAAAGCCATATGCCTTCCTGTGCATTGATGAACGCCCCTTCATTGTCTTTTTCGACACCGGAGGGAGCGACACGGAGACCATCCGGATCAACCAATCCTGCTGGAACGCTCAAATACCGGTCGTTCTGCTCTTTCACCAAGAACAGGTAACGATATACAATGGGCTACGCTTGCTTTCGGGAAAGAAAACGCTGGATATTTTAACAATTCATGGGTACGATGATCTTACCCTATCCAATATTCAATCCCAGCCATTTTGGGACAAGTGCTTCATTGCGGATGATACGCTGGACGCATTGCTGCTGGACAATATTAAGAGCATCACAAATAACCTACGTGCGAATGGCCTGCGTGAACATGCAACCAGAATAATCCTTCGCCTCATATTTATCCGATACCTGGTCGACCGAGGAATCAACTTCAACTTCTTTGGATTTAACGGAAATCGAAATCAGGATCGAGAGCTACTCAAGGAAATAGTCACGAACAAAAACGAACTATACGATCTCTTTGAGTACCTCCAAATCAAGTTCAATGGTGGAATGTTCGCAGTTCAACCGGGTGAACTTGAAAGCCTAACCGATCGGCACCTGCTGGACCTTTCAAGCTTCATCAGTGGAGACATCAATCTCCGCACTGGACAGAAGAGCTTCTTTGACCTGTATGATTTTCGGATACTCCCGATTGAACTACTCTCGGCTATCTACGAGAAGTTCATTGGGGCTGAAACCCAACAGGAGGATAAAGCATTCTATACACCGCCATACTTAGTCGAGCACATTCTCGACAAGCTCTTTGCTGGCAAGAACATCCAACGAGCGAGGGTATTGGACCCTGCTTGTGGAAGTGGCGTATTTCTAGTGGAAGCCCTGCGCCGCATCATTGAACAGTACCTGCAGTCGGGCGATCGCCATCTCGATCCGAACCTCCTGAGAGTACTCGCCGAAACGGCTGTCACGGGCGTTGACCTGAATCCAGAAGCCGTTGCTGTCACCAAGTTCTCGATTTGCGTTCTGCTTTTGGACTACGTGGATCCCAAGCATCTCCTGCTGTTCAAAATGCCTGAACTCCAGCGGAACATCATCCGGTCAGACACGTTCCGGGAGGATCTTCCCTTCCAATTGCTCTCCGACGGACACTTTGATTACATCGTCGGCAATCCGCCCTGGGGCAACAAAGGCGGATCCCATTTGGAGTACTGCACCAACCGCGGAATACCACAACAATACCACGAAATATGCAGAAGTTTCATTGCTCGAACAAGGGATTTTTCAAGCCCTGAAACGATATGTTGTCTGATTATTGCCAGTAAAATACTTTACAACAAGGCTGGTGATGCACCAATATTTAGAAGGAAATACTTGCTCGATGAGATGCAGGTAATGGAGATCATTGAATTGTCAACTGTACGGCGACTCGTTTTTAATCAAGTAGCTGGTCCTGCGGCTATCATCACCTTCCACTGCCGGCCATCTCCTTCTGACCATCACATTCAACACGCGACCCTAAAACCATCAGTCTTCTACCGTCTCTTTCATTTCCTGGTCGTTTCAAAGGCTGATCGAAAGCGCGTCCCAATCGCCCTGCTCCGCGAGAATGACTTCCTATGGAAACTGCTTCTGTTCGGTAACCTACGCGACTTCGAGTTCATCAAACGCCTGCAGAAAGCACAACCGCTGCAGAGCTTCTTGGCGGCCCAGCAACTCTCAATGGCAAACGGACTGCAAGTGGGTGGTGGTGATGAAAATGATGCTTCCGAACTGCACGACTTGAAATACTTGCGTACCTCTAAGGGACTTCCTTATCGCTATTTTCTCGACGCGTCAACATTACCAAAATTTGACCTGCCGCATGTCCATCGGCCACGCAAGCGGGCAATTTATGAGGGCCAAAAGGTGCTCTTCAAGAAGGCCATTGCCGCGGACACGTTTGAGAATTGGGCACTGTACACGGATGTAGGAATCGTGTTCCATGATTCCATGTCCTCGATTTATGGCGATCCATCCGACCCCAGGGTCTTTCAGGCTCTTACCATATTGCTCAACTCCCCGTTGTTCGCGTACTATCTACTTATGACAGGTTCTTCCGCCGGCGTTGAACGCGAACAAGCGCACAATGAAGATGAGCGGCTGCTCTTCCCGGTGCTGATGACCGAAGCGTTCTTGGAACAATCGAAGCGCTGGATGACTTCAATGGGTCGCCTTCTCACCAGTGACCAGCTCGACAGAAAGGACGAATACGAGGAACTTGAATCTGAAGCTTGGAACCTTGTGTCGGATCTATACGGTCTCAGTGATGAAGAGCGTGATCTGATTGAATACGCCCGCGCCGTCACAATACCGCAGATTCGCCAGGAGATCACTGTGTTCTCCGAAGCCACCCAATCGGACATTGAAAAGTACCTGGAAGTCTTTAAGTCCTACTTCAACAGCATAGGCGACTATCTTCCGACTCAGCCCACAGTTACGGTGGCAGGCACCCGTCATCACCTCACTCGAGTAGTATTTGTTGATTTCGCCGAAGAAAAGGATTCCACACGCGTCTCCCGGTTCAAGCCCTTCATGGAACGATTGATGTTCACTCCTGAGAGCGGCCTAGTCCTACAGCAGAATAGCGTGTTCTCGTTCGAGGGCGACTCCATGGCAATCGTCAAACTGAATGAGAGGCGCTTCTGGAATCGAGCCACTGCTAGCAGCGACTTGTCTGATCTGCTCCGGCAAGCTGCTGAACATCGAGTAACGCAATAACCATGTCGGATAGCATTGACAAAATATGGATTGCTACTGCCCTTAAGGCATTGGATCAGTTATGCGCATTGTTCGAGTTTATGGTGGACGAATACGCGTCACAAGGTCTCACCCTTGCGAACAATGAAGACTTGATTCGGAATGCTTTCTTGAGGTATATTTTGGACGACAGGGGAAGGCATAAGCTCCAGCATTTGACTTTCAATGCAGAGGCTCAGGATGTAGGGCTAATCGATCCGCAGCCACATTATACTGATTTGAAGATGGAACCCAGACGGGAAGGATTTGATGATCCCAGGAGGTACTATGTCATCATCGAATGCAAGCGCTTGAATGGTCAGAGGCGCTTGAATAAAGAATATGTAGATGAAGGTATAATACGATTTTGCACCGACCACTATATATCCCCTCTTGGAATCAGCGCGATGTTCGGTTTCCGTGTAAGTGCATGCGAAGAGGCATCCGTTCGTTCTGAAGTGGGTACGATTCTAGCCGGCATAGAAGGCAGAGGTACTGAAGTTGTCCAATCCATAGCCGTGCAGGACAGGTTGTGGGCATGGAGGTCGGATCATTCGCGCGCGCCGGGCACCGATCTTCGGATATTTCATCGCATCCTTGCCTGCGACAATGTCATCATGCCCGCTGAGAAGTCCTGATGCATGTTTCGCATTCTGTGGTTCCATCTGCTCCCGCGAACCAATAGAAGGTCCAACCCGAAACCTCAGTGAGCCCGGAGGGATTCGAACCCCTGATCTGCGGGAATCAGAATTTCGTCGCCTTGCTCCTAACGTCCTCTTGGGCGTAGGCGAAGGCGTGCTGCACGTAGTGGTTGGTGGTGGCCAAGCTCTTGTGATCCGCCTGTTTCATGACACTCTCGAGGGGCACACCATCCCTGATCAGCTGAACGATCCCGCTATCGCGCAGGCTCATGAGTTGCTTGGTCTTTGACCACCCCAATGCCGTCCGCATCTTGTCCCACCGAAGAGCAGGCGCGTTCAAATTGAACGGTTCAGGGCCCGGCTTGAAGTTGCGGCCAACCAC
>JBGAJW010000002.1:0-141767 GCA_044224725.1 Flavobacteriales bacterium
GCATGCTGGTTAGCGGGCCGGGCTGGAGCCCGGCGGACCAAAAGGCGGGCGAAGAACTGGAACAGGGTGGGCACTCGGCGTGCACAGGCAGACGAGCCGATTGCGGATAGAGAAAGAGATATGTTTGACTTCATGGACGAGGAAGGCGAACAACACAAGATCGGTCTGCTTGATCTGCTCGTTGTAGTTCTATCCATCTACGTCCTCATCGCACTCGTAGCGGACACGTTCTTCCACCTTGCCCCTGACACGTCGGAGCTTCTTCAGCTCATCGATAACGGGATCTGCGTCTTCTTCCTCATAGAGTTCGCCATCCGGTTCGTTGGTGCTGACAACAAGCTTGAGTTCATGAAATGGGGCTGGATCGATCTGCTCGCCAGTATTCCGACCGTCGATGCCTTGCGGGCAGGACGGGCTTTCCGCCTCTTCCGAGTTCTGAGGGTTCTCCGATTGTTCCGATCAGCCCGACACTTGGCCAAGCATGTGTATCGCAATCGCGCATACGGAACATTCACAACTGTGGCCATCATAGCCGTGCTTCTGGTTCTCACCTCTTCGATTGCGATTCTCCAAGTCGAGAAGGACCCCAACAGCAACATACAAGGACCCGAGGATGCACTTTGGTGGTCTTATGTGACAATGACGACAGTGGGCTACGGCGACCGCTATCCGGTCACCAGCGAAGGACGGCTTATCGCCGCAGTCTTGATGACCGCTGGCGTAGGACTCTTCGGAACCTTCACTGGATTGGTAGCTTCTTGGTTCGTGCAGGGCCAAAAGCCAACCGATTGAACATGGAATCCAGTAAGCTTGTATCACCACCAAAGACTGAAGCAACATGTTGAACAAGTCAAAGCACAACAAGCTGCGCACTGCCCTGCGCTCACACACGAAGAGACATCTTTCTCCAAAACGCAGCTTGGCTCTCGGTGAGGCGGATACCCGCCAGATCATCGATGACATGATAACAAATGTGCTGGGCTATGCACTTATCGATGAAGTAGTAAGCGAGTTCGCCATCAAAGGACTCAAGGCGGATTACCTCGTTCAGTTGAAGGGCAAGCCCAGGTTCCTGATAGAGGCCAAGTCATTCGCTACCGACCTAAAGGCCAAGCATCTGAATCAAGTCTCGCTCTATGCCGCCAAAAACGGAATGGAATGGGTGCTGGTCTCGAACGGGAGGCACTACGACCTTCACAAGATCATCCTCGGTAAATCGCTTGATACGCGAAAGGTGTTCTCCGTTGACCTCACCGACCCTAAGAGATTCCAAGAATCTCTGGACGCCCTTCAGTACCTGCACAAGTTCGCGGTGAACACCAAAGGGCTTGACCTCCTATGGCGAAAGACGATAGCACTTGATGCACCGAACATAGCTGGTCTGCTCTACGCCCCTACCGTGCTCAACTACCTCAAACGCACCCTGAAGGCCAAGCATAAGAGGAAGTTCAATGACGCTGAGGTGATCATCGCGTTGGACAGGGTCGTCGAAGCCCCAGTCGATCTGGACCTTGTGAATCCTATTCGAGTCAAGAAGTCGAAAGGTGGGAAGCAATCATCAACAACCTCGACTTCTCCGGCTCCCCAATCAGCAATCGCGACGGTGGTCACGGCTGTGGAAAACTGATCGTCACCCTCCTCACTGACGCAGGTAGTTTCGCGCCTGCCTCGCCGGCAGGCAGGCTCCTGCAATGACGAAGTTCTCCCACCTCCACGTCCACACCCAATTCTCCTTGCTGGATGGCGCCGCCGCCATTCCCGCGCTGTTCAAGAAGGCCGCCGCGGATGGCCAGCCCGCCATCGCCATCACTGACCATGGCAACATGTTCGGGGCCTTCAAGTTCGTGGCCGAGGCGGGCAAGCACAAGAACGAGGACGGCAGCCCCAAGGTGAAGCCCATCGTGGGATGCGAGTTCTACGTGGTGGAGGACCGCTTCAAGAAGACCTTCACCCGCGAGGACAAGGACAAGCGCTACCACCAGCTGATGCTGGCCAAGAACGCGCAGGGCTACAAGAACCTCAGCAAGCTCTGCTCGCTCGGGTACATGGACGGCTTTTACAGCAAATACCCGCGCATCGACAGGGAGTTGATCCAGAAGTACCGCGAGGGGCTCATCGCCACCACGTGCTGCTTGGGCGCGAGCGTGCCGCAGGCGATCATGCGCGGTGGCACCGATCTCACGAAGGCCGAAGCGGAGTTCCAGTGGTGGCTGGACCTTTTCGGCGAGGACTACTACATCGAATTGCAGCGCCACGGTCTGCCAGAGCAGGACCAGGTGAACACCGTGCTGGTTGAATGGGCGCGCAAGTACCATGTGCCCATCATCGCCAGCAACGACAGCCATTACGTGGAACAGGACGATGCGAACGCGCACGACATCCTGCTCTGCGTGAACACCGGCGAGAAGCAGAGCACGCCGAAAGCCATGGACGGCGATGACGAGGGCTCGCAGA
Source organism: Flavobacteriales bacterium (assembly GCA_044224725.1). Taxonomy (GTDB): domain Bacteria; phylum Bacteroidota; class Bacteroidia; order Flavobacteriales_F; family PHOS-HE28; genus PHOS-HE28. The sequence continues at coordinate 2,455 of JBGAJW010000002.1, forward strand.
AAGGCAAGCGCTTCGCCTTCCCGAACGACGAGTTCTTCTTCAAGACGCAGGCCCAGATGGCCGCGACTTTCCATGACCTGCCCGAAGCGCTGGACAACACGGGCATGATCGTGGACAAAGTGGAAACGCTGAAGCTGAAGAAGGACATCCTCCTTCCCCACTTCCCCATTCCGCAAGGCTTCGCGGACCAGGATGAATTCCTGCGGCACCTCACCTACCAAGGGGCGGTGCGTCGGTACCTCGCGGATGAAACGGCCAGCGTCGATACACTCGATCCGAAGATCAAGGAGCGGCTGGACTTCGAGCTGTTCACCATCAAGACGATGGGCTTCAGCGGCTACTTCCTCATCACCCAGGATTTCATCAACAAGGGCCGCGAGATGGGCGTGCTGATCGGCCCCGGTCGTGGGTCGGCGGCGGGCAGCGCGGTGGCGTATTGTATCGGCATCACCAACATCGACCCGATCAAGTACGACCTGCTGTTCGAGCGCTTCCTCAATCCGGACCGCAAGAGCATGCCCGATATCGATACGGACTTCGACGACGAAGGCCGGCAGAAGGTGATCGACTATGTGGTGGAGACCTACGGCCGCAACCAGGTGGCGCAGATCGTCACCTACGGCAGCATGGCGGCGAAGAGCAGTATCCGCGACGTCAGTCGCGTGATGGACTTGCCGCTGAGCGAGGCCGATCGCTTGGCGAAGCTCGTTCCGGAACGTCCCGGCATCGAGCTGGGCCGTGTGCTGCGCGCACCCTTCGATGGCGACGGAAGCCTGAAGCAGAAAGAGAACCTCAACAGCGACGAGATCGCGAACGTGAAGCAGTTGCGCGAGATCCTCGAAAGCGGGGAGCTTACGGCAGACGTTCTTCGTGAAGCCGAGAAAGTGGAAGGCAGCGTGCGCGGCACGGGCGTGCATGCTGCGGGCATCATCATCGCACCGAGCGATCTCACGGACATCATTCCGGTTTGCACCTCGAAGGAATCGACGCTATTGCTCACGCAGTACGATGGCAAGGTGATCGAGGACGCGGGTGTGATCAAGATGGACTTCTTGGGGCTGAAGACGCTCACCATCATCCGCGATGCCTTGCGCATGATCGATGCGAACCACGGCATCCGGATCGACATCGATGGCATCCCGCTGGATGACGCGAAGACCTATGAGCTCTATCAGAAAGCCCACACGAACGGGACCTTCCAGTTCGAAAGCGTGGGCATGCAGAAGTACCTGCGCGAGCTGAAGGCTGACCGATTCGGCGACCTCATCGCCATGAACGCCCTCTTCCGGCCGGGCCCGCTGGAATACATACCGAGCTTCATCAAACGGAAGCACGGTCTGGAGAAGATCACCTACGACCTGCCGGAAATGGAGGAACTCCTGAAGGAGACCTACGGCGTAACGGTGTACCAGGAGCAGGTGATGTTGCTCAGCCAGAAGCTCGCGGGCTTCAGCAAGGGCGATGCGGACGTGCTGCGCAAGGCGATGGGCAAGAAGGACCGCGCCACGCTGGACAAGATGAAAGGCAAGTTCCTCGAAGGCACCGCCGCCAAGGGACTGGATCCCAAAGTCTGCGCGAAAGTGTGGACCGACTGGGAGGCCTTCGCGCAATACGCCTTCAACAAGAGCCACAGCACCTGCTACGCCTTCGTTGCTTACCAGACCGCGTGGCTGAAAGCGAACTACCCGGCGGAATACATGTCGAGCGTGCTCACACACTCCGGTGGGCAGATCGACAAGATCACCTTCTTCATGGAGGAATGCCGCCGCATGGGCATCCAAGTACTCGGCCCGGACGTGAACGAGAGCGCGCTACAGTTCGGCGTGAACAAAGAGGGCAAGATCCGCTTCGGCCTCGGTGCCGTGAAAGGCGTGGGCGAAGCGGCCGTGGACGCCATGATCGAATCCCGGAAGAAGGACGGTCCGTTCAACTCGATCTACGATGTGGTGCGCCGTGTGAACCTGCGCGCGGCCAACCGCAAGGCCTTGGAGAGTCTCGCCTATGCCGGGGCCTTTGATTCACTCAAAGTGCAGCGCGCGCACTTCTTCCACAGCGCCGGCGAAGGCAAACCGAACTGGATCGAAACACTCACCCGCTACGGCCAGCAGCACCAGGACGGTGCGGACTCCTCCCAAGTGAACATGTTCGGCGAGGCCGACAACGCCGCCGGGATCCCTGAACCCGCACTCCCGCAGATCGACGGTTGGAGCGCGCTGGAACAGCTGCACTACGAGAAGGAGGTGATCGGCTTCTACCTCAGCGGCCATCCGCTGGACGATCACCGCTTGGAGATCAAGCACCTCTGCAAGAACACCCTCGGCCAACTGAGCGACCTGAAACAACTTGTCGGTCTGGAAGCGTCGTTCGCTGGCATCGTCACGAAGGCCGAGCATCGCATCGCCAAGAGCGGCAAGCCTTTCGGCAGTTTCTCCTTGGAAGACCATGCGGGCAGTCACGACTTCATGCTCTTCAGCGAGGACTACATGAAGTACAAGCTCTACCTGCAGCAGGGCACCTTGCTGTACGTGAAGGGTCGCGCGATGGAACGTACCTGGGGCCGCGACGAGGGCCAGCTCGAATTCAAGATCAGCAGTATGGACCTTCTGAGCGACGTGCGCGAGAAGTACTTCACCAAGCTCAACCTGCGTATCGAGGCCGAACGCGTGAACGAGGACATGACGCGCGAACTGGCCTCACTTTTCAAAGAGCACCCCGGCAAGTGCAAGGTGAACATCGCGCTCTTCAGCGCCGCTGAGAACGTGAACGTGGACCTGAACGCGAAGGCCGCTACCGTGGCCGTGACCGAAGGACTGATGGACCGGCTGGGAGCGTTGGCGGATGTGGAGGTGCGGTTGGGGTGATCGGTCCTCATCAAACAAGCATGCACCACCTGTCGGGGAAGAGGAGTACGCTGGTCACGGCCCATAGCTGCCCAACTGTCAGCCCATTTGGTCGTGGCAGGGACATTGAAGAAGGGGTCCGACCTCGAACCTTTGCCCGGTTGAAAAGTTGAAGCAGTTCAAGGGACACCGTTCCGCGAGACCTTCAACTTTGCCCCCGCAAGAAAGACCTCTCAGAAACCAAACGCGGAGACCCCGGTACTCCGCTTCGACAAGACCGGGAGATACATGGCACTGGAATTCACTGACAGCAACTTCCAAGAACTGGCCCTCAACAGCGATAAGCCCGTCCTCGTGGACTTCTGGGCGGAATGGTGCGGACCCTGCCGCATGGTAGGCCCCGTGGTGGAAGAACTCGCCAAGGAGTACGAAGGCAAAGCCGTTGTCGGCAAACTGAACGTGGACAACAACCCGCAGGTGGCCACCAAATATGGCATCCGCAGCATCCCTACCATCCTGTTCATCAAGAACGGCGAGGTGGTGGACCGCAGCGTGGGTGCCGTGCCCAAGGCGACCCTCGCCGGGAAACTGCAAGGGCAGATGGCCTGAGCCTGACCTGCCAACAAGATCGAACAAGCCCTCCGGCGAACCGGGGGGCTTGTCGTTCTTTGTAGCGATGCCCATTGACAATTCGGAGATCCAGGCCCTGAGCCAGCTTGAGTTCAAAGCCCGGCAGGTGGTCGAAGGCTTCCTCGCCGGCCTGCACAAGAGCCCGTTCCACGGCTTCAGCGTGGAGTTCGCCGAGCACCGCATCTACAACCCCGGCGAGAGCACGCGCCACATCGACTGGAAACTCTACGCCAAGACGGACAAGCTCTTCGTGAAGAGGTACGAGGAGGAGACGAATCTGCGCTGCCAGCTGGTCATCGACGCGAGCAGCTCGATGTACTACCCGCAGTTGAAGCCGGGCGACACCGAAAGCCTGAACAAGATCCGTTTCAGCGTGTACGCCGCCGCTGCGCTCACGCAGCTCATGCGCAAGCAGCGCGATGCGGTGGGCCTCACCGTCTTCACCGATGAAGTGAAGGTGGCCGAACAAGCGCGCAGCAATGCCGTTCACCTGAAACATGTGATGACGCATCTGGAGCGTCTGCTCGCGGTGGATGCTCCCTCGCACGGACAGAAGACCTCGATCGTGGAGGCGTTGCATGACATAAGCAACCGCGCCCCTCGCCGTTCGCTGGTGGTGATCCTGAGTGACATGCTCGACGGCACCGATCAGGCCGCGATGTTCGATGCGCTACAACACTTGCGCTTCAACAAGCACGACGTCATCCTTTTCCATGTGGTGGACCGCAGCAAAGAGATGGACCTGCAACTGGAAGACCGGCCCTACACCTTCGTGGACCTCGAAAGCGGCGAACAAGTGAAGGCCCATCCCGCCGAAGTGCGCGACGCCTACCGCACGGCCATGGCCGAACATTGGCACCAGCTGAAGCTGAAATGCGGCCAGTACCGCATCGACCTGGTGGAGGCCGACATCAACAAGGGATTCTCCCCGATCCTGCTGGAGTTCTTGTTGAAAAGGGCCCGTCTCTACTGAAGAAAGTCCGAGTCCCGTCCGGACCGCTTGCGCGGATCATCCGTACGGCTACATTTGCCCCGCTTTTGGGGAAACCCACTGGCCAACGGTTCGGTAGTTCAGCTGGTTAGAATGCCGCCCTGTCACGGCGGAGGTCGCGGGTTCGAGTCCCGTCCGGACCGCAAAAAGGTCATCTTCGGATGGCCTTTTCGCTTTTCAGCCCATGAGGTGCGCCCTCCTGCTGCTCTTCAGCACCTTCCTCTTCACCTCGTCCGCACAGGACGCTACTCTGCTGCCGGAGTTGCGGCGCGACTTGGCTGCGGCCACCGACGATACCCTGCGCGCCGACGCGCTCGCGCGGATCTGCTTCAACCTGATCCGTTCCGATCCGGACAGTGCGCTTGTGGTGGGGGAAAGTGCTTTGGCGCTGGCCAAGAAGATCGCCAACCCGCGTGCATTGGGTGATGCCCACAACAACTTGGGATGGCTGGCCGCGGAACAGGGACGATTCACGCGGGCGGATTCATTGCTCAACATCGCCTTGAGCATCTTCCATAAGATCGGGAAACCCCAATACACCTCGGTCACCCTGAGCAACCTCGGTTGGCTGGCCGAGAAAAAAGGCGACAGCGTGGGCTCGTTGAAGCGCTTCCAAGAGGCGCTCACCTTGAGCGAAGTAGCGGAAGATACAGCAAGCGCATCGATCCTGCACTATTCCATCGGCATCGCATACCGAAGGATGAAGGACTACCCGAAGGCCTTGGAACATCTCGAACGATCGCAGCGGTTCGAGCGTGACCTGGGCCGACAAGGCAAGGAGGCCAATTGCTCCGTTGGCCTCGCCAACACACATCGCGAAACGGGTGATACCGCGAGCGCAATGCGCGAATTCGCCACGGCGGCCGTACTGTACCACGCCGTCAACGATCATCAGGGCGCGGGCATCGTGGAGGAGAACCTGGGCGACCTGTTGCTGGAGCACGATCCAGCGCGCGCCCTGCCGCATTTCCTGCTGGCGAAGGCGCATTACGATACGCTGGAGAGCTTCGTGGACAAAGCCTACGTGCTGCTGCGCATCGGCACGGCCCAACTGCGGTTGAAGGAACTCGCGGCCGCGGAGCTGAGCTTCAACGAAGGCATTCGGTGTTCCGCAGGGGCGGGCGATCCGAACCTGGTGATGGAATACCAACGCTCGCTCGCCGAACTCGCCAAGGCGAAGGGCGACAGCGAGGGCGTGTTCGCGCACTTCTCCCGCTACGTGGCCCTGAAGGACAGCTTGCAAGGCGCGGACACGCAGAACGAACTGGCGCGCTTGCGCACGGAGTTCGAAACGGAGCGCAAGGAGAAGGACAATGAACTGCTACGCTCGCAGAACAGCGCGCAGCGCGAGCGGATACGACGGAACGGACTGCAGTTGTTCGGCAGCTTGGCTCTTGGTCTGCTGGCCCTGATCGCCGCCCTGCTCTCCTGGCGGAACTACCGACAGAAGAGGAAGCACGCCGATGTGCTCGAAGGATTGAACGCGCGGCTCGCGAGCAGCAATGCGGAGATCACGGAGATCAACGCGCTGCTGGAGATGAAGGTGCTCCGCAGCCAGATGAACCCGCACTTCATCTACAACTGCCTCAACAGCGCCGCACAGATGACCCAGGCCGGCAAACAGGTGGAAGCACTCGCTTACCTGCAGGGCTTCGCGCGACTGCTGCGCATGGTGCTCGACCACAGCGTGAGCGATACGGTGACCGTGGAGGAGGAGATCGGCTTCCTACGGCAATACCTGAAGCTGGAGGCGCAGCGCCTTGATGGTCTCACGTACACGGTGGATGCCGATCGTACGCTGCTTGATGATGAGGTGGAATTGCCCGCGCTCATCGTGCAGCCCTTCGTGGAGAATGCCATCTGGCATGGGCTCGGTGACAAGGGCGGGGATCGGTCCATCAGCGTGCGGTTCCTGCGCAATGGCCATGGCTTCACCTGCACCATCGAGGACAACGGTGTTGGGCGCGGCCGTGCGGCGACCATCCGCAAACAGGACCCCGGCCACCGATCGCTTGGCATGCAGTTGACGAGCGAACGGCTGCGGCTCCTCTCGCGGCGCTTGATGGAGCACGGGGCCATCGTGGTGGAAGACCTGGAAGACGGGAACGGGCAGCCGCTGGGAACACGTGTAACGCTCACCTTGGGCTGAACGCCATTCCCTCGACGGGGCGACCGTTCGCTCGGAGCTTTCCCGATCGTGCGCCATCCGACCCGATCATTGTATGGTCCAACTACCTCGTCTGTATCCCATGAAAAGGATGCTGCCCCTCCTATCCACCCGGCACTGTGTGCTGAGAAATGGCTGATGCTCCGCGTGGATGCGTAGAGTGAGGTTCTGTGGAGCGACTGGCTGGGGTACACGGGAGGCTTTCCGACCGATGTGGCTGAACTGCCCAACGGTGATCTGGTGTTCACCGGTGCCGACCAAGGGCTTGGAAACCCGAATTTGATCCTGCGCAAGGATGGACTTTCGGGTGCTATGGAATGGATGCACTGGTACACGACAGGACCCGACCATACGCTGACGATGCACGGTCTGGCGGTGGCACCCGATAGCACGATCGTAGTTGGCGGATACGAGCTCAGCGCCTCGTACGAAGATGCCTTCGCTTTCGCTGTCTCATCAGCTGGCACGCCGCTATGGTCGACCAGGATCGGAACGAACGAGATCGACGAAGCGACTGATATCGTTCGAGCACCGAACGGAGACTATTTGCTGTGCGGTAGAATGGCGCAGGATACAACGGACTATCCCTTGCTCGGAGGTTTTGTTGCGCGGCTCGACGCGAACGGCCAGCGGCTCTGGAGCAAGCACGTCAACATGCCGGGCACGAATGGCTTCTGGCCCATACGTTGTTCCATGGCTGATGATGGCGGTCTGCTGCTGGGCGGATACTGCAGCACCACCACCAACTATCCACAGGCATTCATGAAGCTCGACGCCAACGGGAATTCGTGTCCCTATTGCCCCAGCTCGGATGCCGGAACACAGGACAGCCTGTCGATCACGGTCCTTCCGGAGCAAGCCTTCGCGTTCACCGGCCCTTGGGCAACGGTGGCGGAGATCAACTTCATCATGGAAGACGTCACCGCCGCCGTGACATCCTCCATCTGCGGTACCACCGGCGTGGATGAACACGAGAACGCGCCGCAGGTCACCATCGCGCCGAACCCCTTCGTGCGATCGGCTTCCATCACTGTGATGGGGGTCTCCTCCCAGAAGAACGCCCGACTTGAGATCCTCGACCTGTCGGGAAGGACGGTGCTGACCAAGCGGTTGGAAGCAGAAACAACGATAATGGATCGTGGGGCGTTGGCCACGGGCCAATATGTCTACCATGTAGTGGACGAGTACGGTACGCTGGCCCGGGGCGTCTTCCAGATAGCCGGGAACTAGCTGGACGGGAAGATCCGCTGGAGAGCCCGCATCCGCGACAACTCTCGCTATCGGGCGCTCATCACCGATCCAATGGATCAGCACAACAGGCGGCGACCTCTGTTCCTCCTGCGCGGAGAACGCCTGCTGCGCGTGGTCTATCTTGCCGACGGACCGCACGATGGTGAGCGGGTGCAGGCAGCGATGATACGGAGCTTGATCGTGGATGACAGCGCGGACAACCGCAGCTACCTGCGCGGCCTGCTCACCGATGCGCATCCACAGGTGCGGATACTGGGCGAAGCATCGAACGTGCAGGAAGCGTTGATCGCGATCGCACGCCATTCGCCCGACCTCGTTTTCCTGGATGTGGAAATGCCCGGCGGCACGGGTTTCGACCTCCTGCGCAAGCTCGAGAACTGGCCCTTCGATGTCATTTTCAACACCGCCTACGAACGCTACGCTGTCCAGGCCATCCGCTTCAGTGCCTTGGACTACCTGTTGAAACCCGTGCAACCGGATGAACTGGCCACGGCGATCCTGCGCTTCGAAACGGCCCGTGCGACCGGTCAGGTGCGGCATGTATTGCAGCTGCAGTTCTTGAGCAACATCAGCGCAGCGGACGAGCGGGCGATGAAGCTCACCCTTACGACCGGTGATCGTACCTGGTTCGTACCGCCGGCCGAGATCACGCACTGCACGGCCGATGACAACTACACGGACCTGCACACGACTGATGGCCGACGCTTCGTCAGCGCAAGGACCTTGAAGGACTACGAGGACATGCTCGTACCCTTGGGCTTCCTGCGCGTGCATCGCTCCTCACTCGTGAACCGCACGGCCGTGTCCCACCTCGATGAGCACCATGTTGTGCTCACCAACGGAACGCGATTGGAAGTGAGCCGCCGTAAACGCGACGACGTGCTGAAGGCGCTCGCGCGCTGAACCGCTCGCTCGACCGGCGGACCGTTCGCTCGGCCGTTCGCCCTGCCCCCTTGCGCATGAAAGAGATTTCGGGAAATCACCGGAACCATGTTCAAGCGTATCCCACTTTCAGACATCGCCATCCCTATCGCCATCATCGCCCTGCTCGCGCTCTCCCTCTCCTCTTCCGCGTCTTCCGTGCCGACCGCCTTCACCGAGAACAAGGGCCAGATCCACGATCAATTCCGCAAGCCGAACATGGAGGTGCTGTTCCTGCTGAACGGCGCGGAAATGAACGTGCAACTGAGGCAGGATGGATTCGCCTACGATACCTATTCGGTTGAAGAGGGTGAAGGAAGTACCGACTTCATGGAATCCGCCCGCAGCGCTGACCTTCGGGAACGACCGGTCCTGGACCCGACACCGACGATTTACCGCTTCCACCGCATCGACGTGCACTTCGTGAACGGGAATACGGACGCGGAGATCATCGCCGACGGCCGCACCGAAGAACACACGAACTACTACACCGATGTGACCGGTGAGGCCGGCGTGACGTTCGTCCGCTCCTTCGCCACCATCACCTATCGCAACGTGTGGCCGAACATCGATGTGCGCTTCAACAGCGGCGAAGACGGATTCAAATACGATGTGGTGGTCCGGCCTGGTGGCGAATTGAACGACGCACGGTTCAGCGTGGAGGGAGCGACGATCAACGAGAGTCTGAAAGGGAGGCTCGTGTTCACATGGGATGATGGAACGCTGGATGAGTCGATCCCGGAAAGCTGGGTGGATCAGGGCCGACGGAAGTCGCACGTGCAGGCCCGCTACGTGGTGCATACCGATGGCACATTCGGATTCGCCGTGGAAGAAGGACCGGAAGGCACCCTGGTCATCGACCCAGCGATCCAATGGGCCACCTATTACGGAGGCAGCGGTACAGAAGGCTTCGCGAGCGTGGCGATGGACGACGCGGGCAACTCCTACCTCGCGGGTGAAACAACCAGCGCGAACAACATCGCCACCAGCGGGACCCACGATGCCACCTACAACGCGAGCAGTGATGGCTTCATCGGCAAGCTCACTCCGGCAGGCATTCGGATCTGGGGTACCTACTTCGGTGGCTCATCGTCCGAAGCGTGTGGAAACATCCAAGTGAACGGTGCCGGCCTGGCCGTGGTCACAGGATACACGTTCTCCACCTCGGGCATCGCATCCGCAGGGGCGTACAAAACGCAGCTCACCGGTTCGACCGATGCGTTCCTCATGCTGTTCAACGCGAACGGAACGCGGCAATGGGGCACCTACTACGGCGGTGCCGCAGTGGAGCACGGGAACGACGCCAGCATAGCCATGAACGGCCGTATAGCGCTGGTGGGACAAACCAACTCACCGTCCGGCATAGCCACCACGGGTGCGCCGGATGTGAGCCTCGGCGGCGGCTTGGACGGTTTCGTGGCCTGGTTCAGCCCCACGGGCGCACGCCTTTTCGGCTCTTACATCGGAGGAAGCGGCGACGACTGGGCATCAGGCGTGGCCGCCGGGTTCGCCAACAGTGAGTTCGTGGTTTCGGGAACGACCATGTCATCCAGCGGTATCGCCACCACTGGCTCGTACGACGCCAGTTACAACGGCATCCACGATGCGTTCATGGCGTTGTACAACGGTTCGGGAACCGGCACAAAAACATGGTGTACCTACTACGGGGGATCGGGATACGACTTCGGCATGGCGGTCACTTGGCTCAGCACCAACACCTTCGCCATGTGCGGAAAAACATCGAGTACGGCCGGCATCGCGACCACCGGTAGCGACCAACCCGCTTATGGCGGTGGCACGACCGACGGGTTCCATGTCGCCTTCGATCGTTTCACCAAGGCCCGCCTGTTCGGCTCCTATATCGGGGGAAGCGATGAGGACCACATGATGCGTATCGTCAAGCTCGGGAACCAAGGGTATGCGATAGCCACCCAGTGGATGTCGGCCGGGCAGGCTACGCCCGGATCATTCGGCCCCGTTGGGCCGGGAGCTTATGTGGCGGGGTACACGAGCCATGGAGCGAAGAACTGGGCAGGCTACATACCCGACCATGATCTCTTCACCATCGGCCTTGGCGCCAACAGTACGTCGGCGATCGTGGTCGGAGCGAATGAGCTCGGTGATGCGACCACCACACCAGGCGTGCATCAACCGGTCTCCGGTGGTGGTTGGGACCTGATCCTCCATCGCTTGGTGAACACGACCCCTCCCTTGCTCATGCCCGTGCAGGATGATCCGGCCCGGGTCGCGGCGGAGCACAGGATCATGATCTCTGATCGGGCGCTCTCGGTCCTACCGGTGACCAGCGGCACAACGGACACGATGACGATCCTCCGAGTAGTGGACGCGACAGGACGCCTCCTGGAAGAGCGCACATGGAACGGTTCAACGACAGTGGAGTTCGAGAGCCTGCCCAGCGGCACTTATGTTCTCATCGCTCAAGCCCTTGATGGAGCACCACGAGCAACGCGCTTCATCATCCCCTGAACCGCTCCCTCGGCACGGCGACCGCTAGCTCGGACCTCCTTTCCGGCGGGCGGTCGTCGTCGTTGCTTCGGTCCATCGATCGACTTCGCCATGAAAACACCTCTTCTTGCCATCGCCATCACAATGGCCATGACTTCCACCGGACAATGGAGCACCGACCCGACAAACCCTATGCTGGTGTGCAGTGCCGCGAACACGCAGGCACACATGCGCGCCATCGCCGATGCGGACAGCGGCTACTATGTGTTCTGGAGCGACCAGCGCAACGATCCCGCCAAGGCCGATCTCTATGGCCAGCACTTCGACAGCGAAGGCAACGCGATGTGGACGGCCAACGGTGAACTGCTGTTGAGCAACCCCACCAAGAGCATCAACCAAGTGGCACCGCTGTTGATGCCGGACGGGTCGGTGATCGTGGCGTACGCGACCGCGGCGAACACCTTCAATGGCGATACGGTTCGCGCCATGCGCTTCGATGCGGATGCCAATGCGCTGTGGACGGATCCCGCGATACTCTTGGGGGGGCTCGACTATCGCACCTTACAGATGGTGCTGAGCGATAGCTGCGCATACCTCGTCTCCTACTGCGAGAGCTGCGGAGGTGGCGGATATGGGTGCAGGATGCAACGCGTGCGCATGGACGGCACGGTACAATTCGCTTTGCCAGGACAAACTACGGGTTCCAGTTACTTTGGCCCGTATACGATCCACCCGGATGGTGCCGGTGGTCTGCTCTTCAACATTCGCGAAGGCAATGGCGCTGGCACACCGCTGAAGGCCCAACGCTTCGATAGCCTGGGTGCGCAGGTGTGGCCCAGCTACATGGACCTGGCCGATGGGGATGGGTTGAACTACGGGTTCTCAACGGCCATGGACGTCAACGGCGCACAAACCGCTGTATGGGAAGTGAACGGCGATCTCCGCATGCGGCGTCTGGATACGCTCAGCAACTCCCTGTGGTCTCCGGCGGTGCGGAACGCATGCGACCTCCAAGTGTATACGCAACAGGGCCCGTCCGTTGTAGCCAAGGACAATGAGCTTTTCGTTGCTTGGGGCGATAATCGCCCACCAGCGGCGAACCTGGATCTCTACGTCCAGAAGTTCGATCTTGACTCCGGAGAAGAACTTTGGGCGGCTGATGGCATGCCCGTGATCCAGATCAATTCCTACATCCCATCGACCGGACTCGTCGCTTCAGACAGCGGCGGCGTAGTGGCGACATTCGACGGGACCATCGACGGGTACTCGGCCATGCGCGTGCGCAACGATGGAACCTTGGCTTGGCCCGCACCGGTGGTGATGTGCGTACCCTCTTTCAACCCGTTCTATGAGCGACGCATACACTTGTCCGATGGCAGTGGTGGCCTGGTGGCCTTCTGGGAGACCTTCGCCGGTGATCTGTACGGTGCGCGTGTCTGGCGGAACGGTATGCTGTACAACGATGTCGGTATCGCGGACCTTTCCCGGAACGCGACTGTCAGCGCATTTCCGAATCCTGCCCACGACCGCATCACCTTCCAGCTGCCCGCCGGTGAGGTGCCTTTGAGCATCGACGTGATCGATGTGCCAGGAGCGATCACCCGTTTGAGCACTGAAGCAGGCTCCATCAGCGTGGACGGACTGGCTCCGGGCAGCTACATGGCCCGCATCCGTACCCACATCGGCACACGGCGGGCGCGCTTCATCAAGCAATGAACAGGCACTCGATCCACCCGGGATGGCTATACAAGCCGTTGCTCGAGATCGCCCCGCACACGGCTGAACCACTCATCGCGCAGGATGCTCAGCACGATGCTGCTGCGTCGCCCACCGTCCGGGTCAGGCATGTGGCTGCGCAGGATGCCTTCTTCCGTACAACCGATGCGCTTCATGGCCGCGATACTGCGCGCGTTGTTCGCATCCGCGCGGAACTCGACACGCTCCAAGCCGCAGTGCTCGAAGGCGAAACGCAGCATCAGGAACTTGCAATGCGTGTTCAGGCCCGTGCCTTGGAACGCTGATCCGTACCACGTGTAGCCGAGTTGCGCCGTGCTGAACGCGGGCTGGCTGTCGTAATACCGCGTGCTTCCCGCATAGGCCCCAGCGCGCTTGTCGAACACGATGAACGGATACGCCGAGCCTTGGGCGCGCCCGGCCAAAGCCGCACTGATATAGGCTGCCAGACCCTCGCTTCCGATGGCGCGTTGTAAGGAATACTTCCAGATCCCGGGCTCGTTCAGGGAAAAGGGCAACAGGTGCGCATGGTCATCCGTGGTGAGCGGACGCAGGAGCACCCTGTCGTCTTCCAGCACATGATCCGTTGATGTATCGATCCCGATCATGGCACCAAGGAACGAAGGATCACCGCTTGGTGATCTCGGCCAAGAAGCGTTCGGCGTATTGCTTCACCTTGTGATCCCCTACCCCGCTCACCAACCGGAACTCGTAGACGTTCGTCGGACGCTTCTCCGCCATGTCGATCAAGGTGGCATCGCTGAAGACGATGTACGCGGGCTTGGCGATCTCCTTCGCGATCGTCTTGCGCAGGTCCTTCAAGCGTTGCAACAGGTCCGCCGATGCGCCCGATGAAGGTTCGACCGCGGGTGCCACCGCCTGCTTCTTCGTCCGCTCCTGCCGCTCCTTGATCGTATCGGGTGATACCAAGCGTACCTCGCGTTCACCGCGAAGCACGGACCGGCCAGCTTCGGTAATCTTCAAATGGTAGTGCGCCTTGTAGTCGATCTCCAGCAAGCCGTACTGGATCATCTGCTGGATGAACATCATCCATCCGAAGGCGCTCACGTCGCCGCCGGCACCGAAGGTCTTCACCGTGTCGAATCGGCTCTCCGCCACCTCGGCCGAGCGCGTGCCCTTCAACACATCGATGAGCACGCTCATACCGAGTGCTTCCTTGCAACGCACCACGGCGCTCAGGGCCTTCTGCGCGAGCAGCGTTCCGCTGAAGTACTTCGGCGGGTCCTTGCACACATCGCAATTGCCACAAGGTTCGCCGGTGCTCTCGCTGAAGTAGCTGAGCAGAATGGTGCGGCGGCACACCTGCGCTTCCGCGTATTCCTTCATCCGATCGAGCTTCGCGATCAGGATCTTCTTGTACTGAGGATCCTCCACCTTGTCGATGTGGTACATCTGCCCCTGCACATCGGCGTAGCTGTAGAAGAGGATGGTCTCGCTCGGCTTCCCGTCACGGCCCGCACGACCGATCTCCTGGTAGTAGCTCTCCAGGTTGCCCGGCAGGTTGTAGTGGATCACGAAGCGCACATCGCTCTTGTCGATGCCCATGCCGAAGGCGATGGTGGCGCAGATCACATGCAGCTTGCCGCTGATGAACTCGTCCTGCACCTCATTGCGGTCCTCGGCGGTGCGCCCGGCGTGGTAGTAGTCCGCGCGCACGCCGATCTTCTGGAGCTTGGCCGCCAGCTTCTCCGTGGCGTCGCGACTTCCGCAATAGATGATGCCGCATTTCCCCACGTGGCGCGACATGATCCGCTCGATCGCCTTCCAGCGGTCCACGCCAGGTAAAACGGCGAGCGAGAGGTTAGGCCGATCGAAGCTGCTCACGAACATGCGCCCGTTGCGCATGCCGAGGTGCTGCGCGATGTCTCCGCGCACGGCACGGTCCGCAGTGGCTGTAAGCGCGATCACGGGTATGTGCGGGAAGCGCTGCTTGATCGAGTTGAGCTTCTTGTACTCCGGACGGAAGGAATGGCCCCAACTGCTGATGCAATGCGCCTCGTCGATGGCGAAGAGCTTCACGTTCAACCGTGCGAGCCACTCCAGCACATTCGGCGCGAAGAGGCGCTCAGGCGAGAGGTACAACAACTTGATCTCCCCGTTCTCCAAGCGCTCGTCGACCTCCCTCTCTTCTTCGAAATAGAGTGAGCTGTTGATGTAGGCCGCTGCTATGCCGTTCGCTTGCAAGGCCTGCACCTGGTCTTTCATCAGTGCGATGAGCGGGGAGATCACCACCGTCAATCCATCCAACGCGAGCGCCGGTATCTGGTAGCACAGGCTCTTCCCGCCACCGGTCGGCATGAGCACCACGGCATCCTTTCCCGCCAATACATGCTCGATGATCTCCTGCTGTTGCGGGCGGAAAGTCTTGTAGCCGAAGTGGCGTTCGAGCAGTTCAGTGGTTGCTGGGGACGTGACGGTTTCCATGGCGATCGCTGGCGGACAATGTAGCCGTAACGACTGTGGGGCCATCGGTTCGTTGCCTGCAACTTCCGCCCGGTCAGCCCCATTCCGGCTCCGTCAGAACACCCTATGAATCCGTTCCATTACAAGGTAGTCTTGGTCATTGTGATCTCCCAGCACATCGAACGGTAAGAGGATATGGACGGTCAACGCTCCTTCTGGGCATGGTAGACGCGAGGTACGGCGTGATGCGTGGTCATCGGGTACACGAAGACTTCTTCGTGAGGATCGTCACCTCGCTGCGCGAGGCCATGCGTACTTTCGCCCCGATGCGGGCTATCATCGCGGCCTTGGTAGTGCTCTCCATGCTGTTCGGCCAGACCGAGCTGCACCAGTTGGCACGGCTACCGCATCTCGTCCGTCATTACTTGGACCATCAGGCCGAAGAGCCCGGAACCACCGTGGTCGGCTTCCTGGTGATGCACTACTTCAGCGGGAACGTGCATGACGAGGATTTCGCGCAGGACGAGCGGCTCCCCTTCCGCTCGCATGATGACCACATCAATTTCAACGTGGCGCAGGATCTTTTCCATGCGCCGCTGACGTCCATCGCGTTCCACTATCCCTCGCTTCCGCTGGATGCCGTGCATCCGGAATCCGCGCTCTCTTTGGGAGAACGCACCGACGTCTGGCAGCCGCCCAAGCGGGCCTGATCCCTTTTCCGGCACCGCCATCTGATGCGCGTGCAGGTCGATCGGACCTGTCGCGTTGCGCGTGCCGTATCCGTTTTCCCGTCCATCTTCCCAAAAGCGAACCATATGCTGGACCGCATCATCGCATTCTCCATCCAACAGAAACTCATCGTCGGCCTGCTCGTGCTCGGCCTCGTGGCCTGGGGTGCCTACAACGTTACCCAACTGCCCATCGACGCCGTGCCCGACATCACCAACAACCAGGTACAGGTGATCACCGTAAGCCCCGCGCTGGGCGCGGGTGACATCGAACGCCTGATCACCTTCCCCATCGAACAGGGCACACGGAACATACCAGGTATCGTGGAGCAGCGCAGTTTCAGCCGCTTCGGGCTCAGCGTGGTCACCATCGTGTTCGATGACGCCACCGATGTGTACTGGGCACGGCAACAGGTCACCGAGCGCCTGTCCCAGGTCACCATCCCCGAAAGCCTCGGCAAACCCGAACTGGGGCCCGTGTCCAGCGGCTTGGGCGAGATCTTCCAATATGTGGTGAAGCCGGAAGCCGGGTACGAGGCGCGCTATGATGCCATCGAACTGCGCACCATCCAGGATTGGATCGTGCGCCGGCAACTGCTCGGCACCGAAGGCGTGGCCGACGTGAGCAGCTTCGGCGGCAAGTTGAAGCAGTATGAGATCGCCGTGGATCCCGAACGGCTCGGCGCGATGGGCATCACCATCGCCGACGTGTTCAGCGCCGTGGCCCGCAACAACGCCAACACCGGAGGGGCTTACATCGAGAAAGGTCCGGCCATGCTCTTCGTGCGGACCGAAGGACTGATCGAGGACATGGACGCGATCCGGACCATCCAGGTGAAAGTCCTGCCCGACCACACGCCCGTCCTGTTGCACGACGTGGCCGAGGTCCGCGTGAACAGCGCTACCCGCTACGGTGCACTGGTCTACAACGATGAGGGCGAAATGGCCGGTGCCGTGGTGATGATGCTGAAAGGCGCGAACAGCAGCGCCGTGATCGGACGCGTGAAGGAGCGTATCGCGCAGATCGAGAAGACGCTGCCGGAAGGCGTCACCATCGAGCCTTTCCTCGACCGCACCAAGATGGTTAACAACGCCATCAGCACCGTGGAAACGAACCTGATGGAAGGCGCGATCATCGTGGTGCTCATCCTCGTGTTCTTCCTGGCGAACCTGCGCGCCGGATTGGTGGTGGCCTCCGTGATCCCCCTCGCCATGCTCTTCGCCGTGATCATGATGAACCTCTTCGGCGTGAGCGGCAACCTGATGAGCCTCGGCGCGCTCGACTTCGGCCTCATCGTCGATGGTGCGGTCATCATCGTGGAAGCCGTGCTCCACCGGATCCACGGGCACGAACGCACGCAGGCCGCGAACAGGCTGGACCCACCGCATATGGACGACCTCGTCCGGTCCTCCGCCAGCCGCATGATGAACTCGGCGATGTTCGGCCAGATCATCATCCTCATCGTGTACCTGCCCATCCTCTCGTTGCAGGGCATCGAAGGCAAGATGTTCAAGCCCATGGCGCAGACGGTCGCCTTCGCCGTGCTCGGTGCCGCGATCCTCTCCCTCACCTACGTGCCCATGATGAGCGCGTTGTTCCTGAGCAAACGGCTGGACGCTCCCGACACGTGGACGGACCGCATGATGGCGCGCTTGGGCGGCTCCTATCGGCGCTGGCTCGATGGCGCGCTGGCCAAGCCGATGCGTCTGGTCGTTGCAGCGGCAGTGCTGTTGATCGTCGCCAGCGGCATCCTCGCCGCCATGGGCGGTGAATTCATACCCGAGCTGGAGGAAGGCGACTTCGCCATCGATACCCGGCTCCTCACCGGCAGCTCGCTCACCAACACCGTTGAGACCTGCGGGAAGGCCGCCGGACTCTTGAAAGCGAACTACCCGGAAGTGGAGAAAGTCGTTGCCAAGATCGGATCGGGCGAGATCCCCACGGATCCCATGCCCATCGAGGCCGCGGACATGATGGTGATCCTGAAACCCAAAAAGGAATGGACAAGCGCCAGCGGCTTCGATGCACTGGCCGAGAAGATGGGGAAGACCCTGAGCGCGTTGCCCGGTGTGAATTTCGGCTTCCAGTATCCGGTGCAGATGCGCTTCAACGAGCTGATGACCGGTGCGCGGCAGGACGTGGTGTGCAAGATCTTCGGTGAGGACCTCGACACTTTGGCCGCTTACGCGAACAAGCTGGGCGCACTGGTGAACACTGTGGACGGCGCCGCCGACCTGTACGTGGAGCGTGTGGGCGGATTGCCGCAGATCGTGGTGAGGCACGACCGTGCGGCGCTCGCACGCTATGCGCTCGATGTGGAAACGGTGAACGATGTCGTACGCACCGCCTTCGCCGGAAACGTGGCCGGACAGGTCTTCGAAGGTGAACGACGCTTCGACCTCGTGGTGCGGGCGCGGGACCAGAGCCGCACCGACCTGCGCGATGTGCAACGGCTGCTCGTGCCCACGCCCATGGGGAAACCCGTACCGCTCTCCCTGCTCGCCGATGTGCGCATCGTGAACGGGCCGAACCAGGTGCAACGCGAGGATGCCAAGCGCCGCATCACCGTCGGCTTCAACGTGCGTGGGCGCGATGTGCAGAGCATCGTGGAAGAACTGCAGAACAAAGCGGACGCGGGGTTGAAGCTGCCCGCCGGCTACTACGTCACCTACGGTGGCACCTTCCAGAACCTCGTGGAAGCGAAGGAGCGCTTGAGCGTGGTGGTGCCGCTGGCGCTCCTGCTCATCTTGTTGCTGCTCTACTTCGCGTTCGGTTCGTTGAAACTGAGCCTGCTCGTGTTCAGTGCCGTACCGCTGAGTGCCATCGGTGGTGTGCTCGCATTGGCCGGACGCGGCATGCCCTTCAGCATCTCGGCGGGCGTCGGCTTCATCGCACTCTTCGGTGTGGCGGTGCTGAATGGCATTGTCCTCATCAGTGAATTCGAGCACCTGCGCAAGGGCGGGCTGATCGATGTTGCGGAACGTATCCGTAGCGGCACCGCGACCCGTCTCCGTCCCGTGCTGATGACCGCCAGCGTGGCCTCGCTCGGCTTCCTCCCTATGGCCCTGAGCAACGGCTCCGGTGCCGAAGTGCAACGGCCACTGGCCACCGTGGTGATCGGCGGTCTCATCACGGCCACCTTCCTCACGCTCTTCGTGCTGCCCGCGCTGTACATGCTCGTGTTCCGCACGCGGAAGAAAGGTGGCCCCGATGCGATGGCCGCGATCGTTCCGGTGATGATCACGCTGACCTGTCTGCCGTTCTACTCCAACGCCCAGCAAGCACTCCCCTCGATCACGTTGCAACAAGCGGTGGACAGCGCGCTGCGCAACAACCTTTACCTCAAGAGTGCCGTGCTCCGCTCGGAAGAAGAGGAAACGCTGATCGGCTCCGCGTGGGACCTTCCGCGCACACAGATCGACTACGAGTATGGTCGTATAAATACCAACCTGAACGACGACCGCATCGGCGTGACACAGGCGATGGCCTTCCCCACAGTGTACGCGCGGAAGCGCCAGTTGCTCGCGCACACGGCCGCCGGCACGCGTTGGGAGCAAGCCCTGCGCGAACGCGAGGTGCGCATGCAGGCGGAAATGGCCTACCACGAACTGCTCGTGCTCACCGAGGAAGCCCGTGCACTGGGCGAAGCGGACAGCATTCACACGGCTGCAGTCGCTGGCGAACAACAACGGTTCGACCTCGGTGCCAGCAATGTGCTGCAACGTGCCACAGCACGCACGCAAGGCATGCTGGTGAAAGCCCGGCTCCTGCAAGTGAACGGGGAGCTGCAACAGGTACGCACACGACTGGGCCAATTGCTGAATTCGCGCACCGCGTTCGCACCCGCCGAAATGCCGCTGAAACGGCTCATTGATCGGATGCCGGGTGACAGCGCCGTCGCTTCGCATCCCCTCGTGCGTTCGGCGCGCGAGCAGGAAGCGACGGCCGAAGCGCGCTGGCGCATGGAGCGCGCCACACTCCTGCCGGACATCACGGTCGGCATTTCATCCATGACGCTGAACGGCTCGCCCTCCCTGCCGGATGGTTCGGTGATCTACGGTCGCGGGGACCGCTTCACGACGGTGCGCGCGGGTATCAGCGTACCGCTCTTCTTCGGGGCGCAGCACGCCCGCGACAAGTCGGCGCGTATCGGCTTGAAGCGCGCAGCGAACGGCACCAGCGCATTGGAGGAGGAGGTGCGCACACGGCTGCAGCAAGCCCGGGAGCGCTACGCCTACGCATTGGCCCGCGTCGATGCGTTGGAGCAAGGTGCCGCGCAGGAAGCGTCGCAGTTGCGCACGTCCGCGGAGGAAGCCTACCGGAATGGACAGATCGACCGTTTGGAATGGAGCCTGCTCGTCGGGCAGTCCATCACCCTTTCCATGGAGCACCTCGATGCGCTCCGGGCCTTGGGCCGCGCAAGCATCGAACTCGACGCCTTCAACCAACATTGACCCACCGATCATCATGATCACTCCGAACAGCATCAATATCTCACGCACAGGGCGACCGCTCGTGCTCTTCTTCTCGTCCGCACTGCTCATCTGCGCTTGCAACAGCGGCACGAGCAGCGAACAAAGCACCAGTGCGACCACCAACCCGCACACCGTTTCACTGACGAACGAACAACTGGCGAACGCTGGAATCGTCACCGGCAAGGCCGAGCGTCGTTCGCTCGGTGCCCTGCTGCCTGTGCAGGGCGTAGTGGATGTGCCCCCACAGAACATGGTGAGTGTGAGCGCACCGCTCGGCGGCTATCTGCGCAGCACCGATCTCTTGCCCGGTATGGAGATCCAGAAGGGGCAGACGCTCGCGCTGATGGAAGATCCCCGTTTCATCCAACTCCAACAGGACTACCTCGTGGCGAAGGGGAAAGTAGAACTGCTCACCCAGGACCACGAACGCCAGAAAGCACTGAACGCTTCGAAGACGACCAGCGACAAGGTGCTGCAGGAAGTGACCACCGAACTGAATGCACAGAAAGTGGGCATGCGCTCACTGGCCGAGCAACTGTACCTGATCGGCGTGGATCCATCAACGCTTTCCGCGGAAAGCCTCTCACGCTCCGTGGCCCTGCGCTCACCGATACACGGCTGGGTGGCCAAGGTGAACGTGAACATCGGGCGATACGTCCAACCCACCGATGTGCTGTTCGAACTGGTGGACCCGAAGGACATACACCTCGCACTCACCCTGTTCGAGAAGGACCTACCGCTGGTGCGGGTCGGTCAAGAGGTACACGCCCGGCCGACCGCACATCCCCAAGACGAATACGAAGCCGAAGTGATCCTCGTGGGCCGCAGCCTCGATGCCGATCGCAGTACCGTGGTCCATTGCCACTTCACCAAGGCCCCACGCGACCTGGTGCCCGGCATGGCCATGAGCGCCACCTTGGAAAGCCGCACCGATACCGTCTGGTGCGTGCCGGAAGAGGCCGTGGTCCGAACAGAGAACGGCACAGGTGTATTCGCCGCGAACGCGGACGGCAGCTACGCGCTGCTCGATGTGAAGACCGGTGCCAACGAATACGGCTTCGTGGAACTGATCTCTCCTACGCCCGAACTGCTGGAACGCCCGCTTGTTCTGAAAGGAGCTTACGGATTGCTGGCGACCCTCAAGAACACCGGCGAATGAGGTCCGTTCCATCGCCGTGATGCACGGCTACAACAGCCCGTTCGCCCGGCCTGTCGGAAGCCTGAGAAACTCCATTCGTCAGCCGGAACGGCCCGGTAGCTTTGGAAATGCCTGACGTGCCCGGTGCCATCACCAGCTGTCACCATCCGCGGATCGAACGGGCAGGACCATGAGCGCAACGCACCACCGCCTCCCTCTCAGCGCAGCCTTCGCTGCGCTATGCACGGTGGCGACCGGACAGAACCTGGTGGTGAACGGGACCTTCGAAACGTATACGGCGCTGCCGAGCACCTACGCCCAGATCTGCCTCGCATCGGGCTGGAGCTCACCGACTAACTCCTGCGTCCTCGTCGTGGGCTGTGGTTCGCCGGAATACTATCATACCGCCGCTACGGGAGGCGTGCAACCCCCGAACACTTTTTGGGCGACAGTGATGCCGCATGCCGGCGCGGGAATGGCCGGATTCGCTCCGTGGTACTTCACCAGCCCGGGGTTCAGGGAATACCTGCGCACCACACTGAACGCGCCGCTCACGGTGGGACAGACCTATGAAATCGGCTTCTGGCTCACGAACGGTGTGAGCACCATCCATCCGTTCGGGGTGAACCATATCGGCGTGGCCTTCAGCGCCGCACCGCTCACCCAATCCTGCGGGGCCCAGATCGCCTATACCCCACAGGTCGAGATCGCTTCCGTCTTCTTCTCGACCACTTGGCAATACGTCTCGCTCACGTTCACGGCCACACAGGCCTTCCAGTACATGTGCATCGGCAACTTCGTGCCGTACGCGTCCACCACCTCGCAGAACTTCGGCGGTCCCGGCAGTTCCGGTTCCTACTACTACATCGATGATGTCTCGGTGAAGCCAGCGGTCATGCTTCCCATCGAACTCATCGCATTCAATGCCCGCGCGACGGGGCGGGATGCATTGCTCGAATGGACAACGGCGACGGAGATCGACAACGACCGCTTCGAAGTGGAGCGATCCACCGACGGCATCTCATGGTCCACCATTGGAACGGTGCCCGGTGCAGGCAACAGTCTTGTGCCGATCGCCTACGAACTGCTGGATCCATCGCCCCCATCCGGGACGGACTACTACCGCCTGCGCCAAGTGGACTTTAACGGAGCGGCTCGCTACTCTCCTATCGTCAGTGTGACCTTCGATGCGACCGGTCTCCCAGTGGTTTGGCCGCAACCCTGCGACGGTGAATTCACCTTGCGAACGGATCCCGGGGAGCGGCTCTCCATCACCGACCTTCTTGGACAAGAGGTGGCCTTCACGGCACGGCCGCTCGCGGAAGACGCCGTGGAGATCTCCATTTTGCGACCCGCGACCGGTCTCTACCTCGTGCGCTCGTTGGAAGGTGCATCGCGCACCACCGTGATCGTGCGCTGACGCGTTCCATCCGGAAACCGAACGTTCCAGCACTTTCTTTCAATAGTATTTGAAACTTCCGGGACTATGGCCTACTTTTGACCCATTGAAAGTCCCGGAACCATGGACCTGAAGGAAGCACGCGAGAAGTTCATCGAGGCCTGGGGCGCGTTCGGGAGCGCGTGGGGCATCAACCGGAGCATGGCCCAAGTGCACGCGCTCCTGCTCATCAGCCATGAGCCGCTGAGCACGGAGGATGTGATGGACCTCTTGAACATCAGCCGGGGCAACGCGAACATGAACCTGCGCGCACTGATCGACTGGAGCCTGGTGCGCCGCGTGCTGAAGACCGGTGAACGCCGCGAGTTCTTCGAGGCCGAGAAGGACGTGTGGAAAGTCGCCACGCACATCACCCGCGAACGCAAGAAGCGCGAATTGGAGCCGTTGGTGCGCCTGCTCGACCAACTGGAGGACATCCCCGGTGCCACGCCCGAAGCGAAGAGCTTCCGCAAGATGACCCATGATCTGCACGACCTCACCACACGCCTCGATACGCTGCTCGACCACAGCACGCGACGCGACGTCCAGTGGTTCGTGAAGGCCGCTTCCACCCTGCTCAAATGAATACGTGGTACTTCCTTGACGAACGGACATCAGGCCGGGCTGCCGCGGCTTTCGCCGCGCTCCGGAGGACCGCCCCTTTTTTTGAGCACTATATTTCAATACTTCCTGAAACATTGAACTATCTGAAACAATGAACCTCAACCTCCTCAGCTACGCGCTCTTCTTCCCGGCCATGGTCGGGATAGCGGTGTACGTGGCGCAGGTCTGCCACCGCAACGGGCGGCTGTGGATGCTGAGGATCTTCGACAATGAGGCCCGCTTCGTGGACGCGGTGAACAACATCCTGCTCGTCGGCTGCTACGTGGTGAACATCGGGTACATCGCCATCGTGCTGAGCCTGTGGGAACCGGTGACCACCGTACCGCAAATGCTCGGCGTGCTCAGCCAGCGCATCGCGCTCATCCTCTTCACCCTCGCCGTGCTGCACTACCAGAACATCGCCGTGCTTCTCATCTGGAGCCGGATGAAACATCGTCAAACCCTCAACACGCAAACGCCATGACCACCAAGATCGTCCTCGCGTACATGATCTACCTGCCGCTCGCATTGGGCCTCACCCTCTACGTGGCGCGCACCCTCTTCACCAACGGCCGCACCTTCATGCTCGACATCTTCAAGGGCAAGGAGGATATCGCCAACGCCACCAACAAGCTCTTCGAGGTAGGCTTCTACCTGCTGAACATGGGCTTCGCGCTGCTGATCCTGAAGATCGATCAGGGCGAGCGCTTCGAATACGACCCCAACATCGGTGAGCAGGTCGTCACGTTCACGCGCGTGCTCGACACCAACCAGGAAATGGTGGAAGCCTTGGCCCACAAGATCGGCGGCTTCGCGATCTACCTCGGTGTGATGCTCTTCCTCAACCTCTTCCTGTTCTTCCGCGGACGGAAGAAGAGCCGCCAAAGCATGATGGCGCAACCCGTGCCTGTGGTAGTCACACCTGCTCGATAAAAACACCACCGGCTGGAAGCCGGTGCCCCTAAGATGAAGATCATCCTCGCAGGCGGTACGGGCACGATGGGGCTCATCCTGCAACAGCATTTCGCGGACCGTGGTGATGAAGTGGTCGTTCTCACGCGGCGGCCCGGGCTGAAGCAACATCCGAAGGCGCGCAATGTGCGCTGGGATGGAAGAACGTCCGGTGTTTGGTCAGCCGAGCTGAACGAGGCCGATGTGCTGATCAACCTTGTGGGCCGCAGCGTGGATTGCCGCTACACGACCAAGAACAGGGCGCTCATCCTCAACAGCCGCGTCGATGCCACACGCGTGCTCGGGGAAGCGGTAGTGGCATGCGCACGTCCGCCGAAGTTGTGGATCAACCTGAGCAGCGCCACCGTCTATCGTCACGCGGAGGACCGACCGATGGATGAGTATACCGGTGAGCTGGGCTCCGACTTCTCACCGCAGGTCGTGCTCGCATGGGAGAAGGAGTTCTTCCGGCACACACGTGAAGGCACAAGACAGGTCGCCGTGTGCTGTGCAATGGTGTTCAGTCCTCACGGAGGTGCGTTCCCGCGCTTCGCGCAGCTCACGCGCTTCGGGCTGGGCGGACATCATGCGAGTGGAAAGCAATTCGTGAGCTGGGTGCATGAGGCGGATGTGAGCGCGTTCTTCCAATGCCTGATCGACACGCCGGGCGTAGACGGCATCATCAACCTGGCTTCACCGAACCCATTACCGGAGTATGACCTCATGCACGAGTTGCGCTTGCGGGTCAAGCCGGTCGTCGCCTTCAACGTGCCGAAATGGATGCTCACCATCGGTGCGTTCTTCCTGCGCACCGAGACCGAACTGGTGCTGAAGAGCCGTCGTGTTGTGCCCACACGAGCGCTGGAACTCGGGTATCGCTTCCAGCATGAGAAGATCCGAACCGCGCTGGACGCCCTCTTCGAGCGTCGCGCACAACTCCCGATGCCATGAATACGCTCCAGCGGATCTTGCATTGTGACGGCTCAACGTCACGCGTACGCTTCGTCCGAAACACAGTGCTCCTCGCTGCGGGCAAAGCGGTCATCGACCTTCAAGTAATGCACTTGCGGCCCGATCTCGCGCGCGACTGGTCATGGCCCCTGAGCTGGCTGAACCCTTTCCTTCTTGTCCGCCCTTGGTTGAACGGCAACGTCGCTTTCATCATCTGCCTGACCAGTTTCCTGTTCTTCTCCGCCCTGATGTGGAACGCGGTACACCGGGCCCGCGATGCCGGCTGGCCACATTGGCTCGGCGTGCTCGCTGCGGTGCCCTTCGTCAACGCCTTGGCGACCGTCGCCCTCGCTTTTCCACCGCACAAGAAGCGATCGGTTTGGGATCTTGTTTGAGGCCCTGCGCCATCGCGGGTTGAACAGCGGTCGGGTTCAGCCTACCTTCCCCAGCGATGCGATCACCGTTCAAGACCATTGCCCGCTCCGGCTGGTGCGCTGTTCTCCTGACCGGACTCGCGAGCGGAGGGGCCCAAGCCCAGGAGAGCACCTTCGACATCCTGAAAGGTGGCGAGGTGGTCGGCAGTGTCGCCGCTTCGCGCACCACCACCGGCGATCGCACCCTGTACGTGATGACCTCGTACTCCGAGATGAATGTGATCTGGAAGCAGACCGTCACTTCCGCGATGTTCACCGAATACAGCGGTGGAACGCTGCGCGCCTGCATGAGCAGCATCCATGTGAACGGTACCGTGCGCGATTCCAGCCATATGACCACGGATACTGATGGTCTTCGCTGCCATGTCTATCCGCGTCCGGTATTCCGCCGAGCCGAAGCCCTGCCATGGACCACGGCGCGCATGTATTATGAAGAACCCATAGGGCAGGAGTCCGTTTTCGTTGAAAGTGTGTTGGCACCCTGCTCACTCCGTGCGGTCAGTCCCGGCAACTACCTGCTTACCTTCCCCAACGGGGCCGAGAGCCGCTACGTGTACGCTCAGGGCCAACTGCAGGAGATACACGTGGACCGCCTGTTCATCGATCTTTTGTTCCGGCGGAAAGGTGACTGACCGGTCCCGCTCTTCCCACGGGCCGAACCGTTCATGTAAGGCCAACCGTCCGACACACGACCTCCGGTACTTTCGGCACCGCCACCCTCGCCCTTGAACCCAAGGCTCCGGCGGCCGATGAATGCTCGAACTGAAGTCCATCCGCAAAGCCTACCGCACCGGCGCCAACGTCCTGCAGGTGCTCAAGGGCATCGACCTGACCATCGGCAAGGGCGAGCTGGTAAGCATCATGGGGTCTTCGGGCTCGGGCAAGAGCACCCTGCTCAACATCATCGGCATACTGGATGAGTACGACAGCGGTGAGTACTTGCTGGACAACATGCTGATCAAAGGGCAGAGCGAAACGGAGAACGCCGGCCTGCGCAGCAAGTACATCGGCTTCATCTTCCAGAGCTTCAACCTGATCGGCTTCAAGAACGCGTTGGAGAACGTGGCCCTGCCGCTCTATTACCAAGGTGTTTCGCGCCGCAAGCGCAACGACCAGGCGTTGGCCATGCTGGAGAACGTGGGCCTGAAGGATTGGGCCACGCACATGCCCAATGAGCTCAGCGGTGGCCAGAAACAACGCGTCGCCATCGCCCGTGCGCTCGTGAGCAGCCCGAAGATCATCCTGGCCGATGAGCCCACCGGCGCATTGGACAGTACCACCAGTCACGAGGTGATGGAACTGCTCAAGAGCGTGAACCGCGACCTGGGCATGACGGTTGTGATCGTGACGCACGAACGCGCCGTGGCCGCGGCCAGCCAGCGGGTGATCTACCTGAAGGACGGGCTGATCGAGAACGCGTACATGGATCCCGCAACCCTCCTCGCCGATGTCCGATAAGGAGAGATCGCAATACCACAGAGGCACAGAGCCGCAGAAAACACAGAGCGGTGGAACGTTCTTCTCCGTGCCTCTGTGCCTCTGTGGTGTAAAAACTCCCCCCCATGTTCGATAAGGAGAAGTGGGGCGAGATCTTCCAGAGCATCGGCAAGAACAAATTGCGCACGGTGCTCACGGGCTTCGCCGTCTTCTGGGGCATCTTCATGCTCATCCTCCTGCTCGGCTTGGGCGCGGGCCTGCGCAACGGCTTCGCCTACAACTTCCGGAACACAGCGGAGAACAGCATCAGCATCTGGGGCGGCGAAACCAGCAAGCCGTGGAACGGCCTGCCCGCCAACAGGAATATCCAGCTGACCGAAGAAGACGTGGAAGCGCTGCGCAACGCCATACCCGGTCTGGTGAACATCAGTGGCAGCTATCGCGTGTGGCGGGGCAATAGCCAGTTGCAGCACGGCAACAACTACGGCAGCTACAACATCCATGGCGTGGTGAGCGAGCACCAGGTGCTGGAGAAGCAGGTGATCGAGCGCGGCCGTTTCATCAATGAGGTGGATGAGCAGCAGGTGCGCAAAGTGATCGTGATCGCCGAAGATGCGCGCAAGGAACTGTTCAAGAAGGAGGACCCCATGGACCAATGGGTGAACGTCAACGGCGTTCCCTTCCAGGTGGTGGGCATCTACGCGTTCGAGAACGAGGGCAGCCATGGCATGATGCAACGCAGTCCGGTCTTCATTCCGCTCAGCGCCGCGCAACAGGTCTTCAACGCACAGCGTGATGTGGACGAGATCATGTTCAGCTTTTCCGACGCGAGCCGTCGCGGTGCCGAAATGGCCGAAGAACGCGCACGACACACCATCGCACGCCGCCACAACTTCGACCCGACCGATGATCGCGCGATGTGGCTGGAGAACAACGTGGAGAACGTGGGCACTTTCAACAACGTGTTCATGGGCATCACCGGCTTCATCTGGTTCATCGGCATCGGCAGTTTGGTGGCGGGGATCGTGGGCATCGGCAACATCATGCTGATCGTTGTGAAGGACCGTACGCGCGAGATCGGCATCCGGAAAGCCATGGGTGCCACGCCCGCGAACGTGGTTGGCCAGATCCTTATGGAGGCTGTGTTCGTCACCGCCGTGTTCGGCTATCTCGGATTGGCCTTGGGCGTTTTCCTCATCGAAGGCCTTGCCAGCGTGGTGCCCGGCAGCGAGATGTTCCGCGACCCCAACATCGATTTCACCACCGCCGTCTACGCGCTTGTCGCCATGCTCTTCGCCGGAACCCTCGCGGGCTACTTCCCCGCGCGCAGGGCCGCGGCCATACGTCCCATTGAAGCACTGCGAGACGAATGATGAAGACCACAGGGGCGCAGAGACACAGAGTTCACAGAGCGCGGTCATGTGCTCTCAGGATCCGTTGGTCATCCGGCCTTGGACCCTCTGTGCCCCTGTGCCTCTGTGGTGTAACCCAACCCCACCATGTTCGATAGGGACCGCTGGAACGAGGTGATGATGACGTTGCGGCGCAACAAGCTCCGCAGCTTCCTCACCATGCTTGGTGTGAGCTGGGGCATCTTCATGCTCGTGGTGATGCTCGGCATGGGCAATGGATTGAAGAACGCCGTGCTCGGCGGCTTCGATGGCTTCGCCACCAACTGCTCCTTCGTCTGGACCATGCCCACGACGAAGCCCTACGAAGGCTTCCAACGCGGGCGCAGGTTCAACTTCGACAACGAGGACACGCGTACCATCCGCGACCAGGTGCCGGGGATACTGGTCTGCTCACCCGAACTGCAGCTCGGTGGCTGGCGAGGCGGCAACAACGTGAACTACAAGAGCAAGACCGCCGCGTTCTCGATCTACGGTTCCGAACCGGACGTGCTGCAGGTGGAAGCCGTTCGCGTAGTGGCCGGCCGGTTCCTGAACCAGATGGACCTCGATGAGGAACGCAAGATCTGCGTGATCGGGGACCAGGTCGTGGAGCGGCTCTTCGAAAAGGAGGACCCGCTGGGGAAGTACATCCGCATCAATGGTGTCTACTTCATGGTAGTGGGCCACATGAAGAAGAAGAGCAGCGCGCAGATGGGCGACAACCCGGACGCCAAGATCTACGTGCCCTTCACCACCTTCCAGAAGGCGTTCAACAGCCTGAACACGGTGCATTGGTACAACATCATCGCCAAGCCGGGCGTGGAAGTGGCGCAGGTGGAGAAGCAGGTGAAGCACCTGATGGCCCGCAAGCACAAGATCGATCCCACGGACGACAACGCGTTCGGCAGTTTCAACATGCAGGAGATGTACCAGCAGATGAACATGCTCTTCATCGCCATCTCGGGCATCAGCTGGATCGTGGGCATCTTCTCCCTGGTGGCCGGGGCCATCGGCATCGGCAACATCATGCTCGTGAGCATCAAGGAACGCACGAAGGAGATCGGCATCCGCCGCAGCATCGGAGCCACCCCGCGCATGATCACCGGCCAGATCGTGCAGGAAGCGCTCACCCTGATCATGATCGCGGGCTACTTCGGCCTGCTCGCAGGGGTGGGCGTGCTCGAAGCCACCCGGGCCATGGTGGGCGACAGCAGCGATTTCTTCAAGAACCCGGGCGTGGACATCAACGTCGCCCTCGTGGCGTTCGCCGTCCTCATCGTAAGCGGCCTGCTCGCGGGACTTCTCCCGGCGCGGCGGGCGTTGGCGATCAAAGCCGTAGACGCACTCAGAGCCGAGTAAGGGCGTGAGATCCCGCGCCCCAACAACCAAACGCATGAAAAAGATCCTCAAATACCTCCTTCTCATCGGCCTCGCGGTCCTCTTCATCTGGACCATGTGGTTCCTCTATGAAAAGAGCGCGGCCAAGCCGGACGAGTTCGCCACGGAGCACGCGAAGAAGAACAATGTGGTGAAGAAGACCGTGGCCAACGGGAAGATCGTACCGCGCAAGGAGATCCTGATCAAGCCCGTCGTCAGCGGCATCATCCGCGAGCTGTTCGTGGAAGCCGGTGACCGCGTGAAGAAGGACCAGCCATTGGCACGCATCCAGATCGTGCCGAACATGATGGAATTGAGCAGCGCGGAGCAACGCGTGAGCGCCGCAAACATCGGGGTGCAGAACGCGCAACTCACCTACGACCGCAACAAGCCACTGGCCGACAAGGGCGTGATCAGCGCCACGGAGATGCAGGGCTACGACGTAGCGCTCAAGAACGCGAAACAGGAACTGAGCGCCGCCGAAGAAGCGCTGAAGGTGGTGCGTGACGGCATCAGCAACAAGAGCGCGGGCAACACCGTGGTGCGCTCCACCATCGACGGGATGATCCTGGACGTACCGGTGAAAGAGGGCAACAGCGTGATCGAACGCAACAACTTCAACGAGGGCACCACCATCGCGGCCATCGCCGATATGGGTGATCTGATCTTCCAGGGCAAAGTGGACGAGAGTGAAGTGGGCAAGGTGAAACTGAAGATGCCCGTGGTGCTCACCGTGGGTGCCATCGAGAACGCCAAGTGGGACGCCGAGCTGGAGTACATCGCCCCGAAAGGCGTGGAGGAGAACGGGGCCATCCAGTTCGAGATCCGCGCCGCCGTGAAACTGAAGGACGGCGAGAGCCTGCGCAGCGGTTACAGCGCCAATGCCGACATCGTGCTCGATCGCCGGGACAGCGTGCTCACCGTGCCGGAAAGCCTGGTCTCCTTCAACAACAAGGGCGATAGCGCCTTCGTGTTCGTGAAGAACCCCGAGGGCAAAGGCGATGACGCTTGGACGAAGACGCTGATCAAGACCGGCCTCAGCGATGGGATCAACCTCGAAGTGCTCAACGGCATCGATGCGACCACTGGACTGAAGGGCGCGAAGAAGGAGGAGAAGAAGGACGAGGTGGAGATGAGCGCGGGCTCTGACTAGCGCCTGGGCCGGACTTCCAGCCTGTCATGGCTGTGGCCAGGCCGGAAGCCTGCCGTTCGTCAAGGTACCACCTGCCCCGCAGAGCCCATGTCACCGCTCATGCTGATGATGCTGTCCACCACGAAGACGCTCATGCCCCGCCAAGGCAGGGCGCCCTGGTACTCCACATAGTG
Source organism: Flavobacteriales bacterium (assembly GCA_044224725.1). GTDB lineage: Bacteria > Bacteroidota > Bacteroidia > Flavobacteriales_F > PHOS-HE28 > PHOS-HE28. The sequence continues at coordinate 34,129 of JBGAJW010000002.1, forward strand.
CAGGTTGAAGACCTTGCCGCTGTTCACCATCAACCGCTCCGCGATCCGGTCATCCACCACGGAGAAAATGAACTCATTGCTCTGCATGCCCCCGGCCGTACCCTTGATCCCCGTTTGGATCAGCCGACCTTCATAGGTCTTCCAGATCCACCCTTTGTGTACCACATAGTTCAGTTCGCCGCTCTTGGCCCCCTCGCCGAAGACCCACGAGTAGCGGAAATAGAAGACCAGTCCAAGGATCAGCACGACGGCGAGCATGGCGATAAGGAGGATGCGGCGCATGGTTCCCTTGGTTTCGGGCGGTGAAACTACGCCAGTGTGATACGGCCGCTCTTCACCACCTTCGCGCGGCCAGCAACAACCGACCATGCGCCTTCGCCACCTCCTGATCTTCCTGCCGATCACCGTTACGGTATTCGCGCAGCCCAACCTTGATTCGCTCGACGCCTACGTCGCACGCTCCGTGAAGGCCTTCGATCAGCCCGGGCTGGCCGTGGGCATCGTGAAGGATGGCACCCTCATCTGGAGCAAGGGCTACGGCAAACTGGACCTCGCAAAGACGGATGTCGTTACGCCGAACTCCCTCTTCTACTGTGCCAGTATCAGCAAGGCGTTCACCGCGTGCGCCATCGGGCTGCTCGTGGATGAAGGGAAGGTGAGCTTCGATGATCCCGTGCGCAAGTACCTGCCTTGGTTCAGCACACCGGACCCCTACGTTACCGAACACTTCCTGGTGCGCGACCTGCTCTGCCACCGCAGCGGCTGGATCACCTTCGATGGCGACCTGCTCTGGTACGGTACGGACTACAGCCCGCGCGAGATCCTCGATCGCCATTCCAAAGAACCGTTCACCTACGAGTTCCGCAACGAATTCGGCTACAGCAACCTCATGTTGATCGCCGCCGCCCAAGTGGTGGAAGCAGTGAGCGGCATGTCCTGGGACCAGTTCGTCTCCACGCGGATCTTCAAGCCCCTTGGCATGGACCGCAGTCGCGTGGAAACCGCTGACCTCGCCGGGATGACAGACGTGGCACTGCCGCACGTTCGCAAAGGACAGGACCCCAAGGCCCCGCAAAAAAGCATGCCCTACCAGGCGTTGAAAGGCGCTGATGGCGCGTGCGGGGTGATCAGTACGGTGACGGACCTCGCGAAATGGGACGCGATGTGGATGAACGAAGGCAAGGCGAACGGAAAGGACTTCCTGAAAGCCGGTACGTGGACGACGATCACCACGCCGCAACTCAGCAACGAAGTGGGAACCGAAGCGAACAAGGTCGGACAGCACTTCGACGGTACGGCCATGGGCTGGTTCACCAATGACCGCTATGGAGCGAAGGTGATCACCCACAGCGGCGGCATGCCCGGTTTCATCCTCAACCATGCCGTGGTGCCGGAGAAGGACCTCGCCGTGATCTGCCTCGGCAACGGCGAATCATCCTGCGTGTTCGCGATCACGCGCAAGGTGCTTGACCTGTACTTGGGCGACCCGAACTCCGATCCCACAGGTCGCATTGTGAAGAACCTCGCGAACAACCTGGCCGAGGAAGCCAAGCGCGTGACGGATCGCTTGAACGCGCGTGCGAAGGGCACCAAGCCAACGGCCGATGCCGCTGCCCTCAAAGGAACCTATCTCGACAAGATCTATGGTGAGTGCGTCATCGAGGACGTGAGCGGCGTTCCGACCTTGTCCTTCACACACGCCAAAGAACTCTTCACCGGCTCATTGGAGCACTGGCACTACGATACCTGGAAGTGGAACCACGCTGACCCCTTCCTCGAACCCGGCTACATCACCTTCGAGTTCGATGCCGACCATAAGGTCACCGGCTTCAAGATCGACCTGCACAGCCCCGACTTCCACTTCTGGAAGCTGCACTTCGAGCGGCAATAGCAGGAACTGCCAGCGCGTGGCCGCCCTCAGGGTGCCGATGTCCTGTAGGTATAGCTGCAGTAAGATCCCGCCACGCCGGCGTTCGATCCGTTCATCTTCAACAGAACGGTGGTCGATGTATTGTTCGCGACGATCCCCACACTGGTCTGGGACCCATTGCGGTAATGATCACTGATGAATGTCCCGCTTACCAGTGGACCATTGGGTGGATCGGCGATGGGCAGTCCGGGGGGAACCGTGAGCGTGGCGGTGTTGGTACCCGCGGCATAGGTCGGACCAGCTCCTCCGAAGCGGCAAACCACATTCACCACGCTGCCCACCCGGCTGTAGCTGCAACTGGGGGAGGATGGCGCGCTTGTGAAGCCACCCGTGGTCGTCCACGTTGTCGTAAAGTCGCCGGCGCTCACCACCGTGGACCACGCCGCATTCCCGCTCGCATCGGACGTGAGCACCTTGCCTGCGCCTTGGGTTCCATCGACCAGTCGCGTAGCACCTACCACATGCAGTTTGGCCTGCGGGTCGCTCGTGCCGATGCCCGTATTCCCTTCCACAATAAGGCCGTTGGCAGGAGCCGCCGTGGTTCCTGAATAGGTTGCCCCGATGGACATGCCACCCTCCACGTCCACCAAGCTCTGTGGCGTCTCGGTGCCCAGACCCATCCGTGCGGTAGGCTTCATGAACACTCGGGTCGGTGAAGAATAGAGCGAACTGTCCAGCAGCGCGAACGATTGCTCGGACAGGGCGGCGAAGGGCACACTTCTGAGCGATGTTCCGCCGGCCTGGACATAATTGGTTCCTCCGGTGATGTCGATCCAGACCTGGAGCCCGGCCACATAGCCGCCCCACCAGTCGATGGCATCATAGGATGGAAAGGCGCCCCCGACCGGTGTACCCTCCCCGATCTGCGCGGAGAACACACCGAAGGCGTTCGTCGTGAGCGATTGCGTTTCGATGTACGCATCGGAAAGCCCGTACTGCAGTTGGAAGCGCACCGAGATGACCTGGTTCGCGACCGGGGTCCCGCCCGCGTTGCGGGCCACGCCTTGGTAGCTCATGGTCTTGAAAAGGCTGTACTGCGCGTTCAGAACGGGCGCCGATAAAAGGCCGATCAGGGTCAGCAGAAGGGAGAGCTTTCTCATAGGGCGGGTTTTCGGAGGATGGTTCTTGTTGCGGGTTCAGGGCAGTTGCCGAACGCGGGTATTGTTGGGTGTGGTGCTGCCCACGTTCACCAGGATCGGATCCCGATCGTTGCCTGTGCCCGTGTATTTCACGACCCCGTTCATGTTCACATCCCGTGAACTATAGCCGGCGATGGTGTTGTTGGGCGTGGTGCTGCCAACCGTCACAAGGATCGGGTCGCGATCGTTGCTGCTCCCGGTGTACTTGATCGTTCCATCGCCCGAAACATCACCCGCCCACAATGCAAGCACCGGTCCGATGGTCTTCTGCGCGCTGGTGCCGTAGGTGGCCAACACCGGGGAGGTGAAGTTCATCGGCACCCCTAAGGGACCGAGGTTGATAGTGTTGGCCGACATCACCGCCAGGTGGTTGCGATGCAGAATGGCCACATAGTAGTTGGCGCCCGGTGCGATGAACGTCAATTGGTTGATGCCGTCCACTTCCACGATGTCACCGTCGCGCTGCAGCAGCCCGCTCCTGGTGTACTGGATCTGTGAGCTGTTCGCCCCATTGCGCAACTGCACATGCACCCAGTCCACGATGGCGTTGTTGCCGGTCGTCGCGAGCACCGAGGGAGCTATGAACTCCCCGCCACTGTTCATCTGGGGAAATTGGGGGCCGCTGATATACGGGGAGATCAAGGGGATGAGCCCTGCGGTACGCAGGCCATCGCTCATGTCCCCGCTACCGCTCACGAACGGCCCTTCCAGGAAGACCTTCGGGAAGACGGCCACGGTCTGCGGCTGCGACTGATGGAAGCCCGGGGTCACCCAGCCACCGTTCACGTAAGTCGCCTCCGTCACGGTCTCACTGACGGTCCAGGATACCACCTGTCCGCCGGGCAGCACGGTGCTCGCACCGCCATCACCGATCACGCTGGGGGAAATGCTCTGCCCTTGGACGCAAGCGAGGACCGCGAAGCACGTGCAAGCGAGGAATGACCGGATCATGGTGACAGGTGTTGGGTGTGGGATCCATCCGTTCAAGGGCGGTACGCCGTGGATCCTGATGACACAAATGAACCTTTTCGGGCCACCCGTTCCAATCATTGATTCCAATGAATTCGCGTTCCGTGCATCATTGGATCGAATGATACGCGGTGCCGGCGATCATCCAGGCCACGGGACCGTTCGTGCCCGAGGACCCGCGAACAAGGAGGTGGCTCGCGGCTGTGAGGCGGGTTGTGCAACTTGCCGCCTCTTCCGACTTACCGCAACCGATGCGACCGGGCCGCGCCAATACCATACTGTTCTTCTTGACCGTGCTGTTCCTTTCGAGCTGGCACCTCTTCGGCGGCGGGAACGACAATGTGACCAGTCGGGCGGCCATGGTCGCCTCCATCGTGGAGCACGGCACGCTGAACATCGATGCGTACGCCGAACACTCGGGGGACAAGGCTTTCATCAACGGACACTACTATTCAGAGAAGGCTCCGCTCCCGGCGCTGCTCGTTGTTCCCTTCTGGTGGGTCCTGCACCACTTCTCGCCGTCACCGCTGGACGGAACGCTGGACCCGGCCTTGGTGCGCCTCGGCGGTTTCCTCATCGGCAGCGCACCCTTCGCGCTGATCATCACCCTTGTCTGGTTGTCATTGAAAAGCGGGACGCATGATGCGCGCTTGCCGCCCGCTTGGGTCGCGGCTCTCCCCTTTTTCGGCTCCTTCCTCTTCATCCAGAGCGGTGCGTTCTTCGGCCATCTCATCGCCGCAGCCTTCCTGCTGCTCGCCTATCGTGCTTGGGAACGCGACAGAACGCTCGTCTGCGGATCCTTCGCGGGCGCCGCCGTGCTGTGCGAATTCACCGTCGCGCTCTTTCCGATGTGCTGGGCGCTCCTCCTGCTCTTCCGCAGGAACTACCGCGCTTTGGGCATGCTCGCGCTCGGTGCGCTGCCCGCATGCATCCTCCTTGGCGCGTACAACACGGCCATTTCAGGCAACCCGTTCACCATCGGCTACACGCACCAGGTAGGCTACGATTTCATGCACCAGGCCGCTGGCTTCGGACTTCCGGACATGGAACACCTGTGGCACATCACCTTCAGTGACTATCGTGGCCTGTTCTTCTATGCACCGGTGCTCGTGGTCGCCATCGCGGCCTTCTCCGCGCAACGCGGCGCACCACGCTGGTGGCTGGACCCCGTGATCGTTCCCGCGCTCCTTTCGATCCTCGCCATTTCGGGTTTCGGTGGCTGGTGGGGCGGCTGGAGCTACGGGCCGCGCTATCTCACCGCTGTGGCCGTGATGCTTTTCTATCGTTGCCTGCCTTCGCTGGTCCATTGGCGGTGGTCTCGTCGGGTCTTCGTACCGCTCGCCCTGTTCGGCCTGTTCTGCGCCTTTTTCGCGAAGGACACTGTAGCCTTCTCCCTACCCACCGAATTCAAGCACCCGTTGGTACAAGTCATACTACCCGCCATCGGAACGTCGCACTCGGATACGCAGTGGGCAATGCTGCTGGGTGTACCGGCATCATGGTGTACGCTGCTCTTCCTGTTTTTCTTCGTCGCGGGCATGTTGGCTCTGCTCCGACTCGACCGCAGCGCAGAATCCGTTTGAAGCGCGAGTGCTCCCGGCTTCGGGTCAGCGCTTGATCATCCGCGAGCGCAGGATCCTTCCCGTACCCGTGTGGCGCAGCGCCACCGTGTAGGAACCGCTCGGGAGCGTGGAAATGTCCAGGATGATCGAGCTCTGCTCGGGGCTGAGACCCATCGACCTGCGCTGCAACGAGCGGCCGAACGCATCGATGAACTCGACCTCGGCCGACCCTTGCGTGTCCCTGCCCAGATCGACATAGAGCGTGACGATATCCTCCACGGGATTGGGGACCAACCGCAGGTCAGCGCCCGTGCCATCACAATCCTTCACGTAGACCGTCTCGCTCAGCTCTTCCAAGCCATCCATGTCCACTTGTCGGAGCCGATAGAACGCGAGGCGCTGCGGCAGCGGTTCACGATCGGAGAACACGTAGTTGAGGGCTTGGGTGCTGTTCCCCGCGCCGTTCACCCAACCGATTTCCTTCCATTGTTCGCCATCGATGCTCCGTTGGATGAAGAAACCGCTGTTGCCGTGTTCGCTCGCCGTGGTCCATCGGAGCGTCGGCTCCCCGTTCTCGCACGCCGCATGCAATGAAGTGAGCTCCATGGGCAGGATCGTGCAGTTCAGGCCCGCAGTTCCGGTCCAATCGAGCAGGAAACCGTTGCTGCCCGAGGTGGCCGACCAACCATTGATCATCACATAATAGGTCTGGCCGGCCGTTACGTTCATCGTTGATACCCACTGGTCCCCCAATACGTCCTCCGAGGGATCCACCGCTGCATTCCCCAGCCCCGTATTGCCGTTGCCGGCATTGATGGCATAAGAGCAACGGGCCGGGGACCCGAGCGCAGCGCATGACACGTTGGGACCGAAGACCACGGGATCGAAATCGTCCGCGTTGTTGTTCGGATTGATCGTGAAGGCGAGCGTGCCGCTGGTCTGGATCTGGATGCGGTACCAGTTCGTGTAGTTCTCCGAGGTTACACAGCCCGCGCAACCCTCAGCCGTGATTCCGGGCCCCGGCGATGCGTCCGAGAAAGGCGTATCGGTGCATACGGGGGTCGCGAAGGCGCAATCGCTGTTCGTGTTCGCTGCGGGCCCAACTGCGCACGGCACGCAGCTGAGCGTGGCCGACCAGCCCGGGAGCTGAATGGATGCGTCGGAAGTGAACCTGAAGGTGAGGCAACCGCTCGGGTTGCTCGCGGTGACGGTTCCCGGCGAAACGATGCAATCGTTGTAGATGGCCGGACTGTTCTGCACGGGCCCGTTGAGTATCTGCAGATAGTCGCAGCAGAAGCCCCCTACGCCACCGAAGCAGAAGATATCCTGGTCGTTCATGCTGAAGCTCGTGAACGTGGCGCGCATGCACATGCCCGGAGCGTTGGGACAGAAGGTCCGGAATATGCTGTTCACGTTCGCCGCGTAGTTGCCAGCCGCTCCGCCGTTGTCATAGAAGGTGCCCGAGCACGTGGTCACCATGCACGCACCGGTATACGTGTTCTGCACACCGACGGTGGGTTGGGTGTAGGTCTGCGCGCGCGAAGCCGTCATCGACAGCAGACCGACGGTCGCGAAGAGGAGATTGCGATGCGTTGTACGTTCCATGTCAGTCGATCAACGCACTTTCGATCCGGTTTGGCCGAGCACTGTTCCCCTGTAAGCCAAGTAGGCCACCCGATCGGCTTCGCTCAAACGATCGATCATCAGGCGCACGAATTCGCCACGTGAGAGCAGTATGATGTGCTTGTCGATCCCCGGGTCATGCGCCCCGACGCGTTGGCCCTCCATTCGGATCGCATCATATGCATGCAGATCGATCGCGCGGATCTCCTCTTCCGTGGCCGCCCGTTCTTCACCGCCCTCTTCGATCAGGAACGATGCCGAATAGAACAGCAGTTCACCCTCATATCGATAGTGAGCGTCCCGTCGCATTTGATCGACCTCCGCCTCCGTATGATGGGCCAAGAGCTGATCCAATGCGGCACGCCCCTGCGCCCGAGCGGGCAGAGAGGCCATCACCGACAGTGAGAGCGGCAGCAAGATGAGTGTGATCCTCATATGGGGTGAGCAATTTACACGGATCGGACCCTTGGTTGGCAAGTTCGCCATGTACATCCTGACCAACGACCGGCGCCACTTGGACGGACCCCGGCCCGGACGGATGCCCACAAACTTACCTGACATATGACGTTGACCGGAGCGCGGTCGTGGCCCCAAAGCCGACTATGGCCCTTGGCCACCAACTTCGCAGCCGTTCTACCCTGTACAAGGTCTCCGCTCACCATGCACCTCTTCTACTGCCCGATACCGATGGTCGGCACGTTCGAACTGCCGCAGGACGAGGCACATCACGCCCGCTCCGTATTGCGGCTTTCCGCCGGAGACCCCATCGGTTTGTTGGATGGAAGGGGGACTCTCGCTCAAGCGGAGATCACCCATGTGGACAAGCGCCAGGTGCTGGTGAACATCACATCAGAAAATAGGATCGATCGTGAGCGACGCGCCCGCATCCATCTCGCGGTGGCACCCACCAAACAGATGGAACGTTTCGAATGGATGCTGGAGAAGTGCACCGAGATCGGGGTGGACCGTATCACGCCACTGATGACGGCACGCACGGAACGGAGCACATTGCGCCGGGACCGCCTCGAACGCGTGCTCATCGGGGCCATGAAGCAGTCGCAGCGCGTCTGGCTTCCACAGCTGGATGAGATGACCACGATCAACGACCTGATCGATCAGGGCATCCCGGGGCAACGTTCATTCGGCTGGTGCGAGGGCGAACGCACCGAGCTGGGCTCCTGCTATCGCCCGGACGAAGACGCGGTCCTGCTCATCGGCCCGGAAGGGGACTTCACACCGGAAGAGGCTCAACGGCTCATCGGCCACGGCTTCCAGCCGGTCGGGTTGGGGGAAGCGCGCCTACGCACCGAGACCGCGGCCGTTACGGCCTGCTCATGGATGAACCTCGCACAACTGGTGTGAATGCCATCATGATCCGATGACGATGATCGATCTTCGCGCCATGTCGCGTCCCATCCTCGCAGCCGCGTTCGTGCTCATCGGCACCTTCCTCTCAGCACAGGGCACATTCCAGTTGGCCGTGCTCAAATACAACGGTGGCGGCGATTGGTACGCCAACCCCACCGCTGTTCCCAACCTGGTGAAGTTCTGCAACGCGAACATCGCCACCAACATCATGCTCGAAGTACCGAACGTGGAGGTGGGGAGCCCCGACATTTTTTCCTACCCCTGGCTCGATATCACCGGCCATGGCAACATCGTATTCAGCGCGCAGGAAGCGCAGAACCTGCGCAACTACCTCATCGGAGGAGGCTTCCTGCACATCAGCGACAACTACGGCATCGACAAGTTCCTCCGCCCGGCCATGAAGAACGTGTTCCCCGAGCTCGAGTTCATGGAACTCCCGTTCGCGCACCCGGTTTACCACCAGAAGTATGATTTCCCCCGAGGGCTGCCCAAGGTGCACGAGCATGACGGCAAAGCACCCCAAGGGTTCGGGCTGTTCTGGGAAGGAAGGCTCGTCTGTTTCTACGACTACGAATGCGACCTCGGGGATGGATGGGAGGACGCCGCTGTCCACAACGACAGCCAGGAAGCCCGCACCAAGGCCCTGCAGATGGGAGCCAACCTGGTGCAGTACGTGTTCTCCGGTACGCCGTAGCGACCTTTCCGCTCAAGGGACCTGCTCCGTCCGCGTGCTGTTCGGGGTGGTGCTGCCCACGTTCACCAGGATCGGATCGCGGTCATTGGCGGAACCCGTGTACTTCACGACCGCATCCATGTTCACGTCCTCTCGCACATACTGGCCCGCAACGATGCTGTTCGGAGCGGTACTTCCCACCTTCACCAGGATGGGATCCCTGTCGTTGCCGCTGCCGGTGTACTTGAGCTGGTGGTTCCCGGTAACGTCCCCTGCCCACAGCACCTGCACCGCCCCCACGGTCTTACGCGCGTTCGTACCGAAGGTGGCCGTGGAAGGTGACGTGAAGTTCACCTCCGCTGCGGCAGCCGTCAGCGTAAGAGGGGTCGCGGTCATCACGCCCAAGTGGTTCCGATGCCGGATCGCCAGATAGTAGTTGCCGGGCAATGCATCGAACTGGATGAAGTCATCCCCGGTGAACGGATCGATCAGGTAGCCGCTGGGCTGCAACAACGCATGACGTACGGCGATGAGAACGGACGGATCCGATCCATCGCGGAGTTCGGCACGCACCCAATCGATGGCCCCCACGTTCGAGATGGTGGTCAGCGAGGTGAGCTCTCCACCACCTCCTCCAGCCTGGGGATAACCCAAAGCGGTGTAGGGCTCAACAAGTGGGATCAGCCCGGCGACACGCAGGTTGTCGTTCATCAACTGGGTACCCGTGTTCCACGGTCCTTCCAGCAAAGCCATAGCTTGTACGCTCGCGTGGACGTTCACGGCGCTGTTCCGCGCATAACCATCGCCACTACCACCATTGAAGATGCCCGGAGAACTGATCGGCTGCGCGAAACCTTGCCGCGCGTAGCCATCCCCAGCGCCACCGGCGAACGGACCCGTTGTGCTGATGGGTTGGGCGGTACCCGCGGTAGCATAACCGTCCCCGTTGCCGCCGTTGAACACTCCGGCCGTGGAGATGATCTGCGCGAACCCGTTCGCGGCATAGCCGTCACCCACGCCGCCAGAATAGAGGCCCTGACCGCAGAGGTCCATCGACGGTACGCACAGGACCGCGAGTATCCGGATGCCCTTGCTCATACGCTCCATGCTTCCAAGGATCAAAGCGTGCGTGCGAGGCGGATCCCGTTCTCGTACACCACGTTGTTCTGGGTCGCGTTGGCCCGCCGGTCAGATACGCGCAGCGCTCCGAGCGCGCCGGCCGCCGTTCCGTAGAATCCGCCACGGGCCTTGATGGACGGGTTGAAATTGCCCGGCCATGTGAAGATGTCGGAAGCGCCACTGCCCGAAAGCGCCCCGTCGCCATGCACCGTGCCGAGGAATCCCCGCGCTTCGGTAGTGCCCGCGCTGATACAGAGCTCAAGCAGATTCCCGGTCAGGTCCATCGCACCGTAGTAGCCGGCCGAAGCCTGCACGCGTGTGGCCCCGACGAAACTCGCAGGCGCGATCCCCGAACGCCACGGACGGAAAACGAAATTGTTCGTCGTGAGGTAATTGGCGATCGCCCCTGTACCCGGGTTGGTGATCACCTCGTTCGCCGCGCCGACGTTGTTGAAGTTGAAGACCGTGCTCGACAGTGCCGTGGTTCCCCAGGCGTGCTCATTGGCCACTGCTGGTCGATTTCCACGGCACATCTTCTCATACTCGAACTCCGACATCGGCCTCAGGCCGGACCAGTCCGCATACGCATAGAGCGACTGCGGGCTATGCCCACCGCAAGGCCGCTCCGGCGCCGAGGTCACGTACACATCCGGGGCCACGCCCGTGTCGTCGACGGTGTGCCCGTTGTTCCCCGTGAGGTTCGGGAAACGGGCCGCCGCCTGTGTGGCGGTGAGCATGTTCAGGAAATCCACGTATTGGCCTTCCGTCAATTCATACTTCATCGCGTAGAATGCCGCGAAGCCCTTGGGATACGCTGTCGGCAGGGTCTGCGTCGTTGTGTAATTGAAATCATCGTTGGCGCTTCCACCGGCCGGTACCGCGTTGCGCGCATTCAGGCTCGATGCGCCCGCACCGCCCAAGGTGATGGCCGCCTCGGATGTCACTTGGAAGGCGGCTCCGGTCTGGGCGGCTTCGTACTGGCGGAAGACGTCCGTGGTGGTACCATCCCCGATGAAGAAAGGCCCTTGCGGCACCTGCACCATTTCGATCGCCATCACGCGCACCTCGATCACCGCATTGTCCGGAACACCGCTCGCACCATAGTTCCACTGCAGTTGCGCGTTGGTGAATCCCACGTTGCCCGAACCGTCAGCACTGCGGAAGAGGAAGGCCCCTTTCAGGTCCGTGGGAACGGTGATGGTAGCGCCCACGGGTTGAACATGACCAGTGGCGGAAAGCGTCGCGTGGTTCCACGGAAGCAGGGGATCCAATCGGAACTTGATGAAGATCCATGCTGCATCGTAGTTGGCCTCGCCCGAACTGGTGCGCCAGCTGTTGTCCCAGCCGATGTCGAACTGTACCTGGTAGGTGTCGGTTGTCGTGTTCTTCCCCGTGAGCGACACATTGCTCACCGAGATGTTGTTGGCCGCGAGCATGGCGGGCATCGCCGCCAGTAATGCGAACAGGGAAAGGCGGAAAGGTCGGAACATGGAGCGGGTTCTGGGTTGCGGGGTCAAAAGTCCCCGGCGCAGCCCTCCCCTTCAATGGACCGATCGCGGCGTCACTTGTACCGATCGCGGATGCTCGTGCGGAATTCCCCCGGGGAGACGCCCTCGAGCTTCTTGAACCACCGCGTGAAGTACGCCGGGTCCTTCATGCCGATGGTGTAGCCCGACTCCTTCACGCTGAGCGTGCTGTGCAAGAGCAGCCGCTTCGCCTCCAACAGCATGCGCGCGTCGATGAGCGCACTGGCGGTGGTGCCCAAGCGGGCGCGCACCGCATCGTTCAAATGGCCGGGCGTTACGCGCAGCTTGTCCGCATAGTCCCGTACCTGATCGAATTCCAGGTAGTGCTTCTCCACCAGGGCACGGAAGCGCTGGATCAGGTCGCTCTGCAAGGCTTCGCGTGCGCCTTCGTCGGGCAGCCGCTCACGCCACCACCGCGCGCACTTGGCCAGCATGATGCCGAGGTAGCCTTCCTGCACATGGACTTGCGTGGCCGCCCCGTCGCCACGCTCCCCTTCGAGCATGGAAGCGAGCTCGTTCAAGATGCCCGACTTCGTCCCGTCCAGCGGCAGACCGTTGGTGTTGTCCATGCCGTCGAATACCGTTTGAGCGTCCTGCCGTCGCATCGGATCGCTCAGCACCGAGGGCGCGAACATCACTACGAAGCCTTCCATGTCGGCACTGCGCACCAATTGGTGCACCTGACCGCCGCGGACCACGTGCACGCTGGGCGTGGAGATGCTGTGCGGCCGCAGATCGATCATGTGCGTGCCTGTTCCGCTGGCGAATACGAAGAGCTCGTTGTAGTCGTGCCGATGCACGGAATTGTGCACCTCGCTATCGCTCACCAGGATGCGCTCGAAGGAGATCGCCGAGCCGTGCTCGTGCTCCAGCGTATGGGTGGGTATGTCGGGCTGCATGATGCTGCGGTCCTGAAGGCCGAAGTTCATGGCTTCCGGCTTACCGACCAAAGCCTTCCACCGATATCATCACTACTGGGTAGCCCGACCTGTCAGGGAAGCAGAAAGTGACCAGCCTGCGCGCAGCGCACTTCCCACGTTCTACTTGTTGAGCTTCACCACGTGCTTGCGCGATCGCATGTTCAGCAGCTCCACGCCGAAGCTGAAGGCCATGGCGAAATACGCGTAGCCCTTCGGGATCTCCTTGTGGTGTACCGGCTCCAAACCCTCGAAAAAGAGCATGAAGCCCACCAGCGTAAGGAATGACAACGCCAGCATCTTCAACGCCGGGTGCTTCTCGATGAAATTGCTGATGCCGTTGGAGAAGAAGAACATCACGATCATGGCCATCACCACCGCGAGGATCATGATCTCCACGTGCTTCGCCAGACCGATCGCCGTTACGATGCTGTCGAAGGAGAACACCATGTCCACCAGGAGGATCTGGATGATGAGCGCGCTGAAGGCCTTCGCGGCGTTCGCCGGCTTGGGGTGCTCCTCCCCGCTCTCGAGCTTCTCGTGTACCTCCTTCACGGACTTGTACATCAGGAAAAGGCCACCGGCCAGCATGATCAGGTTGTGCAGATTGAAGCCGTAGCCGAAAACCCGGAAGAGCTCGTCCTCCCCGTTCTTCAGCAACCATCCCAAGCTGAGCAGCAACGCCGACCGCACGAGGATCCCGCCCACCATCCAGATACGCCGCGCGCGCAACCGCTTCTCTTGCGGAATACGCCCCAGGATGATGGAAACGAAGATGACGTTGTCGATGCCCAGTACGATCTCCAGTACGGCGAGCGTGACAAGGCTGATGAGCGAATCAATGGACAGTAGTTCCTCCATGGGCGGTAAAAGCGGCAACGAAGATGCGGGTTGGGCGTCTACCTTCGGAATAGAGATCGACCATGCGACCAGTTCTCCTTTCCCTCCTCTTGTTGCCGTGTACTCAACTCGCCGCCCAGTTCATCGAGAACCCTGATTTTGACACGGGCGGTTCCGTGGGCTGGCAGGGCTCCTGCTGGAATCTCGCACCCGGCTACGGTGGCGGCCTGGCGTTGGAATTCCCTCCAGGAGTTGACTGGCAGCAGTGCTGCGCACGTACGCCGGTCACTGGACTACTTCAGGAGGTCCCCTATCAATTCAGTTTCTGGGCTCGGAAAACCGGTGTTTACATTTTCGGTATGGCCCATCTGTGGGGCTTCGCACCGGGTGTAACACCCTGCCCCTTCAGCCAGGAACCCCAATTCGGCGCGATAGTGCCCTTGAGCCAGCTGGCCAACGAGGAATGGACCTACCTCTCGACGGAATTCACGATCCCCTCGTTCGTGCCTATGGACCTCAACTACTTCATTGTTCTTTTGCCCAGCAACACTGTGGATGTGGACTTCAGCTCTGCGCTGTTCGATGAATTCGCCATCACTGACCTGAACACCGGTATCGTCCAGCGGCAAGGTCTTGCGCTTTCGGCGGTACCCGACCCCGCCACCGACAAACTCTGGGTGGATCTGCCGGAAGCCCCGATCTCCATTGTCGCCATGGATGCTACAGGCCGTCCGCTCACGCTTCAGAACTTCCGGCACACCGGCCGCACCTTGGAATTGGACGTGAGTACATTGCCTTCCGGAGTGAACGTGCTACGCATAACGACGCGCTCAGGAAGCCACAACGTACGATTCATCAAAGCATGAAGCAGGTTTGCACTTTACTCGGACTTCTTCTCTCCTCATTGACCAGCGCCCAACTGGTGAACGGCAGTTTCGAAAGCGATGGGAATTGGGACTTCAGTGCATGGACGGCGACCTGCGGCAGTCCGGTCCCTTTGCCCGGCGCACCAGGTTTCGGGGACTTTGGTGCGGGCGTTCAGCACGGTGAAAGCAACGGGTGCGGCGGGAGCTTCCTCTACCAGCTGGTACCGCAGATCCATGATGGCGAGACCTGGACACTTTCCGGGTGGTGCTTCAATTTCCTGTTCAATGTCTCCGATCCGTACATCGGTTTCCGCATGGGTGTGAAGCACGCCGATGCCACCTTCTCGTACAACACGCCCGCACTGATGAGTTCGGGGAACTGGACCCACCTGAACGTTACGAATTCCTTCACACTCGTCCCGGGTGACACCGCTTATGTGATGTGCGATGCCGGTACGGTGAGCGGCATGGGTGGCACCAACTACGCCGTTTTCGACGGCCTTGAGCTCACCTCCTTGTCCACCGGAGTGGACGCCCTCGGAATGCCAACAGCGGCGTGCTTTCCCGATCCGGCACAGGAACGG
Source organism: Flavobacteriales bacterium (assembly GCA_044224725.1). Classification (GTDB taxonomy): domain Bacteria; phylum Bacteroidota; class Bacteroidia; order Flavobacteriales_F; family PHOS-HE28; genus PHOS-HE28. Next base: position 49,245 of record JBGAJW010000002.1, read on the forward strand.
CTATGGGTAGATGTACCCGTACGACCGGAGCGACTCAACATCATCGATGCGACCGGTCGGGAACACGTCTTGGGAACGTTCCATCACAACGGGGCATCTTTGGAAGTGGATGTGAGCAGCATTCCTCCCGGCTTGTGCGTCATGCGTATTGAGACGGCCACCGGCATCCGGACGGTCCGCTTCATCAAAGCATGAACCAATGCGTACGCCGAGCTTCGGCGTTCAACGGATGAAACACATTTCCGCTCTGCTCCTGCTCGCTTCAACCCTGAATGCGAGCGCACAATTGACCAACGGCAGCTTCGAAGTGAACGGCGCCTTCTCCCTGGAAGGCTGGGAATGGACCTGCGACGATCCTCAAGCCGTCATGGACGTCCCGACAGGTGGCGGGATGTGGTCCGCTTGGAAGGAAGCCGGCCACGCGAAAGGTTGCTTCCCGAACGAGCTCTTTCAACGCTTGGAGAATGTGCAATACGGTATTCCCTACCAGTTGACCGGTTGGGTGAAATGTCCCGTGGGTGATTTTGCGGTCTGCATCGGCGGGAGCATCGGCTTCGGCAGCATCAGCAACGGCGAATTCGCCTTCGCGCAAATGACCACGAGTTCGGATCCGGAATGGGCCTACATCACCGCAGAGCACGTCTTCGATCCCGGTGTGGGTGACACGGCCATCGTTGTATTGAACTCCGGTTTCATCGGCGGCCCGATCAATCCGCTACCTGCTGGATTCGATCAGTTGACGCTGGACATCGCCAATGGGATCAACGAAGAGCATCCGCTCAAGATATCGTTGTTCCTGGAACCGCTCACCGATCGCCTCTTCGTCGGAAGCACATCGCGCATGCGCTCCATCGAGTGCTTCGATGCGACCGGTCGTTCGCTCCTGAACAAGCGCGCATCCGGTACCACCGAGGTTGTTGACCTGTCCGCCCTGAACAGCGGGGCTTATCTGCTGCGTGCGACCACGGATGGCGGAACGATGACCTCGCGTTTCGTCAAGCGCTGAGGGCTGCACGCAGCATGCGCGAAACTTCATCCGCTCTTGTGAGCACCATGATGTGCGCACCTCCACGCACCACGTGATCAACAGGGAAGCGCATCGGCACCACGCGATCTGCATCACCGTGAATGCGCACGACAGGACCTTTCCACGGTGAGCCCTTCCAACGCAGGATGGCCCCTGTACCGATACGGATCTTGCGTGCGGTCTCCTTGCATGCCATCTCCCACAACAGGCGGTCCGTGGCACGGTCCCGCTGGCCGAGGATCCGCTTGATCGGCCAGGTGGCCCACATGGTGAAGTGCGTGATCGATCGGTAGAGTTGAAAGGCCGAACCGGACCGAGCCAGCAATGACCATTCCTTCGGACCGGTCCAAGAAGAGATCAGCACGACTTTCACAGGCTTCGTCAGCGCTGCGAGTTCTTGCGCTACCATGCCGCCCATGCTCACGCCCGCGATGATGTGCGGTTCATCCGCATTCACCTGTGCGCGCAGATTTCCTGCGATGTCGCCCAATGTGCAGCCGGGCCGGAACGGCGGCCAAGAGAGCTTCACGACATCAAGATCGGACAGGTCCACGCGGTCATAGAGGCGCGCGTCGCAACCGATGCCGGGGAGCAGGTAAACTTTCATCGATCAGCTGATATCATCCATTCATCCTCACAAAACAACCAAATCGTCATCGCGAGATCGGCCGTGAGGAACGAACGGACGCCGAAGCGATCCACATCCCGGGTATATGGATCGCTTCGTCGAAGACTCCTCGCGATGACGAACAAGGGTGGGTTGGATCAATGAGGAGGAGAAAGAACTCAACCGCGGAACGGGATGAGCAGATCAAATATCCACCTCGCGTACGAACGCGAGCGCTGCTTCCATGCGATCGTGCATCACCACATCGTTCTCCACGAACGGAATGCGCTTGCGGAAGGCGGCGTGCAGCGTCTCGATGGAAGGCGAACTCTTCGAAGGTCTGCGGAAGTCGAGCGCTTGGGCGGCGTTGAGCAGCTCGATGGCCAGGATACGTTCCACGTCCTGCACGACCGCCCAGGTCTTCAGCGCGGCTGCGGCGCCCATGCTCACATGGTCCTCCTGGCCGTTGCTGCTGTCGATGGTGTCCACACTGTTCGGCATGCACCGCTGTTTGTTGGCGCTCACCAGCGAGGCCGCCGTGTACTGCGGGATCATGAATCCGCTGTTGATGCCCGGTTTCGCGACCAGATAAACGGGAAGGCCACGCTGCCCACCGATGAGCTTGTAGGTGCGGCGCTCGCTGATGCTGCCCAGCTCCGCCACAGCGATGGCCAGGAAATCCAGCGCCAAGGCCAATGGTTGACCGTGGAAGTTGCCCGCGCTCACGATCAGGTCCTCGTCGTCGAAGACGGTGGGGTTGTCCGTCACCGATTCCAGTTCGCGTTCCACGACGCGCTCCACGTAGGCGATGGCATCGCGCGAGGCGCCATGCACCTGCGGAATGCAGCGGAACGAATAGGGATCCTGCACATGCGCCTTCTTCTGGGCGATGAGCTTGCTGCCCTTCAACAGTTCGCGCATGTGGCCGGCCACTGCGGCTTGCCCAGGGTGCGGTCGCACCGCATGCACGGAGGCATGGAAGGGCTCAATGCGTCCGTCGTAAGCGTCGAGTGACATAGCTGCGGTGATGTCCGCGATGTGCGCCAACCGTTTCGCCTTCAGCGTGAGCAGCGATGCGTACGCGTTCATGAACTGCGTGCCGTTCAGCAAGGCGAGCCCTTCCTTCGGCCCGAGTTCCAGCGGTGCCCAGCCGAACTTCTTCAGCGCTTGCGCGGATGGCATACGTTTTCCGCCGACCATCACTTCGCCCAAGCCGATCAGCGGCAAGCTCAAGTGCGCGAGCGGTGCGAGATCACCCGAAGCACCGAGTGAACCGCGTTCGTAAACCACCGGCAAGACATCCGCATTGTACATGTCGATGAGGCGTTGCACCGTGGCCGGTGCCACCGCGCTGTGCCCGAAGGCCATGTTCTGCACCTTCAGCACCAGCATCGCGCGCACGATGTCCGCAGGCACCGGTTCACCGCTGCCGCAGGCGTGGCTCATCACCAGGTTCTTCTGCAGCTGCGCCAAGTCCTTCTTGTCGATGCGCGTGTCTGCCAGCGAACCGAAGCCGGTGTTCACGCCATAAATGGGCGCGTCGCTGTTCTTCAGCCGGTCGCGCAAGTAGGCGTGGCTGAGCTTCACGGCGTCCAATGCGTCCTTGCCCAACGCGATGGGGTTCCGCGTATCGAGGATATGCGCAAGCTCGGCCAGTTCCAGGCCCACGGTTCCGATGAGGTGCGGCTTCATCCCTTCTTGATGCGTTCAATGATCTCTTCCAGCGTGACCAGTTCTCCCTTCTCACCCGCGCCCATGCGCTTGAGCGTGACCTTCCCTTCCTTCATCTCCGACTCGCCAACGATGGCCACGTACGGGATCGCTTTCTTCTCAGCATAGGTGAATTGCTTGGGCAGCTTTACGGCATCCGGGTACAATTCCGATGCGATGCCCGCTTCGCGCACGTTCCTCAAGAGCTTCAGGCACGGAACGATGGTGGCCTCGCCGAAGTTCGCGATGAGCAACTTCGTGCTTGCTCCCAATTCCGCCGGGAACTTGTTCGTCTCCAGCAGCACGTCGTAGATGCGGTCCGCACCGAAGCTGATGCCCACGCCGCTCATGCCCTTAAGGCCGAACACGCCCGTGAGGTCGTCGTAACGGCCGCCGCCGCAGATGCTGCTTTGCAAGGTGCCTTCGAACGACTTCACTTCGAAGATGGCACCGGTGTAATAGTCCAAGCCGCGAGCGAGCGTGGGGTCGATGGACATATGGTTCACCACGCCCACGCCTTCGTGCGACAGATCGTTCAGCACCGTCTCGAGTTCGCGGCAGCCTTCGAGGCCCAAAGGCGAAGCCAGCAGCACCACCTTCAGCTCGGCCAGTACTTCGCGCCAACCCAGCGTTGAGGTGTTCAGCCGGTGCAACTCGTTGATGAGCCATTCCACCTTGGGGCCTTCCACGCCCCGCGCCTTCATCTCGGCGAGCACCTGCTCCATGCCGATCTTCTCCAATTTGTCCAGAGCGATGGCGATATCCAGCGCGTGGTCCGGGTGGCCAGCGATCTCCGCACAGCCCGCGAGCAACTTCCGGTTGTTCAGTTTGATGGCCACATGCAGGTCGAGCGCACGGTAGACCTCATCGATCAACTGCACCAGCTCAACTTCATTCAGCAGGCTCGTGCTCCCGATCACATCCGCATCGCACTGGTAGAATTCGCGGTAGCGCCCTTTCTGCGGCCGATCCGCGCGCCACACCGGTTGGATCTGGTAGCGCTTGAAGGGAAAAGCGAGCTCGTTCTGATTCTGCACTACGTAGCGAGCGAATGGAACGGTCAGGTCATAACGCAAGGCTTCAGCCGCCAAGCCCTTGCCCTTGTCTTCCAATGCGCGCTCCAATTCGGCGCCGCGCTTCATGATCTTGAAGATCAACCGATCCCCTTCCTCCCCATACTTCCCCGTCAGCGTCTCCAGGTTCTCCATGGCCGGTGTTTCCAGCGGCAGATAGCCGTACTTCTGGAAGACCTTCTCGATGGTGCTGAAGATGTACTTGCGGCGAAGCATCTCCACCGGGGAGAAGTCGCGGGTGCCTTTGGGGATGGAGGGCTTCATATCAAGTTTCAAGACTCAAGGCTCAAGACACAAGCTTCAAGCTCCAATGGAGAACGGCTTCAAGAGCGCTCGGCCCGGTTTGGAATAGCGGCGAAAGTACCCCGGCCATGGGCTTGTGCTTCAATCGGGCTGACCCGCACGTACCCGCCAACGATCGAAGGCGACAACAGCTAAGGAGATCAGCACATACCCCGCCAGCACCATGGCCATCGCAAGGAGAGCCGCTTTCCAGCCCAGCCTTTCCACGTCCAGGAAAGGGTACGGATAGCCCGCCAGCGCCTGGCCGATGGCCATGATGACCACGGCGTAGGCGATGGGAAATACCTGCCAACCCAACAGGTGCGACCACCGCAGTGCTCCTCGCGGCACAAAGGCGACCCAGAACACGAGGTAGCAGGCCGGCACCACATAGTGCAGAAGCACAGCCGCCAGCAGCCAGGCCGGCTCCGGATGCCAGCTGCCCGCGAGCATGAAATGATAGACCACGAAGACCAACGACGTGTAGACCACCAGCGCTCCCTGCACCGCCGGTCGGGAAAGCCGATGTCGCACACCTCCTGCTTGGGGCCACAGCGCGGAGGTAAGGACGCTCGCCGTTGCCAGGCCCGTGAGGTTGGTCATGAAGGTGAGGAACTTGGCCAGTCCACCCAGAACGCTCAGGCCCAGTTCCGGGGCTTTCTGGAGGAAGAGCACCAACTGGAGGGCCAGTGCCGCCCAAGTGATGCCCGCAGCGAACACGAGGAACGCGGTGCGCAGTGCGGAACGAGGCCGGTTCCCGGTGACGGGCATCGCGTGAAGATGCGCATCCGGTGGCGTTCCGCACATGCCATCCGACAGCCCACTTCGCCGGATCCCCTGTGGCAATGGTCGAATAAGTCTGGCGGTCGGCAGACGCTTCCCGGAATTTCGCGGCGTGATCACCCGATCGGCCCCCATTTCCTCCCACACCGTCGGCGATCCGCCCGTGCAGGCGAGTTCGCGTGATTGGTCCATCGTTGCGGCCCTTGTCGTGGGCCTGACGAGCTTGGCGCTGATCTTCCTGCTCCTCTGGATCTGAGCGGAACCCGCTGGCCGCAACGCTGAGCCTGTTGAATCCCCATCGCGCTCCCGTGCGGCTACTTTCACGCGCTCCAACACCGCGTTGAATGAGCGACCACGTGAAGATACCGAGCAGCGTGATGACCATCCGCTTCCAGGACTGCGACCCTTTCAACCACCTGAACAATGGCCGCTATGTGGACTACTTCCTGAATGCGCGGGAAGACCATTTGCTGGAGCATTACGAGCTGGACATCTACCGCATCGCCCGCGAAACGGGCCTGAGCTGGGTGGTGAGCACGAGCCAAATGGCCTACCTGCGCCCGGCCTTCCTGATGGAGAAGGTCGTGATCGAAACGCAGCTCATCCGCGCGGGCAAGAAGCATGTGGAAGTGGAGATGCGCATGTGGGACGAAACGAAGACGACATTGAAGAGCTTCTGCTGGATGGGCTTCGTGCATTTCGACCTGCGCACGAACAAGGTGCGCGAGCATTCCGCGGAATACATCGCGCTTTTCGAACAAGTCCTTGCACCGGTCGAGGAGACCACCTTCGAGTCACGCCGCAAGGTGCTTTCGGAGCTGCGGGGGGACTGAGACGAAGGTGCCAGCGGCTCCTTCAAACCCGCGGCATCCTGTGCTATTCCTATTCGTCTTCCTCATGCCGCCATGCGCATCCTTTCCATCCTCTTTCTATGCATCCTTGCGAACTGTTCAGCCGCGCAAGGCTTCCATCGTGTCTATGGACACTGGGGCTCCTATCCTTGGAGAAGCTCGGCCGCATCTTCCGATGCCTATTACCTCGCGCATCTCGGGAGTTTCACGGGATTCGAAGGATTGGAACTGATCAAAGTGGATCTGGAAGGTGATACGTTGTGGTCGCGCGGCGTGATCGGTTCCGATAGCCATCTGGCCTGTGGCCCAGATGCGGTCTATCTCTCGGCCGACGGCTTGTTGGTAAAGGTCGATACGGCAGGAACGCTCGTCTGGGCCAATGGGACCACGTATGACAATATGGGGGGTGGCTACAACTCCCGTGTGCATGTCCTGAACGATGGAGTGCTCACGGTAGGTGAACGTGATTGCAACCAACAGACAGGCGATATCCACTATGGCATCACACTGGCCCGTTATGATGCCGATGGAGGACTGATCTGGGGGAAGACGACGACGCTTCCCTTCTGGAAGACGGACCCGGGGTTGAACGCGCTGGCTTCCGTGGTCGCACCGAACGGGGACATCGTCATCGCAGGAAATAGGTTGACCGATATGGGATATCCCCAAACGCCGATGCTTGCCCGCTTCACCTCCACAGGGGAGCTGATCTGGATCCGGACGTACACCGACTCTTCGGGGGTCTCCCCGCTCTTCGTGCCCACTGACCTGATCACGACCAGCGACGGGAACTTCGCTTTGGCGGGAAGTGACTTCCTCGACGACGGCGGGCTGGGGCATGTGCTGAAGTTCGATGACCTCGGGAACATGATCTGGGCGCGGCGGTTCCATACGGATGGTTGGATCATGCAATGCCGAAGCTTGATCGAAGACAGCGAGCATCGACTGGTCATGGCCGGGGGTTGCCGCATTTTGAGTGGTTGGGCTGGTTTTCTGATCGCGAGATGGGATCTGGACGGCACCCTGATCGATGCCTTTTCGATCGGTGACATCGGGATGGTGTATCCGTTCATCGCGTCTGTTCAAGCCAGCGGACAGGATCTCGTTGAACGTGCGGGCCAGGGATACGTGATCGCCGGATCCTACGCAGGACAACACGCGCTCATGACGCTGGACTACAATGGCATGCCCGGCTGCCCGGAACTCGCGACCGCATTCACTTTGCTCATGGACACTGTCACTTGGAGCGACCTGGAATTCGGCACTCCTCCTGTTCCCGTGTCGGATGCGACAGGCACGTTGGTGAACACGGACTTGGAGCCGATCCCCCAGAACTCCTTCGACGTATGTCCGTTGGTCACCTCCATCCTGGCTCATGCCGACCGAAGGCCTGATCTGCGCATCAGCCCTGTTCCAGCCACCGATGCGATCACGTGCAAGTGGACGCAACAATCCGATGGAGTTACGGGACTCGAACTCATTGATGCAGTGGGCAGGGCGATCCAACGCACCACCGCGCATTGCGCGGCCGGACCTCAACGAGTGACGTTACCCGTAGCCGAACGTGCTCGCGGCATCTACCTCCTGCGCGTGACCATAGAGGGCCACACCACGGCGCGGCGTGTGATACTTGAATAGCGAACGGCAACCCTCCCCAACGGAACGGGCCGCCCTTCCGTGAGCGGCCCGCATTCCAGAACGTCCGAAGAACCCGGGGACACGGCGCTGTTCTCGCGCCCCGGAACCTCCTTGAGCGTGAATCTACCAGAGGTCGCGTAGCGTTCGGCATTCCGGCGCGCCATCTTCCCTGCCCGCTATACAGGTCCGACTTCCACCGCCGACGATCATCCTCCGCCGATCCGCCATCTTCGCGCCCCGCCTTCGCGCTTGTGCGCTTCGGCGGGCGCGGCCCTGATGGCCGAGCATGCCTATCGCACAACATGAAAAAGATCTCTGACAGCCGTAAGCTCCTCGGTGCCACCAGCGCCACCACCCTGAAAGAGCTGAACACGCTCTACAAGGGCCTCATGAAGCAGCACCACCCGGACCGCTTCCAGGATGACGCATTGCGCCAGGAGGCCGAGGCCACCAGCCAGCACGTGATCGAGTGCTACAAGTTCCTGGAGAGCATCCACCCGGAAACGCATGCGGCCAACGCGGCGGAGTTCGAGAAGACCGTGGCCAGCAACATCGGCAACTGGGACTACAAGCACATGACGCTGCACGTGACCTTCGGTGATGGCAGCGTGTACGAGTTCTACAACGTGCCGCCGAAGACCTACAACAAGTTCGTGAACACGGACGGCAACACGCGCTTCGCCAAGCGGCACATCTTCGAAGAGTTCACGCACCGGAAGGTGACCGGACCGAAGGCGACCGAGTAGGGATCCGTGCTCAGGAATACACGTGCAACGACGTACCGTTGAGGCTCGTGTGCATCTGCTGCAAGGGGGAATTCGGCGGGCCGCTGAGCACACTGCCGCTCTCACTGAAGGTGGCCCCATGGCGCGAGCAGTGGAACTTGTGGCTGCCGCTCTGGTAGTCCACCGTCTGCCCCTCGTGCGTACACGCGGCGGCCACCGAGATGTAAGCCCCGCTGAGCGTGCGCGCCACGATCACCTGGTGCGTGACCAGATAGCCACCGTTCGTCTGCAGCGCTGAATTGGCCGGTGCGGTCAGGTCCAGCGTGAAGTCCACATTGATGGAGGGTGCTGTCGTCTCCTTCTTGCAACCACCGAAACAAGCGGCCACCGCCGCGCCACCGGCCGCGATGCCGATGAGTGACAGGAATTCCTTGCGGTCCATGGATGTTGATCGGGCTTTCGGTGTAACGAGAGAGCGCTGATCACGCCTCTTCTGCCGGCGCCCGTCCTTCAAACCAACGGTGTTCGTGCGCGATCGGGTACGCCGATCGGACCAGACGGGTAGTAGAACGGACAAGTCCGCATAGTGAAGGGCTGAAGCGGACGGGAATCCGCGCCGATGCGCGCGGATAAGCATCACCTTGTCGCCTTGCACCCCACACGCCTCCGCCGGGCTTCGACGGGCAAAGCATGAACAACGCCGCCCTCATCGCCTTCACCTGGTCCGCTTTCGCCATGCATGCGCTTGCGGGTATGGCCGTTCTGCGGCGCTGGACCACATGGCCGCTGTTGCCGTTGCTGAATCTACTCGTCGCCCTTTGCGTGCTGGCCTACTGGCTCCCGAAATGGTACAGCTACGCGGACCAAGGCATCAGTTGGTACGCCAGCGATCAGCTGGTGCCGCTGTACGCCGTGCTCGTCGGCGCGCTCGCGGTGTTCACGCTCACGGGCCGGTACGCGGGCACCGGGCTGCACTGGACCGTGTTCTCGATCCATGCGTTGGTCTTGCTGGCCGCTGCCGTGTTCTTCAGCCTGTTCCGCATGGACCGCTTGTTCTGAGCGGCAAGGGGCGCTGCCAGTTGCCAACGTTTGCCAACAGGACATCACCTTTCCGCTCCCGTGCGTCTTGGCAGTACTATGAAAGCCCACATGCAACAGATGGCCATCGACCATCTCTGGATCATCGTCTTCGCCGGCATCCTCATCTTCTCGGCCATCGTCACGTTCGCATAGACGGACGCTCTCGCCAAGCGGTGGTCTTACTGCCGCTATCCCGAGTTCACGGTGCATTCGCTGGTTGGGCCATGGCCACCCGCTACAACGGGTCCGAAAACTTGGCCTATGCACCTTTCTACCCTGCTGTGCTGCGCTGCGTGCGTGATGGCCGGATGCTCATTTTAACGCTACCCACGCAAGTGCGAAGAGCAGGTGATCCACTTGAGCGGCATACAGACCGTGGGCTTCGCGCAGGTGACCGTAACCAGCACCGGCACCGATGATGCCAATGACACCTGCGGTAAGGATCCATTGGTTCGATCGACTAGCGCATCATGGCCCACAGCCACACCAGCACCATGACGAAGAAGAAGACAGCGATGAGGCGATAACCCCAAGGCATGGGAGGTCCTTTTTTGGTCATGATGTCAGGCGCTCAAGGCATCAGCTCTTGCTCGCATAGGGGGTCTCATCCGCCTCGTAGCGGCGCTTGCGGATCACTTCCAGCGCTGCGCGCTCGGCGTAATTGCGGGGTACTTGGTTCTTTTTCATGGTCTTCTTCTCCATTCATTGATCGTGGACGTTCGTTCACGCTGACGGGGAGTGGCTGCCACAAGACGGGTGAGCCGATCGAGGGACTGGCGCATCCGTTCTTCGAGGAGCGTTCGCACCGCCTGCCCTGTGGCTGCGCTCTTTTCGGGGTTCGGGGCGTTCATGGGCAGTGATGGTCGCTGTATCCCTCCCTGCCGATCGGATGCCGCGATGGCAAAAGACCGGCCGGACCGTACGTGCACAACGGACTTGCACACGTGAGCGGACATGAACGGATCGGTACGGATATTGACTTGGCGCACAAAACCGATGACCATGTTGCGTCCGCTCGCCTTCAGTTTCCTCCTCCTGCCTGCCTTCAGTTTCGCGCAAGACCGCTTGGCCACGCGCACCGGGGAGGTCACCTTCTTCTCCGAAACGCCCATGGAGAACATCGAAGCGGTGAACCACAAGGCCACGGCTGTGCTGGACCTGGCCAGCGGCGCCATCCAAACGAGCATGCTCATCAAGGCCTTCGAATTCGAGAAGGCGCTGATGCAGGAGCACTTCAATGAGAATTACATGGAGAGCGGTACCTGGCCGAAAGCCGAGTTCAAAGGCACCATCGTCGGCTTCACAGCTGCGGATGCCCAGAAAACCGGCAAGTACGAAGTGACCCTGGAAGGCGATCTGGAGGTGCATGGCGTGAAGAAGCCCCGTACCTTGAAAGGAACGATCGAGGTGACCGCGCCCGGCTCCGCGAACGCCATCTGCGAGTTCATCGTGAAGCCAGCCGACCACGGCATCAAAGTGCCCGGCGGCGTGAACGTGGCCGATGAGATCAAGGTGACCGCCCGCCTGGACCTGCGGAAGATGTAAGGCGCAAGTGGCGCCGTGCGTGCGCCGTCTGTCCTGAATGCGCACTCGGCCGGATGGAAGGGCACCGGCATGTGCCGTCCTTTTGCCCGCTCGGCAGTGCACCCCGATGAAGGCTTGGCCCGGCTGCCATGGCAGCTGCCTCGGATCGGAAGAGACCGCGGATTCCTGCTCCGGGGTATGTTCCCCACGAGTGGGTATTGCACAGGTGCTGGCCGTGCGCCATCTTCGATCGCCCAGCGGTGTACCCATGGATGCCGAAGCCATCACCCACGTGGCCCTGCAGGACCTGGTGCTCGTGGAGAACGCACGCACCGTGCGGCCCGGCCAGGACCGCATTGAGGCCTATGCCCGCTCCATCGCCCACTGCGGCATATTGGTACCGCTGATCGCCGTGCGCGTGGATGGCCACTGCCACTTGCTCGCGGGCCACACGCGCGTGGCCGCCCTTCGCTACCTGGCCACGGATGCCGGGCTCCGCAAATTGGCGGCGAAGAACCATGTGGACATCCACCATGTGCCCGTGCGCTTCTTCACGGGCGATGCCCAGCGCCGCCTGCTGCTGCCCATCGTGGAGAACAACTTCCACGACCTGATGAACGAGGTGGATGTGGCCAACCGCGTGAAATTGCTCTTGGACATCGGTACGGACCGCGCCATGCTCGACCACTTCTTCGGGCATGCGCGCTTCATCCGCTTCCCGCAGTTGCTGGCCTTGGATCCCCGGATCCAACAATGGATAAAGGATGGTCGGCTCAGCCCGAGCACCGCCATCAAATTCGCCAAGCTGATCACCAAACCCGGTGCGCTCGTGCGCAAACTCCAGAGCCGTTTGAACAAGGCCGATGAACTCCTCGCCCCCGGCCGCCGCAAATTGCCGCGCGTTACCGAAGGCCTCCTCACCGGCAAGCAGACCACTATGCGCGTGGTGAACACCGTGGCCACGCGTCTGCATGCCGACCAGTGGGACAGCCCCGGTGCCCAAGCGGTCTTCACCTTGCTCCACGGCCTGCAGCTCGGCCTGAAAGACGAAGAGCTCGTGGACGCGCTGGTGCAGGGCCGAATGATACCCGAGCCGCCCAAGAAGAAGCGCGGCCGGAAACCAAAGCCCAAGGGATGAACCGTGCTTGGCCTTGAGCAATGCGCCTCCTATTTTGGCCGAACAACCCGAACCATGCCCCCAGCAACAGCACCCCAACTGAAGGATGGCGACCATTGCCTGGTGGTGGCCGGCACTCACAAGGGCAAGAGCGGCACGGCCCGCGACCTGAACATCAGCAAGACCGGCCACCTCACCATCACCATCGTGCAAGCGGACGGCACCCGCTTCAAAACGCTGGGCAGGAATGTGGTGGTGAAGGGCAAGTGAGCAGGTGCCGTACCGGGTATGTGGCACTCGTGAAAGACGCGAGCGCCAGATGAAGAGTACATTTCCCGACATGCCCAAACCTGAGCTTGAGGCCGTTCCTGAAGAAGTACTGCTCCAGGTGGTGGACATCTTGGCTGACCCTTCGCTCATCGAGGACGCTGAGGATGAAGCCATCGACCGCTTGGTGAAGGAAACCGACACACGCGACCGGTTGGTGGTCGTGGTGCCCGAGGCCTTCGGGATGGTGTTAGCCGCGCATGTGGACCGTACCATGGTGTTTCCCAAAACGTTCATGGCGCAGAATGCCGCGGGCAATTGGATCGAGTTTCCCATGGGCGCTGAACCCTTCTTTGCGGCGGGAGGTCGCATTGCGGCACATGTGATGCACAATGGCCCACGGGCTACAATGGTGAATATCGCCAACCGCAGCGCTGTGTTGAACGTTCTGAACCAGATGCTCAATGCAAAGGCCGAGACCCGGGGAGCGGTCATGGCCCCAATCACGTTCAACGCTATCCGGGCAGAACTATACGCAACGGAAAAGCCCGCAGCGATCAGGCCATCCTTTTGTAGGCGGTTGTTCGGGCAGTAGGACCGGATACCAGCCAAGAACCGTTGGGATTGTAAGGGACGCGTAAACCCGTAAAGGGTCCGAGTGGTCGGCCTTGCCCGCAGCCAAACCCGCACACGCCTAACACTCGTACCAGAGTTTTCTGGAATTCTCGCGCCAGTTGGGGGGCCCTGGGCTACATTGGCCTTGCGCCGATCGGGGTTTTGAGTCCTTCCGGGCATACCACCCACCATCGAACAGAGACATGCGTATTCTAAACCCAGGGAGGCTGATGCGGAATGTCAGCTCGGCAGCGCTGATGGGAGTTCTTTCCCTTGCGCAGACTGCGGCCCAGAGCCAAGGCTTTTCACCCACCCCACTGATCTGGGCATTGCCAGATGGCGGGGCGATCTTCAATGGACTGCAGCATGGGTTCTTCAAGACCATCAACCAAGGCTATGGGGAGGAGGTCTATCCCGGGAACGCCGGGGGGCAACTGTGGGATCTGGTAGATATGAACGGCGATGGTTACTCAGACTTGGTCATAAGCTCTGAGCGTGACCAGAATGGTGACTTCAAGGCCTTCCAGAATGATACTACATATTATTGGAAGGTATTCTACAATACGGGGGCGGGCTTCGAAGCCGATCAGAACGTGTGGAATTTGCCCAATGGGGGTTCTATAACCACCCAAGGCCCTAAAAGCTTTCACGTCGTTCGGTGTCCGACTGCACTTTATCTCGTTCCAGGTGCTCAGCGCTGGGACCTGGAGGACATGAACGAAGACTCCTTGCTGGACCTGGTGATCACGGGGGAAAAGCTTGCGGACGGAACGACCAGGGTATTCTCTAATGGCCCGGATGCGTTCTGGCTCATCCACTACAACAATGGGTCCGGGTTCGAGGAGAACCCGGTTCACTGGAGCGTGCCCTTCGGTGGAGCGGTAGAATTTGTCGACCAGGATACACCGGTGACAGTGGGATTCAACAGGTTCCAGCAATCCGGTGCCTTGGAAATGGGTGCCGAGCTATGGGACATGCGTGACATGAACAACGATGGGAAACGCGATCTGGTCGTAACGGGCGCGAAGACCTACGAATATTGCACGCAAGTATTCAACCCGTTCGGTGACAGTTACTGGAAGATCTATTCCAATACGGGAACGGGTTTTGAACCTGTGCCCACGCAATTCATGCTGCCGGAAGGCGGCTGCATCAACCCGGATAGCTGTTACATCGGATTCGCCCAGATGATGCATACACCTGAAAACTCTCCCTATGACTATGAATACGAAGGGTCCCAATACTGGAGTGTTGAAAGCATGACAGCGATTGGTTCCGCAGAACTTGTCGTCATGAGCCGGCTTGTTCCTGTTGGCTTTGACCAAAGGGCTACCGCATTCGATGCCGGTTCCGATCCGCATTGGCTCTTGTATCAGAACATGGGGTCCGGCTTCAGCCTCCAATCCAGCCCGTGGAACCTACCTGCAGGAGGATATGAGGATGACAATGGCCTGGCTGGTTACTATAACTGGTTCGGCACCCTCAATGACGCGGGTGTCGGTACCGAAGGCTGGCGACTTCTGGACATCACCGGTGACGGCATGATGGACTTGGTGGTCACTTGCGAAGTCCAATCAAACCTGTGGGCCTTTCAGTTCCAATCCAATGGTGTTCGATACTGGAGAGTTTACGCGAGTACTGGTTCGGGATTTGAGCCCACACCCATCGAATGGGTCTGTCCTGAAGGGGGAATCCCCGAACAGGGGTTCATCCATACCGCATTTGAGCCACCGGGGTGCGACGACTGTACCGGCCGCAACAACTGGAGCCTTGCTGACATGAATGGCGACGAAAGGGTTGATCTGGTGGTAACGGCCGAAGGTGATTCTAACCGGATGGTCGAGTTCAGTCTCCCCAATGACAGTTATTGGAAGGTCTATCTCAATGAGGATGATATCGGCCTTGATGAGACCCGTGAAGATCAACGTATGGAGGTTTACCCGAATCCGGCGAAGGAAGTATTGGTTTTCAGTTCAACGATGCCCAAGGCGCATTATCGCTTGGTGAACGCTCAAGCGATGGTTTCGGCACAAGGCGGGGCGGCCTTGGGCAAGAATCGCATTGACGTGAGCGCACTTGCCCGGGGGCTCTATCTACTTTCGGTTGAAAATGGGGAGCGTAGGGTTACCAGGCGCGTTGTGCTCCATTAGAATAGCCTCACTATAACCTTATCTGATTCGAGCGCTCTCCGCTCGTGCCCAGTATGCAAAAACCCCGGCTCATCGCCGGGGTTCTCCTTTTTCGGTAGTCCGGTTCACGCCGCCTGCTCCCGCTCTTGTTCGGCCGCGATGAGGGCCTGCGCCTCCCGCGCCAGGTGGGCGCGCTGGCCGGGGGTAAGGGTGTTGTAGTAGCGCATCCAGTCCAAGCCATCGGCCAGTTCCAATTGGTCCCGGCCCAGCAGGCCATGATCCAGGAAGGTGGTGAGTTCCACGATGCGGGCCTTGGTATCCCCCACGCCGGTGGCCAGGCCGTGGAGGAGGCCCACCATCACCTCGTGCTCGCCGCCGCCGAGGTCCTGGGTGCATTCGATGGCCAGGTTGTGGTTGGCGAAGAAGAATTCGGCCAGCCGCTCTTCCGGGTTCTTCTCCGGGTTGAAGCGCTCGCAATAGCGGGTGAGCACGTGCGCGCTGAAGTGGATGTGGGTGGCCTTGTCGGTGATGTCCACATACATGGCGCGCAGGCGCTTGTCCATGCCGCGGTAGTGGACCAGGCTGGCGATGCTGGTGCCCTGCTTGATGGTGCGCAGCACGATGATCCAGTTGTTTCCGCGCGGGCTCTTCCAGGTGAAGCCGTGCTCGATGGCGGTGCGCTTGTCCCGCAGTTTGCGGTGGTCGCGTTCCTGCCGCTGGGCGATGGGCAATACCTTGTTGCGCATGGGGAGCAGGTCCTGCAAGGCGTCCTTCAAGACCTCCGGTGGGTACATCCGTTCGATGATCATCGGTTGGACGCCGTAGCCCGGCGTAGGCGTTGGTCGTTGGTGGTTCTGAATGTGACCTGTTCTACGGTATGTAACGCGGGCCGGTTGCGATATTGTGGCGCTTCGTTCACGTTCTGGCCCAGGGTTGAAAGGCAAGGGATCGGGGGGTGGACTGCTTGGGCGTAGTGACGAGTTGGGTATGTGGACTGCTTCGTCGCAGAGCCTCCTCGCAGTGACGACCAAGAGGGAGGGCGGAAGCGGCGCCGCCACTTCCGCCCTCTTTTTTTCATACCGTCATCGCGAACGCGCATTTGGCGTGAAGCGATCCATATGTGAGTCCCACAAACGAAGAACCCCGGCACGTGCCGGGGTTCTTTGCTTGAAAGAAGGACGGTGGTGCTCAGGCCGCCACGCTGGCCGCAGCCTCGCTCTTGCCGCTTTCGCCGGCGGCGCCCACGGCGGTAACAGCGAAGGAGTACACGCTGCCGACGGACAGGCCGTGCTGGATGAAGCGGGCGCGGGTGGGCTGGCCAACGAGTTCCCACACGGCGCTGGGATCGCTGGGGTTGCCCTTGGTCATGAACACGTTGTAGGCCTTGGCCCCGTAACGTGCATGCCAGCGCATGCCCAGTTCGCCCGATACGCCCGTGATGTACACCACCAGGCCATCCGGCGCCACCAAGGGGCCGATGGGCGATGGTTTCTTGGCGGAGGCGAAACCGCTCAAGGCGATGATGGACAGGTCACCCTTGGCTACGCTGTTCACATAGTCCACTTCCAGGGTGAGCAGGTCACGCAGTTCCTTGGCGCGCTCGCGCTTCAGAACATTCAGGGCCTTGCCACCGTCCAAGGCATTGTTGATCGCCGTGGTGAGGGCGGTACGCGCCGCGCTCAACTCAACGATGGTGGGTTTGGGGGTCGCGAAGGTCGCCACGTTGGTGGTGAGCATCGTTTCCACGTTCAAGCTTTTCACGACGAGTTCCTCGGCGTTGAGCTTGCTGATCCCGGCTACGGCCTTTTCCATTGGTCTGTGTTTTTGGAGTTTGTGGCCTTGGTACGCGGAGCCCTCCCAATAAGCGCTTTGCCGCGCCGGGCGCAGCACGCAAGAAATAATCTTGAATAATTCCCGGCCCGCTCCCCGCGCACGAAGCGCTGAAGGGACCAGTGGTTGAGGGGTGGCGTAACCGTTCCGCGCGGTGCGGGCCATCCCCTTCCTGTTCCGCGGTATGTTCCGCACGGCGCAGCTTTCTTTCCGTGCAAGTCGACTTCCATTCCGCACGGCACAACTTCTATTCCGCGCGGCGCGACTTCCGTTCCGTGCGACCCGACTTCCATTCCGTGCAGCGCGAGGATCTTTCCGTGCGGAATGATCTTCATTCCGTGCGGATCGGCTTCCATTCCGTGCAGCGCGACTTCCGTTCCGTGCGGACAAGGATCCATGCCGTGCGGAACGATCTCCATTCCTTACGGAACACGTTCTTATCCGCGCGGGCGGTCTTTCATTCCGTGCGGACAGAAGTTTGGTCCGTGCAGGCTAGGTCCTCATCCCTGCAGCGAGCGGTCGGCAGCTTCGGCTTTCGGCTCAGGGCCTTCGGCGGAATTCACGGCTGTTGGCTTGGACGTGGGCGTCTCGGCCAATGGGTCCTTGGTTGTTCTTGACATTCGCCGGCCCGGTGGCCCGCTTCCACCCCGCCCCCCTCACCAGCACTCCACCTCCGCCGTATCCGCGTACAGTACGCAGTTCACGGCACCCAAGCAATCCTGGCCGTGCAGCACGCGGCTGCGGAAGGCGCGCTTCGTGCCGGACCTTCCGTGATAGACCACGAACACGGGAAAGACGCTCAGCGGATGCACACGTGCCTCGAAACGCAACGTATCCCATTGGGTGGGCGGCGGAAACGTGAAGCGCTCCGCTTCGTACTTCACCTCTACGGAAATCAAGGTATCCAGCACGGCGCCCGGGCCGAGCACCACACGCACGGTGCGCGAAACGGAACCATCGTCATGCTCCCCGTACAGGTGTTCCGCCTTCATGCCCATGTTGGCCAGCTTCAGCAGCAGTACCAAGGTGCCGCCGACGCCGCCCGCCCACAAGGACCAGGAGGAAGAGGGCTTCCTCTTCTTCGCGGGCTTGGGCAATGGCCCCGGTTTGCGGGGGTATTCGGAATGGAACATCGGAGCTCGCCGGGCGCCAAGGTCGGGGGAATGGACCCGAAAGTGTGATGCATGTGGCCTCCCACCAAGATCTGAGGAATAACGGATCAGCTACGCTAGGCGGCGGCGGGGAATACCAACGCCGACCTCAGTACTTCATCACCTTCGAGACTTGTCTCAGGTGCCCATCGAACAGTTCGATATGGAGCAGGCCGGCAGCACTTGATCCCAGATCCAGGTCATACGGTCCGCTGCCGCGAAGTATCTGACGTACCCGACGACCGCTCGCGTCCGTTGCTGTCATCAGCACTTCCGGCCCCCAGCTTCCACTGAGCGCCAACCGGACCAGCCCAGTGGTCGGATTGGGAGCCAACCATACACGGGTGGCCATGGATTCTCCCAAGCCACTCGCGACGGCTTCCACGGTACATTCAGCGGGCGTTGTGATCACGGCCGGATTCAGGTCGAAATAGATGTTGGCTGTGTTGCTTACCACAACTCCTTCGGTCAGTCCCGGTGCGCTTCGCACGCTGAACCGCACAAAGCCTTGCGAGGCGAGTTGATCAGTACCACTGTCCGGCAACATGATATTGTCGAAAGCGAAGACGAGCACACCGTGCCTGACCGACCATGTGCATGGGTGGCTGGAGCTGGTGAAATGCATGCTCATAGGATCAAGGAGCGTGCTCAAGGTGTCCGTGATGACTACGCGTTCTGCCGGTGCTGTCCCGGTGTTCTGGAAACGGATGGTATAGGTGAGGTCCGCACCCGCGAGGCCTTGCGCCACGCTCAGGCTTGATGGTCGTACAACCTTATCATTGGGATCATAGGGGCCGAGAATGGTACCCGGCTCGGTGACGAGGTTATTCTCTGGAAACAGATCCGGGATAGTCGTCTGGGATTCCGCCGTAAAGGTGACGATGCTTCCGAGTTCGGCGCTCATGGGGAT
The DNA here is from genome assembly GCA_044224725.1 of Flavobacteriales bacterium. GTDB lineage: Bacteria > Bacteroidota > Bacteroidia > Flavobacteriales_F > PHOS-HE28 > PHOS-HE28. The sequence goes on from JBGAJW010000002.1 coordinate 68,564, forward strand.
CCAGAACCAAGCCCGATACTGCCGTGACTGGAGCAAGTCCAATGGGGCCAGATCCCAAGTCACGGTATTTCCTTGAACGACAGCCGCCTCTGGTACGCACAAGCCCAACACCAATGCGGGATCGATGTGCACCACGAGTGTGCCTTCCGCAGCCTCCACCCCGACATTCTTCACAGTGATAGTTACATACCGCTGATGGTTCTGATTGAGGGGCGCCACGACGAAGTCCAACTCAAGGTCCACAATGCCGGCCTGTAACGTGTAGGCGAAGTCACTACCGCTGGCTATAAGTGCATCATTGCTGATAATGGGCGTGTACTGCCCAGGACCGAGGCTCGTAACGTATTGGCTCATCGGTTGCGGATGCACGACATAGTGGCCCGTATCCGCACGCATGGTCCAGCGGCCATCCGGGTGAACACTTGTAATGCCCAGTCCCTCCACACTCACCGCATCGCCGGGCATTACGCCTTCATCTTCATCCTGCAGGTTGTTACCGTTCCGATCATTCCACATGGTACCTTCCAAGAGGCCAGGGCCGCAGTAGTAGTCCACCTGCGCATCACAGAAGGTTGGCGATCCGTCGACCTGCATACCGGTTTCGGAGGTGAACGAAGGAAGATTGGGAAGGCACCGGATCGAACCTTCAGTGATCCCGAGCACATCCATCATTGACGGAAGCTCGGGAAGGCAGATCGGTATCCCGGATCCAAGGCGAAGCGTCCGCAACGAAGCCGGTATGGTATCCAGACCGAGCACACCTGACCAAGCTTGCAACTCAAGATCCAACAGCCCGATCGGCAAGGGCGGAAGCACCAACCCCAGACCTGAAGCATCCCGGAGGATCAGTGTATCCAAGGTTTCAGGTAGCGGACTGAGGAGCGTCCCCCCCCAACCCATGCCTTCGGTACTGAAATACCGCAGCGGGGCATTCAATTGCAAAGGTTCCGTGAACGCAAATCCCTCGATGTAGAGCCGCTCCAAGGAATCTGGAAGGATGGGCGCCCCAGTGCCAGCGCCATTGCACGTAAGGTGCAGTTCCTTCAGATGATGCAGATACTGGATGCCCGTCAGATCGAGCACGTTCACAAGGAGCCATGCGGAATGCACCGTATCCAATGCTGGATATGCCGGGTCCAAGTATCCTTCGGCATTCACACAACCCGGTGCAAGGTCATTCATCCATGCTCTGATCCATGGTTCCGGTATGAACTGGAGTTGAGCGCGCGCGGCGGTGGAGAGCATGGTTGCCGCGGTCACTGCCATGACCGTCAGAAATAAGTTGGCCCTCTTGCTCTTCATAGGTCATTTGCTTTGGTCGGGAACTCGTCGTCAGCATAGAGGACACGATCCACAGTGGAAACGCTGCCTCGGGCTTCTTGCGCCGTGCGTTCTGAGAATGCCGCTGATCAAGAGCTTTCTCCGCACAAGCAACGTCCTTGGCATGCTCGCGTCTTCGGGCCATACACTTACCACCATGTTTCGACCACTACTCGTGTGTTCCCTTGGCTTGGCCGCACTCGGCGCATCCGCGCAATCCGTGGCGTGGATCCATGCCTATGAGAACACCTTCTCGTGGGCCACGTCCATGGCGCGCGGTGGCGAAGGCGAGCTCTACCTGGGCGGCCGCATCCGTGACCTGGGCGACCCCTTCGATGGGCTTCCCCTTGTGGGCTACGGCTACCAGGACGGCTTCATCGCGAAGACGGATGGCACCGGCCATGCCGCGTGGATCCACCTGATCGGTGCGGCCAGCTCCGAGTACGTGGTGGATGTGCAGGAACGCGATGGCGAACTCACCATCGCGGGCAACATGGTGAACTCCGGCAGCGGCAGCTCCATCAACTACAACGGCGGTGCCTACGAGATCCCCTACGAATGCTGCTCCAATGGCTACATCATGCGCTTGGACACCGCAGGAACCCTGCAGTGGCTCTTCCAACCCGACGGAAGCCCGACGGATATGCACATCGATGACGCGGGCGATATCCACCTCGTTACCCTCGGGGATTCCATGCGCTACTACCGCCTGTCCGCTACCGGAAACGAGCTGATGGAGTTCGCCTTCAGTGACTTTTCCTTCTCTCCGCAGCTGGCCATGGCGCCGGACGGGGACATCCTGATCGCCTCCGCGTTCAGCCAGACCCATTGGTGGGCGGGTGCCACCTATACCACCCACGGCAACGGCGACATCCTGCTATCCCGCTTCGATGCCTCGGGCGTGCTGCAGTTCACCAAGCACATCGGCAGCGTGGGGAATGACATGGTGAACGACCTGCACATGGGCAGCGATGGCGCATTGCGCATGAGTGGCGTCCTCAACGGCGTGGTGGATTACGGCGGCGATACCCTGGCCGGTGCTGCCACCCGCTGGTTCTTGGCCACGATCGATGGCACCGGCGACCTGCTCACGCTGAACGACAGCACTTTCAGCACCCGGGGCGCTACCGGACAGATCACGGAAAATGACGCCGGCGAAACGCTGGTGACGATCAACTTCACCGATACGCTCATCCGGGGATCGGATACCTTGATCTCCCTGGTGGATGGCGGTGGCTATGAAGCTGGGGGCGTCATCGCCAAGTGGAACAGCACCGGCCAGCTCAGTTGGTACAGGGCCTTGTCCGTGGATACCACGGACCTCATTGGCCACATGTCCATCCGCTTCGGGCCGCTCGCCGCTGACAGCATTTTCATATGCGGGCTCATCAACGAACCGGTGATCGTGGAGGGCACCTTGTACAACCTGCCGCACGACAATATCGCCTACGCTGGTCTGCTGATCGATACCACGTACGCGCCGATCGCCTTGGGCACGGCAGCCGCCGCGACCGGTCCCGCACACCCGCTGCTCGTGGTTCCGAATCCGTCCACTAGCACGGCGCTGTTGCAGGGCGTACTGCCCGGCGACCGGGTGGACGTGATGGACGCACTGGGCCGCTGCGTGCTGAGTGCTCGGGTGGCAACGTTGGGGCTTCGACTTGATGCGACCACATTGCCGGATGGGGCGTATTCCATTCGCGTCAGGAATGAGGGTGAGGGTACGCGCATAGCGCGGTGGGCGGTGGTGCGGTAGTTTTTTCCTTGGAATTCTCGGGCTTCAATAGCCCATGCCCGCGCAGGTGCAATCCTTAGCATCGGGGGCATACGGCGGTGGCGTTGGGGAACCGGCCATGAGCCGGCCCAGCCAGCGATCGGGACAGCCGAGCATGGGTTTACTGAACCGGATCTTCTCCGAGGCCAGTTCCGCCTGCGCGGCCTTCTGCTCCTTGCAGCCCCGCGCATGCAAACGGATGTACTCCAGACGCGGCAGGTCCAACAGGGCTCTCAACGCTGGCAGTTGGCCACGCCAGTCGATGTGGTTGGAACAAAGCGGAAAATCCCAGTCCCAATTGACCAGCTGATACTCCGGTTCATAGCCATGGTCAATGCCATGCCCCGTTTCATCGTTGCTCAGGTAGATGCGCTCGAGCGACACACAACCCGCGAGTTCCACAGGCACTCGGCGGAAGTGGTTGTTGACCAGGTTGATGCTGCGCAGTGAATCCAACTCAGCGATCTCCGGCGGCAAATCCTTCAAGTAGTTGAGGCGCAGGTCCAGCGCCCGCAGGTTGCGCATACGTCCGATGTCGTCGGGAAGGCTGTCCAATAGGCACACGTTCATCTCCAAGCCTTCCAAGCCCGTTATAGAAGACAAACCGGTCGGTGGCTTCCGCAGATCGAAACAGCGGAGGCTCACATACTTCAAATGGGGAAGGCGTTTCAGCGCCACCGTATCGATCCGGAGCGGAATGGGCGGAAGAGGGATGTACTTGCGTTCGCGTTTCCAGGTGCGCCCCCACAGGTAAATGGACTCCACGTTCTTCAACCGCAGCAGCGCTTCATTGGGAAACACCGAGTCAGTGTATTGGAGGCAGGTGACCGCCCGCACCTTCTCCCACTTGCGCGGCTTCACCTGCTCGATGGCCTTACCGTTCCTGGCCTTTCGCAGGTTCCTCTCCGCGCGCTTGTCCTGCGCGATCGCGCCACAACAGCACCAAAGGCCCAAGAAGATCAACAAGCCCCGCATGTGGTGTGAAACTACTTCTTCTCGTCCGGGTCTCCGGCTCCCACCCGAAGGTCCCTCACCCTGCTGTTGCGCAACTTGCCGCACTGATCCATCGCCTTGGCACCCGCCTTCCTCCACCTCCTCCTCGTTTGTGCGCTGGCCCTGCCCTTCGGCTGGCTGGCCGTGCGCCTGCGCGTGCTCACCATCGGGGGCAGCCTCATGGCCGCACTGGTGGCGCTCGCCGTGGTGCTGTCCCAAGGTTGGGTCTGGCTTGCTCCGCTCTTCTTCTTCCTGATCAGCGGCGTACTGCTGGGGCGTTTGACCCCGGGTCGTGGCCCGGGGGGGCGCGTCCCGGGGATCACCGATGCGAAGCATGGCCGCCCGCGCGATGCGGTCCAGGTGTTCTGCAACGGCGGCCTCTACGCCCTGCTCGCCGTTGCCGATGACTTCCATGCCGACCTGTGGATGACCATCAGCCTCTGCACCGCCACTTGCGATACGTGGGCGAGCGAGATCGGTATGTACGCGCGCTGGCCCACCATCAACATCGCTACGCTGCGCCGGGTAGCACCCGGACTTTCGGGCGGCATCAGCTTGGCCGGTACACTCGGTGGCTTCGTCGGCTCCATGCTCATGGGCCTCTTCATCTGCGCGTGCATCACGGACCAGCCATCTGGGCCAGCTGTTGTGATCAGCACGGTCCTCTTCTTCTGGGCCTCCCTCTGGTATTCGGCCTTCGCCATGGGCGGCATGCTGCTGGACAGCCTACTGGGCGCCTTACTCCAAGCCAAGTACGATGATGGCGATGGGCCCCGCGATGCGGGAGCGCGACAGGTCTCCGGCCTGCGGTGGATGACGAATGATGCCGTGAACCTGGTCAGCAATGCGGTCACTGTGGGGGTGGCGATGGTGGTGCTGTGAGGTTCAATGCCGCAGAAGAAGAAACAGCTTCTTCGTGATCACACTAGCTCCTTAGCAACCGCAGAATGAGCTTCCACGCCACGAAATCAGATACCTTTTCGGGATACACATTCCTCGACGTCTCCCAGTCGTAGAATTTCCGCAGCGCTTGCAGGAATTCCGCCTCGCTGGCAAATGTTCGGTGATCCGGGTAGTCGCCGTAGTCGGAGCGCACGAAATGGTCGCCGTTCCAGCTGATGTTCGTGCCACCTTCTTTATGCGACGTGGTGAAACGTGCGCCGTGCTTCATCGCCGCCACGATGGTCTGTTGCAACGCGGGCACGGTATCGAGATGCGCTTCAGCGTTCAACGATGCGAGGCAGATCGCTTGATACAGTTCGGGCGCACCTGCATCGGCGGCTGGTGGCTCGGCGGGCACGAGATCGCGCGTCCAGTGGCTGAACCAACTTTCCGCCGTCTGGCGGTAATAGTCGTGATGCGTCGCCGCGGCATCCGCCCACGAGGTCTCCACCTGCATCGAATAACAGTTCGTGAGCGGCATCGCCGCCTCGAAGCGCAGCTTAAAGTCGTACACCGCGCCGACCACCTTGGCCTTGGCCGTCAGGATCAGGCGGTCGTTCTTCATGGAGGCTGCGAGCAGCGTCATCAGGTCGCGCTCCAACGCGAACTGGACCTCATGCGGCGGGCGGTGGTCGCGCAAATGCAGCAGGCGCTTCGCACTGGTGGCGGTTTCCGTGGTCGTCAGCGCGCCTTCGGGAATGCCGGTGGGTCGGGCGGAAACTGTCGCGAACCGCTCGCGCAGCAGCGACCGACCGACCTCCGGACCCGAGCGGGCTTCCCGCTGGGCCAACTGTGACAGTGCATCCGGCTTCGGCTCGAGCGCTTTGCGGATAGCGTCCATGTCCGGCTCGGGTTCTGGGGGCAACGGCGGTTCAAGCACGAAGAAATGCCGCTCGGACGTAGTGAACTCGCCCGCGTAGGAGGAGTTGTTGCGCGCGTAGAATGCTACCTCGCCGGCTGTTCTCCGGCGTTCATCCCGGACCGCCTTCGCCAGCTTGACCGACGCGCCGCAGGGCGCAGCGGGAAACCCGTTCTCGATGGCCACGATGGTGTTGCCCGCTTCGAGCTCGGCTTCAACGAGCGCGCGCAAGGGCGCGGGGAACTCCGCGATCCGCTGGCGGAAGGGCTCGGGGATCGTCATGGGCCCGTTCGTGGATCCGCTATTCTACTTCTATCTTCTTTTTATACCATCCCTCCAGCCCGGAGAAGTTGACGCCGGTGCCGGCGAACTTCTCAGGGAGCACGCGGAACAGCTCATCGCCTAAACGCCGCGTACGCTTCAGGTTCTCTGAAGTCGTGAAGTTGGGCGGGGGTACACTGTTCACCCAACGGTCCAGAGCGTTGAGCGCGGGACGGGCGAAGCGGGCCTTTTCGGCGGGGCTGAGCTCCGCATCGCGCACGAACTCCAGCGCAGGATCCGCAAAGCCGGAATCCAGCATGAGGGCCATTCGCTCCAGGAAACCCGGATCCGAACGCAGGCGCGCCGTGGCGGCCGCGCACACGGCCGGTTTCTCATCACGGTTCGCATACCAGACCAGCTTTTGGAATTCATCCTTCGGATCAAGCTGTGCGACCCGCGCGAGCTCTTCTTCGGAGGCTGGCAGCATCCGGATGAACCGCATCGCGATGCCGGACAGACCAGGAACGCCATTGGTGGCGATCCAATAGCCGGAGAACAACACGCTACCCACGATGCTCAACGCGGTGAACCAGGTCCATGGTTTGATCAACCAGTGCGTTGGAAAGCCGGCCACGAGCTTCTGGTTCAGGCTGAAGAACACCAGCAGCACGGTAGAGAAGGTCACCAGGTAGAGCACCGGGCTGTACAGGGCACGCGGCGTGAAGCCGGGCCGGATGTACAAGCCGATGAACACGAACGAAACGGCCGCCAGCGCAAGTGCCGCAGCTACGCTGAGCATGTACAGCTTGGGTCGGCCCAGCCCTGTCCAGTCTAAGCCCCCGATGGCGGTAACGCAGAGCAGCCCGACCATCAACAGCCCCCACAGCGGGACCAGGTTGTACAGGGCGGGCGTTACCCATTGATCGTTGCTGGCCTCCCTGCGCGCCCAGTCCCACAGGAACCGTTGCAGCGGCCAAAGGAAAACAAGGGTGGCGAGGCCGGCGCAGCTATTGCCGATGGTCTGGAGCAAGGGGGATGGGTTCATCGTCTATCCGATCAAGGCGATGATAAGAATGATCCCGAACATGAGCTTCGGCGCGAACGCCCCTGGGCTGGCGAGAGCCACCAAACCCGGGCCTTGGGACAGACCCGTCAAATACACGAGCGCGGACGCTGGCGCGAGGTGTGGTCAGCCGCGCCCGTATGTTGCCGACGATGTGCCCCGCCATGCGTACACCAACAGGATGACCACGCCGGTCATGATGGACATGTCCGCCGCGTTGAACACGCCGGTGTGCAGCATACCGAAACGCAGGTAAAGGAAGTCCGTTACGGAACCGTACATGAGCCGGTCGATCACGTTGCCGATGCCTCCGCCCACCACACAGCCCATACCCCAGATCACCGAGGCGGCCATGCGCCGCCGCGTAAGCAGCCAGCCCACGCCGCCACCCAAGAACAACAGGGGCAGGATGGCGAACACCCATCCACGCGCCGTTCCGGAGAGTCCCGCACCCAAACTGAGGAACGCACCGGTATTCTCCATCCGCATAAGGGTGAGGTGATCGTGGCACAAGGCGATACGTTCGTTCTCAGCGATGGCAGCGCGAGCCATGGACTTCGTGGCCTGATCGCAGCCTACGTTCACCACCAATACGAAAAGGACCAGGAGGATGCGGGCGGTTTTCGAGAGCGGCATGCGGGGGGCATAGGTGGCCTTGGACAAATATCGCCTCCACACACTCAGGTCTCGGCCCCGGGACCCTGGGGTTCATCGGTGCCTCAGGGGACCGGATCCTCTTGGGCGCACGGTGTTGTGGCGCAGACCCTGAGGGAGCATAAGAGTTTGGTGGAAGTCTCGCGCCAGACAGGGCAACGGTCGATCCCTTCGCGCGTCTTCCACCCGATCGGACCCATGCGCCTGACCATCCTCCTTTCCCTGCTTGCCACCGCTGCAACGTCGGCTACGGCACAAATACACCAATGGTCGTTCACCACACAAGGTGATGTGCAAGGCGGATCGCCATCGGGACTGGAAGTGGACGATCTGGGTCGCAGCTGCATCTGGGGCGCCACGGGCCCGGAAGCGGCGGATCTGGATCCCGGTACCGCCGAGGCCCTTTGTCCTCCTGTGCATGCCTTCGTGGCGTGCTACGCGGCCAATGGTACCTATGAGATGTCGATCACCTTTCATGCCGAGGTGGAGGTTGTGCTGTTCGACATCGCGATCACCCCCGAGCACGACATCGTGATCGCCGGTTTCCATGATGGCGCCATCGATGTGGATCCGGGACCCGGTGAAACCATCCTCTCGGGTTCTCAGCCCTTCCTGCTCGCGCGTTACAGTTCCGCGGGCGAACTGCTATGGGCGCATTCCTCCGGGCTTTCGGACCAGAGCCTGCTCCGCCAAGTGGAAGTGGATGGTGCCGGCGACCTGATCGTCAGCGGAAGCTATTGGAACGCCACGGCCGATATCGACCCTGGGCCGGGCGTGGTGCCCCTGAGCGGCATGCCGAACAGGTGGAATTGGTTCTTGGCCAAGTTCAGCGGCGCAGGAGACTTCCAATGGGTGCGCTCCTTCCAGCCCGCGTACTATTTCTCCGCATGGCCCGTGTTCAGGGTCGACGCGGACGATGGTATCTGGTTCGCTTCCGGCTTTCAGGATACCGTGGACGTGGATATGGGCGAAGGGATCAGTGCGTTCATCGCCGATGGCTTCGATGATGTGGTGGTAGCGCACTATGATGCCGACGGTGCCCTCACCTGGGCCGGGCAGCTCACCGGACCCGCTTATACCACTGTGCACGACTTGGCCATCGATGGGCTCGGTCGCGCGATCCTCACGGGCATCACGGTCCAGGACACTGTGGACCTGGACCCCACGGGCGGCATCGACACCTACGTGCCCGCTGCGAGCGACACTATGCAAGGATGGTGGTCGATCATCGGTCCCACGGGGTCCTACGTGGGTGGGGGAACGATGGGCACGAACGGCCAGGCGCGCCCGGCAAGCGTGTGCGCGGAAGACGGCGGGCGCTTCTACCTCACCGGCTGGTGTACCTCGATCGATCTGAACGGCGATCCGTATGATCAAGCGGGAGGTGGTGATGCGTTCGTGCTGGCGATGGAGGTGGACGGCTCGCCGCGCTATGCCTTCACGCTCGCGTCGGAAGCGTACGAGAATGGCGTCGGTATCGCGCTCGGACCCGGGAACGATCTGTTCGTGTCGGGCCACGCGCAGGCCGCGTTCGATGCGGACCCGGGACCCGCGGTGGTCACGGAGCAACCACCACCCAACGGCGGGATCTTCCTGGCCCGGTACGGTTCCGCGCCGCTCGGCGTTCGACCATCGTTCATTCCGGATGACCCCGCATTCTGGCCTGTGCCCGTGAGTGACCTGCTCACCGTGCGGGGCGATGGACCCGGTTCGTGGACCTTGCTCGAGGCCGACGGCCGGGTGATCGCCGAAGGACCCGCCAGTGCCGGGACCTTCACGATCCCCATGGGCGCGCACCCGCCCGGGGCGTATCTGCTCCGTACGGTAACGAAAGCGGGCGTGCGCAGCGGGCGCGTGGTGAAGCAGTGACGTTTTCAGCGCGTACGCTCCCTCAAGGTTTCCGCTCCTTGCTCCGCCGAAGCGGCTACGCGAAGGCGCAGCCAGAACACTGAGTTGCATCGATGACACTTGCAACAAGGCAGGCAGGGCACGGGGCCACTTGTGACCCCGATACTGCAACTAAGCCCACTCACGAAGTGAATGCCCGCACGAGTTGGAGGAGCAGAGCGCGGGCACCTACATTAGAGCATCAGTCCGCCGCCGTGCTGCGCCCTCAACTTTCCGTCTTCATGGCCATCATCGGCTGTTCGCTGGCGCACGCCCAGGTCCTGTGCGTCAACTGTTACGAGCAGAATGAAGCGCTGAATTCCACAGGACCCGACCTCATTGCCAACGGCAGCTTCGAGATCAGCAGCTGTACGCCCTTTCCGTTCGAGATCAACGACGTTTTCTGTCCCGCGTCCAACAACTACGCGTGCGATCTTCAAGACTGGACCTGCACCGGTGGCGGAAGCAGCACCTACACCAAGCTCATGGGAAACTCCCTTTCCACAGTGCCGGACGGCGATGTGGTGGTCTACTTCGGCAACGGCTTTTGCAACGCTTGCTCCACCGGCTCGACCGATACGAGTTGCCTGCAGATGGATGGCTGCATCGTTGGCGCGCTCCCTGCCGGATTCCCGGTGAACGCTCCGGAATACGGAGGAGAACTGGGCGTCAGTCTTTCGCAGACCGTGACCGGCCTGCTGCCCTTCACCCCGTACGTACTGGATTTCTGGGCGGGTGGTGAGGACGACGGGAACCCTTGGGTCGATGGGCTCTTCGCCGTTGATGTGGGTTACGGCAACGTCTTTCTGCGCTGCAAGCCCACGTACCCCGGTGATGTAGGCAGGCGCTTCCAGGTGACTTTCAACGCGAACGCCCCCAGCCACACCATCAAGTTCACCAATTGGGGCCACTTGGATTTCGGTATCACAGAACTGATCCTCGACGATGTGCGCCTCACTGCGGCGCCTCCCGCACCCTGTGCGTCCTTGGCAGTGCCCCACGAAACGGAGCAGGCCGGGCGTGTACACTTGAACGGTGAGCATCTCGTGGTGGATGCCACTGATCATGCGCGCGCCTCGCTCACCCTGGTGGACATGGCCGGAAGAACATTGCTGGTGCAGGCCGTTACAGGCATGCAGCGTATCTCCCTTGCCCAGCTGCCTGCGGGAACTATCGGCTACCGGTTCTGCGTCGAAGGTCAACCACCGCACACCGGCCGGCTGGTGCTGCTGTGATGCTGTTCCTGGAAAATACCCCTGTTCGTCGCAAGTGTTCGCGGCCGCGCACAATGGTGCGTTCATTCATTGAACGGCCGGGGCCACTTGTGTCCCCAATTCTGCGAACAGCATCTCCTCAGATTTACGGTCGGCGGTTTTCTTCGCCCGCCGGTGCTGAAAGCGCAGGAGGGAAACCGCCCAGCTATCGTAAATCTGCTCAACGGTCTGTGCAGAAGGTCACGAGTGGACGGCCTTCCGCCCTCACAAGCCCCACGCGCGCCTAACACCCGCGCTAGAGTTTGATGGAAGTCTCGCGCCAGATGGGGGCAATAGCAACCTCTAGTCCTGGCCCATCCACGTGAACTTGCCGGTGGCCTTGTCCACGGTACCGAACTGCGTGTTGTTGTAGGTGATCCAGATCGCTTCCTTGTCATGCGGTAGCTCGCCCTTCTGCACTTGGAAGTAAACGATGGTAGGTCGCGCTACACGATACGCCTCCAACTTGTTGTCAGCCCACGGGTCTGTCCGCCAGACCAACTTGTTGAAGCGGTCGAAGGCGGAGATGTTGATGCGTGTTGAGTCCAGGACGAAGGTCATGTTCAACGCATGGTCCACCAAGGTGTCGGCCTTGAACCTGGTGGGCAGTGTGGCATGTGCCACATATTCCACAGTGCCTTGTGCTGCGCAAGAGCCGATCACGGCGATGATGGCGGCCGTAAGGAGTGAAGCTCGCATTGATGAGTGAAAAGTACTCCTCATGGTTTAAGTGTGTTACCGGCCCGGAGCCGTTCCTGAAGTCGGGCGGACCGATGATCCATCACCGCACAGGATCGGTCGTACAGCCCCGTTACCCGTGGAAACCACCCCATGCAACCCAAGCTCCAGTTCGCTTGCCCCGTACGCTGGGAGGATATGCGCGTCGGCATCACCGGCCGACACTGCTTCCAATGTGACAAGGAGGTTGTCGACTTCACCAACGGCACCAAGGCTGACCTCGTGCGCTACCTGCTGGACCATCGCGACCGATCGGTTTGTGGGCGCGTTCGGTCCGATCAGGTGGATGCCTACCATGAGTTCATGGAGATCCTCATACAGCGCAGCCTGAAGACCCGGCACAGTTCCAATCTGGCCTTCTACCTGATCGCCATCAGCGGCATCTCAGCGGCAGGGTGTACCACACCGGACAGCACAGCCCCCCAGCGCAGCATCGGAGACCTGTTGCTACCGCAACAAGCATGGAGCGCGGATACCAACCGGACGACGGACGATGCCCCTGCGCCAGTCCCTCCCGTACCGGAAGAACTGACCGGCGTGATCATGCCACCGGGTGACCTTATGCTCGAGGACACGGCAGCGCACCATGGGGCATACAGTTTCCCGGAGATCATGCCGGAATTCCCCGGTGGGCAGGACAGCCTGTACGCCTTCATGAAGGAACATATCCGCTATCCCGATCGGGAGAGCGAGTGCAAGATCCACGGCAAAGTGTATGTGGAATTCGTGATCGATACCGACGGACGCGCCACGCGGTCACGGATCGTACGCAGCGTGGAAGATGGGCCGGGCTTCGACGGCGAGGTATTGCGCGTGATCGACATTATGCCGCCGTGGATGCCTGGCCGCAACGGGGACCAAGCCGTGCCCACCAGGCTTGTTCTACCGGTACATTTCGCGCTCTAGTCTGAACTGGCACCCGAGCGCGGGTTCGGGCTTACACCAAGCGCCGCCCGCGCTCACGGCATCACAACGCTCATCCGTACCGGACCGGCGTGCAATGCGTACATCGCGGCGGCATGCCCGGCCAGGTCGATGCGCATCCCGCTCGCCGTACCGGCATCCTGCAGCACGAGCTGACCGCGCGCATCGAAGAGCCGCACAGGGCCGATGGGCTGCCCGTCCGTGCGCCGGATATGCAGCACATCCCCGTCCGCATACGCGAGCACCACGGGGACATCGGGCGCGGCAACGCCTTGCGGCACGCTGATGCACGGCCCGTAGAACGTGAACGGCATGGGCACCGGCAGGGACCAGCTCACCGGGGCGGACGGACCGTCGATGCCAGCGCCGATGGATACGCCGTAATAAGGCTGGCCGCCGCTGGGCGGGTCCAGCGGTGCCACGTCCAAGGTATAATTGCCCGGTGGCAGGCAGGCGTAGCCGGTATCGGCCTGCTGTTCATCGGTGAGCACGAAGGTGCCCAGCGCCACCAGTTCGAAGTCCTCGTCGTGGATGTTCCAAGCGAAATCGCCCGTGGTGATGCCGCCTCCGAGATTCTGCAGGGTGGGCAACAGGGCGGCACACCCGCCGGTTGGGCACAGCGCGAAAGGACCCGCGAAGAGGCAGGCCGCGCCATTGAACGCACTGCTGAAGAACTGCAAGGTGCCTTCGGCGATGTTGTCCGGCAGGCTCACCCCCGCCTCCAATTGCAGCGTGTGCCAATAGTCCACATGCCGATCGAGATACGGAAAGGGGGATGGTTCCTGCGCCAACGTATCGCCACCGCTGCCGAGCAGCACCAGGTGCGGGTCGAACAGGGTGTCCAACAGGTAGTGGTAGCTGTGTACCACGAGGGCGTCGTCCATGAACGGATGCCATTCCACACTGTTGATGAACACGCTGTCGCACGCGGGTCCATCGCCTGTTACCGTGAACGTGTGCTGCGGCTCCGGCGCGAAGTCCCCGACGTTCACCGGGGCGAAGCTGATGCTGTAGGTGCCGGCCGCCAGTTGCCCCACGGCGACCACTTCCGTATGCGGCACGATCACCGTGAAGCCGCCGGGATCCGCCGCCACGATGGAGATGATCACCTCGTTGCCCACCACCTGCGCACTGGAATTGACGATGTACGCCCCCGTGCTCGAAAGGCCGCCGGCAAGGTGGATGCTCACATCATCCGCAGGCGTGGGCTGCAGGGGCTGCACCTGGATGACGTCGATGTAGAAGTAGGTCTGCGCGTGCGCGGCGAATGCGCAAGCGAGCAGGATGGGGAGGAAGGTTGCGCGCATGGTCGTGGAGGTTGAAAACAGGACGATGACCCATGGGTCTCCGCTGCCTAGCGAAGGTAACCCCTCATCGACGGCGCAACTCTGGAGTCTGAAGGAGGATAAGGGAAACACCCCGTCTACGCCTGCCTTCGGCTGAGCGCCGGCATCCTGCACACCCGATCGCGGGATGGGGGGTGTCTATCCTGCCTTCATTATCTTGTCCGCATGCGCCACCTCGAAACCCTCCTCCTCGATCACCGTGCCCATGCGGTCCTGCGTCTTTTGCTGGTCTTCGCTTGGTCGGCTTCCGCATCCCTTGTGCACGCGCAATGCGCTGCGAGCAACCTCATCGAGAACGGCGATCTCACGGGTAGCGAAGGAGAATCTCACGTCGCTCCCGGCTGGACCGGCATCAGTTCGCCCGACCTGAACGACGAGAACGGGCCGGTGAATACCACCAACGGGTACGACTGGGTGGACACTCCGGTGGCCTCCCCGTCCGGTGGTACCTGGCAGAACATGACGGGCAGCGAGGGCGTGTCGCAGAGTGTGGCCACGGTGATCGGCGAGACGTATCTCCTGTGCTTCGAGCACGCCCAAACAGGCATCGCATCGAATTCCTACAACTACGATCAGCCGTTCGCGGTGAACGTCCTGGTGGACGATGAGACCGTGCTCGTCACACCGGTGGAACCCAATTCGTTCGCGTGGCAGACCAGTTGTGTCGAGTTCATGGCCACCAGCACGCTTACCGTTATCCAGTTCGATGGTGACGGTACGGAAACCTATGGTGCCGTGGATGGGGTGTGCCTCACTCTCGTGACCACCGGTATCAATAGCGATCGGCCGCCGATCCCCTTCACAGTGTACCCTGATCCTGTCGTGAGAGGTGCCCCCCTGTTCACTTCGGTCCCGCTTACCGGCATGGTGGCTACGGATGCTTTCGGCCGTAGAACGCCCCTTCCTGTGTCCGGCCGCTCGATCGACATTTCCCTGCTTGAGGTCGGGGCGTATTACTTGGAAGGCCGCACGGCCCAGAACAGGCGCATGTCCGCACGTTTGTTGGTCATCAGCCAATAGGTTGCTGGGGACGCCTCAGGGTACCGGACCCTATCCGGCGCTCGGGTGTTTCCCGAGTGCCGTGCCGGCCGATCCGCCTCCGGCGGTCGCTGATACCTTCGTTCCATGAGCGAATTTCTGAAAGCCCACAAGGAAGGCACGCTCTATTTCTGCACGCTTACCGTAGTGGGTTGGGCCGATGTGTTCACCAGAGCACGTAACGCCCAAGTGATCATCCAGAACCTGGCCTTCTGCCAAGCCAACAAAGGACTGGAACTGTTCGCGTACGGGCTCATGCCGAGCCATCTTCATCTGATCGCTCGTGTACAAAAGGGCCAACTGTCCGATGTACTGCGAGACTTCAAGAGCTTCACGGCCAAGCGCCTTCTGGAGCTCATCGCCAATGAACCGGGAGAAAGTCGCAAGGAGTGGTTGACGCGCTTGTTCAAGGAGGCTGCGCAGGAAAGCAAGCAGAACCAGGATCTGATGTTCTGGGCGCCTGCGCCAAAGCCGGCTACGGCGACGGAGCGCAGAAGTCAGTCCATCCGATCGAGATCACCGATGCGGCGATGTTCGAGCAGAAGGTCGAGTACATCCACAACAACCCGGTTACTGAGGGACTGGTCACCTTGCCTGAGCATTACGCGTGGAGCAGTGCGCATGCGGAAAGCCCGTTGAAGATGTACGAGGACTGACCTCACCGAACTACCGGCGCTCGGGTGTTTCCCGAGTGCCGTGAACTGCAACCGCCTCTGGCGGCCTCCGGCAACTTTCGGGAAGCGGAAGTGGGCAGGCATCAGCGTACTCCTGACGGCCAGAGGCCGGGGAGCTTGCGGCACTCGGGAAACACCCGAGCGCCGGAATCTTACACACCCGAGCGCGGGTTGGGGTTGGGGAACACCCGAGCGCCGGAATCTTACACACCCGAGCGCGGGTTGGGGGGAACCTATCTTGCGCATATGAAAGCCTCGGTATTGCTACTTGCCGGATTCCTGCTGCAGTCGACGACCGGTAGTGATGTTCTCATCTGGGACAGTACCAAACCTCTTCGATCGGCAGATTTCATGGGAGATGTTCCGCGCTTCAGCACTACCGCTGCAATGACGTATTCCCAGATCCATACATCCTGGACCTTTCCGGACAGAACCCATGTGAATTATACTGTGACCAGTGAATTCGACAGGCAGAAGTCCTGGATGAGGCCATCCAGTTTGGACGACCCGGATCTATTGGGACATGAACAACTTCACTTCGATATCACGGAATACCATGCGCGGTTGCTGCGACGCGCGTTGAGCCGGCCCTTGCCATACAATGACATCACATCCCGTACAGCCTTCTTACGAGACTCGATCTGGGGTGAATGCGTAAAATGGCAGAAGAAGTATGATGACCAGACATCCCATGGGACTGATGGGGAGGAACAGCACAGGTGGAACGCTGTGATCGCGAAGTACATATCTGTTCTCAGCATGTATGAGAACCCGGTAGTGACTGTTGCGATCGTTCCTTCTTCGGACCCTGCTCCGACAAAGATCCCGGCGCCGCGTGACAGCACACTTGCTGAACCACGACTCAAGTAGAGCTCACTGAAGATGTGGTACGGGCAGTTGGAGCGCCGGCGCTGGTTTCAGCGATGTCTCAGGATCCTGGATCTAACCGGCGCTCGGCTGTTTCCAGAGTGCCATGCGACCCCATCCGCCTCTGGCGGCCTCCGGCAATTTTCAGGAAGCGGCTATGATCGAGCATCAATGTTAACTTGACGGCCAGAGGCCGGGCGGTATGCGGCACTCGAGAAAAACTCGAACGCCGGGTTCCTCACATCCAAGCAAGGGTTGGGGGTTTGCGAACAAACATCACGCTCTCATTCTGCGTTCCTGAACCATGCGCTTCTTCGCCACCGTTCCGCTAGCCCTTGTGCTTCTCGCCTCGCGTGCGCAGCACCCGAGTATCGCCACCCTCCTTTCGCTTACCGATTGTCTGGACACAACCTGTGTGAGCGAACGCGTACGGCCCATGGGCTACTGCCTGAAGGGAGGGGAGGAGGAGGATGGTTGGATGTGGTTCACGTGCCAGTCTCTCGACTCGTTGAAGGACTACGACCTTCTCGTCACTCTGGGGTTCTTCGGGTATGCGATCAGCAACTACCGCGACTACATCATCGGCACAGGCGATACCGCGGTCGCCGCCACGCTCACAGAGGAACTATTTCGGCTCGGCTTCACCATGGGTACACCACTAGGTGCGGAGGGGCATGTTTACCGGAACAACGCATACCCTACGCTAGAGGTCCACCGCTTGGAAAAGCGCTACGTCAGCGTAGAGTTCAAGCAGAAGGCGGATCCGATCGATCCCCATGCCGAAACGCTGGGCACGAATGGCTGCGACGATTCTGAGACCTTGAAGGAAGCGAAGAAGCTAGGCTACGACAGGGTTGAGCGCATCCACAAATTACATTGGGTTTTCAAAGTCAGAGTTCCGACGCCGCACCTGATGGTCCGGCAAGGAGAGAGGTATGGGACAGTCATCTTGTACTATCCTGTCACCGATCCGGTGCAGGAATTCGTTGTCCGCGATCCTTCAGGAAAAGAAGTGCTCAGCTCGATGACCCAAGGAATGCGAACGGTGATCGACCTGTCCAATCAGCCCAATGGTGCCTACTTCTTGACCATCCGCACTGCGGCGGGTGATGTCTCCACAACGTTCATGAAGGAGTAGGGCAACATTCGCTCAACGAAGAAGCCCGGCTCATCACCGGGCTTCCTTCTTGTTGCTTTCCTCTGATCAGCCGCGCACCAACTTCCGATACTTCATCCGGTGCGGCACAATATCCCCGCCCAGTCGCTTCTTGCGGTTCTCCTCATAGTCCTGGAAGTTGCCTTCGAACCAGTAGACGTTGCTGTCGCCTTCAAAGGCGAGGATGTGCGTGCAGATGCGGTCCAGGAACCAGCGATCGTGGCTGATGATCACGGCGCAGCCGCTGTAGTCCTCGATGCCTTCTTCCAGCGCGCGGAGCGTGTTCACGTCCAAATCGTTGGTGGGTTCGTCCAGCAGCAGCACGTTGCTGCCTTTCTTCAGGGTGATGGCCAGGTGCAGGCGGTTGCGCTCACCACCGGAGAGCACGGCCACCTTCTTGTTCTGGTCGTTGCCGCTGAAGTTGAAGCGGGCGCTATAGGCGCGGCTCGGAACGGCCATGCCGCCCACGAGCATCATGTCCAGCCCGCCGCTGATCACTTCCCACACGGTCTTCTCGGGCAGCAGGTCCTCGTGGCTCTGGTCCACGTAGCTGGTCTGCACGGTCTCGCCGATGGTGATGGTGCCGCTGTCCGGCTTCTCCTCGCCCATGATCATGCGGAAGAGCGTGGTCTTACCGGCGCCGTTGGGGCCGATGATGCCGACGATGCCGGCGGGCGGGAGTGAGAAGGTGAGGTTCTCGAAGAGCAGCTTGTCGCCGTAGGCCTTGCTCACGTTCTTGAACTCGATCACCTTGTCGCCCAAGCGCTGGCCGTTCGGGATGAAGATCTCGAGCTTGGCCTCCTTCTCCTTGGTGGTCTCGCTCTGCATCTTCTCGTAGTTCGCGAGGCGGCTCTTGCTCTTGGTGCGGCGCGCGCTGGCGTTGCTGCGCACCCACTCCAATTCCTGCTTCAGCACGCGGGCGCGCTTGCTCTCGGTCTTCTCCTCTTGCGCCAGGCGGGCGGTCTTCTGCTCAAGCCAGTTGGTGTAGTTGCCCTTGTAGGGGATGCCCTCTCCGCGGTCCAGCTCCAGGATCCATCCAGCCACATTGTCCAGGAAGTAGCGATCGTGGGTGATGGCGATGACGGTGCCTTTGTACTGCTGCAAGTGCAACTCCAACCACGCCACGCTCTCGGCATCCAGGTGGTTGGTCGGTTCGTCCAGCAGCAGGATATCCGGCTGTTGGAGCAGCAGGCGGCAGAGGGCCACGCGGCGGCGCTCACCCCCGCTGCACACCTTGATGGGCGTATCGCTCTCCGGGCAGCGCAGCGCGTCCATGGCCACTTCGAGCTTCTGGTCGATGTTCCACGCGTCGGCGGCTTCGATCTGGTCCTGCAGCACGCCTTGCCGGGCGATGAGCTTCTCCATCTTCTCCGGATCGCTCATCAGCTCCTCGTCGCTGAACTTGGCGTTCACCTCCTCGTACTCCTTCAGGAGGTCCATGGTAGGCTGCACGCCTTCGCGCACGAGCTCGATCACGGTCTTGGTCTCGTCCAGCTCGGGCTCCTGCTCCAGGTGGCCGATGCTGTAGCCCTGCGTGATGTGGATGTCGCCCTCGAAGCTCTTCTCCTTCCCCGCGATGATGCGCATCAGCGTGGACTTACCGGAGCCGTTCAGACCGAGGATCCCGATCTTGGCCCCGTAGTAGAAGCCGAGGTAGATGTCGTTGAGGATCTTCTTGCCGCTCGGCAAGGTCTTCCCCACTTTGACCATATTGAAAATGACCTGTCTGCCTTCGTCTGCCATTGCTTTCTGTTGTATGCCCGGGCCGCGAGCTTTGAGCCGTGAGCTACGAGCTGGTTCTGCGCTATTCCCTCCTTTGGCAGCGCGAACCAGCTCGTAGCTCGAAGCTGGCGGCTCGCGGCGCTCGCCGGAGGGGCCGCGAATTTCGCTCTTGGAAGCGTATTCCCGACATGGGTCAGCCCCGGCGAAGGTCAACTAAGAACTGTTCCCATATATTTCGCTCTGGCCCACTGAACGGCCAATGATAACAACCACAACATGGCGGACAGTTTCGATCTGTTGGATGAGCTCGGGGACGAGAAGAAGGTGAACGAGCTCAAGGCGCGCATTCAGCAGAAGAAGGCGAGCGATGTGATCTCGAAGTTGGACAACATCGAGAGCGAGATCGAGAACGCCGCCGCCAACAACAAGAGCGCGGAGGATATCGTCTCGGGCATCATCAACGCCAAGTTCGAGAGCCTGAACGGCGATGTGGAGAGCACCGAGAAGGACCTGCAGGAGCTCATGCTGCACCTGCGCGCCATGCTGGACAGCTGCGGGGGCGAGTTCGCCAACCTGCAGGAGCTCAATAAGAACGAGCAGAACCTGGTGGCCGGTGCCAAAAGCAACTTGAGCAACGCCCAACGGGAGCTGGCCGAGGCCAACGCCATGAGCAATGCGTGGAACATCCTCTTCGGCATGAAGACCAGCCGGGTGAACAACCGCACCAAGGACCTGGAAGCCGCCGAGCAGGGCGTGAAGAAGGCCGAGCAGGACGCCAACCGGATGTACCGCGAACGGTTGAAGAACGCGGATATCGGGGAGTCGCTCAACCGCATCATCAGCCAGGTGCAGGGCCTCAACGGCGTGGTGGAGGACATGATCATCGAGGTGGAGAAGCAGATCGATGCGCTGAAGAACCGCAAGGAACTCGCCTTCGAGACCAAGGAGAAGGCCGCCAAGGTGATGGAAAGCCGCAAGGCCGAGCTGGAGAACCTGGAGGCCCTGATGAAGATGGAGGAGAAGTCGCTGGAGGAGCTGGCGAACAACAGTCCGGAATACACCGAGCAGCAGAAGAGGATCGCCGATATGCGCGAGCGCCGTGCCGAGGTGAAAGGCCGCTTCAACATCGCTCTGGGCATCTTCCAGAGCAAGGAACGTTTCGTGGACCAGATCGTGATCCACTTGGAGGCACAGACCACCACGAAGAACAACCTGAAGCAGCTGATCGGCCAGTTGAAGAGCGATACCGAGGAGCGCGTAACGACCTACGAGTCAGGCCTGCAGTTGATCCGTTCCGCCACCGCGCAGGAGGCCGCTTCGATATACGAGGAGGCCGGCGTGAAGACCGACCAGAAGATCACCGAGATCGCCGCGAAGGTCTTCGTCTCCAGCGAGCGCGACCGTATCGAACGGGTGAAGAAGCACCCCGAGCGCATGACCGAGCTGCACAAGGTGCTCGTGGCCATGGCCGAAGCCACCGCGCAGTACAAAGCGAAGGATGCCGAGATCCTCAAGGCGCACACCAACAAGTTCGGCATCGATGTGAGCGAGACCTTCAGCAGCAATCATGAAGGCAAGGCCGGTTCTCCTGCCCAGCCCACCCCTTCCCGCAAAAAGGAAGGGGATGTGAACGACCTGCTGGGCGGATAGGCTTGATGGTCGGACGCTTGTCCATCAACTGAGTATTTATCGCCTCCACCGGCCATGAAGACCATCGACATCGAGAGCCACTTCACGGACCTCGATCGCGCCATCTTGGAGAACAATCTGGAGTACGAACGCTACTTCAAGTTCGTCACGCACATCCACGATGCCTTCACCCACACCTTCGCGCCGAAGGAAGGGGGGCAGGAACATGAGGCCCATATCGTACGAGACCTCGCCTTCCGCTTCCTGGCCACCTTGCGCGCGTTGGGGCTGAAGTACCTTTTCGAGGAGACGGACCACATGCGGATCGACCTCACGGCGAGCGGATTCCCCAACCACCTGGAGATCCGCAAGATGGCCGCCGATCTGCAACAGATGAAGAGCGGCGCTGTGCGACCAGCGAACGAGGAGACCCTCAAACGGGAACTGCTCGACGAGCTGATCCGCGGGAACAGCGAGCCGACCGCGATACTCCGGAAACTCGCGCGATCACAGTACTACAAGGCCCTCGAGGAAGGACCGCTCTTCGGCGAGTTCGTGCCCGGCCAGCTCCGCGAATTGAAGGTCTACGACAAGGCCGGTCTCAAGAAACGCTTCCTGTGCTCCTGGGCCTCGTTCGACACGGTGACGAACCGGCCCTTCCTGTACATCATGGTCTTCGACAACCACCCCGACCCGGATGGCCCGCGCACCGAAAGGGTGGACCACGATCCACAGTTCGTGGACATGATCAAGCGCTGTACGCACAACACCGCGCCACTGAAAGTCATCGCATCGGACATCGACGAGGCCTATGCCTGGGTACACCCGAAAGTGCTGAAGCGCTATGACCTCGGCCCCATCCTCAGCATGTACGACCGCACCGAGGATGAAGCAGCCAAGGAGATGGGACGGCACATCCCGGAAGGCCATTTCGTGATGCACGTCACCACCGAGATCGTCTTCTCCGTGCGGCAGGAGAAACGCAGCACCGGCTTCCTGTCCAAGAGCGAACTGCGCGAGGTGTTCCATGTGGACGAGACCAACAAGGACTGCATGGAACGCATGGTGAGCGAGGTCCAGAAGTACCTCTTCACCACGCACACCGTGCTCCAGTACCTGAACGACCGGCACAAGGAGCTGCTCAAGGACCTGAGCGCACCACCATTTATCTGCAAGCCTGTTTTCTGACACATGGAGAAGAGCGGAGCATCACAGATACCCGTCACCGAGGAGCAGCTGAACGCCTACAAGGAGGAGGTGACCGCTTTGCTGAAGATGGTGAGCTGGTCGCCCGACCAACGCACCCGCACCACCAGCAACACGCAGCTCGATGCCAGCTTTCTGCTGCACGTGGGCAAGGCCCTCAACGTGGGTGAAAGCGACGAGCTGTCCGTGTTGAAGAGCGCCGTGCGCATCAGTGACGACCGGACGATCCTGAGCAACACCACCAACGTGGTGCTCAATGCGATCCGCAAGGGCTTCTGCATGGGCAAGCACCTGAGCGTGCTGTTCGAGCGCAGCAGTGGCCTGGAACTGCTGCAACAGAAGAACAACGACGGCAGTTTGCACCAGAGCGAGATGCCCGCGTTCCACGACAAGCTGCAGACCTCCTCGGCCATCCAGCTCTTCGTCGCCGCGAACTACATCACGCACTACCTCAGCAACGTGCGCGGCGATGAGCACTCGTCGATCAACATCGATTTCGGCGGCATCCCGGAAGTGCGCCTGACACGCCCCAGCCAGGCCGTGCAGTGCGCGATCTACTACTACGCCGCCTACCTCGAG
The DNA here is from genome assembly GCA_044224725.1 of Flavobacteriales bacterium. GTDB lineage: Bacteria > Bacteroidota > Bacteroidia > Flavobacteriales_F > PHOS-HE28 > PHOS-HE28. The sequence continues at coordinate 91,449 of JBGAJW010000002.1, forward strand.
CGCAGTGGTGTGGTGAAGACCGACCTCGAACTGCTGAAGATCACCCTCCTCTATTTCGAGCGCTTGAAGGAGGAGATCCAGATGCGCAAGGCCTCGCTGAAGGATGCGGAGCTCTTCACCGCACAGCACTACAAGCTGGAGCATTCGGACTTCACGGTGCAGGGCTTCGATGTGGCTTTCAACGCCCAGGTGAAAGGCGTGGAGTTCAATGCCACGCGCATGGAGGACATCGTGGCCAACGAACAGGCCAAGCACATGTTCCGGCGTTTCGCGGAACGGCTGCTGTGCTACGACATCACCGGAGCGAAGAACCCGATGCTGGTGCTCGGCGGCATGCCCAGCATCACCATGGCCGATGGCAAACCCGGCACGGGCAAGAGCATGCTGATCGCCGCGGTGGCCACCATGCTGCAGGAACGCTGCGAAGTATTGAAGATGCCCTTCCTGTTCTGGCCACTGCCGGAGAACATCATCTCCACCTTCCAGGGCGGTTCGGCCGAACGCGCGATCGAATGGTTCCGCCCGATGCAGGACACCGGCAAGATCGTCTTCGCACCCATCGACGATGCCGAAAACAACCTCGAGGAACGCACCCGGCAAGGCGTGTCGGCCGGCGTGCGCGAGTTCATCGGCGTCTTCCTGCGCAACACCGAAGGCGCCTATGCCGTGAACCACGGCAACCGCATGATCAGCCTGTTCACCAACCTCCCCGACCAGGTGGACAAGGCCGTGCTCTCGCGCATCCAGGTGCGGGTGAGCATGGAAGGCGCCAAACGCTTCGAGGACTTCGTGGACCAGGACCACCTGTGGTGGAAGAAGTACCGCGAGATGGACCCCAAGTTCATCAAGGACCCGCACGTGAAGGGCTACGAATTCATGAGCGCTCAGAAGCAGGTCGCCTCCATGAACGAACTGCACAAAGGCGGAAAGACCGAGGTACAGAACGCCGACCTGCGCACGATCTACGAAGCCAGCCTCAAGCAGCACGATGCGGGCACACACGAATTCTTCGGCGTGTTCTACACCGCCGTGCTGGAACGTTTCCCCTTCTTCAGTTCCCGCGACCTGCGCAACATCCAGAAAGCCGTGGATGCACGCGTCACCGACTTCGACCTGCCCCCGATCTGGTGGGACAAGCCGGACGAGTTCTTCTTCAAGGACTACGACACCAAGCTCGCCATGCTGAAGGAACTGATGCGTTCCAACCTGGGCAATGTCAGCTTCGAGGAAGTGCGCCTGCAGGAGGCGCTGAACTACCTCGACAACGCCATCCGCATCAACGAGACCGGCATCAACCGCCAGGTGGAGCGCCGTGCGGAGGAGATCCACATCCAGCAGAAGGCGTTGGAGCTGCAGGCGAGGAAGAACGCGAAGAGCTGATGCTGAAGCTGATCCAGAGCGGACTGTTCGGTGGAAAACTGTTCCACGTGGCGACCAAGGAATTGGTGGAGCGCTACAATGCCTGCTTGGAGGATATCGGCCTGGAGCGGACGGCGCTCACGGAGTTCCACATCGATGGCTGGGGCTGGAGCCCGGAGATCGCCGAGGAACAGCACGACAAACAATACCTGTCGCACGGAAGCGCCAATCCGTACTCCATCATCATCACGCCGGATCAGCAACAGGGTTCGCTGTACTACCCCTACCATTCGTTCGACTGGGACATCCACCACCAGGTCTTTGACACCTACGCGAAACAGATAGCCGACATCACCGCGGATCGTGGCCTCTGGTTCGCACTGGACCAGGACATCAGCGCCTACCGGTCACCACAGGACCTCTTGATGGTGGATGTGGTGAAGGTGAAGTTCAAGACCGTCGGGAACCTGATCAACGCAGCGCGGGAGCAGCGGGAACTGGTGCGCACCTATTTCGACCAGCCGATGGCCTGGACGGATCGCGAACTGCGCGAGAAGATCAGCGCGAGCGGCAAGCAACATGGTGACCTGCGCTTCCGGAGCCTCGATGTGCTGTCCTTGCCCTACAGCGATATCCGCGCCTTCTACACCACGGCCTTCGATGGGCTGTATGTGCTGCGCGATACGGTGGTCGGCAAGCCGGTGCTGATCCTGGAGAACAACTCCTCCGCGGTTTCCGGCGAGCTGCAGCATGCGCACGTGGAGTTCAACCTGAACGACCCGGCGCTGATCGGCTTCCTCTTCAGCAACGGTCTGGTGCGACATTCCTACGATCACTTCAAGGCGGTGCCCGAGTTGCTGATGCATCAGATGGATGTGCTGCTGGCGAACGCGAGCCTGAAGCTGGACCAGCCGGTGGAGTTGATCGGGCTCACGGACAGCAAGCGGAGGGGCCTGATCAATACCCTGCGGAAAAAGGGCCTGTTGGGCGATGACTACTTCCAGCTGGAGGAAGTAAGCCGCGCATTGCTGCGGAACGAGAAGGTGCAGGCCGGTGGTGAAGCCCTGATCCGCGACCACCTGATACACCCGGTCAAGGATCAGCACCTGCAGGTGCGCACGGTGGTCTGGCAGCTGATCGCGAACATCTTCGCGGTGAACGAGCTGGTGCGCTATACCTTCAACAAGCCCGACTTCTACCACCGGTACAAGGCCTGGCCCGAGCATTACCAACGCTGGGTGATCAAGGAGTTGCAGGAACATCGCGGTATTTTCGGGAAACTCACAGCATAGACCATGGACACCTTGCTCACCCTGGGGATCGCCCTCATCGCAGGCATCATCATCTACTACATCGACCTGAACAAGGGGCGCCGGTGGAACACGCGCTGGTACGACCTCACGCACCAGCACAAGAGCCCGGTGCTGCTGGAGAAGGGCCTGATCCACATGCGACCCTTCCAGCAGAAGGCGGTGATGGCGATCGTCATCAGCGGTCTCTTCACGGCCGTTGCCATTGCGGTGGGCGGCGCACACGCATTGCTGGACCTGATCACCGGCGCCATTGCGGTGGTCGGCCTGATGCTCGGTTTCTATGCCGCCGCGCTGATCTTCAAGAGCCGGTTCAACCTGGCACCCGTACGCGAAGTGCTGAGCAAGATGGACCGTATGGAAGCCTCGGCACACCGCACCGATACGCCGACACCACACAACGCCGATCCGGTGCAACGCCCTGACAAGTCCGCACCTGCGGGTTCACCACCGAAGGAAGCACCACCGGCCGAGGAGAAACCGGATTGGCGGGCGGGCATCAAGAAGATCATGGACAAGAAGTGATGCCCACTTCACAGATGCCCACGGAACAGGAGGACGACAAGGGCCAGCTGTACTGGCTTGTGTACAACGTACGCAAGGGCATCACGCGCCGCGTTGGTGCATGGATCAAGAGGAAGCCCATCGTCGCGCTGCTCGTGTTCCTGGTCGCGCTCTACAGCTTGTTCGTGCTGCGCGCCATGTACCAACCGTTGGTGCTGGGCCTGCGCAAGTACTTCTTCTGGATCATCATGGCGCTGCTGGTCGTGGTGCTCGTGCGCAAGGTGTTCCGCCGATCGGCGGCGTGGAAGAAGGTGATGGGCTCGCTCGTGAGCCTCCTGCTGCTGATCGCCGTCGCCTGGTTCCTGCCGCGTGTGGTGCACTATGCATCGCAGTACGTGTACTACAACGAGTTGAACAAGGTGCCCGTGGACCGGCTCCCGGTGACCGGGCACGAGCGCATCCAGCCGATCAGTTCCATACATACGCTCACGGACCAGGAAGCACTTTCTGAAACGGAGGATGCGACGGTGCCACGGTTCGTGCGGAACAGTGATGGGGCGTATGAATACACCTCCGCCATCGGGCCTTCCAAAGCCTACAAGGTGCAACAGTTCAGCAAGGACATGTACGAGGTGATCCATATTCCGGGTCAACTGCCCTCACCGGACTTCTCTTCGGGCTACCGCACCAAGGTGGATTTCGAAGTGGGCGAATTCCTGCTCCTCAGCAAGAACACGCACACCGCCGTGGTGAAGCGCCTAGACCCTTGGCAGTTCTGTACCATGGAACCCTCGGATCCGATCTACATGCAGAATGACAAGGGCGAATGGGTGCAGGTCGTCAGCTTGACCAAGTGGGTGGGCCTCATCTTCCCACGACCTGTCTTCGGCGGTGTGATGGTGATCGAACAGCGCAAACCATCGGACAGCTATGCCGAGCGCCTCTTCATCGGGAAGGGTACGTTCATCCCGGCGGACGAGATCGCGGAGCATGCTTACCTGCGCGGACAGGACGTTATGCCGCGCGAAGTGACCCGCTACATCGCTGAGAGCTTCCGCTTCCGACGTGGCTTCATGGCGCCCATGCCCGGATACCACGAAGGCGACATCCGGGTGCCAAAGCTCCCCGAAGGCCAGGATCCGCAGCCCTTCGTGGTGTATTCGGTCGTGAACGATGGCACCGGCAAACTGTACAACTACTTCGGCTTGGAGCCTCATGAGGAAACGAAGAAAGGACTCAGTGTAAGCCTCTTCATCCCGGGCGATGGCATGCGGGAGATCTACTTCATCGATCACACCACCAGTGGTACCGCGTACGTGGGAAGCAGTGCCGTCAGTGCCAAGATCATCGAGAGCCGCAAGGAGTATGACTGGTCACACAGTTATCCCGCGGAAACGCGACCCTTCATCCGCGAGGTCGGCGGTCGGGTGCGCCTCTTCTGGCTGAGTACAATAGTGACCCGTGCCGGTGATGGCCAGGGCCGATCCATCGGTGGCAGCTTGCCGGAGATCACCATCACCGATGCCGTCCATGGCAATGTCACCTGGATACCGAAGGATCGCCTGGCCTCCCCGGACAGCTGGTTGGAGGTGGTGGAGGAAGAGATGAACAGCTATTGGCAGCACGAGCGCTGACCCCGCGGAGAAACGGAGTGATCGGTGCGCGGTACACCGGCCGTGCGGCACAGGTTTTTCCAAGCTGAACAGGACAGCGTGAATTGAACGCGCAAAAACTCCAGGCATCGCCCTGAGATGAACCCGCGCTCCAGGGAAGTTCCGGAACCAGAGTTGGCTTCCCCACGCCACGATAACCGGGACCATCGACCTCGCCGGCGGGGGCTTCGCTTGCGAAAAGGACATCAAGCCGGATAAGCGCTTCAGGGAGCTCGTCGAGCAGATCAAGCACAAGATCCGAGGGAACGCCCCGCAGCGCCAACGGCGTGGCTCGTGCGGGTGCGGTCCGCAAGCGTCCCGGGTGTTCACGTCAGTGCGCACCTGGAACCGGTGCCCCGACCTTCGCCGGGCACATCTCAGGGGCGCTTCCAGATCTCCAGGTGCTGCCAGTCCTTCACTTTCACCATGGACAGGCTGTCCGTGCGGAGGGACTTGTCGCCGAGCAGCACGGAGCCGACGGTCTGGCCTTTCCCCGGGCTTACGAGCGCGAACACCTGGCCGCTTTCGCTCTGTGTGTTCGCCAAGGCGGGGTCCATCCCCAGGGACATCAAATGGAACTCGAAGGGCGCATCGTTCGGATCGAGCACGTGCACGCTGTCCCCCGGTTTCAACAGGCCGCTGAACCAGTCCGCGGCATAGGCCACATCGTCGAAGCGCTCAACGCGGTCCTTGTCCAGGTGCAGACCCGTCCAGCCCATGCCCGCCAGGATGATGCCGCAAGCCAGCGCGGTGCGGAAACGCTTGGTGAAGCCCGGGTACACCTTCTCCTGCACGAACTTCAGCGCGTAGAAGAGGGCGAGCCCTGAGCTCAGGTGCAGGTTGAAGAGCACGAAGGACCATGTCTGCGGCGGTCCCAGCGCGCTCTGCAGCAGGACCAAGGGCACGCAGGAGAGCACCAATGAGATCACCATGATCCGGTACTTGTTGCTGATGTAGGCCGCATAGCCCAGGCCGACGAAGCCGAGCAGACTGATCCAGGTGGCGGCCGTGTCGTTGAAGAAGACCCACAGTTCAAAGGCCTTCTCCTGGTGCGTTTGAACGAAGCCCGCCCAAGTGCTTTCGCCCAGCGTGGGGTGGTGCAGCAGGTGGTCCAAGCTGTGGGTGATGATCACCGGCGTGTAAGCGAGCACGCTCAGCACCATGAAGAGCACGAACGAGACCAGCAGACCCAATAGGCGGCGGTTGAGCGTTGTCTCGTACAGGCTGATGAGGTAGAGCAGCAACCAGAGATAGATGGCGAGCGCCGAGAAGATCATCGTGGGAACGGCCCACATGCCGAGCGCGCAGAACACCGCCACCAGCACGGCGCTCACCAGGTTGTTGTGCTTGGCCAAGTGGCGCCCGGACAGGGACGCGGCCATCATGAAGAACCACGTGAGGCTGTAGCCCCGGGCCAGCGCACTGTATTCGATCAGCGCACCGCTCGCCGCCACGAACGCGAGGGAAAGCACCGCCACGTACCGGTTGAACATGGCCCGCACGAAGAGATAGAACAGCGGCATCACCCCGATGCCCGCCAACAGCGCAGGCAGGCGTACGCTCCACAGATGCGTACCGAAGACAGCCATCGAGATCTTCACCAGCAGGGTATGCAGCAGGTGGTTGTTCGGCCAAGTGTAGTCGCTCAGGATGAAGCTCACCGGCCTCGGCGCATAGAAGGTGCAGGTGAAGGCCTCATCGTACGTGATGCCCTGCCACAGCTGGGAGATGCGGAAAGCAGCGCCCACCAGGATCACCAAGCCCACCAGTTGCTTGTGGGACCGGCTGGTCAGCGTCATCAGGTCGCTCCAGCCCTTGCGCACGTCCGCACGGAACAGTGCCACCTGCCCCATGCCCGCCCGCTCTGATCGACTTCTCCCCATGCGTCCGATCAAAAATAGACGGATCGCTCCGCACCGCACCCAAAGCGCTCATGCACTTTCGTCCCGCACACGATACCGACCAAGGATGGCCAAGATCACCGAGAGCGCTTCCCGCTATGACCATTTGGAGCGCATGGGCACCGCTGAACTGCTGCGCAACATCAACGCGGAGGACCGCACCGTGGCGGAGGCCGTCGCGCTCGCACTCCCCGCCATCGGTGCGCTGGTGGACGCCATCGCCGAGCGCATGGGCCGCGGCGGAAGGCTCTTCTACCTGGGCGCCGGTACCAGTGGCCGCTTGGGCATCGTGGACGCCAGCGAATGCCCGCCCACCTTCGGTGTGCCGCACGGGCTTGTCATCGGCCTCATCGCCGGCGGGGACCAGGCCATCCGGCGAGCCGTTGAATTCGCCGAGGACGACCGCGCGCAAGGTTGGAAGGACCTGCAAGAGCATGCCATCGGACCGGACGATACGGTGATCGGCATCGCTGCCAGTGGCGGTACGCCTTATGTGGTCGGTGCCTTGGAGACCTGTCGCGCGAACGGCATCCTTACGGGATGCATCACCTGCAATCCGGACAGTCCGGTGACCACCGTGTGCGACCATCCCATCGTAGCCGTCGTGGGGCCGGAATTCGTCACCGGAAGCACGCGTATGAAGAGCGGCACCGCGCAGAAGCTCATCCTGAACATGATCTCCACGGCGGTGATGATCAAGCTCGGCCGCGTGAAGGGCAACCGCATGGTGGACATGCAGCTGAGCAACAACAAGCTCATCGATCGCGGCACGCGCATGGTAATGGACGAACTGCGGGTGACGTACGAAGAGGCGAATGACCTGCTCAAGGCACATGGTAGCGTGAGGAAAGCGGTAGAAGCTTCAAGACACAAGTCTCAAGACCCAAGCTCCAAGTGAATGCGGATCTCTCACGAGCAACCCTGGATCCACGCCGCATCTTTGTGCGTCCGCTGGGAACCGGCAGCAAAGCGACCTTGACGCCTTGAAGCTTGTGTCTTGGGACTTGAAGCTTGTTCATGCACACCCTCGAGCCCTTCTACAACTGGCGCCACCGCTACACCGCGGAGGAGGACAGCCGCTCCCCATTCTTCGGCACCGAGCACAGCGAGTTCGAGTTCACGCACCACGTTTACGACCATGCCCTGCATCCGCAATGGGATGAGATCGGCAGCGAAACACTCTACATCAAGGTGCTCTTCGCCGACTACGACGAAGGCTACGCCGTGATCGAGTTCATCGGCGAGTGGAACGATCTGCTCGGCAACGACATCATGTTCCTGAAGCGCGACATCATCGAGCCCATGATGTCCCACGGCATCTCCAAGTTCCTGCTCATCGGCGAGAATGTCCTCAACTTCCACCCGAGCGACGAGGAGTACTACAGCGAGTGGTTCGATGAAGCCACCGACGCGGACGGCTGGATCGCTCTGCTCAACTTCCGCGAGCATGTGCGCGACGACATGAAGACCGCCAACATCGACCAGTACTTCCTCCTCGGCGGCCACCTGGACCAGGTGGATTGGCGCACCTTCGAACCGGAGGACCTGTACGAGAAGGTGAGCGGCTTCGTGCAGCGTAGGCTCAATGCCTAGGCCCGGTTCCACGCTGAGGCGCAGAGACGCGGAAGAGTGCGATTCCCTTTGGCATTCCACCACTGAAGAAATTCTCAGCGTCCCTGCGCCTCCGCGTGAGGTGGACTCTCGCGTGCATGGAACTTCCGGATCAGCATCCCCAATACCACCCGATCGATCGGCAGCGTGGCGTCCTCGATCTTCGCCTGCGCCAGGTCCAGCCAGCGGAAGGATTCCTCATTCTTCTCGCTCTGCTTGAAATCGAACTTCAGCGCGCTCACCGCTATGGCCGACGGATCCGCCACCTGGAACGTGTAATAGATGCTGATGATCTGCTGCCCCGGCCGGAACGCGCTCTCCTGGAAGAAATCCGTGGTGTAGAAGTGCTCGACGTTGAAGGCCTCCACGCCGATCTCCTCCCGCACCTCGCGGATCAAACAGTCCTTCGGCCCTTCGCCGAATTCCAATCCACCGCCGGGGAATTTGGTGATGCGATGGCCTTTGATGAGTTCGTCGGCCACCAGAACACGTCCGGCTTGGGCGAACAGCCCGTAAACTCTAATATTGAAACGTTCCGTCGGCACAACGCGCAATGTATCCTTCGATCAGAACCTGGCTTATGGTCCTTGCTTGTTGCGCTGCATGCATAGGCCCTGCGGTAGTCCGATCGCAAGGAGTCACCGCGACAGGTCCTGGCCGCTACCAATGGCCGGGCATTGGCCAGCGAGCCGCAGTGCCCGACCGGTACAGCGCGCATGACCTCATTGTGCAGGACGAAGAGATCTTCTTCGAGAACCTGGTGGTACGGGACCGCGATCGGCATGAAGTCCTGCAGGGAAAGATCTTCCGGCGCCAACGCATCCATGTGAACAGCGAACGGGGTGCAGTGCTTATGCAGGAAAAACGGCTGACGTTCCCCGGCAGTTCGGCGTTGACGGTTCTGGATGCGCGCACGATGAAGGCCGATGGAACGACCACCCATGCGACCGGTGAGTCCCTTCGAGTGCAGCGCGTCACCGCACACGGACGCGCATGGACCACCGTATCGTTCGAGGACGTGCGGCTGGGGGTCGGTGACGAACTGGAGGTTGTGACGGAGCAGAGCGCGAACGGGGTGTACACCGCTCGGGAACATATGGTCCGCGGAGAATATCCCATCGTTCACAAGGTCGTCAGGATCACCACGGACCCCGGGATCGCGCCGAAGATCGACACCTACAACGGCTTCCCTGAGCCGGAGATCGACCCGGTGGGAATGACCTCCTCGCGTCGCTGGACATTCGACATGCTGGATCCGCTGCCCAGCGATCCCCTCGCACTCGTAAAGAACTGTGTGCCGTTCTTCACTATGCGTTATGGCCCGCCCCATGGCTTGTCCATGGCGGATTTCGATGAGCGATATCCACGCGATGTGCTGACGGGACGAAAGAACATGCACGCGTTCACCAGGTATGTGAACGCCGTGCGCAACCGTTACGCGCTCCACGATCTGCTGGGCCCCGCGCGGGAGATCGTCCGCTTCCTGCGGGACAGCATGATCATGGTGCCGGACACTTCGCTCGTTCAGGACGTCCCGATGGGTGAGTACTTCGTCCGCCGCACCATCAGCCGCGAGAAGCTCTTCATCATGTACCGTTCAATGCTCCGCATCCTGGAAGCCCCGCTCTTCATCTGCGAGGCCCGCAGCCGTTACGAAGGGCGGTTCGCGAAGGAGAGCGATACCGAAAACTCCACCACCCATGAGTTCATCGCGTTCACGGAGGAGGGGGAACAGGACCTGCACTTCATCTACCCGAACACGCTGCACGAACGCTTCCTGGTGGATGAGCTGCCCGTGGAACTCAGCGGCGGCACCGTGGAGGTACTCCCTTACAAGGACAGCGGAATTAACGCGAGCCCCTTCTCCCTTGAGCTGCCCAATACCACCGGCACACGCAACTACAAGCAGGAACGGATCATGGTGGAATTGGACCCCGATGGATCGATCAGTGGAACGACCCTGCGCGGGTCGCTGGGCGGGCAGTTGCCCCTGGCGCTTGAAGCGGATACCGTGAACGATGGACAAGAGACCCGCGCGCGCCGGATCCATGCATGGATCCAACGCCACTTCGCTTTGAACGCATCGCGCGATCTGCATCTGGAAAAGATCGACAGCGTCGTGCCCCGCGTATGGAAGTACGATAGTGCCGGATCGCGGGACCTGCCGGACAAGGTGCTGCGGAACGACAGCGGACTGTTCCTCTTCGTTCCGGAAGCCTTCGTGGGCTGGAAACCGTTCATCGATGACCGGTCCGCCCTTTCGGAATGTCCGAGTTTGTTGCCATTCACCTACCACCTGCGCTCCGACCTGATCGTGCACGCGTCAGATCCCATCCGCACAAGTGAGCTGGACCAGACATCCTTGGATGTTTACAACCATCTCGGACAGTTCACCGCATCCATGGAGCAACCCGATCCCACGACTCTTGTGTTCCATTACGACCTGTCGTTCTTCAACGACCTCATCGATCGATCCGTTGAGCCCTTCGTTGAGCAACTCCAGAACGCCATCGACCAACGATTGAAGACACCGATCGCCTTCGGGCTCTGATACCCGCGCCGCGTGCCGGGGCCGCAATCGGACGCGACCAGGTGTTCACGAAGGGGCACGGACCTTCGTATTTCGTCAACACCCTTGCTATGACGAAGGTCGCGTTGCCCGCAACATGTGCGCTTTCCCCGGCGGGCCCTTGTGCCGCTTGGCATCGAAGCCCGCCGCGATCATGGCTCTGCGCACTTCGCCTTTCGCGCAATAGGTCACCAGCGCACCACCCGGCTTCAGCGCCTTGTGCATCCGCTGGAAAATGTCCACCGTCCAGAGCTCCGGTTGCACGCCCGGGGCGAACGCATCGAAGTAGATGACGTCGTAGGCCTCGTTGGCCTCGTGGTCCGCGACCGACACTTCGAGCTTCCGGAAGGTGAGACCGCCAAGGGCTTCGTGCCACCTATCATCCCTTGAGGTCATGCGCTCGATGAAGGGATCGTGCAATCCGGGCCAGGCGAGATCGGCGCAATGGCCGAGCGCTTCCAGCTGCTCGCGGCGCAAGGGATACGGTTCCAAGCCAGTGTAGCGCACGCGGCACTTGCCTTCCAAGCAGCGCACCCACGTGAGCAACAGGTTCAGGCCGGTGCCCAGCCCGACTTCCAGCACATCCACTTCATCCTTTTCCACGAACTCCAACCCGGCCTTGATGTACACATGCGTGCTCTCCAGCACCGCACCGTGCAGGCTGTGGTATTGTTCGCCGAGCTGCTCACTGCGCAGCGTCAAGGAGCCGTCACCGGTGGGCAGGGGAACAAAGTCAGCAGGTGGTTTGTACATGGAAGTGCGCGGAAACGCGGCCTAATTTCGCCGGATGCGCGCTACCACCACCTTTCTTCCGATCGCCTTCTGCGTCCTTCCGCTCGCCGCGTGGTCCCAGTCATGGTCGGACCTGATGCAAGACCCGGAGGTATCGTTCTTCGAGGTGCGCGATGCGTTCAACGCGCATTGGGAAGGTCGGCCGTACGAGCGCGGCAAAGGCTACAAGGCGTTCAAGCGCTGGGAGTGGTGGATGGAACAACGCGTGAGCGGGACCGGTCAGCGGCCGGACCCTGCGGTGTTCAAGCAAGCGGTGAAGGACCTGCGCCACATGGAGCTGCTCCAAGGCGCGAAGAGCAATGCCGCTTGGCAGCCGATGGGCCCAACAGCATGGACTAATTGGAGCAGCGGCTATAACCCTGGCAACGGACGCGTGAACTGCTCTGCGGTGGACCCGACGAACGCGGCCATCATCTACTGTGGCACTCCGGCAGGTGGTCTTTGGAAAAGCACGGACAACGGACAGACCTGGGCACCGATCTTCACCGATCTGCCTACGCTCGGCGTGAGCGGCATCGCCATCGACCCCACGGATCCGGACATCATCTACTGCGCCACCGGCGACGGCGACGGCACCGATACCTACGCCATAGGCGTGATCAAAAGCACGGACGGCGGCGGCACATGGAACACCACCGGGCTGGATTGGCAAACGACCGCCGCCCGCACCACGCGCACCTTGCGCATGCATCCCACTGACCCGCTCACCCTGTTCTGCGCCACCAACAACGGGCTCTGGAAGACGGAGGACGGCGGAAACAACTGGTTCGAGGCCGCTGCCGGGTCCTTCCATGATGTGGAGTTCAAACCGGATGACCCCGGTATCGTGTACGCGTGCGGTGACCAGTTCTTCCGCAGCCTGAACGGTGGCCTCTCCTTCGACCTTTCGGATGCCGGACTGCCAGCCCCTTCCGAAGTCAATCGCATGCGCATCGCGGTATCAGCCGCTGACCCCTTCAAGGTCTATGTGCTCTGCGGCCGGCAGGACGATGACGGTTTCCTGGGCCTGTACCGCAGCACCGACGGCGGCTCCAGTTTCGTGGAACGGAGCAACGCCCCGAACATCTTCGGCTACGAGGACAACGGTGGCGACAGCGGCGGACAGAGCTGGTACGATATGGCCCTGTGCGCGGACCCGAACAACGCCGATGTGATCTACGCCGGAGGCGTGAACGTGTGGAAGAGCGTGGATGGCGGCGCGAACTGGAACATCCGATCGCACTGGTATTTTACCGGCGCTGATCCGTACACGCATGCTGACATCCACTCCCTCGATATCGTCGGCGGCAAATTGCTCTGTGGAAGTGACGGCGGCCTGTTCGCCAGCACCAACGGCGGCAGCGATTGGACGGACGTGAGCGATGGACTGCAGATCACGCAATTCTACCGCCTCGGCGGAAGCCCCATGGACGCGTCCATGATGATCGCCGGGGCACAGGACAATGGCATGAACCTGATGGCGAACGGCGGCTGGGCGCACGTGCAGGGCGCCGACGGCATGGAGGGCGCCATCGACCCCCAAGACCCGCAGACCATCTACGGCGAGTCGCAATACGGCGGACTGTCACGCAGCGATGATGGCGGACAGACCTTCAACGGCATCGGTTGGGACATCGGTGAGCAGGGCGCATGGGTCACGCCATTCGTCATCGACCCGCTGGATCCGCAAACGCTCGTCGCCGGTTTCATCAACGTGTTCCGCAGCAACGACCGGGGCGATAGCTGGTACCCGCTTACTGATCTGACCACGGACGAGACCATCCGCGCCTTGGCCATCGCACCGAACGACAACACGGTGATCTATTGCGCGAACCCTTCGACCTTCTACCGCACGCTGAACGATGGCAACGATTGGCAGGATGTATCGGACGGGCTGCCCGGTAATCGCGTGGCGGCCATAGCGGTGGATCCGCAGAACGCGGCACACCTCTTCGTCTGCGTCGGTGGGTTCACGGAAGGCACGAAGGTGTACGAGAGCACCGATTCAGGCGATAGCTGGAACAACATCAGCGGGAACCTGCCGAACGTGCCCGTCAATTCGATCGTGTACCAGAACGGCACGGACGATGGGCTGTATGTGGGCACGGACCTCGGCGTCTTCTACACGGACAACACCTACAGCAATTGGCAACCCTTCACCACGGGCCTGCCCGCTGTGCAGGTGATGGAGTTGGAGATCCATTACGCCTCAGGCAAATTGCGCGCGGCCACCTACGGGCGCGGCCTTTGGGAAACGGACCTCTTCGTGCCGGACAACACGCCGCCCACGGCTTCCTTCGCCCATTCCGAGGGCACCATCTGCGCAGGCGATGCCATCTCCTTCGCCGACGCCTCACTCGGTGCCGCACCCGGATGGCAGTGGTCCTTCCCCGGGGGAACACCTTCCACCAGCACAGAACAGAACCCGCAGGTCACCTACCCTTCCGCCGGGAATTATTCCGCCACGCTCTCCGTGTCCAACCCCTTCGGCCAAGACGACTACACCACGACCGTGCCCGTCGTCGTACTCCCCAACCGCATCGAGGTGGGCATCACCTTCGATGACTATCCCGGCGAGATCTCCTGGGCGATCACCGATGATGGCGGGCAGGACGTGTACCTGAGCGGGCAGTACACCTCGCTCGGCGCGGGCAGTTCCATTCAGGAACACGTTTGCCTGCCGGAAGGCTGCTACAGCTTCACCATCAACGACAGTTATGGGGACGGCCTCTGCTGCACGGCCGGCACCGGCAGCTACACAGTGACGAACGACGAGGTCGGGACCATCGCGTCCGGAAGCGGATTCACCTACAGTGAGAGCACGGACTTCTGCGTCACGCTGTCCGTGGGGTTACCGCCACCTGCCGTTGTCGAGCACATCGACCTTCGCCCATTGGACGCGGACGGCACCTACCAGCTGATGCTCGACGATCCGATCGGACCCGTGGATCTCCTGATCACCGATGCGGTCGGAAGGACCGTTCTGGCCAAGACGAAGATCGCGGCGCCTGTGAACGAAACGATCAGCCTACGTGGCTTCGCGAGCGGACTCTATCAGGTTCAGCTCCAGCAGAATGGAGCACGGTTCGTGGGCCAGCTGATCAGACCCTGATCCTCGTTCTGCATGGATGAGGTACGCTGGTCGTCGGCGAACCCACTGAACACCGTTCAAACTTTTTTACACATTGGGTGAACAAAACAGGGGTTGCTGTGTTTTTCCCTCGCAACCAACCGGCCTACAGGCCATAACCCAACTCACTTACCCATGAACTTGAATCGGACCCTTGGACTCGGCGCCGCTCTGTTCGCGGCGGCCAGCACCTTCGCCGGTGGCGGCGGCACCGCGCGCGTGCAGGTGATCCATAACTGCGCTGATGCCGCTGCGGCATCCGTGGACGTGTGGCTCGACAACACGCTGCTCATCGACGACTTCGCTTTCCGCACAGCGTCGCCTTTTGTTGATGCACCGGCCGGTGTGGCCTTCACAGTGGGCATCGCCCCGCCGAACAGCATGATGGCCAGCGATGCCATCTACACGGAAGACTTTACCCTGACCGCAGGCGAGACTTACGTGATCGTGGCCAGCGGCATCGTAAGCCCAACGGGATACAACCCGAACCCGGGCTTCAGCCTGGCGGTTTTCGCGGGTGCCCAAGAGGCGGCCACGAACGGCGCCAACACGGACGTGCTCGTCTACCACGGCTGCACGGATGCGCCGGGCGTTGATGTGTACGAGCCCAACCTCATGGTCAGTGCGGTGAACGACGCCAGCTATGGTGACTTCGCGGGTTACTTGAACCTGCCCACGAGCGACTACACCCTGCAAGTGCGCACGGCCGACAACAGCGCGATCGTGGCCACGTACGGTGCACCCCTCGGCACACTGGGCCTGAACGGTGCGGCCTTGACCGTGCTCGCCAGCGGATTCCTGGACGGCGAACAGAACAGCAACGGCCCCGCTTTCGGTCTTTGGGCCGCATTGGCATCCGGTGGTGCCCTCGTGGAACTCCCCTTGCTCGGCAACCCGACCGCCCGTGTTCAGGTCATCCACAACTGCGCCGATCTGGCCGCCAGCGTGGTGGACGTTTACCTGAACGGCGACCTGCTGATCGATGACTTCGTTTTCCGCACCGCCACCCCCTTCATCGACGCCCCCGCCACGATCGACTTCACCGTGGCCATCGCGCCGTCCAACAGCACTTCGGCCGGTGACGCCATCTATACACAAGTCTTCAACCTCGCTGACGGCGGTACGTATGTCGTTGTGGCGAGCGGTATCGTGAGCGGCTCCGGCTACAACCCGCTGCAACCCTTCACCCTCCTGGCTTTCGCACAAGGTGAAGAAACGGCGGCGTTGCCGGGAAATACCGATGTGCTCGTATTGCATGGCGCCACTGATGCGCCGACCGTCGACGTGTATGAGAGCGGCGTCCTCGGCGTGACCGCGGTGGAGGATGCCAGCTACGGCGACTTCGCCGGTTATCTCGCCCTGCCCACGGATGACTACACTTTGCAAGTGCGCACCTCTGACAACGCGGCCATCGTGGCCACCTATGGTGCTCCCCTCGCTACCTTGGGTCTCGGTGATGCCGCCCTTACCGTACTCGCCAGCGGTTTCCTGAACCCTGCGAACAACAGTGATGGCCCTGCCTTCGGTCTCTGGGCCGCGCTCGCCAGCGGTGGTGCCCTCGTTGAACTGCCCCTGTTGCCGAACCCGACCGCGCGTGTGCAGGTGATCCACAACAGCGCCGATGCGGCCGCTTCCACTGTGGACGTATGGCTGAACGATGCCCTCCTGTTGGACAATTTCGCCTTCCGCACCGCCTCCCCCTTCGTTGACGCCCCTGCAACGATCGATTTCACTGTCGGCATCGCTCCCGCGAACAGCACCAGCGCCAGCGAATCCATCGCCACCTTCACCTACAACCTGGACGAAGGCGGCACCTACATCATCACCGCCAACGGGATCGTGAGCGGAAGCGGATACAACCCGCCTACGCCCTTCGACCTCTATGTGAAGGCTGATGCACGCGAAACGGCCGCCATTGCCGGCAATACGGACATCCTGGTCTTCCACGGCTGCACCGACGCACCGACCGTGGACGTGGCCGAGATCTCCGTGGTGAACGCCACCCTGGTGGACGATATCTCCTACGGCGAATACGACGGCTACCTCGAAGTGCCCACGAACGACTATGTGCTCCAAGTTCAACTTTCCGACGGCACACCCGTGGTGAGCTATCAGGCGCCCTTGTCCACCCTCGGACTGAACAACGCGGCCATCAGCGTGCTCGCCAGCGGCTTCCTCGATCCTGCCGTGAACAGTGATGGTCCCGGCTTCGGTCTCTGGGCAGCACTCGCCAGTGGCGGTCCGCTGGTGGAACTGCCCATCTTCTCGTCGGTTGATGAGAACAGCGCTGCATTCGCGGGTGTGGCCCTCTACCCGAACCCCGCACAGGACCAGGTCACGATCGACCTGAGCAGCGTGACGGGCGATCGTACCTCGGTCATCATCAGCGATGCCAGCGGCCGTGTCGTTCGCCAGAACACCAACACGCTCTCGCAGAATGGAGGTGGACGTCTGACGATCGCCACGGATGGCCTCGCCAATGGCGCCTATCAAGTGACGGTGCGGAATCCCTCCGGGGCTCGTACGTTGCCCTTGCAAGTGGTACGCTGATAACAGCCCGCCGATCGGAACAGGGTCTCCAGGGATGGAGGCCCTGTTCCTTTCACGGTGGATGACCTTTGACACGGTCCGCTACCGCATCATTCATTTACTTCCGCCACCACCATGGGCCCTTATTTGAACCGCTTCAGCATCCGAGACCTGGAGAATTTCTCCGGTGTGAAGGCGCACACCATACGCATCTGGGAGCGGCGCTATGGCCTGCTGGATCCCGATCGTACGGACACGAACATCCGCACCTACTCCACGGATGAACTGAAGACGATCCTGAATGTGGCCTTCCTCAACCGCCACGGTGTGAAGATCTCGAAGATCGCCGCGCTCACGAAGACCGAACGCGACCAGCGGGTGAAGCAGGTTTCCGAAGACGCCAGCGACCCGAGCGGCTCCTTGAACAACCTGAAGCTGGCGATGGTCAGTTATGACACGCGCCTTTTCGAACGCACATCGGACACGTACCGGGAACAAGAAGGATTCCGTGCGTTGGTCGAGCGCCTCTACGTGCCTTTGCTCGAACAGGTGGGCGTACTGTGGCAGAGCAACAGCATCTGCCCCGCGCAAGAGCACTTCGCCAGCAACCTCGTCCGACAGAAGCTGGTTTCCGCCATTGATTCGGCTCGGCCCTTGGAACGTGCGGAGGGGCGGCTGTACGTGCTCTACCTTCCGGAGAACGAGATCCATGAGCTCGGGCTGCTCTATCTCCACTATCGCCTGCGTATCGCCGGGGAACGGGTCATCTACCTCGGTCAGAGCGTGCCGATGGGCGATCTGGCCCAAGTGGCCGAACAGTTCGCGGGACCGATCACTTTCATCAGTGTGCTCACCGCCTTTCCTTCAAGCGATGATCTGCCGACCTACCTGCGCACGCTGCGCGCGTCCCTGCCCGATCAACGCATCGAGTTCGTCCTTTCAGGCGCCCGTGTTGGGGCCGCTGCCATCGACACCTCCGAGAAAGGAGTTCGCCTGATGCCGCGCTTCCGCGACCTGCTCGCTATCATGCCCTGACCGTACACGGACGCGAAGCGCCCGATCGGTGGGATATCTTCACCGACCGCACTGGCGCTGCGATCTCCGTATGCTTCGGGTAATTCCCCTTTGCCTCCTGCTGGTCGCCTGTGGTGGGCACACGGAACAAGTGCGCGTCTTCGATCGCGAACACCGCCTGTCAGCGATACTCCAACGCAGGGACGGTATCAAGGAGGGTCCGATCACCTTGTTCTGGCCCGATGGCACCACGCGGGCCCAAGGACAGTACCATGAAGACCGCCGGGCAGGTTGGTGGCGCGGCTACCACGCCGATGGGAGCCACCGTTCGCTCACGCGCTACGTCCACGGGACGAAGGACGGACCGCGCATCTACTGGGACAGCCTCGGCCGCCCGATGCGCGCGGAGGTCTTCGTGCATGGGGTGCCCAATGGCCCGTTCTACCGCTTCTTTCCCGACGGGCGACTCGCGCAACACAGCAACTACGTCGACGGCCTTCGGGAGGGACCGCACGACCAGTGGTACGACGATGATGGCGGCATCCATGTGAACGGCTTCTACCACGCGGGCCAGGAAATGGGCGTCTGGACCGAATACGACACCACCGGTCGAATGATCTGGAAGGCCTACCTGAAGAACGGTGATGTCACGCGCGCGATCTACGGGATACGCAGGCGGCGGTGAAGTCCAGTGCTTACGGCAAGACCTTGCCCGGGTTCATGAGCCCCTTCGGATCGAAGGCCTGCTTGATCGAGCGCATCAACGCCATCTGCACCGGGTTGAAAGCGATGTCCATGAAGGACCGTTGCACCAGCCCGATGCCGTGTTCGCCGCTGAGCGTTCCGCCCAACGATACGGTGAGCTGGAAGATCTCGCGTATGGCCTTGGGCAGTTCCTCCTTCCAGAACGCATCGCTGAGCTCGCCCTTGATGATGTTCACGTGCAGGTTCCCGTCCCCGGCATGTCCGTAGCATACACTGCGGAAGCCATAGCGCGCGCCGATCGCCTTCACACCTGCCAATAGGCGCGGAAGCTCGTAACGCGGGACCACCGTGTCCTCTTCCTTGTAAACGCTGTGCGCCTTCACGCTCACGGGCACGCTGCGGCGCAGGCGCCAAAGGGCGTCCTTTTCCGCGGTCGTCTCCGCAAAGAGCGTCTCACCACCGCCGTGCGCCTCCATCACGCCGAGGATCGTTTCGCAATCGCGCATCAGCACGTCAGCATGGTTGCCGTCCACTTCGATGAGCAGATAGGCACCCGGCCCGGAGGAGAGCTGTGAGGGAAGACCCTCCGTATAGCGCATCGTCCAAACGATGGCATCGCGCTCCATGAACTCCAATGCGCTGGGTACGATGCCCGCCCTGAATACGGCGCTCACCGCGGCGCAGGCCTTTTCCGCATCCGCGAAGGGCACCAGCATGAGCCTTGTCTCCTTGGGCAAGGGAGCCAATCGCAACACCGCCTTGGTGATGACGCCGAGCGTTCCCTCGCTGCCGACCAAGAGGCGGGTAAGGTCGTAGCCCGTACTGTTCTTCAGCGTATTCGCGCCCGTCCAGATGACCTCGCCGTCCGGCAGCACCAGTTCGAGGTTCAATACCTGGTCGCGCGTAACGCCGTACTTCACCGCCCTGGGCCCGCCCGCGTTCTCGGCGATGTTGCCGCCGATCGTGCAACTGCCCTTGCTGCTCGGATCGCACGGGTAGTAGAGCCCTTTCGCCGCAACGGCATCCATCAGGGCCTGTGTGATCACGCCGGGTTCCACCGTCACCTGCAGGTTCTGCTCGTCGATATCGAGGATGCGGTCCATGCGGTCCAAGGCGAGGCCGACGCCCCCGTGCACGCTCAAGGCCCCGCCGCTCAGGCCAGTTCGCCCCCCGATGGGTGTGATCGGCACGTTGTGTTCGGCACAAAGCCGGACGGTCGTCGAGACTTCCGCCGTGGTCCGGGCACGCACCACCACGTCCGGCGGGAAGCGCAGGTCCTCCGTCTCATCATGGCCGTAGCGGTCCCTGTCCTCCTGACCGACCAGTATGGTTTCAGCTGGCAGCGCCGCGTGCAACGCAGGGAGGAAGGCGGGGGGAAGGCGAGCGCCCTCGGTCTGGGACATCGCAGCGAAGTTCGCGAAGCCGTCGTTCAGGACTACACGGCCGGGGAGGACTTTCTCACACGAACCGGCCGATATCCGGGCGCATCCAACTATCTTTTCAGGCGTTCCGTCGAGCGGGCATCCGTGCGGGTTGAGGAACGTCTTATCGCATAACCCTTCCATTGCCATGAAGAAGCCCGCTACCACACTACTTCTTCTCTCCCTCTTTCCGTCCGCATTCGCGCAGAACATCGGCATCAACGTGACCGGCAGTGCGCCTGCGGCCAGCGCACTGCTGGATATCGACGGCTCTGCCCTGCCGGCCAACGGACAACGCGGACTGTTGATCCCTCGGATGGCGCTTACAGCGACCAACGTGGCGGCGCCGGTCACTGCACCGGCCACTTCCCTGCTCATATACAACACCGCCACTGCGGGCGTAGCACCGAACAACGTGTCGCCGGGCTTCTACTACTGGGGCGGGGCGGCTTGGATCCGTTTCGGTACAGGCACGACCGACTGGACATTGACCGGCAACGCGGGCACCGTGGCGGCCACCAATTTCCTCGGGACCACGGACAACGTGGACGTCGTGGTGCGCACGAACAATGTGGAACGCTACCGCACGCTCGGGGCGAACGGCCGCATCGGCTGGGGCACCACCGCGCCTGTCGCGCCTATTGAGGTGAACAGCGGTGCACTCGCCGACGCCATTTACGGCCACAGCACCAACGTCGGGGGCTGGCTTGGCCGGGAAACGAACATCACCTTCGGTATTCCCTTGCAGAACGTGCTCGGCGCAGGGGTCTATGCCAACAACCCCACCGCCGGATACACGTCCATCTTCTCCCAGTCCTCCGGTGCCGCCACCGTGGCCGCTTCCATCAACTATAGTGATGTCTGGATCTCCTCCTACAACTACGTGCAGAACAATACGGCCGGCTTCAACCCGCCCGGTGCGTATTCACAATTGAACGTGACCAATGCCGCCCTCGCTGGCGATCAGGTCGCTTTCCGTTCTTACAGCGGGCGTGGCACAACGGCGGGCAATCCGGGCTTCACCATCGGCTCTTCGTCCACCGCAGATGCCCAGAACCAGGACGCCATCGGTGTAGAGGGCGTTGCGTACACCAACTCCAATACCCGGGCGGGCGGTTACTTCGAGTCGTTCAGCTACCCCGGCGTGAGCGTGGCCTACGCCTACGTGGGCACTACTGTCGGTGGCATCGCCCGAAAGATCACCGGCACCGCTGCCGTGGCCGAGATCGTTCCCACAGAGGACCACGGCCGCATCATGCTCACCTGTCCGGAATCACCGGAGTATTGGTACCAGGATTATGGCACCGTCCAGCTGGTGAACGGACATGCCCACGTGGACCTCGATCCGATCCTGAAGGACATCATCATGGTGAACGAGGAATATCCGGTGCGCGTCTTCTGCACGCCCGTGGACATGGCCGACTTCAACGGCGTGGCGCAAATGAACAGAACGGCCACAGCCTTCGACCTGGTGGAACTGAACGGCGGGGCGCACTCTGGAACCATCGACTACCAATTGATCGTGAAGCCCAAGACCGGCTTCGGCGAGGGCCGCTTCCCTCAGGCGCCGGGCCCCGCTTGGTTGAAGAAGGAGTTCGAACCGGCAAAAGCGCTCGCAGCCAACCAGCCCGACCCTTCCAAGATATTCTATTGGCCGGGCGATCCCGAAGTCTACGGCTACGATATCGACAAGGTGATACCGGTGGGCCGTCGTGTTCCATCCGGAAAGAACGCGGGCAAGTTCAAGGTTGCCGAGGGCGTGTTCATGGACCACATGCCCGCGACGCGACCTGCACTCGGCCAGAAGTGAAGCTGCGGAATATGAACGGCCCCGGCGAACCCGGGGCCGTTCCCGTTTCAAGGGATCGGTGGCGGTGCGTTCAGGCTGTCGACCGTGTACAGCAGCGGCGATCGGAAGACGCTCGCCGGGGTGATGACTTCCTGGTCCGCCGGGAACGCGTTGCCGAAACGCTCCTTCAACACGCGGCGCGCCTCCGCACCGCTGAAGTCCATGTCGCCGAACCGTTCGATGGTGCCCACCCGCAGGCCTGCTCCGCGTTCATAGACCTTCCAGACCAGCTCGCTGCAGTAGATGTAATCATCATCCATGTTGAAGCGGATGTCGTACGGACGGCCCATCTCCTTCTCCCCTTCCGCCTTCATCGCGGCGACGTGTTCCACCGACAACGGAGCAGCATCCTTCAGGCGCTTGATGACCACATGGTCGTTCACGCCGTGCTTCATCCATTCGATGTACGGCGTCTTCAGCACCGGGCCGACAGCCTCCCAAACCATGGGCTGGCCATGCTCGATGAAAACGATGCCGCAGTGCGTGTAAGGTGATCGGGTAGCCTGCGCGATCGCCGCGCATTGCATGCTGCCGCTGTACTGGAATACGATGTCGCCGTCGTGCGGATCGGCAGGTGGATGACCCGGTTTCTTCTGCGCTAACGGGATACGCCAAGCCAATACGATGAAGATGAACGCGGTCGACAAAGCGCAGAGCGTAATGGCCAGGAAAGGGCGTGGCAGGTTCTTCATGTCGTATCCACCAGAGCCTCCGCGAAGGTGGAGGCGATGACCGTTGAACGCAGTGCGCATCAAGATCCTTGCCCGTGCAGCCAGCGTGACTTTCCTTCGCCCCTGAACAAAGCACCCGCGCCGAGGACCCGGCGAGCCAAGTGATCGTACACAACCCGCACGAATGGATACGCCCGGTACTGGACGTGCACCGCAGCACGAGCTTCCGGAAGGCCCTGCTGCCCATGACGGTGATCGGGTTGCTCACCGCCGCCATCGTCTTCGCCGAGGTGCGCTGGCTGAAGCTCCCGGAAACGCACGCGTTGAAGAACATCACCGTGGTGCACACCCTGCTTGGCTTCGCGATCAGCATGCTCCTCGTCTTCCGAACGAACACCGCCTACGACCGTTGGTGGGAAGGCCGCAAGCTCTGGGGCGCATTGGTGAACACCAGCCGCAACCTCGCCGTGAAGGTGGCCACCTACCTGCGGCCCGAGGATGCCGAAACACGGGCCCTGTTCGCCCAGCTGATCACACTCTTCGCGAAGGAGCTGCGCGACCACCTGTTGCGCGAACGCACACGACTGGAACTGGACGACGCTCCCCATCCCGAACTGCCACCGATCGACCGGGAGAAGCACGTGCCGGCGCAGGTCGTGAGCGCGATCTCGATGCGGGTGCAGCGGCTCTACCGCGAGCAGGCGATCTCCGGTGAACAGCTCATCGTGCTGAACAACGATATCAGTGCTTTGCTCGACATCTGCGGCGCGTGCGAGCGGATCAAGAACACGCCCATCCCCTTCTCCTACTCGAGCTTCATCAAGAAGTTCATCGTTCTGTACACGATCACGCTCCCCTTGGGCTTCGCGTTCTCGCTGGGATGGTACGCCGTGCCCGCCGTGATGTTCATCTTCTATGTACTGGCCAGCTTGGAGCTGATCGCCGAGGAGATCGAGGATCCGTTCAGTGGCGACGAGAACGACGTGCCGATGCTGAAGATCTCCCAGACCATCGAGCGGAACGTGAAGGAGATCCTCGCCTGATCATCCGAACATGCCCAACGCCTTCACTGACCGACGCACGCTCTTCCTGGTCGTAGTGGCCTCGCTGGGCTACTTCGTGGACATCTACGACCTGGTGCTCTTCAACGTGGTGAAAAAGGAGAGTCTGGAAGCGATCGGGCTCAGTGGCGAAACACTGGGACGGTATGATACTTCCCTCTTCAACTGGCAGATGGGCGGCATGCTGCTCGGCGGGCTGCTTTGGGGGATACTCGGTGACAAGCGCGGTCGTGTGCAAGTGCTCTTCGGCTCCATCTTGTTGTACTCCGCCGCCAACATCGCCAACGCGTTCGTTACCGGCACCGTGGGATACTCGGTCTGCCGCGTGCTGGCGGGTATCGGCTTGGCGGGCGAGCTGGGTGCGGGGATCACCTTGGTGGTGGAGAGCATGGAGCGTACACAACGCGGTTGGGGCACCATGATCATCGTGACCTTCGGTGCACTCGGCGCGGTGGCCGCGAGCTTGGTGGGCAATAGCGGTGCTGCGATCGCCGCTGCTTTGGGCCTGTCCCTGCAAGGGTGGCAAATGGCCTACATCGTCGGTGGAGCCTTGGGGCTGTGCCTGCTCGCTTTGCGCGCGGGCGCCTTCGAGAGCGGCATGTTCGCGCAGGTCCACCAGCGCGCGGACGTGGTGAAGGGCGACTTCCTCGCGCTCTTCCGGACACGGGCGAGCACGTTGAAGTACTTCGCTTCGATCGCGATCGGATTGCCCGTGTGGTTCGTGATCGGTGTGATGATCAACAAGAGCCACTTGATCGGCCCCGCCCTCGGCGTACAGGGCGAAGTGAAGGTCGGACAGAGCGTGATGTGGGCCTACATCGGATTGAGCATCGGTGATCTGCTGAGCGGGCTCCTAAGCCAGTTGATGCACAGCCGCCGCAAAGTGATCCTGATCTATCTCGCGTTCCTTTCCATCTGCGTGCTGATCTTCTTGTTCGAGGGAAGCGTAAGCCTCGACCTGTTCTACTTCATGTGCCTCCTGCTCGGCGCGAGCACCGGATTCTGGGCCTTGTTCGTCACCGTGGCGAGCGAGCAGTTCGGTACCAACTTGCGCAGCACCGTCACCAACACCGTCCCCAACTTCGTGCGCGGTGCGGTGATCCCCATCTCGCTTTCCTTCATGGCCATGCGCGGGCCGCTGGGTGATGTGGCCGCCGTGCTGATCGTGGGCGCGGTGTGCATCGGGCTTTCGCTCTGGGCCACGCTCTACGTGCGCGAGACCTTCGGGGATGACATGGATTTCCTGGAGTGCTGAATGCGTCCGCGGATCCCGCAGACCTGGCTCCGCCGAAGCGGCTCCGCGCGGGCGCAGTGACGCGGATGAACGACGGGGTTCGGGGTCGTAAGCACGGGGCGATGCCGAGCTTCACGTACACCTCAGTTGAGACCGTGATGTGGGTATCGGATCATCTTGCGATATTCACATCGCTGATCCGCTACCATGCTCGCCCACAAGTTCAAAGGCCCTGAAGAGAAGATCAAGGTCGGGACCCACCGCCTCGAAGCGCTGGGCGATGGGCTCTTCGCCATCGTGATGACCTTGATGGTGCTGGAACTGAAGATCCCCGAGTGGGAAGGCGAGGTGACCAATGAACGCGTCTGGCACTACCTCGGAGAACTCGCGCCGAGCTTCTTCGCCTTCGCGCTGAGCTTCATCATCCTCGGCATTTTCTGGTTCGCACACCGGCTGGTCCACCTGTTCGTGGGCCACAGCAACCGTCGGCTCATGTGGTTGAGCATGCTCTTCTACTTGTGCATCTCATTGATCCCGTTCAGCGCCGCCATGCTCGGACGATACCCGGAGAACCAACTGGTGGAGGTGATCTACGGCGTGAACATGGTGGCCGCTTGCCAATTCCTCTACTGGCTCTGGAGCTACGCGAATTCCGTTGCCGACCTGATGGTGCGCGAGGTGCCCGCCGAATTGGAGCGCGAGGTCAACA
Source organism: Flavobacteriales bacterium (assembly GCA_044224725.1). Classification (GTDB taxonomy): domain Bacteria; phylum Bacteroidota; class Bacteroidia; order Flavobacteriales_F; family PHOS-HE28; genus PHOS-HE28. The sequence continues at coordinate 117,449 of JBGAJW010000002.1, forward strand.
CGCTCTTCCTCTTCGCACCAGCCTCGTACATGGTGGCCATCGGCATCAGTTTCGTGGAGCCGATCTGGAGCTTCTACTTCTACCTGATCACTCCGCTGTTCTACCTGATCCCTACCAAGCTGGACAAGTACCTGCCGCACCGTTGACCAACGGTTGAGCCCTCCGTGAACGGCATCTTCCTTGCCGAAAGCGCCCGGCTATATTGTGCCACCCTTGTAGAACCACATGATGCGCAACACTTTGCTAACGATGGGCGGCCTGCTCCTCGCCCTTCCGCTCTCCGCCCAGAAAGAACTCACCAACCAGGACATCTGGTCCACGCCCGCATTCGGCGTCGAGCGCGTGGGCGGCTTGAACAGCATGAACGATGGCCTGCGCTATACGGCGCAAGAGGAGGATGCCGGAGTGCCGGTGATCAACATCTACGACTACAAGACCGGGAACAAGACCGGGACCTTGCTGAACGGGAAGGATCTCGGTGGCCTGCCGTTGGACGGCTATTCCCTGAGCGGCGACGAACAGCGCGTGATGCTGGAGACCGCCGTGGAGCCGCTCTACCGCTACAGCTACTACGCGCACCACTTCGTGTACGACCTGAAGAGCAAGAGCCTGAAAGCGCTTTCCGACACCACCAAGAGCAAGCAACGCCTGGCCACCTTCAGCCCGGACGGATCGAAGGCGGCGTTCGTGCGCGACAACGATCTGTATGTCGTAGACCTCGCCACCATGAAGGAGACCGCCATCACGCGCGACGGCGAATGGAACCATGTGCTCAACGGCATCACCGATTGGGTGTACGAAGAGGAGTTCGCGCTGACCCAAGGCTACCAGTGGAACAAGTCCGGCACCATGCTCGTGTACCTGCGCAGCGACGAGAATGATGTGAAGGAGTTCAACGTGGTGATGTACCGGGACGCCCTCTACCCCACGGACTACCGCTACAAGTACCCGAAGGCCGGCGAGAAGAACAGCGAAGTGTCCTTGCAGGTGTACGACCTGGCCACCGCACAGACCACGCGCATCCCACTGGGGGACGATGAAACGGACATCTACATCCCCCGCTTCGGCTTCACCACGGACGCGAACACCGTGTGGTTCATGCGCCTGAACCGACTGCAGAACGAGAAGCTCATCTACACCCTGAAGCTGGAGAATCCGCGCCCGGCGCAGCTAGGCTTGAATCCCGTGCTGGTGTACAAAGAGACCAGCAAGACCTACATCGAGGTAACGGATGACCTCTTCTTCGCCGAGGACGGCAGCGGCTTCACCATCACCAATGAGACCAGCGGTTGGAACCAGATCCACTGGTGCCCGTTGACGCCTCCGGTGAAAGGCGCCACGATCCCGGCCGGGAACTCCTTCACCCGGCCCATCACCATGGGCAACTACGATGTGCTCGGCGTGAAGGGTCTTGATGCCAGCGGCAGGCGCGTGATCTTCACTGCGAGCATGAAGGATCCGATGCACACCGAGGTGTACGCGATCGGGCTCAACGGCAAAGGGCTGAAGGAGCTTTCACCGGTGGGCGGTTCCAATGACGCGGAGTTCAGCAAGGGCTTCAAGTACTTCATCAACACGCACAGCACCGCGAACGAGCCGCCGGTGGTAACGCTCCACGATGGCAATGGCAAGCTCGTGAAGACCCTCAAGGACAACGCGAAGCTGCGCGCCAAGCTCGCCGAGTACCAACTCCCGAAACTCGAGTTCTTCAAGGCCACGCTCGCCAACGGCGTGGAAGTGAACGCATGGTCGATCAAGCCGAAGAACTTCGACAGCCGCCAGCGATACCCCGTGTTCATGACCCAGTACAGCGGGCCGAACAGCAACGAGGTGACGGACCAATGGGGAGGCCGCGATTTCATGTGGCATTGCCTCTTGGCACAGAAGGGCTATGTCGTCGTGTGCGCCGATCCCCGTGGCACCGGTCGACGCGGGCATGAATTCCGACACATCACCTACGGCGAGCTCGGCAAGTACGAGACCGAGGACCAGATCGGCATGGCCAAGTGGCTCGGTGCGCAGCCGTGGGTGGACAAGTCACGCATCGGTATCCAGGGCTGGAGTTACGGTGGCTACATGAGCTCGCTCTGCATCACCAAGGGCGCTGACGTGTTCAAGGCCGCGATCGCCGTGGCACCGGTGACCAACTGGCGCTACTACGATTCGATCTATACCGAGCGCTACATGGGCCTTCCGAAAGACCACGCCAACGGCTATGATGACAACAGCCCCATCAACCACGTGGGCAAATTGCGCGGCAAGTACCTGCTCGTGCACGGCCTGGCGGATGACAACGTCCACTTCCAGAACAGCGCCGAGATGATCACCGCGCTGGTGAAGGCCAACAAGAAGTTCGACCTGATGACCTACCCGGACAAGAACCACGGCATCTATGGTGGGACCACGCGGCAGCATCTGTTCGAGAAGATGACCGACTTCGTCCTGGGGAACCTCTGAGAAAGACCCGAGACACAAGTCTCAAGCCGCAAGCTTCAACCAGTGCCCATGGTGGTGCCTTGGAGCTTGTAGCTTGAGTTCGGCTACATTGGCCGCACACCAATAGCAACCGACCGAGCGCATGAGCACAACGAGTGTTGAACGCGGCCATCCGCAAGGCCTGTACTGGCTGTTCGCAGCAGAGATGTGGGAACGCTTCTGCTATTACGGCATGCGCGCCCTGCTGCTGCTGTACCTGGTGCAATCCCTGGCCATGGGGGACAACATGGGATTCGCCGTCTACGGTGCCTACACCGCCTTGGTGTACGTGATGCCCGTGATAGGCGGACGCATCGCGGACAACATCCTGGGATCACGTCTGGCGGTGCTCTTCGGTGGGGTGATGATGGCCTTGGGCGAATTCGTGATCGTCGGCGGAACGGAGATGATGCTCTTCTGGGGCATGGCGATCATCGTCGTCGGTAACGGACTGTTCAAGCCGAACATCAGCACCATGGTGGGCAAGCTGTACGCGGATGGTGACCCCCGCAAAGACTCCGGCTTCACCATCTTCTACATCGGCATCAACCTCGGTGCCCTGCTCGCCACCACGGTGTGCGCTGAGGTCGGCCACCAGTTCGGCGCGAAATACGGGTTCGCCCTCGCCGGCTTCGGCATGCTGCTCGGCATCCTCGTCTTCCAACTCGGCAGCAAGCACTACGCCCACGTGAGCGCCCCGCCCTCACCCGATACGCTCTACAAGCCGAAATATGGACCGCTCAGCCCTTTCGTCGCCGTCGTGCTCGGCTGCTTCGCCCTCGTACCCGTGCTGTACTTCCTGCTGCGCAACACCAGCATCGCCGGCTACGTGCTGTTGAGCGTCGCGGTCCTGGTGCTCGCCAGCCTCATCGCCCGGGGCGTGAAGGACGGCAAGGTGCAGCTCGACAAGATGTTCGGCTTCATCATCCTCATGCTCTTCAACGTGGTGTTCTGGGCCTGCTTCGAACAGGCCGGAAGCAGCCTCACGCTCTTCGCTGAACGCAACGTGGAACGTCATGTCTTCGGCTGGGAAATGGGCGCGGCGACCACCCAATTCTTCAATCCCGCCTACATCCTGCTCTTCGGATCGATCTTCTCCGTTATGTGGATCCAATTGAAGACGCGGAAAATGGATCCGAGCATCCCCATGAAGTTCGGGCTCGGCATCCTGCAATTGGGCCTCGGTTACCTCGTGATCCTGCTCGCCGCGCCGCTGGCCGTCGACTATCAGGTGCCGCTTTGGACCCTCGCCCTGCTCTACATGCTCCACACCACCGGCGAACTCTTCCTCAGTCCCATCGGCCTGAGCATGGTGACCAAATTGGTACCGAAGGATATGACCGCCACCGCCATGGGAGCCTGGTTCCTCAGCATCGCTGGCGCCAACTACGCCGCAGGTATGCTCGCGAAACTCACCGGCGTTGAGGAAGGTGCCGAGGGTGCGGTCCTGGACAAGGCCGCGAGCCTCGCCACCTACGTGGACGTGTACAGCACGATGGGCTATGTCGCCGTCGGCATCGGCGGCTTCCTCATCGTGATGAGCCCCTTGGTGAACAAGCTCTTCCACGGCATCCGCTGATCGTCTCCCGCATACGCGATGAGCACCACCGCCCAGCCCAAGCATCCCAAAGGTCTCTACGTCCTCTTCTTCACCGAGATGTGGGAACGCTTCGGCTACTACCTCATGCTCGGGATATTCAGCCTGTATATGCTGGATGGCTGGGACAACGGCGGCATGGGGTTCAGCAGCTTGAAGAAGAGCGACATCTACGGGACCTATCTCGGGCTGGTGTACCTCACCCCTTTCCTCGGTGGCCTGCTGGCCGATCGGATCCTGGGCTTCAGGAAGAGCATTTTCGCTGGCGGGCTCTTGATGGCGGCCGGGTACCTGACCCTTGCGGTACATGACAATACCATGTTCTACGTCGGGTTGTTGCTGATCATCCTCGGCAACGGTCTCTTCAAGCCGAACATCTCCACGCTGGTGGGGAACCTGTACAGCGATGAACGTTACAAGCCCAACAAGGACGCGGGCTACAACATCTTCTACATGGGCATCAACATCGGTGCCTTCGTCTGCAATTTCGTCGCGGCCTACATGCAGATCAACTACGGCTGGGGCTTCGCTTTCGGTGCGGCGGGCATCGGGATGCTCATCGGCGTGGCGGTGTTCGCCGCAGGCACCAAGCATGTGAAGCATGCCGATGTGATCCGGCCGATGCAGCCGGGCGACATGCCTACCGGCAGGATCCTGATGAGCACGCTCGTCCCGATGTTCGTCTTCGGCATTCTCGGCTACCTGATCCCGGGCAACCTGCTGGGCACGGATACCAACGATGCCTTCATCTTCGGCTGCGTTCCCGTTGTCGCGTTCTTCATCTACCTCTACGTGAAGGCGAACGCGGAGGACAAGCGCCCTATCGGTGCGTTGCTCGCGGTCTTCGGCTGCCTGGTGATCTTCTGGGCGGTGTTCCACCAGAACGGAGATGCGCTCACGGTATGGGCCAAGGACCACACGGACCGTGAAATGCCCAGTGCCGTTTCCGCCGTCGCGGACAAGCTGAACATGGCGGAGACCGTCACCAACAATGGTGACAGCACCTCCGCGAACAGCGCCCACTACTTCGCCACCCTTGAGCCGGCGCGGGTACCGGCGGAAGGAGCGGGCATGAAGCTCTATTCCACCCAACTCTACCAGAGCATCAATCCTGGCTGGGTGATCCTGCTCACGCCGTTGATCGTCGCGTTCTGGGCGTTCATGCGGGGTCGGAAGAAGGAGCCGACGACACCGACCAAGATCGCGATCGGCCTGGTGATCACCGCCCTGAGCGCCTTGGTGATGGTGGGTGCCGTGATGGCCACGAACAACTTGGAAAGCAAGGCGAGCAGTTTGTGGCTGGTCGCCTCCTACGGCGTGATCACCGTCGGCGAGCTTTGCCTGAGCCCGATGGGCCTGTCGCTGGTGAGCAAATTGAGTCCGCCACGCATCACGGCGCTGATGATGGGCGGCTTCTTCCTTTCCACCTCCGTGGGCAACAAGCTCAGCGGTATGCTCAGCGGCCTGTGGGAAGGGTTCGAGGACAAGACCCACTTCTTCTACATGAACTTCGGTCTGGCCATGGCGGCGGCAATGATGCTCTTCCTGCTGCTGCGATGGCTGAATACCGTTATGCGCGAGAAGAACATCTACTGATACCAACGCCCGGTCGGATCGACCGAGGCATTCCCTGACATTCATTCCTGAACACCATGGCAGAGAAGGCTCCCACCCTCGAACAGATCCGGGATTTCGAGGGCAAGTACCCCAAGCAGCTCTGGTACCTTTTCGGCACCGAGATGTGGGAGCGCTTCTGCTTCTACGGCATGCGCGGTATGCTCACCGTGTTCATGGCCACACAGCTCGGACTGGACGACAAGGCCGCCAACCTGCAGTACGGCGCCATACAGGCCTTCGTCTATGCCTTCACCTTCATCGGCGGGCTCTTCGCCGACAAGATCCTGGGGTTCCAGAAATCGCTGTTCTGGGGCGCATCGCTGATGATCATCGGTGGGTTCGTGATCGCGTTCTCACCGCAGGACCTGTTCTACATCGGCATCTGTTTCTCGATCATCGGCACGGGCTTCTTCAAGCCGAACATCAGCACCATGGTCGGGCAATTGTACCACGAAGGGGATACGCGGCGTGATGCGGGTTTCGGCCTCTTCTATGCAGGCATCAATCTGGGCGCCTTGCTGGGGGGCTATGCCATGGTCACCGTGGGCAAGGACTACTCCTGGAGGCTGGCGTTCGCGTTGGTCGGCATCGTCATGATCATCAGCCTGATCAATTTCATCTGGCGGAGAAAGTCCTTCGGCACTATCGGCCTATCGCCCCTGCATCCGGACATGCCCAGGTCGCGCAGGAGGTTCTACGAGATCGCCGTTTACGTGGGATCCCTGCTCACGCTCCCGCTGGTCCTGAAGATGGTGACCAACACCGCCTACACCGACCTGTTCATGTACACTATAGGGCCTGTGGCGCTCGCCTACCTCGCGTGGGAGATGCGCAAGTTCAGTGCGGCGCAGAACGCCCGTCTGGTCGCGGCGTTGGTGTTCATCTTCTTCTCCATCGTCTTCTGGGCCTTCTTCGAACAGAGCGGTGGCTCGTTGAGCCTGTTCGCCCTGAACAACCTGAAGGCCGACTTTTTCGGGCTGGCCATCGATCCCAACGGGGTGAACAACGCCGCCAACTCGCTGTTCGTGATCGCGTTCAGTGCGCCATTGGGCCTGCTCTGGTTGTGGCTGAGCAAGCGCAAGATGGAACCCAATTCCGTGGTCAAGTTCGGCCTGGGCTTCCTCCTGCTGGCCCTCGCATTCTACACCTTCTTCTCCACCATCCATTTCGCCGATGCCGAGGGCATCACCTCCTTGGAGGTCTTCACACTGGCCTACTTCGTCATCACCTTCGGCGAACTCTGCCTCTCTCCGATCGGGCTTTCGCTCATGACGAAACTCTCGCCCATCCCCGTGCAAGGATTGATGATGGGCATGTGGTTCCTGGCGAGCGCTTATGGCCAATACGTGGCAGGTCTTCTGGGAGCCGGCATGTCCTCGGCCGATCCGAACGCCACACCACTGATGAAGCTCCATGCTTACACCGACGGGTACTCCCAATTGGCCATCTACGCCTTGGTGGCCGGAGCGGCGCTCATCGCCATTTCACCGCTCGTCCGTAAACTGATGAAGGGCGTACACTGATCTAATTTGGCGGCACGATCGTTGCCGATCGCCCCGATCCCGAAACCGATGACCATGCGCCTGCTGCTTCCCCTCCTCCTTCTCCCCTTCGTCTCGCTCGGTCAGGGGCACGCCGTCTCGGAGCCCGTAGCGAACAAGGTGAAATGGATGACCATCGAACAAGCGCAGGCCGCGTCGAAGAAGGATGGAAAGCCCTTGCTCATCGACTTCAACACCCCTTGGTGCGGCTGGTGCCGGAAGATGGAGAGCGGCACCTTCAATGACGAGCAGACGGCCAAGTACATCAACACCTACTTCCATCCGGTGTCCTTCAACGCCGAGGGTGCGGACAGCGTGATGTTCAATGGCAAGGTCTTCAAGAACCCCGAATACAATCCGGCAGGGCCACGCCATGGAACGCACCAATTGGCCGCTTACCTGGCAGCGGTGGAAGGCCGCCTCGGCTACCCGACCATCTCCTACATCGACAGTGAGGGCAACCTGATCCAGCCCGTGCAGAACTATTTCACGCCGGAACAGATCGAGCCGATCCTCTCCTTCTTCGGCACAGGGGCCTACAAGAATTCCACGTGGGCCGACTTCAGCGCCGGGTTCAAGAGCCAGCGCACAGCTCCCTGATCGATCGGCGCATAGTGCGTCGGGCCTCTACTTTCGCGCAATGCGTCCCTACGTCATCACTTGCCAAGTGCTGCTCGCCCTTGCGACTTCCGCCCAGATCCAGAACTGGAACCCGGAGCCTTACCAGACCGACAGCGCGCTGATCTTCAGGGACGACCTGGACTACTACCTGAACAGCTACAGCAGCGAGGAGATCAAGAGCATGCGCAAACAGGTGAACATCTGGCGCATGAACTTCGACAAGGTCATCAAAGCGACCATCGCGGACCTGCGCACCTATAGCGAAGGCGGCAATTTCAAGCACGGATTCCACGACTTCGAGCTGCGCACCGCGCTGGACAGTTCCGTGCGATACGACCTGGGAGAACACCGGGGCCGCATCCGCGCGTTCATGTTCAGCAGCATCACCAATCCGCCCGCCCGCTTCCAATTGCCGCTCTGGGACCGCTTGCAGGAAAAATACGCCGGCAAAGACGTGGACCTGTTCACGATCTACGGCAAGGAATTGCACCCGAAGGACAAGCCGAACTTCAAGGACTACCCCGCCCCGAAGAGCGAGTACGAGAAGCGGCGCTATGCCCGTGATCTGGCGGCGATGACCAAACTGCCCGTGCTCGTGGACGGCCTGGATGACGCCGTGCTGGATGCCTATGGCCGCGTGCCCAATGGGGTCTATGTGCTGGACAAGGACAACAACCTCGTGTTCCGAGGCACGTGGGCCGATAGCCGGAAGATCGAGCACATCATCGACACGCTCCTGAAGTGGTATGCGGACGGCAAGCCGAAAGCGAAGCCCAAGGTGGTGCCGGAGTGAGCTGCATCACACCTTCACCAGCTTCCACCTGCCGCGCTGGAAGATCACTGCGCTGAGTACCGCCAACGCGCTCTCGCTTATAGCGACACTGGCGAACGCACCGTTCGGTCCGTAGCCCAACTGCACGCCGAACAACCAGGCCAAGGGGATCTCCATGCACCAGAAGCACACGACGTTCAGCCAGGTCGGCGTAACGCTGTCCCCCGCCCCGTTGAAGGCTTGCGCGAGCACCATGCCGTAGCCATAGAATAAATACCCGAGACTGATGATGCGCAAGGCGTCCACAGCGAAAGCGTTCGCATCGGCACTGTTCCCGAAGACCGGAACGATGAGCTCGGCGGCGATCCAGAACACGATGGCCACGGCGACCATGAACACGGTATTGTAGTGGCCGCACAACCAAGCGCTGCGTTGCGCGCGATCCGGTTGGCCCGCACCCAGGTTCTGACCCACCAGCGTCGCAGCGGCGTTCGCCATGCCCCAGGCCGGCAACAGGGTGAAGATGATGATGCGGATCGCCGTGGTATAACCCGCCACAGCGGCCGTGCCCGAAGTGGCGATGATCTTCACCAGCACCGTCCAACTCGCGCTCGCGATGAGGAACTGGCCCACGCTGCCCGCGCTCACCTTCAGGATGTTCATGGTCACCTCGCGCACATGGCGCAGGTGTTCCGCCCGCAACGCGAATGGACCATCGGAGCGGAACAGGAAGTAGAGCTGATAGATCACCCCGCAGGTGCGCCCGATGGTGGTGGCCACCGCCGCACCGGTGACGCCCAGTTCCGGGAACGGACCGACACCGAAGATCAACAGCGGGTCGAGGACGATGTTCAACAGGTTCGCAAGGCCGAGCGATCGCATCGCCATGCCCGCATTGCCCGCCCCACGGAACACCGCATTCACCGAGAACAGCACCATGATGATGATGTTGCTCGCTTGCATGATGCGGCCGTAAGCGCTGCCTGTGCCGATGACCTCGTCCGAAGCACCCATCAGGCCCAACAACCGCGACGAGAAGGCACACCCGATCACGCTCAGGGCCGCACCGATGATCAGCGTGATCCGCAGACTCTGGCCCGCGGCCGTGCGCATGCCGGCATCGTCCCTCTCCCCTTTCCTGCGGGCGACGACCGCCGTTGCGCCCATGGCCAGGCCCCAAGCGATGCAGTAGGTGGTCATCAATAGGCTCTCGGTAAGCCCGATGGTGGCCGTGGCATCGTCACCCAACCGACCGACCCAGTAGAGGTCCACCAAGGCGAACAGCGCCTCCATGCCCATCTCCATGATCATGGGGATGCTCAGCAGGACGATCGCCCGACGCACGCCCATGGCCGTGTAGACCTGCTCTTCGCCGCTGAGCGATTCCTTGAATATGTCCCACCACTTCCGCATCGGTCATTCCCGCCGGCCGCTCCGCGCAGGGAGCGCTTTGACGCGCTGGGGGCGGCGAAGGTCGCCTTGAACCGGCCTTCCGGGTTCGTGCCGCTCGGCTGTTAATGTTGAGTTAATCGGCACCACCACCGGGAACCGCCCTCTACTTTTGACCCGTTCAAACGACAAAAACAACACCTCACCATGAAGAAGTTCATCGCGACCCTCGGCCTCAGCGCACTGTTCCTCGGTGCCTTCGCCCAGGACGGCAAAGTGGTCGGCGGTTCCGGCCCCAACATCAGCGTAGACAAAGAAGTGCATGACTACGGCACCATCGACAAGGGTGCGAACGGCACCTGCGAGTTCAAGGTGACCAACACCGGTGACCAGCCGCTCATCATCAGCTCCTGCAAAGGCAGCTGCGGTTGCACGGTTCCCAAGTGTGACACCGCTCCTATCGCTCCCGGTCAGTCCTCGATCGTGACGGTGAAGTACGACAGCAACCGCGTTGGCCCCATCAACAAGAGCGTGACCATCAGCAGCAACGCCGCCAATGCTCCCGAAAAGATCGTGCGCATCAAGGGTGAAGTGAAGGACACCGGTGCCGCCACCCCCACCAGCCCGGTGAAAGAGGTGAGCCCGATGGCCCCGACCGAGGCTCCGAAGCAGTAATAGACGTCCCCATTGAGACCGAAGCCCCTGCCTGACGGCGGGGGCTTCTTCTTTCCTGCCGATCTTCGCCCCGAAACGCATCCCATGCCCTCCATCTCCCAGAAAGGCCAGCGCATGCCGGCCTCGCCCATCCGCAAGCTCGTTCCCTTCGCCGAGGCCGCCAAGAAGCGGGGCACGCACGTGCTGCACCTGAACATCGGACAGCCCGATATCCACACGCCGCAGGTGGCGCTTGATGCCATCAAAGCGTTCCAGCCCCAAGTGGTGGAGTACAGCCACAGCGCCGGCAACGAGAGTTATCGCAAGGGGCTCGCTACCTACTACAACGAGCACGGCATCGCGATCACGCACGAGCACATCATCATCACCACGGGCGGATCGGAGGCGCTGCTCTTCGGCATGATGGCGTGCTTCGACCCCGGCGATGAGATCATCATCCCCGAACCCTTCTACGCCAACTACAACAGCTTCGCGGTCTCCGCCGGGATCACCGTGGTTCCCGTGCGCAGCGGCATCGATAGCGGTTTCGCGCTGCCTCCCATCGAGGCGTTCCGCGCGGCCATCAGCCCGCGCACCAAGGGCATCCTGCTCTGCAACCCCGGCAACCCCACGGGCTACCTTTACTCCCGCGCGGAACTGGAAGCCTTGAGCGCGCTGGTGAAGGAGAACGACCTCTACCTGTTCAGCGACGAGGTGTACCGCGAGTTCTGTTACGACGGTGCCGTGCACGTGAGCGCGATGACACTGGGCGGCCTGGAGGACAACGTGGTGATGATCGACAGTGTGAGCAAGCGCTACAGCATGTGCGGCGCGCGCATAGGTGCCTTTGTCACTCGCAACAAGGAATTGCTCGCCACGGCGTTGCGCTTCGCCCAGGCCCGCCTCAGCCCGCCCACTTTCGGGCAGGTCGCCGGTGAAGCCGCCCTGCGCACACCGAAAAGTTACTTCGATGAGGTGATCTCCGAATACAAGGACCGACGAGACATCCTGGTGGACGGCATCAATGCCATTCCGGGCGCGAAATGCGCCAAGCCCAAGGGCGCGTTCTATTGTGTGGCCGAACTGCCCATCGACGATTCGGACGCCTTCTGCCAATGGCTCTTGGAGAAGTTCGAGCACAAGGGCACCACGGTGATGATGGCCCCGGCCACCGGCTTCTACTCCTCGCCCGAACATGGCCGCAAACAGGTCCGGCTCGCTTACGTGCTCGAGGCCGTCAAATTGCGCCTCGCCGTTGAATGCCTGACCGAGGCACTGGCCCGTTATCCGGGCCGGACCGTAGGGGCCGGGAGCGCACGCGTCGCGGCGAGTTGACGGTTCGACGAGTTCAGCGCACACGCCGCGGTCGCAAGGCCTCTGGGTGGTGAGGCGATGTTACATTTCGCTCCCACCCGTCATCATATGGTTCGACCCTTACGCCGTGCGGCCCTGAACCTCTCCCTTCTCGCCGCCCTCTCCCTCGCATCGATCGGACAAGCCGATGCCCAAAAGCCCGCCGAACACGACTTCCTGATGAGGTTGTCCGGCATGACCGGACGCGACCAGGAGAAGATCGTCCGCGCTTCGTTCAATGACCAGGACCCTTCCGCGCTCGTGAGCATCGACACGCCCGCGCAAGAGGTGAAGATCCGCACGGTCGTCGCCTTGGACCGTCCGGCGCTTGAAGCCGCCTACGGCCCTTACGGCATCTCGATCATCAGCCTTCAGCCGATCGGGGTGCCGTTGCTATCAGTGCGTGCTTCCGCGGCCGATGTGCTGCCGGGCTTCCCCGTCTTCGTCGACACGGGGGATCCGCTTCATGACGAAGCGGTCTACCAGTCGAACAAATCCGCGTGGATCCTTGACCACCCGGAGCTCTATCCTCCCGTACCCGATGCAGCCGCGCCTTCTCCCCGCTGAAGCGATGAGGACCATACATCCTACCGGGTATCGGGCGCGTTCAGTCGCAGGGGCGATCGCCGTGATCATGTTCACCGCGTTCGCCCAAGGGCAATGCGCGAACGACAACCTTCTTACCGGGGCCGCTATCACCGTCCCCTGTCCAGGAACGATCACCGTTCCCTGCGTGCAGGGCGGCCAGTATGCGCTGGTGAACGTGACCAACGGCAACATCTACACCTTCTCCACGTGCACGAGCACCGCGTTCGATACGCAGATCACGCTCTATGACAATGCGGGCGGTGCTTCACTCGGCTTCAATGACGACCTCTGTGGCAACGGTCTCCAGAGCTCCATCCAATGGACCGCGAACTTCAGCGGGCAGATGCGTGTACTCGTTGACCAATACAACTGCGCGAACAATTCGATCTGCATCCCGCTCACGGTGAACTGCGCCGCGCCACCGCCGCCTGTAACCAACAACAACCCCTGCCAGGCCATCCCGGTGCCGGTGACCAGCACGTGCGTGAACAGCACATACTCGAACGTCGGGGCGAACCTCACCACATCCCCCGTGGTACCGGATCCCGGTTGTGGCAACATGTTAGCGGGTACGGCCGACGTGTGGTTCACCTTCGTGGCACCGCCCAGCGGCATCGCCATCATCGAGACCGGAGCGGGAACATTGGCCGACGGGGCCATGGCCCTCTACACGGCCACGTCGTGCTCCGGAACGTACAATCTGGTGCAGTGCGACGATGACACCGGGCCCGGCCTGATGCCCTTCCTTTCCTTCAGCAACCTGATCCCCGGACAGACCTACTACCTGCGTGTATGGGGATACGGTACCAATACGGGCTCGTTCACCCTCTGCATCCATGGCCCCACCTCCATGCCTTCGGGGAATTGCGTTTACATGCTCCAGGTCTACGACGCGTTCGGTGACGGATGGGGCGGCTCCACGGTCACGATCTCGCTGAACGGGGTGCCTGTCGGCACGTATACGTGCAATACGGTATACGATGTCTTCCTCATCGGTGTGAACATCGGGCAGGTACTCGTCGTCTCCTACGCGGTGAACGGTGGTCCGTTCCAAGGAGAGAACCTGTACACCTTGAGCTTCCTCAGCACCTCGCAGGTCGTGTTCAATTCGGGATCCCCGCCTGTAGCGGGCGTGAACGTTTACAACGCGACCATCACGTGCCAGCCGCCACCGGCGTCCCCCGAGGATTGCGTCGGCGGTGTTACGCTCTGTAGCGGCCAGAGCATCAACAACAACACCAACAGCACCGGCAGCGTGGCCGATCTGAACCCGGCGAATTACGGTTGCCTGCTCGCGGCTGAACAACAAGGCACCTGGTACAATTTCGCTGTCAGCAGCAGCGGTACATTGGGCATGACGATCGATCCGACGGGGCCCGACGACTATGACTGGGCGATCTGGGGTCCCTTCCCGTCGGGATCGACCACCACCGGCATCTGCCCACCGCTGGGCAGCCCGATCCGTTGCTCCTTCGCCTCGGGCTTCGATTCGTTCCTCGCCACGGGGGACTACAACACGGGTATGGGCGTGAACAACCTCGCATGGGCCAGCCCGCAGTACGCCCCCGTTTTGCCCATCTGGTCCGACCCTGCCGGAGGTGGGGATGGCTGGACACCGGGCATCAATGTGACCGTCGGTCAGGTGTACCTCATGTACATCAGCAATTTCTCCCTGAGCGGACAGGCCTTCAATCTCAGTTGGCAGCTCGGGGCAGGGGCTTCGTTGGATTGTACGGTACTGCCCGTGGAGCTGCTGTCCTTCGGAGCGGAGAATGCCGGAGGCTCGGTAGCGGTGCGTTGGAGCACGGCTTCAGAACACGATGCGAGCCACTTCGAGGTGCAGCGCTCCTCCGATGGTCAGCTCTTCGAACCCCTCGGTATCGTAGCGGCAGCAGGGAACAGCGCCGTAACCACCCACTACGAACTGATGGACGACGATCCATTGTCCGGAGTGGGCTACTACCGGCTGGCGCAAGTGGATCTCAATGGACAGCAGGTCATGAGCGGTCCCGTGGCCGTAGATCGGGAAATACACCCCATAAGCGGACCCTTCCCTAACCCGGTCGGCGATCTGGCCTGGTGGCAGCTGCCTTCGGGTTCGCCCTCCGTGCGCATCTCCGTAGTGGACGCGCTTGGCCGGACCATCGTCCTCATGGACCGCCCTGCACAGGACAACGGGCTGATCCGGTTGCCCGTTGCAGCCCTACCACGGGGCGCGTATTCGTTGATGGCCCGCACCGCCGATGGGATCGTGTTGGCCACCGCGAGGTTGGTGAAGTACTAGAAGCCATCTCAAGACGGCTTTGGGAAGCGGGCCGATGAGATCCCGCGACCAGCCAAGGCGCGAAGCCCGCTCATCATTCGGCGCTCTGTCAGGGTGGAGCAACTCCGGATGGTCGCGCAGACCGCGGCGCAGCCCAAAGGCTCATTCTGAAAGGGCTTCCAGGGCTGTGCTCGCGCCGTGCGGCAGCCGCACACTGCCCATGTTTTCCCGATACGCCTGTTGATACTCAGGGATCAATGGCCGTGCGTCCTGACCGGACGGATGCCTTCTTTGAGCGTCCGGTCATCGCATGTTACAACACCTGCAGCGCGTCTCTGCCGCCAGTGCCTTTGGTCAAGCCGATACGCGGCACCTTGGGTCGGCCCTCTCATTCCTTTTCGTGCTGTCCCTGATACCGACCCTGGTCAAAGGGCAAAGCGATACCCCGCACGCGTACGTGGCGCAGATCACCGGGCTGATCACTGAACTTGATGAGAAGCTCGTCTACGAAGCGGTGAACGGGTGGGCACCCATCGAAGACTTCGAACTTTCACGCTCCGCCCACCGCCTGAAGTTCACGGCTATCCAGCCCGTAGGGGAGGGAGAACTGACCGAACGACTGGCCGGAACAGGCACGACCGTATTCTGGTTGGCCGAAGTGCAAGCGGATGGCACTCTGGTCGGTGACTCCTATGTGCTGCACGCGTTCCCCGTTTTCCAGGACACTGGTGATCCGGCGGCCGACAACGCACGGTACGATGCCGACAAGGCCTCATGGATGGCAGCACACCCTGGATGGGTGGACGTGAACACGCTCTGGGACCGGGAGCGCGGGACAGCGAACGACATTCTACGCTGATGCGGGGCGCTCCTTTTTCTTTCCGTACGATCCTCATCGCCGGCGCGTTGCTCAGCGCCGGGGCCATGCAACGGGCCCGGGGCCAATGCCCGGACAATAACTCCCAGGTCGGCGGTACCATCACGCCTGCTTGCCCCGGAACCTACGCACCGTCCCCCTGCGTCAAAGGCGGAGAATACGTCCGCGTGGCGGTGACCACGGGCAACACATACACCTTCAGCACGTGCGGGGAATCCGATTACAACACGACCATCACGCTCTACACCACCGGCAGTACGTTCATCGCCAACAGCTACGATGCGTGCGGAAACCAATCCTCCGTCACATGGACCGCACCTTGGACCGGGCAAGTGAAAGTGCTGTTGGACCGCAACAACAACTGCAAGAATTCCAACCTGTGCACGCCACTGACCATCAGTTGCGCCAACACCGCGCCCGCCAACGACCTCATCTGCAACGCGATCAACCTGCCCGTGGGAGCGTCATGCACGAACATCTCGCCAGCTCCAACAAATAACCTGGCAACGACCACAGCCGGACCGCCAGCCCCCGGTTGCGCCAACTACCTTGGCGGTGACGTCTGGTTCCGATTCACCGTTCCGGCCGGCGGAAGGGTCACCTTGACCACTTCGACCATCGCTTCCAGCGCCTTCGTCGACGGCGGCATGGCGGCATACACCTCCAGCAACAATACCTGCACAGGAACACTCACGCTGCTCGCCTGCAACGATGACATCAACTTCCCCTTCAACAACATGTCATCGATGGACCTCTCCGGACTCACGGTGGGGAATACCATTTTCGTCAGGGTCTGGGAGAACGGGAACAACGCCGTAGGGGCTTTCAACATATGCGCGGAGATCCTCTCCGTGTTGCCGAACGAGCCCTGCACTGCCGAGGCCCTTACCGTGGGTTCGGCCTGCAACTACACCAACCAGACCAATGTCGGGGCCACTCGCACCACCAGTGTGGGCACTCCGGGCTGCGGCGGATTCACCACCACCGGTGGGGCCGGGAACCAATCCAAGGACGTCTGGTTCTCCTTTGTCGCTCCCGCGAACGGCCGAGTGGTCATCCAATCCAACTCCGGTACGCTCACCGATGGTGCCATGGCCCTGTACAGCTCAAGCAACGGACTGTGTACCGGGGCCATGACCATGCTGGCCCCTTGCGACGATGACGGTGGCTCCGGATTGATGCCTCTGCTCGTACACACTTCGCTCACGCCAGGCACCACGTACTGGCTCCGCTACTGGGGCTATGGCAACGCCACCGGCACATTCCAGCTCTGCATCTTCTCCCCAACGGGTATGCGACCGGAGGATTGCATGGGGGGGTATACCCTGTGCGATGACCAGCAAGTGAGCAACAACTCCCAGTACACCGGTTTCGTCTCCGACCTCACCGTGACCAACCAGGGCTGCCTGGCCTCTTCGGAAAAACAAGGCACCTGGTACATCTTCTCGATGGCCGCCGGAGGTGAGGTGGGGTTCACCATCGACCCCATCGCAAATGATGATTATGACTGGGCCATCTGGGGACCTTACGCGAGCGGGTCCACCACCGGCTCCGTCTGCATCCCCACCACCGCGCCTATCCGCTGCTCTTACGCTTCCGGAAGTTCGACCTGGACGGCCACGGGCAGCTACAACACCGGCATGGGGCACCCCACCTACACGCCTCCCCAGTGGGCCGCCCCTGCTGCTTGCGGCACCTGCACCCAGCCATCCACGGAAAACGGATGGGTCTCCGGAATGACCGTCACCACCGGCCAGACCTACATGCTCTATGTGAGCAACTTCTCCCAAACAGGCTCGGCCTTCGACCTCACATGGAACCTGCAGAGCGGAGCAACCTTGGCGTGTACCATACTCCCTGTGGAACTCCTCAGCCTGACCGCCCGGGCACAAGGGTCATCGGTTGAAGTGATATGGACCACCCTTACCGAGCATAACAGCGACTACTTCATCATCGAACGATCGGCCGATGCGGAGCATTTCCAACCTATCGGTACCGTGGAGGCCGCCGGTGAAAGCCAGCAGCGGATCGACTACACCTTCCTCGACAGGTCGCCCTTGATCGGCGCCAACTACTATCGCCTTAAGCAGGTGGACCTGGATGGGGCCTACGAACACACGCCCTCCGTCGTTGTTTTCTTCGGCAAGGATGCGCCCGAGCCTACCGTGTTCCCCAACCCGGCCGGAGAGGTCTTGAACGTGGCCTTCGAGATGCCTGCACAAGGGACCGCCTATCTCCAGGTTCTGGACATCCACGGAAAAGTGGTGCGCGACCGCGATGTGGACTTCGCCAAGGGACCCCAAACGTTCAGCCTGCGTGTGCAGGACCTGACGCCCGGCACCTACGACCTCCGCTTGTTGACCACGGCCAATGGCGGCCCGCAGAACATCCGGTTCATGAAGGAATAGATGATAACCGAACGATCGTGGATAACTCGCTGGCAACCATTGACCCATACGTCCGTCAACCGATCGCCAACATTCCTGCCCATCAGGATGCCAAGGATAGACCACGACTTCACCTGGACCCTTGTCGCTGGATCCCCATCCGGTTACATTTGTCTGTTCCCGAAGAGCTTTTCTCTCTGACCGCTACCCACATAACGACCAGCGCCATGCGGCAAACGCTACGCCTTCTGACCTCCGTTTCCCTCGTCGCCACCGCCTTTCTGAGCGCTGACGCGCAGAACGTCGGCATCCGGCGGGATGGGTTGGTGCCCAACGCCAAGGCCATTCTCGACCTGGACGTTTCCGCCACCAGTGGCGGCAACCCCTTCCAGGGTATGCTGATCCCGCGCATGACCATGGGCCAACGCCAGGCCATCAGCGGGTTGGTAGCAGCGGACAAAGGATTGTGGGTGTATCAGACGGATGACGGCACCGATCCCGGAGGGGACCCCACCTTGGATGGTGAATGGGCCCATGGCTATTGGTACTACGAGGGCGTGAACGCCGCGCCATATGACTGGGTGCGTTGGAGCACGGGCAATGGTTCTTGGAGGACCACCGGCAACGCCAACACCATAGCCACAACGCACTACTTGGGAACCCCGACGGGGTCCAATGATGACCTCTACATCCGCACCACGAACAGTTTGGTACCCAACCCGTCCATGCGCATCAATGCGACCGATGGCTTCGTGGGTGTAAACCTCGCAGCCGCACCGGTAGAACGCATGGAAGTGGCGGGTGGAGTGCAAGTGGGTAATACCGCCGCGAACAACGTCGGCTCCATCAAGCACGAGAACGTGTCGGCTTCGCCCAACCGCTGGCACTATGGCAATGTGGACGGCACCGCGACCGGGTGGAAGCGCATGGAGAACGCTGAAACCCGCTACATTAACCAGTCCTATTGCCCGATCGTACAGCAATGCGGGAACGTAGATGGCAGCATAGTGAAGGGGGTCTATGATGGGTCGCCCTTACCTTCCACTCCAGTTACTGGACCGATGTACACTCCGTTTATGACGAATACCGTCTCACTCAACCGTCAGGGGAATCGTGTTCAGTACATTTATCAAGCTGCTGATCTGCTGGCTGCTGGTCTTTGCCCTGGTCGTATCACGAAATTCTCCTTCTATGTCTTGACCAGTGATGGCGCAGGCTGCACACCCAACGTCAACTGCCCCGATGTGAAGATCGATGTCCGCATGGGGAATAGTGCATTGAGCACATTTAACGCTGCTGACGTGGTCAGTTCGGCAGTGGCGGTCGGCGCCGACTGGGATGCGCCCACGGAAGCGTCTCCCCAGATCTATGCGACTGCGACGACGGCGGAACTGATCACAACGGGTTGGAAGGATTTCCAGTTGGGGGGCTATATATCATGCACCACTACAAACGGATCGACGACCGTGACCACAGCCTCAACCGCAGGCATGACCGTGGGGAGCATCATCCAAGGTCCCGGCGTATCCCCGACTTCAACAATCGCCACCATCGTCAATGGGACGACATTCACGATCACCCCTGCCGCCACCGCATCGGGTACCAATATCTTGGGCTGCGGCAGTGGTCTTGGCTTCGACTGGACCGGTGGCAATCTGATCATTGATATCAGTTGGAAACGCGCCAACACCATTGGAAGCAGTCCGGCTGTGCAATTGGAAGAATCACTCCCCTATCGCGCTACCAAATGGGTGCAGGTGACGACCAACTTCGACCCGTCACATGGCAACACTTATCAGGACAATCCATTGACCGCGAACGCCACCTGCGGTATCAGTAATACCCGCCCGGTAACACGCTTCTACGGCAAAGTGGCCTCGCCGGGCTATGGCGCGGTGACCACTGCGGCGTTCCTCAACTACGGTGGTGGCCTTATGATCGACCACAACGCCAACCCGACAATTTGGGCCGATGGCGCGTACAGGGGGCCCGGCACCATCCGTGCGAGTTTGGGGGTCTATGATGGCAATACCGCGTTGAGCGACCACGTGTTCGATAAGTACTACGGAGGTGAAGTGGCACCCGAGGATGTGAAAAGCGCCGAAGGCTACACCTATGTGGGCCTGCCCGGCCTGAAGGACTATTTGGAAAAGGAACGGCACCTGCCGAACATGCCATCCCGCGAAGACTGGGAACTGCACGGCTCGCCTTCGCTCGGAACGCTGCAAACGGGCCTTTGGGAATCGGTCGAGACCCAAGCCCTGTACATCACCCAATTGGAGAAGGACCTGAGCGCCTTGGAGTCACTGGCCTTCGGGAAGTTGAAGGATGCGGATGAGATAAACCGGCTGATCGGCGATGTAAAGAACAGCCGCCGCCTGACCGAGGCCCAGAAGCTGCACCTCACCAACGCGTTGCAGGCCCGCCTGAACATCAATACGGACAACAAGTGAACACCACCCCACAGCGAACAGCCATGAAACGCTCCTTCCTTCGCTCCCTTCCCGCAGTGGCGGTGATGCTCTTCGCCCTGCCGGCGCTCGCCCAGAACAAAGGCGTGGCCGTGAACAATGACGGCAGGGCCCCGAACCCCTTCGCCATCTTGGACGTCGGTTCCTACTACACCCCTATCGCCACGGCCATCCAAAAGGGTATGCTCATCCCACGGATGACCTATGCACAGCGCACGAGTGCGGCGCTCGGACTTCCAGGTGTGCTGCCACAGGGCCTCACGGTCTATCAAACGGATCTCTCAGGGGCTTTCCCTCCGGGCTTTTACGTCGTGGAATATGGCCAGTGGTTCCGCTTGGACAATGGCGCGGACAGCTGGAGCATCAATGGCAATGATCTGGGAACCCCTGCCAATGACTACTTCGGTACACGGGATGATCAGGATCTGGTCTTCAAGACGAACAACGCCCAGGTGATGCGCGTGGAAGGAACGCCCGGAACGCGTTATGTGCATATCGGCACCAACACCACGGTGCCCAACGAGTTCGTGGATGTCGGCTCTGGCAGCCCCTCCACTGGTGCGATCCGCATCTTCAACCCCTCTCCGGGAACGTGGGCCGCGACCAACCCCAACATCAAGTTCGCAGCTACCAATACGCAGGGAACCATCATGTTCCGGCCTTCGGGCACGGGCAGCCCCGGGGATTCCTTGTCCGCGACCTTCTCTCCTCCCGGCTTCCCCGCCACGCAGAACCGCGATATCCTCATGTGGAACGGCCACTGGGGAAATATCGATGGCACGGCACCTGCCAATTTGGCCTTAGCTGATGCCAACGCCGGTGGCTGGAACCGCTTGGAGAACGAGTACGAAGAGCGATTCACCAAGGCCTATACTCAGCAAGGCACACCTACGTGCGGCACTGGTAGTGCGGAACTCTCGTTCGGCTCCACCTCGTATTCGAACACCCTACCAGCCGCTGCTGCACTGTTGATGAATCCTTTCAAGTTCCATGTTCCTCAGAGCCGTTGGCGTGTTCAATATATGTTCCTTCCTGGCGAACTGAATGTTGAGACCAACCAGCTTGGAAGTTTCCCCACTGCTACTGGAGGACTCTGTGCTGGCAGTCCTTTGACGACAATTGGGTTTTGGGTCAATCAGGCCATTGTTACGGAAACCAGAAATTGGCAGGTCGTTGTCACGGTGAAGCATGCACCTCTAGGCACCGTCAATCTGAATTTGAGCTTTGACAATTCTAACGACCCTCTGCAAGGCTGCTACGTCAGTAATGCATTGAACGCCTTCCCAACCGCTGGACCGGCCGGTTGGCGGACATTTCCTGCATTGACGCCATTCGTTTGGGATGGCCAGCGTCCTGTTATCGTGGAGATCGCCGCTTCTGTTGCGGCAGGGGGCGGAGGCGTTCTACCCGGTGGATTGCCTGTGCGGTATTCCAATACGGGCGTCAATTTGACCTATGCTTCATATGCTGTACCCGCGCAGTATGGAATTCCCGGATCGGTCTGCACACCCAACACGCCGACATTCAATACGTGTGGTCCCCTCAACGTGGCCACCAATCTGAACACTTGTGGCACCTTTGGTCCAAGTATCTATAGGCCGGTGGTACAGTTCGGAGGCACGGTGGCTACCGCCCCTGCGGCCACTTCTGGTAACAACTCATTCATCTGGTACAACGGTGGCTTCATTTCGGAGAGCACCACCAGTCCCAATCCATGGGGTCGGCAGACCGTGCCCTACTTCGCCTTCCGCGGGCCGGGCACCATCAGTGCGGAGAACGGGGTGTATGACAATGGCACGAAGCTGAACGACCACGTGTTCGATCGGGCCTTCGACGGTGCGGTGAAACCCGCCGATGCGGAGACCTTCGGTACGGTGCGCAACCTGGACATCCAAGAGATGGCCGACCACACCCGTGCGAACCGCCACTTGCCCACCATGAAGGGTCGGGACAGCTGGCGTGCGGAACGCGGCTTCTCCTTGGGCGACCTTACCAATCAGCTTTGGACCACCGCCGAGACACAGGCCTTGTACATGACCGAACTGAACGACAAGCTGAACGTGCTGGAATTGCTCAGCAATGATCGACCGCTCAACGCCTCCGAATCCGAACTGGCCAAAGGCTCCATCCGCACGTTGCCGGGCTACACCGAAGCGGAGAAGGCGGTGCTGATGAACACCATCGATCAACGGACCGTAACGACCAACCAACGCTGAACCCGCGGCTCCCATGAAACACATCAAGCTCCTGCGGTCCTCCTCCCTCTTCGCCTCGGCGATCGCCCTCAGCGCGAGCGTTCACGCCCAGATCGCCATCAGCCCCGGTGCCTCCACCGCGCCGAACCCCAAGGCGATGCTGGAACTGATCGACGTGACACGCGGCTTCTTGGCCCCACGCTTCACCAGCGCCAACAGGCCCGTGGTCGGCGCCACCGAGAACAGCCTGCTCTACTATCAGACCGACTCCAATACCGTTACCGGTGAAGGACGCGGCTACTACTACTGGGATAATACCATCCCGCAGTGGGTACGCGCCTCCATGGGATCAGGCTGGCGCTTGGGCGGCAACGCGGGTACCCTCCCGGCCACCAACTTCATCGGCACCACCAACAACGTGGCGATGCGCATCAAGACCAATGGGGTGGACCGCATCAACCTGAACACCACAGGCCAAGTGCAGGTAGGCACCTTGGGACCTGTTACCGACCTGTTGGAGGTGAACGGAGCCATGCGGGTCTATACCACGAACCCGCCGGCCACCGCCAGCGATGCTACACCTGTGGAGGGAGCCATCCGCTACAATAGCACGACCGGAGCCCATGAGGGCTATGTGAACAATCCGCTCGGCGGCGGGCAGATCCAGTACGTGGGCTGGTACCAATTGGAGAACGCGTTCAAGGCCCGGGTGAAGCAGAAATACGCATCGATCCCTGTTGCCGCTTGCGTTTACCCCGCTCCCGTGGTTGTTCCTGCTGGCGCAACGGTCGGCTCTTGGCTCACCATCGATGCCAATGGCGGTGGATATGGCAACAACCCCAGCACGGGGGCCACACTGGAAACGCCCTACAGCACCTTTTGGGAAGATGGCCGCCACCAGTTCCTCTACCTCAGCAGCGATCTCCAGGCCTTGGGCGTATGCCCGAATACGGACGTCAAAGGGGTCGCCTTTGCGGCCCAAGGTGCCGGTACCACCATGGGCATGCGCAACTGCAAAGTGCGCATGAAGAACGAACCCACGAACAACCTCTCCGATTTCATCTATTCGGGACTGCAGGACTGCGGTGCGTACGGCACCTATCCCAACCCTCCTTTGGTGGTGGTGAACGGCTGGAATGCCCACCAGTTCAGCACTAATTGGCAGTGGCTCGGTGTAGGCAACAACATGCTGGTGGAGTTCTGCTTCGACAACCAGGACTGGACCTCGAACACCCCGATCTATTATGAGACCACAGCCTACAACGCCATGTACGGTTTGTACTGCGATGCGTGCGGCAGTGCCACCTTCGGGGGGTCTACGTGCTATTACGTGGGTCCTTGTGGGGCTACCCCCAACACCAGTAACGGTGTGTGGAATGCGCCTCCGGGTCCTTCGAGCACGAGTTCGGGCGTGATCTGCACCGGTTGGGGTTGGAACGGTTTCGCCGGTGGTGGTTGCGCTTGGACCTCAACGACCAGCTTGACTACCTGCGACGGTACCTTCCAGTATCAGGGCGCA
>JBGAJW010000087.1:0-19233 GCA_044224725.1 Flavobacteriales bacterium
GTTCGGGTGCCCGCTCCTCGTTGGATCGGTGGTGATCAGCGCCGCACCGTCACCATGTTGGTGAGATTGATACGCTCATTGCCCACGCGCACCAAGTAGTTGCCGTCGCTCAATGTTCCGAGATCGAACGGCATGCTCTGGCCTTCGATGAGCCGTTGTGCATTGCGGCTCAGCAGCACGCGACCCGTGGCGTCGATCACATCGATGCGGGCGTTGGTGACACTTGTGCTCGCCCACAGCAGGCGCATGTCGCCGTTGCCCGGGTTCGGGTACAGGGTGAAGCCGTTCGCCTTGGCCAGTTCGAGCACGCTTTCGGGTGATGCGACTTCCGTCGTCACCGTGTTGGTGATCACCGGGGCGTTGTAGTCGAAGTAGATGGCCGCGCTGTTCTCCAACAGGGTGCCCGGCAGAGAGGCGCTCTTGGGCCGGATGCGGAAATGCACTGCGCCCTGACTGCCTTCGTAGTCGTTGTCACTGGAAGGCAGCATGATGCCGGCAAAGGTCCAGACGAGTTCATTGCCGTTGATGCTCACCGTGTTCGCGTGCGTGGTACCCACCATTTCAAAGGTGCTCAGGTCCAGGTCGCTGTCGATCACATCGCGCAGTACGATGTTCACTGCGGGCATGTCGCCGGTGTTCTGGAAGCGCACCGTGTACTCGAGCGCCTTGCCCATGGCGATCTCATCCAGTGTGATCTGCGCCGAGTTCACGGCCTTGTCGTTGGGGTCGAACGAGGTGGTCGGATGTGCGCTGATGACGTCCGTGTTGTCGCCTGGTGTTTCTTCCGTCTGATCGACGTTGAATGACACGGACGCGACGACGAGATCGGTCGTGAGCGCCGAACTGTCCGTGTGGTAGATCACATGGATATGCCCGTTTTCGGAAGGCGTCATTCCCAAGACGGACCATGAAACGGTCTGCCCTGCGATACTGCTGGGAGCGGGATCGCTGGACACGAAAGTCGTAAGCGCGTCCAGGGTGAGCTCCACGGTGCCATCCAGGTTCTCGGTCCCGACGTTCCGGTAATCGATCTGATAGCTCGTGTTGTTCCCGATCCAGGGATTCCAACCCCAGATGGAGGCGCGGCCATCATGGTGGCCCGGTTCCGGTGCGAACGCGAAGTCCAGGCCTGTAATGAGTTGCCCTGGAGCATTCACGGAATAGCTGTGGGAAGCGGGGGATACCGTATGGTACAAGGGGGGCGTCGGTACGCCGATGGTGAAGCTGCCACTGTCCGTGCAGAACGTGTACGGATCGCCGTTCGACCAGAGGTTCACACCACCGGGTTCCACGGAAAGCATCACCGGGGAGATGACCTCGCTGCTATCGCGTGTGCCGTCGTTGTCCTGGTCGATATAGGTTACACCGCGCGCGCTGCCGAAGCACTCGGTGAGCCGCCAATAGAATGGGCTTTGGCTGAAGACATCATGCCACACGATGTAATAGCTCTCACCGGCCACCACATCGAACGAGAGCCCGGATGAGAAACCATAGAAGATCCCGTTGCCGAAGTTGCAGGCGCCCCCCCCGATATCATCGTTCCAGCCAACGCACGTGAGCGCACCGCAGCCCCCCGTGGAGACGGAGACGTAGGTATCCACACCGCTGAAAGTTCCGAACGTCAGGTTCAGGCTATCGCAGGAGCTGATCTCCACGGTGCCGGTGAATGTGGGCGTATACACGTACCAGTCCCCGTTGCTTGAGGACGCGCCGCATACGGTGGTGCTTCCGTCGCCCGTGCTCGGGCCATCGGCGTAGTAGGTGCCGGTGCCGGTAACGGCGAAGGCGGTGGTGCACGTATCGCCTTGCGCGAAGAGCGCCGAGGCGAAAGCGATGCAGAGTCCCGAGAAGGCGTAGCGTTTCAGCTTGTAATGCACGGTTTGTGAAGCTAATGTAGCCGGCTCCGGCACCTCACCTACGGCTCCCGACGATAAAAGATGAACCCGTTCTTCCGATAAAGTTCCGTGAAGGTCCCGATGGAGGTCACGCCTTCCTCGTCCGTGATCTTGGTCACCAAGAATACAGGGCGGTCGATATCGCCGTGGAAGAGCCATTCCTCGTCGTACGCGCGAGGGTCCGCGGGCGGCTGCTTGCGCGTGTAGAACAGCTGGGCGTAGCTGCGGTAGTTGCGGTTCTTCACGTAATTGGGGTGGCCATTGGCCGAGTCCTTTGCCCTGGCCTCGAAGAATTCCACCGCCGCGCGCTGGGAGTAGCCTTCGATGTTGTTGATGAAGAAGAAGAGCGTGATCGGGACGAAGAGCGCCGTCCCGCCGAAGACCACGGGCAAGCCGCGCTTGAAGTCGCCCCGCGAGAAATTGCGATGACCGAAGAACAGCACCACGGCCATCCAGATGCCGGCGATCGCTTCCACACCGGTCCACACGACATCAGCGTCCAGGTTGGCGCGTCCGAAGGGGTCGGCCACCAGCGGCTTGATCAGGTCGATGCGCATGCCCACGAAGGGTGCGACGATGAACACCAGAGCGACCGAACTGCCGATCGCGCCGAGCGGGAGCCGCAGCCACATCGGTGCTTTCACCTCACCGCGCCAGAGCCGTTCCATGCTCAGGGCCGCGAGGAAGGTGAGCGGGAAGTAGCACATGCTGCTGTAGTGCACGATCTTGCTCTTCACGATGCTGAACAGGATGAGCACCACCCAGAAGAGGATGATCATCCAACGCCGGTAGTCGTTGTTCGCGGCATCGCCCCCGGTGGGTTTCACCATTTCATGTATGGCGAAGAGTGAGGCCGGAAAGCAGCCGAACAGCAGCACGACGAAGTGGTAGCCTAAGAAACCCGCGTGCCCGGCGTCCGGCGTGCTGAACAAGCGGTATTGGTAGGTGATGAACGTTTCCCAGAACCAAGAGCCGTTGATCGCCCAGTCCAGGCCGAACCACAGGAAGTCCACCGCCAGCATTACCATCAAGGCGAGCAGCACCTTCGGCACCGGGAAGAACATCTTGAACCGCTGAAGGATCCAGTAGATGCCGGTCGTGAGCGCGAGGATCAAGAAGGCGACGGGCCCTTTTGTGAGTGTTGCGAGGCCGAGGAATACACCGGCGAGAACGGCATAGCGTACATGTCCGGCACCTGCGGGTCCTGCGGGCCTGCCTTCCCTGTTCCAGCAGAGCAGCACGAACGCATGCAGGGACAAGAAGATGAACAGGTTGAACCACGGATCGATGATGCCGCTGCGGAAGTAGAGATGGGGCAGTATGGAGCCGATGTAGGCCAGCACCCAGAGCAGGCCGAAGACCTCATTGCGCAGGCGCTTGCCGATGCGGTACAGGACAAGCAGCGTCACCACCCCGCAGATGGCGTCCGGAAGTCGCGCCGCGAATTCACCGACGCCGAAGACGGTCATGCACAGCGCCTGCATCCACATGAAGAGCGGCGGCTTTTCCCAGAATGGCTGGAAGTCCACCTGCGGCCGCATGTAATCGCCGGTAACGAGCATCTCACGCGCGATTTCCGCGAAGTTGATCTCGTCCCAATCGAAGAGGTGCACCGCACCCAACCCGGGAACGAAGAGCAAGAGCGCGATGAGCACGATGAACAGTTCCGTGCGCGCGCTCTTCATCATCGGTTGTATTCCCTTGGCGTGGTTGCGTCGTGGTGGTGGAAGAACGCGATCACTTCCGTTTGCCGCTGATGATGTTGAGCACTTTGCTCATGAAGTCGTCGTTCAGGCCGAAGGTGCGCTTCACGCGGGTGTAGGCCGAGATGGCCTGTTTGTCCAGCCAGATGGCCACGCCCTTCATGCCGTCCGTGGGCCGCGCGCGGTAGTTCGTGGTGCGAAGGCTGGGCGCCTCATTCTCCACGGTGAAATAGTAGAGCGCGATGCTCTTGCGCGTTTCGTTCTCCGGGCACATGATCGGGTCCGGCAGGCCGTGGTAGCTGTCCTCGTCCGTATTGAAGACCACGCAGCGGTTGAACAGCGGAGCGATCTTCTGGCCGCAGGCGCTCATGTCGCGCTCCCACAGTTCGAGGTCCCCGCCCCAGGCCGTGTCCCAGTTCTTGTTCAGGTATACCAGCACGTTCACACGACGCTTCCAGTTGCGCTTGTGCGGATGCACGGTGAAATCGGCGTGGATGTTCAAGAAGCCACCGCGCTGGCTCTGGTGCAGGCCACCGCCCTCGAGCATGTCATCCGCGTGCAGGTCCTGTATCTGCGTCAGTTTTTCCAGGAAGCGCACGAAGCGGTCGGAGTTCAGCTTCTGGATCACCTCCCGCAGGTACGGCGGCAGGCGCTCCATCTTGTTCAGCCCGTGCTTCTTCTCGTTCACATGCACGTAATGGATCCAGTCGGCGTCCTGCACGCGCGGAAAGGCCAGTTGCGCTTGGTCTGCTGCGGCCTTGTCCAAGAACTCGTCGAGCACCGTGTGCGGGAAGGGTGTGGCCTGGCGGTACCGCTCCATCAACTTGGGCAACCGCCCTTCCCAGAGGTCGAGGTCGATGATGCGCGTGGCGGTGACGGCTTCCGGCATGGCGTGGAGCTTGCCCAAAAGTAGCCGCCATCGGCGCTTGGCGATCCGGTCAGTTCAGCACGAACCGTGCGTATGCTCTGCTGGCGGAATGCACGGTGTACATACCGCGCGGCCACGAGGACACATCCAGTTCGGTGACTTGTCCGAAGAGTTGTATAACGATGCGGCCCAGCGCATCGACAATTCTGGCTTGCTCTTTCTGGCCAAGTGGTGGCGTGAACCGGATACTTGTTGTGGCCGGGTTGGGGAAGATCACGAAGGGACCAGAGATATGCTGCTGCGAGACGTGCAGTTCAGAAGAACACGGCCCCGCATAGCTCTCGCCGATGAATTTCGCCGCGAAGTTCACTGAGTCACCATCCACCATGTTCGCGGAGACGAAGAGCGTGTCGTAGTAGAAGTCCATGCCCATGATCCCGTTGTGACCAAGGCCATCAGAGAAGTTCCCCGGTACGCTGCACCACTCGGTGCCATCCCAGGTCGCTAACCCTTTCGCCTCAATTCCGCCAGCGAACCGGAAATAGCCCCCCGCCCAGAGCAGACCATCGTGAACGACCAAGGCATTGGCCCCGCTGAAATTTTCATTGTCCCCGGGATTTCGCTGAAGCCCAAGGTCAACGGATGCCCATTGGTCATTCACCAGGCGCATGATCCCTTGTCCTGCATTGCCGCATGCGACTGTTATCTGGCCACCGATGTAGACCTCGTTCTGATAGACAGCGATGCTTTGGGCTCCACAGAGCCCGCCCTGCACACCGCCGTCAACCAATTGCCACGGCCCCTGGCCTTGGGCCATGCGGTACAGTCCGCGTTCATCGCCGGTGTATGCATAGCAGACCGCGTAGAGATCGCCATCCAAAGCGACCGCATCAAGGAACGAAGCGTCCTGGTCCTCGAACGGTTGACCCACGGGCTCCCACTGCCCACCGACACGCTTGCCAATACCGTTCACGAATCGGCCGTCCAGTGTATCCATACCCCCGATCGCGTAAAGGGTGTCTTCCAATACCCGAAGGCGACGAACCGGACCGCTCGGGACCGATCCATACCGCTTCCACTCGCCGCCGTTCCAATAGGCGATGCGCACATCCGTGGTTCCGTCATCGATCAATTGATAGGCGCTGGCGATCAGCAGGGTGTCGTGGTATTCGACCGCCGAGTAGATCAGCGGTGCTGGGAAGGTTCCGATCGTATCCCATTGCCCGTTGGTGTATTCCAGGATGGAGTTGTCTTCACTCCAATTCCCGGAGTCCAATGCAAGGCGGCTGCAGAACCAGATCCGGTCGCCGCCAGGCGAGGAAACGACCTGTTGCACCGGAGATTGCTTGAACGGTGCACCGGCCGCGGTCCATTGGCTCTGGGCGGGGACCACCCCCGAGCCAATGGACCACACCAGGACCGCGATCCTCAACAGGACCCGTTCACGCGGCAGGGGCATCAGTGCGCAATAACGACAGGTACGGACTGTCCTTCATCGATCCGCGCGATATACGATCCGGATGCCAGTTGGAGAACCGGGATGACAACAGGTGAGGCGGTGCCGGATGTGAATCGCTGCGCGAACACAGTGCGGCCCAACGGATCGAACAACGTGATCCGATGGGTGCCTGAGGCCAGGCCACTGATCGTCAACGACCCCGGGCCGCCCGAGAAAATTCTCGCGTCCGGGAGTCCTTCGCTTGCAGCGGTCACTCCGGTCACAACGCCCTCCAGACAGAAGGCGGAGATGAAGCCGTCGCGGGGCTCGTCGTAATCCTGGTCGAACCAAGCTCCGTTCTGCGGGTTGGTCAGGGGGAAGAAGATGTCCAAGTCGGGGTTGTAATCCGTATCGGTGGTGCCACAGGCATAGAGCTTCTGGCCCTCCTCTTCAAGGGCGAGTTGGATGATGTTCTCACCGAATGCAAGATCATCCCCACCGAAATAGGTACTCCATGCCAGGCCGTGGTTGGGGGTGAAGTACATGATCACGGCGTCCGAATTGCCGAACCTAGTACTTTCGTTATAGAGGCCCACAATGGGCTCATACGGGAACCCATCACTGTAGGAGGATCCACCCAGGAAGATGCGACCGTTCTTGGCGGTGGTCACGGTATGCAACACATCGTTCACGTTGCCATCCCCCCCGACGTAGCTGACCCATTCATCGTTCCTGTCGGCGCCATCGAATTGATAAACGAACCCGTCAGGAATGTCCGTGCCACCGCCGAACGAATCGTCATACCACCCGTCGCCGGGCACGATGTCGAGGTCATCGCTCATGGTGGCTCCCACCAAGAACACATCACGGGTCAACTCGCATATATCAAGGCCATGCGCTCCTGCGCCGTCATATCCGCTGCCCCCCACGAAGGTGCCCCAGAGCTGGTCGCCGTTCAGGTCGAACTCCTTGATGTATAGATCCTGGTCACCGACCGGGTGGCTCGGGCGCCAATAAGCACCGTTGCCGGGGTTCAAGTTGTCGATCGATGGGCTGTACGTCTGGCCGCTCACGATGATCTTCGAACCCCACGAGCGCACGTTCATCGCATCGTCCCACTCCGACCCGCCGATGTAGGTGCTCCACAGGATCTGCTCGTCCAAGTTGAACAGGGCGACCCAGCCGTCGGGATTGTTGTTATGGAAGGGCCATTGCTCCGCACCGGGGGGTAAGGGAACCTGGTGTTGCGGCAATTCCCCGTTCGTGCTTCCGACGGCGAGCAATCGTCCACTCGCGTCGATGGTGACATTGTTCACTGAAACCCCGTTGTTGCCGAAGTAGGTGAACCACTCCATCAGTCCATCAACGACCTCAAATCGTGCAAGAAGACCGTTGGTGAAGGTGTTGGGTGCGGAATTGTCTATATAGGCAGTACCGTCGTCGACCCAAGGGATATCCATCGCATCGGTGCTGCCTCCCACGAAGATCTTCGGGTCGACACCAGTGCGGACCGCGACGCTTGAGCACTGCTGATACTGGCTGGTGCCCCCGAAATAGTCCGTCCAGGTCAATTCATCAGTGCTGTTGAACGCAGCCAGGAACAACGATTGGATCGATTCGAAGTACACGGTACCTTCTGTATGCGGAAAATCCTGGTAGGGTGACTGTGTTTGCCCTGCCAAATAGTGGTTTCCGTCGTTGCCGATGGCTTGGGCATAGGCGTTGTCGTGGCCGGTACCACCGAAGTAGGTGCTCCAGCACACGCCATCGGTGTATGGTTCACCTCCGCCGAAGAATGGCGGCGGGCCGATGAGGAGCACAAGCGGCTTGTTGGTGTCATAGGTCGAAAAGGTGAATCCGACCTGGCCCGTGTTGTTGTTCGGTACATACTCGGCGGTCCAGTTCACGGGGGTAATGGTGTTGTTCTGGTCGTATTGATAGGCGACCGCTTCCGGCAGAACGATCCACTTGTCGGCCAAAAGGATGCGCAGGTTGCCAAAGACGTCCAACTCCATATGGTCCTGGCCGCTCAGTACCAGGCGCACATCGTTCGGGTCACCCCCGGGTCGGATAACGATGGCCATCTTTTGGCCACGACTTCCACAATAGAGGTGCATGTCGATGTCAGGATAGATCCCCGGGTAGACGATGCGGTTGTATCCGGGTACATGCGTGATGCCCGAGCCACAGTGGGGCAGGTAGAAATTCTTGTGGGAGCCCTTGATCACGGTCGCGGAGGCGTCGGGTGCCAGGAAGTTTTCGCCTGAGAACGAGATGTCCAGGCGGTGGAGCGTGTCCGGGGTGCCCACCGTGGTGTCCCGATACGCCAAGACCAACGACAAGGAAGCGCTCCGGCGGATGAAGATCGCCGGCGTGGATCCTTCGGAGTAGTACTGGATGTCCGGCCGTGCGTCGTCATCGGTATCCAGAACTTGGCCGTTGTTCTTCCAGAACCCGAAACTCTCCTTGAGATAGTCCCCATAGAAATCCGGGGGTGGGTCTTGCGCTTGGGAGGGCAGGACAAGTACGACGGTTGCGGCGAAAGAGACGATCTGCTTCTTCATGGTGTGAAGGGGTTGGAATGGAACGATGGCCTGTGGAGAAACCAGGATACGATCAAAGCTATCGGCCGCTTCGTTATATGCAAATGAAAAATGTGAACCGGTGCTAACGGTATGCGTCACCGCTACGGATCCTGTGCGAATTCCGGTTGAACAATGGCTTGGTGCGGGCAGGCGCGAGGCATCATGCGCTCATCGCATCCGCTGATCGTTCAGCCCTCCAACAACTTCCACCGCAGGAGCCCCGTCCGCGCCAGGAAATACCGCCAGCTCGTCCCCACCACACCGAGTCCGTAGGTCATGCTGCGGCTGAAGTTGATGCTGCTGGCCTCGTCGAAGTACTTGGTGGGGCAGGTGATCTCGGCGATCTCGAATTTGTGCCAGAAGATCTGGGCGATCATCTGGTTGTCGAAGACGAAATCGTCGGAGCACTTGTGGTAGGGGCAGGCGTCGATCACCTTGCGGTGGAAGGCGCGGTAGCCGGTGTGGTATTCGCTCAACTTCTCGCCCATCAGGATGTTCTGTCCCAAGGTGAGCATCCGGTTGAAAATGTACTTGTACAGCGGCATGCCGCCCTTCAGCGCTCCACCGCCGAGGATGCGCGAGCCGAAAACCACGGGGTACACCCCGTTGCCGATCAGCGCGATCATGCTGGTGAGCAGCTTCGGTGTGTACTGGTAGTCCGGGTGCAGCATCACCACGATGTCCGCGCCCAGTTCCTTGGCCTTGTCGTAGCAGCTCTTCTGGTTGCCGCCGTAGCCGGTGTTCTTCTCATGGACGACGATGTGCTTCAGGCCGAGCTTCTGCGCCACCTCCACGGTATTGTCGGGGCTCTTGTCGTCCACGAGCACGATCTCGTCCACCAGGTCCATGGGGACCTCATCGAGGGTCTGCTTCAGAGTGAGGGCCGCACGATAGGCGGGCAGCACGACGACTACTTTCTGTCCTAGGTACATCGGCGCTAAAGATCGGTCATTCGTTCCGCACGGGTAACGAGCCAGACCCCGCAGAGCACCAGTGCCACCATGGCCATTTGTCCTGCGGTGAAGGGTTCCCCATCCAGCACGCCCCAGCCGATGGCCACTACGGGCATCAGGTAGGTGACACTGCTGGCCCACACGGCGGAGGTGCGTTTCAATAGGGCGTTCCACAGCACGAGGGAGATGGCGGAACCGAACAGGGCCAACAATGCGACAAAGCCCAAGGACCGCCAAGCGTTCGGGTCGGTTGCCAAGGTGCTGGGCAGGTCCGTGGCGAAGGTGCCCATCAAGCCGAAGGGCCCGACGAAGGTGAGGGCCAAGCAGGCGGTGGCCGCAGCGGGGAGCATATGCAGGTGCCGCTTCACGATGTTCGCACTGCACCCGTAAAGGGCCGTACCGATCACCGGCAACAGCGCATAGATGTTCCACGTGGGCAGGTCGTCCGCTTTCTTCCAAGCGATCAGACCGGCGGCCCCGACCAGTCCGGTCAGGATGCCGATGAGGTGGATCAGCCGGAGGCGATGGCCGAAGAAAAGCACGCCCACCAGCAGGGTGAACAAGGGCGTCAGGCTGTTCAGCATCCCGCTCAGGGCGCTATCGATATGGGTCTGGGCAGCGGCGAAAAGGAAGGCGGGGATGCCATTGCCGAGCACGCCGGTGCCGATGAGCGGAAGCCAGTGCTTCCGGAGCAGGGGGGCATGTAGGAGCAGAAGGGGGCTCAGGGTCAGCCAAGCGATGGCCAAGCGGGCGGAGGCCATCTGCCAAGGGTTGAGCACGGGCCTCCCGTCATGGAACAGGCCGCGCTTCATCAGGATGAAGGAACTGCCCCAGATCAGGGCCAGTACCAGCAGCAGGACCCACTTCAACCATTCGTCCCGCCGTTTGTCCATCCGTCACCCTGAGGGCGGCCGAAGATATTCCGGTACCCTCGCGAACTACATTTGTAACCTCCGCGTTGGTACGTGCGTCCCATGTCAGCTACCCGACAGATCGGAACCATGAACAAGCACTTCGCCCTTTTTCTCCTCGCAGCATTGGCCGCTTGCGGTGAAACCGCTGTTCCCGCTGTGGAAGTCGCCCGTTCGGTGAACGAAGTGGCCATCACCAGCGGAACACCGGTGACCATGGCCGACCTTAGCATTTCGGGGATGACCTGTGCCATGGGCTGCGGCGGCACCATCAAGAACGCGCTCGTCAAACTGCCCGGTGTTACGGATGCCGTGGTGGACTTCACCGATGCAACGAAAGCGAACCACGTGCTGGTGACCTACGACCCCGCCCAAGTGAGCGATGCGGATATGGTGAAGGCGGTACAATCCATCCACGATGGCCAGTACAAGGTGGAATCCGTGGGCATCACGAAACAAGTGTTGAAGGAAGGTGCGAGCGAAGCTCCTGCGGAAGAGACTACGGACGCCAAGGTGAGCGCGTCGTTGGAAAGCGTGGCGCTGCCCAGTTTGGTCGCTCTGCTACAGCGCTTGGTGCGCATCTGAACGATCCATGAACTCATCGAGGAAGGGGCTTCGGCCCCTTTTTCCATTGGTGCCAATACCGCTGATGGAAAGGATGAACGCCGATGGACGCGGATAGGGAGGGTGAACGCCGTGACAATGGTCCTTCCATGACAGGCGACCGCGCCGCGCCGGTAGTTTCGCGCCGCCCATGGAACAAGAGCGAACGCTGCGGCCCATCATCATCTGGTTGCTCACGGGCTGCGTGATGATCGCGTGCATGGTGGCCATCGGGGGCATCACGCGGCTCACGGAAAGCGGGCTCAGCATCACGGAATGGAAGCCGGTGAGCGGCGCGCTGCCACCGATGAGCGGAGCGGCATGGCAGGTCGAATTCGAGAAGTACCAGCGGATCCCGGAGTACCAGCTCATCAACCAGGGCATGGACCTGGCGGGCTTCAAGCGCATCTTCTTTTGGGAATGGCTGCACCGCAACTGGGGACGCTTGATGGGGCTGGTCTTCGCGGTGCCGTTCGTGGTGTTCTGGCGGCGCGGTCTGTTGAAAGGCTGGCTGATGCGCCGCACCTGGTGGATACTTCTCGGCGGTGCCATCGTGGCCGGCCTCGGTTGGTTCATGGTGGTGAGCGGCCTGGAAAAGAACACGGATGTGAGCCATTACCGGTTGGCCATCCACCTGTGCGCGGCGTTCAGCGTGTTCGCACTCGTACTGTGGACGGTCTTCGATATGGAACGCGAGCGGCGAACGCTGGCGGGTAATGGCACCAATGCGGCGAAATGGTCCCGCTGGTTGCTGGTGTTATTGGCCGTGCAGATCGTGTACGGCGCGTTCACCGCAGGTCTGGATGCTGGCCGCGTGGCGAACACATGGCCACTTATGAACGGGCATTTTCTTTCAGAGCAAGCACTCGACTATACCGGCACGGCCATGGACTTCGTGGACCACAAGGAAGGCGTGCAGTTCATCCACCGCAATCTGGCGTGGTTGGTGGCCATCGCGTTCATAGCCTTCGCCTACCGCGAGCGCCGGAATACGGCCTTGCATGGAGCGGACCGGTGGTTGTTCGGAGCGGTGATACTCCAGTTCACGCTCGGCATCGTCACGCTCATCTATCAAGTGCCCATCGTGCTGGGTGTGCTGCACCAATTCGGGGCGGTGCTGTTGCTGGCCGCGCTGCTGAACGCGATGCATCGCACTGGGCGCGCTATCGCCAACTGAGCGTCTTCGCGAAGTGCCGGAGGTCCTCGCGGATGCGACCGGTCACGGGCTCCAGTGAATCCGCATTGGGCCGCGCATCGAAGTAGAGCGCTCCATACAGGAAGCGTGATGTACTGTCAGTGAGGTAGAAGACCATCGGGCTGGCCACATTGCCCTCCACGTCGAACAATGTTCCGAAGACGCGCGCACTGTCACGTTCCACCCGTTCGGACCGGATGCGCGCGGCCATGGCCTCGTGCTTGTCCTTGAAGGCATGCGCGTCCTCGATGAGCTCGCGCAGGTCGCCTTGGATCTTCCGGCTGGTAAGGAACACGTTGGCGTGCTGCCCCGGGAAGCGCAGCGTCATATAGCAGGCGGTGTCCGCATTCGCGGCGGCGGTGCCGGGCTTTTCCAGCGCCAGCGCGTACGTGGGCACTTCCGCCTCGAAGGGACAGCCGCCGCTCCAATGCGTGTAGGCCGCTTCGGGCATATCCAGTCGCGGATAGCCACGGGGCTTCGGGACGGTGTCTTCGCCACAGGAGGATAGGAGCAGGGGCAGGAGCAGGAGAAGGTTGCTACCTGCGCCTGCCCCTGCCGCCTGGCGCTCCTCACTTCTTCCCCTCATCCCGCATATGCACCTTCACGCGGCGCACCCGTTTTTCGTCGGCGCTCTCCACGGTGAAGAGGAATTGGCGCAGTGGGATCTGCTCCCCTTTCTTCGGTATGCGCCCGGTAAGCTCCAGGATGAAGCCGCCTAGCGTGCCGCTGTCGCCCTTGTTGTCCTCGAAGACCTTCTTCGCTCCGCTATCGGCCGGTAGATTGTCAATTCCAAGAATGCGGTACACGTCGTTCAGCGGTGCACGGCCTTCGAACACATAGGTGCGGTCATCGAGCTTGCTGTAGATCAGGTCCTCATCGTCGTACTCGTCCGTGATGTCACCGACGATCTCCTCGATCACGTCCTCCAACGTCACGATGCCACTGGTTCCGCCGTACTCGTCCACCACCACGGCCAGGTGCACCTTCTTGCTCTGGAATTCCTTCAGCAATGAATCGAGCTTCTTGTTCTCGGGGATGAAATAGGGATCCCGCAGCAGGGTGAGCCATGCGAAATCGGGCGTGTCCAAGTGGGGGAGCACGTCCTTGATGTGCAGCACACCGATCACCTTGTCGAAGGTGTCCTCGTACACGGGCACGCGGGAGAAGCCGCTCTCCACGATGGAGGCGATGACCTGCGCGAAGGTTAGCTCCTTGTCGAAGGCGATCACCTCCATGCGTGGGCGCATCACTTGGCGGGTCTCGATGGCACCGAACTTCACGATGCCGCGCAGGATCTTCTGCTCGCTCATGGTGGTGCTGGCGTCCTTCGTGAGTTCCAGCGCGTGGCCGAGCGCGTCCACGCCGATGTTCTGCGCGCCGCGCTTGCGGTAGCGCTTCTCGATGAAGGAAGTGCTGCGGATGAGCGCTTCGTTGATGGGGCTGACGATCACGCGCAGGGTCACAAGCGGCCCGCTCATCCACTGGGCCACGCGCATGGCGTTGCCCGTCGCGTACACCTTGGGGATCACTTCGCCCAGCAGCAGCATGATGAAGGTGACGGCCACCACCTGGATGGTGAACACGAGGTAATCCGGCATGTGCTGGAAATCGAACAGGCCGGTCATCACGATGGTGGAGAGCACGGTGATGCCGACCAGCGCGAAATTGTTCAGCACGAGGATGGTGGCCAGCAGGCGGCGCGGCTTGGCCAGCAGGTCCAGCACGCGCTGGCCGCTCGCACCGCCGCGCTCCTTCAGGTCGCGCAGTTGCGTCGGGCTCAAGGAGAACATCGCCACCTCGCTCGCGCTCATGCACGCGGAAGCGAAAAGCAGCACCACGATCACCACGATGGCGATGATGGTCGGGGCACCGATCTCACCGAAGGCGAGAAGGGGAAGGGACCGGATCAGAAGATCAGACAATCAGAGAACGGGATAATGTGGGGTGCGCGGGCTCAAAACGGGAGATCATCCAAGTCTTCGCCCGCTGGCGCGGATGATCTGGCCGGGGCCCCGCTGGCCGGTCGCGCCTGCCGCCCGACTTCGCCGGGACCTGCGGCCTGCGCCTGCCCTTGGTCCTGCGCCTGACCCTGCCCACTGGGCCTATCGAGCAGCGTCATCTCATCGGCCATGATCTCCGTGGTGTAGCGGTCAACGCCGTCCTTCTCCCACTTGCGGGTGCGGAGCTTGCCCTCGATGTACACCTTGCTGCCCTTTTTCAGGTACTTCTCCGTCAGTTCGGCCAACCGGCGCCAAGCCACCACGCGGTGCCATTCGGTCTGCTCGCGCCGTTCACCGGTGTTCTTGTCCTTGAAGAACTCACTGGTAGCGAGATTGAAGTTCGCCACGCTCACGCCGTCTTGCAGATGCCGGATCTCCGGGTCGGCACCGAGATTGCCGATCAGGATCACTTTGTTCACGCCGCTCATAGTCGTTGGAAATGGGGAACGAAGATAGACCGGCTCACGGACGCTCCTTTTCCAGCCAACGTTCAATGAGCCGCGGCACGGCGACCTCACCTATGCGCTTTTCCGGCAGGGCCTTCCACTCCTTCGGAGGGTTGAAGCCCTCCGGCGGCAACACCTCCCAGAACACCGCACGGATGATCTGGTGACTGAGCACATGTTTCACCTCATCGCTCTTCGCTACGACCTTCCAGCCATTTCCCCACAGGCGAACCACCTCAGTGGCCAGTGCGCGTTGCCCCAAGGCCTTGTCGCTTTCGATGAGCGGCAGTTCGAAGAGCCCTTGCCAGATGTCCTTGCCCGTGCGTTGCCGCACGTATAAGCCCTTGGGCGTGCGGATGTGCAAGTAGTTGAAGAAGCGGTCACGGGTCTTGGCGACACCTTCCTTCACCGGGAGCTCGTCGATCCGGCCGGAGGAGAAAGCGATGCACTTCGGTTGGAGCGGGCACAGCATGCACGCGTAGTTCTTGGGCGTGCATACGGTTGCAC
The DNA here is from genome assembly GCA_044224725.1 of Flavobacteriales bacterium. GTDB lineage: Bacteria > Bacteroidota > Bacteroidia > Flavobacteriales_F > PHOS-HE28 > PHOS-HE28. The sequence continues at coordinate 15,105 of JBGAJW010000087.1, forward strand.
CCAGTTCCATCACCGCTTGGTTGTGGTCGCCCGGGCTAGCGGGATCGATCAGTTCCTGGGCCAGTTCCTTGAAGCGCTTGCGTCCTTCCGTGGAATCGATGGGCGTATCGATGCCGAAGGTCCGGGCCAGCACGCGGTACACGTTGCCGTCCACCACGGCATCGGCTTGGTTGAAACAGATGGAAGCGATGGCCGAGGCGGTGTAGTCCCCCACGCCTTTCAGCATCAGCAGGCCGGCATGCGTGGTGGGGAAGCGGCCTCCGAAATCCGTTACCACCTGCCGGGCGGCTGTGAGCAGGTTGCGGGCACGGCTGTAGTAGCCCAGTCCCTGCCAGAGCTTCAGCACATCATCCTCGTGGGAGGCGGCGAGGTCCTGCACGGTGGGGTAGCGCTCCACGAAGCGCCGCCAGTAGGCCATGCCTTGGTCCACGCGGGTCTGCTGGAGGATGACCTCGCTGAGCCAGACGCGGTAGGGGTCCTTCGTTTCCCGCCAGGGCAATGGGCGGAGGTGCTCTCGGTACCAAGGCAGCAAAGCACCGGAGAACCAGCCGTTCACGGTCCATTCCCGTTCAGGTTTACGGGCGCTCATCCAGGGGTGCAAGTCAACACGAGGGGGGGCGTAGGGCATTCATTCGTGCCATCAGTGCCATCTGTGGTCAAAAGAACGGGGTACCCAGGTCTTGGCCGGGGTACCTATCAACAATGTGCTGTTCAATGGATTAGACGGCTATATTCGCGGCCCCAAATAAAGGAGCACGGGCCATGACGAAGGCGGAACTGGTCGGGAACATCAGCAAAAAAACGGGCATCGAACGCACGATCGTGCTGGCCACGGTGGAGGCGTTCATGGACGAGGTGAAGAACCAGTTGGAAGGTGGCGAGGATGTGCATTTGCGCGGGTTCGGCAGCTTCATGGTGAAGCATCGTGCGCAGAAGACAGGGCGTTTGCTGGCGCAGAACACCACCATCATCATCCCCGCGCACAATGTGCCCGCCTTCAAGCCGGCAGACGTGTTCGTGGACAAGGTGAAGAACGCTTCCACCAAGGCCTGACCCCGACCTGAGCATGGCACTCCAGCGCAAACAGTGGATGATGATCGGTGGGGCCGTTGTGGCCACATTGCTCCTGTCCCTGGCACCGCGCGCACCGAAGGAGAAGGCCGAGGGCGACATGGCCAGTGCCCGCGTGAGCGAAGACCCCAACAGCGGATCCACTCCTCATGCGGAAGGGGCTGATGCCTTGGACGAGGACGCTGCGCCGACGAGCAAGGATCCGCAGGTGAACGCGATCCTTGCCGAACTGAACAACGGAGCGCCCCCGATGGAGACCATCCTGAAGCTGCGCAAGCTGGCGGACGATCAGCCGGAGAACGTGGAGGCCCAGTACCATTTGGGCATCTTCAGCTGGCAGACGCGCCAGTACGACAAGTCCATGGAGCGTTTCAAGAAGGTGATCGCCCTGGACCCGAAAGGCTACCCGGACGCGTACGCCTTCCTGGCCCAGGCCTACGGCACATTGGACAGTACGGACAAGGCCATCGCGGCCATCGAGACCTACAAGACACTGGTGACGGATACGGCCCTGCTCCATGGAGCGGACCGTTTCCTCGCTGACCTGAGAACGAAAACGAACCCTTAGAACATGCCCTGCGGAAAGAAGCGGAAACGCCACAAGATGGCCACGCACAAGCGCAAGAAGCGCCTGCGCAAGAACCGTCACAAGAAGAAGAACCGATAGATCGGTCCTTCTTGACGGCATGACCTGAACGTATCCGCGTTCGGGTCAGGCCGTCGCGCATCCTGCCATCGGGTGGGACCGGACACATGCGTTCACAACAACCTTCGAGTTGAGTGTAGACCTCATCATTCGTTCCCACGGGGGCGAAGTGGCCATCGCCGTCATGCGCGATAAGCTCCTCATGGAGTTGCATCGCCAGAAGACCGACCGTGGCTTCGGCGTGGGCGATATCTACTTGGCCAAGATCCGCAAGGTGGCCCCGGGGCTGAACGCCGCGTTCGTGGACGTGGGGCACGAGAAAGATGCCTTCCTGCACTACTACGACCTCGGGCCGCAGTACAAGAACAGCTACAAGTTCGCCAAGGCGGCGGTGCAGGGGAACATCACCTCTTCGCTGCTCGATGACTGGAAGCTAGATCCGGACATCAACAAGGACGGCAAGCTCGGCGAGGTGCTGAGCGCCAGCCAGAGCGTGCTGGTGCAGATCGCCAAGGAGCCGATCAGCACGAAAGGCCCGCGCCTTACGGCGGAGATCACCATCGCGGGCCGCTACATGGTGCTGGTGCCGTTCATCAACAAGGTGAGCATCAGCAGCCGCATCGTGGACGAGCCCGAGCGCAAGCGCCTGAAGGAATTGATGCACGCGATCCGCCCGAAGAACTTCGGGATGATTATCCGCACCAATGCCGAGGGCAAGAAGAGCGAAGACCTGGAGGCCGACCTGAAGACCTTGATGGCGCGCTGGGACGTGATGTTCCGCAACCTCAAGAACGCGCTTCCTCCAAAGCGTTTGCTCGGCGAGATCGATCGCACCAGCGCCGTGCTGCGCGATGTGCTGAACAAAGACTTCACGAACATCCACGTGAACGACGAAGTGGTGTTCGAGGAGGTGAAGGAGACCCTCGGCAAGATCGCTCCGGAGAAACAGAACATCGTCAAGCACTACACGGGGAAGCTGGACATCTTCGACAACTTCTTCGTCAACAAGCAGATCAAGCAGGCCTTCGGCAAACAGGTGATGCTCCCCAGCGGCGCGTACCTGGTGATCGAGAAGACCGAGGCCATGCACGTGATCGATGTGAACAGCGGCGGTCGCAAAGGCGGTAATCACGACCAGGAGAAGAACGCGCTCGACACCAACATCGAGGCAGCGAAGGAGATCGCCCGCCTGCTGCGCCTGCGCGATATGGGCGGCATCATCTGCGTGGACTTCATCGACCTGTACGAGCCGGAGAACCGACGCTTGCTGCACAAGGCGCTGAAGGACGCCATGGAGGACGACAAGGCCAAGCACAATGTGCTTCCGCCTTCGCGCTTCGGGGTGATCGAAATGACGCGCCAACGCGTGCGCCCGGAAACGGAGATCGACACCAGCGAGAATTGCCCCACCTGCAACGGCACCGGTGAGGTGAGTGCCCCGGTCCTCATCATCGACGAGATCGAGAACGCGCTGAACTACCTGCTCGGCGAGAAGAACATGAACGGCATCACCCTGAAGGTGCATCCCTTCCTCGCCGCCTACTTCACCAAGGGCTTCCCCAGCATCCGCATGCAGTGGTGGTGGCGCTGGAAGAAGACGGTGAAAGTGGTGGGCGAAGGCAGCCACCAATACCTGGATTACACGATCCAGGACAGCGAGGGGAAGGAGGTTCCGCTTTGATCGTTCGCGAGCGAGTCAGCGAGTGAAGCGATCTGTAATTTCCGGACTTCAGTTTCGAGAGTCCCTGAGTTTGGCGGGAGTAATTCGCACCGATGACCATCTCCGAGGTCCTTGCCAAAGCCCGCCGCTACTGCGCCCTCCAAGAGCGCTGCCACCAAGAAGTGCGCGACAAGCTCTATAGCTGGGGCTCACACCACGAAGAGGTCGAACAAGTCATCGGCCAGCTCATCGGCGAAGGCTACCTGAATGAACAGCGCTTCGCGGAGCACTACGCCGTGAGCAAGTTCCGGCAGAAGGGCTGGGGCCGGGTGAAGATCCGCGAGGCGCTGAAGTTCAAAAAGGTCTCCGCGCCGTGCATCAAGAACGGGTTGGCGGCGATCGATAATGAGGAGTACATCGCCTACCTGGCCAACGCCGTGGAAATATTGCGGACGAAGACCAAGGGCAGGAACGAGTGGGAGCGTGAGCAGCGTGTGAAGCGGTACCTGTTGGCAAGGGGCTTTGAAGGGGACCTGATCGACGAGGCGTTGAAGACAGCATAACCGGCATTCTCTCCGGAGCTTCTCCCATCGGAAGGGAAACCCGAGGATGTCAGAGTTGGAATCCGAGTCCGACGTCAAAGCCCACCCCCGATGTGGGCTGCGTGCCGAAGGGCCCTGGTGCGCTTCCCCCGCCGGAATACCCGACCCCGACTTCCAGGAAGAACTTCTTCTCCTTGCCGATCCTTGGAG
>JBGAJW010000003.1:0-138518 GCA_044224725.1 Flavobacteriales bacterium
CGAGTGGATGTACGACTACAACCATCTTCGTCCTCACAAAGCACTCGGTTACCGGCCGCCTGTGCTCATCCAACCCTGATCCACAATGCCCCGGAGACCTCCAGTTATCACTGGCCCGACTTTAGGGGAAGCTTACAGACAGTTCTTCGTTCTTGCTTCCGTGCGTGGCAATTGTTCGCCACGTAACGAGGCTGCCAAGGGAGAACGCCCTGAACCTTCCCTTACCAGCTCGCCCGTGGAGCATGCGCTGTTTTTTCCTTGACTTCTCGGCCAATCTTTTCCACGAGCCCCCCAGCCCAGCAAATGCCGTTTCGGCGTCAGGGGTAGTCATCCCATGCCCATTGTCCACTATCTCAATAGAATCAAGACCACCCAATCTGTTGCGGTGGAACACAACCCTGACCTCAGTAGCATCGGCATCCAAGCCATTCCAAATCAGTTCCATCAAACCTAGGATTGGCTTCTTGACAACGGTCATCCGTTGCAGATGATCCGGCTTCAGTTGTACCTCGATCGTCTTCATGTGTTTTGCTTCTGAGCTCTGACGAGAATTTCATCAGGAACTCATGAGCAATATAGGCTTCGGCATAGAGGGTGGTGAGCGTGATTCTGGGAATTCGCGTTAGGGACAGCAGTGGAAGCCCGGTCCCGTCTTCGATGGCCCGATGGCGAGTTTTCGAGCCGGACCGCCCACACTTCGTCTTTGCTCAGTGTGACACGTTCCTATTCCTTCCCCACCACCACCCCCGCCTACCTCAAACACGTCTTCCGCGTCTTGCGGATCGTGCAGCTTACCACTTGTACTAGTCAGAGCAGACGGCCAGAAGCCGTTCCGGTGCGGGTGGGTTGACCTACTTGTCATCGCTGCGTGCTGTATAGTCGAGAATTCGCACGTGCTGTCGACTCGGGCGACCATGAAAAACTACGTTTTGTCGGCTGTGTGGCTTCTGACGTACTTATCGATTACGTCGTCCGAGGCCACGACATGTACTTCCTGCCGTTGGTCGCCTAGGTAGTGGTGTTCCATTCTCGCTAGGGTTGCGGGGTACTTCGCGGGCGAAAGGAAGAGAATACCATGCGCCAAGGAAGTTGCTTCCAAATAGCGCTTCACTTGGTCCAACCCCAGTTCAATCGAGCTCGCTCGTGAACTACGCTTAAGCTCAAGGACAACATTCGTCCCAGCTTCTCGAGCAACCAAGTCGACGCGCAATCCTTTTTGGCCATCGATTGCTACCTCCCGTTCAAACTGAACCGAAGGCAAGGCTATCGACATGAATCCAGTTAATCTTCCGAGAAGTTCCACCTCGCGCATTTGACCCTCGTTGTTTTCCTCTTGGGGTTCCTTCGCGAATAGGGTGAGAGCGGAAACAATCCGATCCACCAAAGGGAGTTCAGCGCTATTGGAAAGGCCACGTGCCAATTCGGTTTTACGCTTCTCCACCTCGGAGGCCTCCTTTCGGCTACTCGCCGTTTCGAGCATTTGGTCGATCAGGATATTGGCAAAGGCAGAAACACTGACAATAGCAAGGAACGCCTCCTGGTCGTTGAACACCATCCGGTGATCATGGGTGGATGGATTTCTCCATTGCTGTCGATAGTTGGTAAAGAGCTCTTTGACCCTGGCCGTTAAGACAGAATTTTGCACCATATGCTTCTCAATCGCATGAGGTGTCATGTGCTGCCCTGAGGATTCGGCCAGTATAGCATATGCCTCCTTTAGCATGCCTTCAAAAGCCTGATTGGTTCTATAGATAACATCATTGAACAGGTCATCATCGCGCTCCGATCGAGCTCTTTGTAACCAGCGCTCAGCAGTTGTTATGTGTCTGACGACAGCCTGTACCCCATCGACGGCCCCATAGGCTGCCAAGGCCGGCAACTTGTTCTGTATCTCGGCTAAGAGGTCCACGGAACTTTCTTCTCACGCCTTCGCCACCACCTCTCCCGCCTCCCGCAAATGCGTCTTCCTCGCTTTCCTGATCCTACAGCTCACAACCTTGTATTCCGGACACATCGCGAGGCTGTCACTGACGCTGGACGTGATGAGGTTCAGCATCATCTCCGGGAAATGGAAGGTGCTGGAGAGGATCCCCGGCTTCACCTCATCGGTGATCAGCGCCTTGATGTCCACTTTGCCGCGTGCGCTTTCCACGCACACCATGTCGCCCTCGGCGATGCCGTGCTTGGTGGCGTCCTCGGGGTTGATGAGCAGCACGTCCTCGGTGAGGATGGTGCCGTTGCCGGTACGCCGCGTCATGGCGCCGCAGTTGTAGTGCTCCAGCTCGCGGTTGGTGGTGATGATGTAGGGGAATTCCGACTGGTTGGCCTTCACCTCGGGACTCATCTGCCACGCGTTGAAGTAGAAGTGGCCGAGCCCGCGCTTGAAGGTGTCCGTATGCAGGATCTTGGTGTCGGTGCCGTCGGCGTTCACCGGCCACTGCTTGCCGTTCTCGCCGAGCTCATCCCACTTCACGCCCTTGAAGAAGGGTACGATGCGGCTGATCTCCTCTAGCACCCACTTGGGGTCGTACACCCCATGAGCTGCTCCCCTCTCCCCGGGAGAGGGGCCGGGGGTGAGGTAATTGTTGCCGCTCTTCCTCCCGGTCTTCTTCTCATACCGCTCCATGATGTCCACCACGATCTGGCCATCGGGCTTGGTGCCTTCCACCGGCGCCACGGCGGCGTTGACGCGTTGGATGCGGCGCTCGCCGTTGGTGAAGGTCCCGCTCTTTTCCAGGAAGCTGGCGCCGGGCAATACGACGTGCGCGAGCTTGGCGGTCTCCGTCAGGAAGAGCTCCTGCACCACGAAGAGATCGAGCGCGCCGAGGGCCTTGCGCACGTGGTGGGTGTTGGGGTCCGTTTGGCCCATGTCCTCGCCGCAGACCCACATCGCCTTCAGGGTGCCGGCGAGCGCGGCATCATACATCTGCGGGATCTTCTTGCCCACGACGTTCGGCACGTGTACGCCATAGAACGCATCGTACTGCTTGCTGTAGTTCGGGTCGTCCACGGCGAAGTAGCCGGCGCCCTGGTGCGGCTGGCAACCCATGTCGGCGGCGCCCTGCACGTTGTTCTGTCCGCGCAGCGGGTTCACACCCACACCGCGGCGGCCGATGTTGCCGGTCATCATGGCGATGTCGGCGATCTGCATCACGGTGAAGGTACCCTGGTAGTGCTCGGTAACGCCCAGGCCGTGGAAGCTCATCGCGGCGGGTGAGCTCGCGTAGGCGATCGCGGCCTTGCGCACCAGTTCGCGGTCCACGCCCGTGACCTTCTCCATCTCGGCGATGTCCGTGCGGAGCAGTTCCTTCTTGAAATCGGCGTAGCCCTCCGTGCGCGTGTCGATGAACTCCTGCTTCACCAGGCCCTCGCTCACGATGTAGTACATGAACATGTTGAGCAGCGCCACGTTGGTGCCGGGGCGCAGCTGCAGGTGGTACTTCGCATAACGGGCCAGCTCGGTGCGGCGCGGGTCGATCACGATCAGGGTTTTCCCCTTCATGATCTGCTGCTTGATCTTGGCACCGGTCACCGGGTGCGCGTCCGTCGGGTTCGCACCGATCACCATGATCGTGTGCGTGTCCTTCAGGTCGTCGATGCTGTTCGTCGCAGCGCCGGTGCCGAAGGTCTTCTGCATGCCGAGCGCGGTGGGCGAGTGGCACACGCGCGCGCAACTGTCGATGTTGTTGGTGCCCACCTGTACGCGGAAGAATTTCTGCATGAGGTAGTTCTCCTCGTTCGGGCAGCGCGCGCTGCTCACACCGGCCAACGCATCGGGGCCGTGCTTCTCGACGATGTCGGCGAAGCGGTCCACGATGAAGTCGTAGGCTTCGTCCCAGGTGGCGGGAACGAGCTCGCCGTTCTTGCGGATGAGCGGTGTGCGGAGACGTTCCGGGTGATCATAGAAGTGGAAGGCGTAGCGGCCTTTGAGGCAGGTGTGTCCCTGGTTCGATTCGGCATCGTAGGGCGCGGTGATGGCGACGACCTTATTGTCTTTGACTTTTACTTCCAGGTTGCAGCCCACGCCGCAATAGGTACACACGCTGCGCACCACCTCATCGGCCTTGGTCTCCTTGCTCTTGAACACGTCGGTGATGGCGCTGGTCGGGCAGGCCTGCGCACAGGCGCCGCAGCTCACGCAATCGCTCTTGAAGAAACTCTCGTCGGTGCCCTTCACGATGTGGTTGTCGAACCCGCGACCGGCCATCGTCAGCACCATCTCGCCTTGCACCTCATCGCAAGCACGCACGCAGCGGTAGCAACTGATGCACGCGCTGAGGTCGCTCACCATGTACGGATGGCTCGTGTCCATCGGCGTGTTCTGGTGCGTCTTGCCCTTGGGGTAGCGAACGCTGTCGATGTCGAAGCCGATCTGCTGCACGACGTTGTAGAGTTCGTTCGCACCGTGGTCCTCTTTCTTCAGCCGCTCGGTATCGTAATCGGTGAGCACCAGCTCGATGATGTTCTTGCGCAGCCGCTCCATGCGCGGGCTGTTGGTGGTGATGTACATGCCCTTGCCCACGGGCGAATGGCAGCTGGCCATCACTTTGCTCGGTCCATCTTCTTGCAACGCGACTTCAACAGAACACACGCGGCAGCTACCGAAGGGCTCCAGGTTCGGTGCATCGCACAGCGTCGGAACAGGATTCGGCCCGATGTGCCGGCGCATGAAGGCCAGCATCGTTTCGTTCTTGTTGATGGGGTAGGCCTTGCCGTCGATGTAGGCTACATCCACTTCTGTGGCCACCGCGTTGCTCGTTGAGGGAGCGGACTGGGTGCGGGCCGATGGAGGGGCGGAGGAGGAGCCTGCCCCGGTCCGCGAACCGGGGTGCTTGGCTTGGGGCTGGTTCATGTGTTTCACCCCGATGCGTCGGGGGCAAGGGCGTGACGCACGAAGATAGTATGGGGCCTCGTTCAAGCCTGCGTTCGGCTCAGGTCCAAGTGTTCCCTGTACAAGACCTTGAATACGGCCACTGCGCCCTAGGGCTGTTGCGCCTGCTCCGGGGTGCATTCCACGCCCTCGGCCTTCATGCGCACACGGCGCGTGCGGTGGAACGGATGGTGTTGGTCCGTCGAACAATGTGTTCAAGCGTCCCCGAAGCCGCGGATCATTCCCTTGCTGTTGCGGAGTTGCCCGCACGCAGGTGTGGTATGGGAAGGCCCATGTGAAGCAACTCGCCAGAAGCAGGGCCGTCTTTGCGTGGAACAAACATGCATGTCATGCGGGCCCTCTTCATCCTCACATGTTGGACAAGCTCTATCGGACTTGCTGCGATCGACCCGCCGCAACTCGGGCCACCCTGTTTCATGATGGCCGTTGACCCGGGCGCGTCGAACAGCCTCACATGGATGCCGGTGGCCGGGGCCGTGAGCTACACCATGCAGCTCGCACAGGACAATTCGTTCACGGTGCTTACGGCTCAGCAGACCACTACGTCCACGACCCTGCCGATGCCGGCGATCCAGTACGAGGGGCACTACTTCTGGCGGGTGCGGGCGTTCGACGGATCGGTCAATAGCGCCTGGAGCTTTGAATGCGAGTTCTTCACCGGCATCGATCCCGCCACACCAGCCCCGCAACTCCAGGACCCTGCCAATGGTTCCACGGTCACCGGTACGTCACCGATCCTTTTCTGGACCTCCCTGCCCGCCACCTGGTGGGAGGTGCAATGGGCCGTGAACGCGACGTTCACCGGGGCGAGCAGCATGAATGCTCCGAGCACTATTGGGACCCCTTCCGGACTGGTGACCGGGCAGACGTACTACTGGCGGGTGCGCCGCTTGGTGCCAGGTGGCGCTGGCTCGTGGAGCGCGACCTGGAGCTTCACCATCGCACCGGCCAGCACCCTGTTGAACCTGCGCTGTTTCCTGCAAGGCCCCTTGAACAGCGGTACATTGCTCATGGGCGATGGTTTGCGCGCCGCTGGCCTGCTGCCCTTGGCTGAACCCTACACTGAACTTGGATACTCCGGCATTCCGATCAGCCCACCGGCCGTTACCACACCAACGGTACTGGCCACAACGGGCAACAACGCGGTGGTGGATTGGGTGCTTGTGGAGGTCTGGCACGCCACCACGAACACCGTGCTCGCGCGGTGGCCACTGCTATTGCAGCGGGACGGTGATGTGATGAAGCCGGATGGCTCGGCAATGGATCTCGTTTTCCCGGCCCCCCAAGTGCGCCTGGCCGTGAGGCATCGCAACCACCTCGCGTGCCTGGCCACCAGCGTACTGAACACCAATGGTGGAACGGCAACGCTCGACCTCACACTTGCAGGGACCCCCATGTTCGGCATCGCACCCACGGCCACGGTTGCAGGACGCAGGGCGCTATGGGCGGGAGATAGTACCATGAACGGCGAGCTTCGCTACACCGGTTCCGGCAACGACCGCGATCCCATACTCACGGCCGTTGGTGGCACCACGCCCAACAACACGATCGGTCCCGTGTACGACCGCCGCGATGTGAACCTGGATGCCACCATCAAGTACACGGGTGCGAGCAACGACCGCGACATCATCCTCGCCAACATCGGCGGGGCGATGCCCACGAACACACGACCGCAACAACTGCCTTAGCGCCCGACTTTCTCCGCTCGATGTGTTCCAGCGCCGGATCGTCCGTCGGAAGATCGCGTACGGTCAGAGGGAAAAGTGCTGGTGCCGTTCTTGGGGTGGGGCGCGTTCATCGTGGAGGCGTGCCTGCCTGCCGAAGATAGGGGCGCAGGGGCCTGGCTATATTGCCTCGATGAGGCGGGTGGTGCTGATCCTATGTGGCCTCGGCGTGGGCGGAACAGTGCTTTCCCAAGTTGACACGTTGGGAGCATTGGACACTCCGAAAGGTCTTTGGACCATCAACCCGATCGCGTTGGTAGACCCCTTCGGCCCCTCCTCATTGCGTGTGGGAAGGGAGTGGCTGCTATCCACGGACCTCTCCATGGCCGCCGAAGTGAGCGGCTACTATCAATACATCCCTGACCGTCACCGGTCGCAAGAGCATTTCCAAGGCGCGGGCGTGCGGGTCTCTTCCATATTCTGGTTGCGGCGTTCGGTGGTGCGCGGCAACCTCAGCCTCTCGCTTGATCTGGGCTTCAAGTACACATCGGGCACGGCGGTGGATTCGGTGAAGTTGAACGGTCTCGCACCGTACCGCCGGTCCTACGGTCTCGATCGCCGGGTCCTCACCCTGCGCCTGTGCATGGTGCATCTCCAGCATTGGACCAAACGCTATTGGACCGAATTCTACTATGGTATCGGGGTGCGGGTGAAGAACGCGACCAGCGACGGGATCACCGCGGAGGAACTGGACGCGCGTGACTTTTCCGCTGGCTCGGACAACGACAACTACATCGTGCCCGCGATGCATGCGGTCGGCGAACTCATCCGACCGGAACCGGTGATCGGGCTGCGGATCGGCATAGCCCCACGTTAAAAGGGCATGGCGCCATCTACCTTGGACCTGTGAAGCGGTTGTCCGTCTTCCTCTCCGCCGCGCTGCTTTCCGCAGCCGTGCACGCGCAAGCGGACACCACCCAGCTTCCATACCCGCTCGGGCGCTTGGGCTTCCATCGGGACGAGATCACCTTGCAAGTCGCCTACCACCAAGGTCGTTTCGGCTTCGCTGAACTGGGCATCGGCCGCAACGTGTATGGCGCCATGCATCACCCCTACGGCCTGTCATACTACGCCGGTGCCGAAGCGCGCGTGGACCGTCCGCAACTGTGGGGCGTGAAGGCGGGTGCGTATGTCACCGGCGGCTTCGCGATGGGTGTCCAGTTCATCCATTACATGGAGGGCGGCAGTACCATGGATGTGCTGCGGCCGGAGTTCGGCATCGGCATCTTCAAAGCACGCTTGGTCTATGCCTACAACCTGCGCCTCACCAAACCGCATTTGGATGGAGTGAGCACCCACATGCTCACCTTGAGCTACGCCTTCCGACTGAAGCGTTTGCCGCGCGACGATCAGCGCAAGGCATCGCACTGACCGTTCCCAAGTTGCGGTGGATCCCCATTGGCGGCCCGTACCCGCGGCTTTTGCCACATTTGTTCCATGCGCTCAACCCTTTGTTCCCTGCTGGTCCTGGTCGGGACTTTCAGTTCGCTCATCCGGACATCCGCCCAACAGACCACGCCCATGGATGGCCTGTGGATCCCGAACGGTCCCGTGAATGCCATCGCGCGCGATGCGAACACGGTGTATGTGGGCGGCGCCTTCACCGAGGTGAACGCCTGCCTGCCCTACGGCGTGGCGTTGGATCCCAACACGGCGGAACCCCTATCGCTGCGCGCGAAGCCCAACGGAGCGGTAAACGCCGCGATCGCGGATGGGAACGGTGGCTGGTTCATCGGCGGGGAGTTCGTCAAGGTCGGAGCGGAGTACCGCTACCTCGTTGCGCGTATTAATGCCGATGGATCGTTGAACTCATGGGCACACAGCTCCAACGACCTCTTCGGTGCGGTGCATGCGCTGCTGCTTTCGGGCGATACGCTTTTCATCGCGGGTGCCTTCGGGTTGAAGGCGCTCGACGCGAACAGCGGTGCTCCCATCGCTTCGTTCCCCCAGTATTCCATCGGCACGGTGTACTGCCTGGCGAAGGATGGCAACACCCTCTACTTCGGTGGCCAGTTCCAGCAAGTGGATACGTATTCGCGCGTCAATCTCGCGGCGATCAATACCTCCACCGGCTTCGTTACGCTCTGGGATCCGCAAGCCTCGGGCACGGTGGTGTACGACATGGCCGTTGATGGGAGCACCATTTACGTGACCGGTTACTTCAGCTACCTCAGCGGGCAGGTGCGCTCAGGTCTTGGGGCGGTGGACAATGTCTTCGGCTATGCCACATCCTGGTATCCGGGTGCGACAGGTGGTTATGCGTTGGAGATCAGCGGAGGGCGGTTGTTCCTTGGTGGTTCGCTGAACACCTTGGAAGGTCAGACCCGTCACGGTCTCGCATCCTTCGACCTGGGCACGGGTGCGCTTGATGCATGGGCGCCGGTGGTGGAGGACCAGGTCAGATGTATTTCCATTTCCGGCTCGCGGCTCTATGCTGGCGGGGATTTCGACATGGTGAACGGAGCGGCACAACCATGGATCGCGGCCGTAGACATCAACACGGGTCAAACCGAACCGTGGGCGCCCTTGGAGATGAACTCGTGGGTGTCCACGGTATGCGCGCAAGAGAGCGGTGTGTACGCCGGGGGCGAGTTCACCACCATGGGCCATGTGGCGCGCAACAACCTCGTCGCCTTCGATGCGAGCACGGGTGAACCCACCGCATGGGATCCCGCCCCGGATGCCGGTGTATGGGCCTTGTCCGTTGGAAACGGCGCGGTGCAGGTGGGCGGTGGCTTCAACACCATCGGCGGGGAGAACCGCCCCAACCTGGCCGCCATTGATGTGGCGACCGGACTTGCCACCACCTGGGATCCCGCGGTGAACGGCATCGTGCACAAATCGATGCTGGTCGGCAACACGCTCTATCTGTCCGGCATCTTCAGTAGCGTAGGGGGCCAGCAACGCGTTCTGGCGGGAGCCGTCGATATCACCACAGGACTGGCCACGCCGTGGAACCCACTGCCGGATGCGGAGATCGATGCGTTCGCTTCGGACGGTAGCGTGATCTGGGCGGGTGGGTCATTCCTGCAATTCAACGGAACGGTGCGGCAGGCCATCGCCGCGTTGCACCCGCTCACCGGACTTCCGAACGCGTGGGAACAGTCGGACATCACCTTGGTCAGCGCGCTGGCCGTGATGAACAACACCCTGTACGTTGGCGGGGCGTTCCAAACATCGTGGCCCGATGTGCGGGACAACCTGATGGCCATGGATGCGACCACGGCGGACATCCTGCCATGGAACCCTTCCGCAGGCCATTGGGTGAAGTCCATGGTGCTGGTCGATAACACGCTCTACGTTGGTGGCGAATTCACGTATTTCGGTACAGGGCCCGTGGTGGACCGCGATCATTTCGCCGCGTTCGATGTCACCACCGGAGAGCTCCTGGATTGGGCACCCGGCTTCGACCAGTCGGTGGAAGTGATCTCTGCGACACCTGACGCGGTGTACATGGGCGGAGACTTCACCCAGGTGGAATCCCACCCCAAGCGGAGCCTTGCCGGATATGGCGTGGACTTCTCCACGGGTTCGCCATCAGCGGAGCACGTGAACAGGCCCGTCGAACCGCGTGTCTGGCCGAACCCGACAGGCGGAACATGCTTCATCGATCTGAGCGATCGGATGAAGGGAGCGACCATTCAGGTCAGAAATGCAACCGGTCAAATCGTTTCCACGCAGCGTGCCAGTGCGGGAGTATCGACCATTGGGATCGGTGCAGAGCCGGGCGTGTACCTGGTCGAAGCGCTAGCACTTGACGGAGAGCGGCTGATGCAGCGCGTGGTGAGGTACTGAGCCCTGCATTGTCCGCTTCCTTTGGTTCCGACAGGAAGTGACGGCCTTGTCACTTTTTCGCGTTCGCTGAAAGATCGACAGCACCGCCCGGGCGTGTTTCTGAAAATTGTTCAAACCCGCTTCCATCTTGTCAGCGCTCGGCCACTGGTACCGCGTTTGAGAACGGGGATGCGCCCTCGACCATGTGGCCGAGGTAAAACCAGAACCCATGACACTTGTGAAGTACAACCGTGCACCGGTGAGCACAGCTTCCCCGGTGGACCGCTTGGCCAGCGAGATCTTCGGATCGAACATCGGCCGTTTCTTCGGCAGCGACGGCTTCTTGGACCACAGCCCGCGCGTGAACATCGTGGAGGGCAACGATGACTTCAGGCTCGAGATGCAGGCGCCCGGCTTCGACAAGAAGGACCTGAAGGTGGAAATGGTGGACGACACCCTGACCATCCGCGGCGAGCACACCGAGGATGAGCGGAACGAGGACACCCGCTGGACGCGCCGGGAGTTCAACCGCACGGCCTTCGAGCGCAGCTTCGTGATGCCGCAGAGCGTGAAAGCCGATGCCATCAAGGCCGACTACGTGAACGGCGTGCTGAAGCTGACCATTCCGAAGTCGGAAGAGGCCAAGCCGAAGACGCGCACGATCAGCATCCACTGAGCGGCCGATCGAGGAAGTGGGAAGGCCGCCAGCAAGGGCGGCCTTCCTTGTTTCCGGTAGGATCTTCCACACATACGACCATGAAAACCAAAGGAACAACCCCATTGGTGCATGCGTTGGCCTTCATGACCATGGCACTGTCCGCCTGCAACGGACAGGCCCAGCAGCACCCGGGAAGCACCGTGAAAGCGGATACGCTCACGACCCAAGCGGACGCGCCGAAGTCCGAAGTGCGGGTGAACAAGGAGTATGACGCGAACGGCAACCTGATCGCCTACGATTCCACCTACTCCTCGTTCTATTCCAGCCACAACACGGACCCCGCGCTCATGGACAGCCTCTTCCGCGACTTCCAGCCGCGCTTCAACCGGCAATTCCCCTTCATGACGGATCCGGGTTTCAACGACCTGTTCTTCCGCGACACGCTCTTGTACCCTGACTTCTTCCACGAAGACTTTTTCCGCAAGCGCATGGAGATGAACGACCGCTGGATGCAACAGATGATGGCGGAGAT
Source organism: Flavobacteriales bacterium (assembly GCA_044224725.1). Taxonomy (GTDB): domain Bacteria; phylum Bacteroidota; class Bacteroidia; order Flavobacteriales_F; family PHOS-HE28; genus PHOS-HE28. Next base: position 11,580 of record JBGAJW010000003.1, read on the forward strand.
GGATTCGATGAAGAACTCCTGGTTCCGCGATCATGCCGCGAAACCGCCACAGCCGGGGAGTATACCACATTGACCGCCGACGCCATGGAAGGTATCGAGGAAGCCATCATCAAGGTCTACCTGCTCCAGCGTGATTCCCTGCGCGACCGTGCGGAGGCGATGCTGGAGCAGGCGCCTGACCGGAACATACCACCCACTTGGGTGGTACCTATGGATGTGCCCGCGGTGGACAAGCTGGTGGGGAGCCTGAAGCCCTATCTCTATTACGACCGCCAGCGGAAGCGCTTCACGCACATCGTGCATGCCTTCTCGGTCGTTCCGAAAGCGTCGGAACCCACCAAGGCGTTCCCCGTGCAACGGGTGATCACGATACCGGAGTCGCTGGGTTGAACGTTCGTCGCAGGTTCGTGGTAGTATTGCTCGAAGCTTCCCTGCCGTGCGATCGATGCGTGACCTGTTCCCCTTGCTCATCGGCGTAGTGCTCAGCATCTGCTGTGCATGCGGGGATTCCGACGGAGGGGCGTCCGCTGGTTCATCCGCCATGGCGCTACCCGTAGATACGCTGCACATGAGGTACACCAAGGTGGAAGCCGCCAACGAACGCGGCTATGCGAAAGTCTCATCCGGTGATGGTGCCACCTATGCCGAAGGGATCATCGATGCGAAGGGTGTCGAGGTCATTCCGCCGCGCACGGACATGCTGGTGAACGATATCACGGGGAGTACGGCGCTGGTGCAGGTAGGGCGTGCATTCCTCTTCGTGGACCTTGATCACGGCCCTATCGATACCGCGCTGCTCACCACCGAGAAGGGCTACGAATACGCGGAGCCTTTTCGTTGCGGCCGTGCCATGGTGAAGTTGGACGACCGCTGGTTCTACATCGACACGGCGGGCAAGATGCTCTTCCATGAAATGTTCGACTTCGCCGAGACCTTCCATATGGATCGGGCGATGGTGATGCAGAACGGACACTACCGCATCATCGACACTGCCGGCAAGACCGTAGCGAAGATGCCCTACGATCAGGTGAACGCGTACACCGCAACGCGCTGGCAGGTCACGAACATCAAAGGCGATGTGTATTGGAGCGGCTTCGTCGACCTTGACGGCAAAGAAGTGGTGCCATTGATCTATACGGAGATCACCATGTACCAGCCCGAAGTGAAGCGGTCCCGTGCGGTGATCAACGATAAGGTCGGCTACCTCGATGATTCGGGCAATGTGGCCATCCCGATCCAATACGAGTATGGCGAGATCTTCGACAAGGGCAAGGCGCGGGTGATGTTGAACGGCCGTGACTTCTTCATCGACGCGGACGGGAAGGAAGTCGCGGAATGACAACAACCCACCAAGAACGGCGTTCCCGTTTCCGCTGATCACACGCACTCCGACCGATCGGCGTATCTCTGTGCCGACGTCACAACAGGTGCATGGTAACGATCAAGCTGAAGCTCATCGGAATGGACCGGGCGGTGAACCCGGACTTCCTGGAGGCCATCTCGAATACCAATGAGGCCGCCACCCAGATGGCCGCACGCTACGAGCGCATGGGGCCGCTCGCCTGTCCGGAGCATCCGGAAGCCGAGTCCGCCATCGAGGTGCAGGCCGTGTTCCAGTCCTCCGTGAAGGTGAGGAAGGTGAAGTTCTGCTGCCAAGTGCTCACCGATCTGGTGGACGAGCGGATCGCCGCGTTGAATGGTTGAACCGCCCGTTCGCGTTCATCATCCGCACAGGGGAGCTGAGCGTAACGGGCGCATGATCATCTTCGTGATATGAAGAAGGACTGGAAAGCGCTGGCGGGATTGGCCAGCGAGCACCTTGGCAGCACCATGGGCAGCGTGTTCAGTGCGGTGCTCATCGGGTTGCTGGTGAGCATCGTGCTCATCGTCGCGTATGGGAAGCTCGGTGTCTTCCGCCGCCCGGTGAACAAGTGGTACAACCTCGGGGTGAAGTTGTACATCCCGTACCTGCTCGCGGTGTGCTTCACCATCGCCGTGCAATGCGGTTTCTACCGCGCGGTGTACCAAGGCTTGATCGTCGTGAACGATACGGTGGTCGCGTCCTTGTACGAACGGGCGCTGGGTCCGGCTTTGGGTTCGCCCGCGGCGCGGCAGGCCTTCCTCGCCAGCGTGCAGCGAACGGCACGCGGTGGTCAGAGTCTCGGGCAAGCGATCACGGGTGCGATCAAGGAGGCCTTGCACAGCCGCGTGGCGGAAGGGGGAGCGATGACGGACCGGGCGGCCGTGGCCGTCGCCGATTGGTTCATCGATCGGTACGAGAACGACATCGCATCGGCCATCCTGTACGGTATCTATTTGAAGGCTGATGGGCACTTGCAGTTGCACTCGACGGGTGAGCCGATGGACTACCACGAGTTCAAGGAAGGGGCGGAGTACCTGCTGAACCTGGACCTCACGAAAGTGGAAGCGGCGATACAAGGCAACTTGGGCACGCTGACGCACGGCCTCATCGAGAGCCAGTACAAAGGCATGATGAAGGGCGCATTGATCCTCGGCGCTTTGCTCGTGCTGTTACCCGTGGTGGAGTGGGGCATCTATCGTTGGGTCATGAGCAGGCGGGAAGGGGACATGCGGGAGTTGGAGCCCGTGATGAAGTTCGAGCCACCAGCGGAAGGGCCGCCACCGACCGACCTCTAGTCCACCACGAAGCGCGCGGCGCGGCCGTCACCGAGTGCCGGAAGCACCACGGAATACGTGCCCGGGGCAAGACCGCCGAGCTCCATCGTTCCGGATATGGCGGTGGCCATCAAGGAGAGCACCAAGCGCCCGGACAGGTCGCGCAGTTCGATGCGGCAGGGTGTGCGCACGCCTTCGGGCAGGCGGTAGCTCACGGTTCCGCTGCCCGGATTGGGGAAGAGCTGCGGTATGTTCCTCGGGGTGAACTCGATGGCGACCACCTCGCTGACCACCTCGGCACCGTCGAGGTCCACGTTGCGCAAGCGGTAGTAGTTCATCCCGACGAGGGGGTCGGGATCGTTCACCCGGTATTCCAGCACGGAACTGCTGTTGCCCGCACCGTCCAGCACGGCGATGGGATCGAAATGCTCACCATCCTCGGCGCGTTCCACGATGAAGACATCGCTGTTCTGCTCGCTGGCGGTGGCCCATTCCAGGATGTTCGCCTCTCCTTCGTTCCGACCATGGAAGCGGAGCAGCTCAACGGGCAGGAGCGTGAGGCATTGAGCCGTGGTGGAGGTGGAGCAAGGCGCGCAGGTGGGGGAGAAGAGGCGACCTTCCGACACCGCCGTCCACTGCGCATTGTTCCGGCCCGGAACGATCGTGGCCGAGGTGCCGCCGTTGTTCTGCAGTGCTTGAACGGCGTTCCCCGAATTCGAGGAAAGGCACAGGGGTTTGTTCTGGGTGAAGGACGCGATGCAATTGGTGCGTTCGTACAGCACGATCTGGTTGGTCACCAGCAGGGAGGTGCAGGAGAACATGGGGACGTTCAAGAAGCTGACGACGAACCGCCTGTTCGGGGCGACCCCCAGCGTTTGATAGGTGATCGTGCCGCCTGCGGGCGGGTACGTGTCATGCCAGGGATTGAGTATGGCGTTCTGGAGGGATGCCGGGGTGAGGGAAGGGAGGGCATTGGTCGTGAACGTGGAGAACGTGCCCGCATTGGCCAGGTTGAAGGTGATGTAGTTGTTGGAAGAGATCACACACTGCGTATACGTGCTGCCATTGAAGCAGAAGCCCATGCCCATGTTGATGACACCCGAATGGACGTCATCGCTGAGTACGAGCGAAGTACCCGCGTACGGGTCGGGAGCGTACGGTATGGCCACCTGTGAATAGCACATGGGCGTTGGAGGCATCACGCAGGTGATGGACAGCGTGTAGGCACCGGCTGCGGCACCGAATCCGGAGACGAGGATGTAATAGGTGGTGCCCAGGACGGACGTCCACGTGACCTGGGATTGCACACCGCAGAAGTCCGCATTTCCGGCGATGCACGGAAGCGAGACACAGGTGCCCGCGTATACACGGATCCCGGTATCGAACGCACTGCCGCAGAGTGAAGCGGTAACGTTGGCTCCTGTACCGACGAACTTGTACCAGACACCGCCGCCTACGCCGTTCGCGGTGACGCAGAAGGGTGCATTGTCGGCCGTGAAGGCGGTGGTATTGCCGGTGACCACGGAGCCACAGGACACCGCAGTGGCGGTTGAGCAGAAATCCCCTTGAGCGCGGGCGGTGCCGACGGCGAGCATCGCGGCGGCGGCGATGGTCAAGTAATGCGGGTACTTCATCGCGGCAGGGGTTGTTGAGGGGTGAGCAGGCTGCCGTCCGAGACCTCGACCGTGCCTGAGAGCCTGTGTCCGCTCACCCGCAGAAGTGCGTCCAGCGCGGCGTAGTTCAAGGGAACGCTGCTGGCCAGCTTGAAGCAGCCGCATTCTTCGATGAAATCGCAGGCATGAACGGTCCCGCGCTCGAAGAGGGCATATTGCAGTGGCTTCGCCTCCGCGCGGTGCTGGACGCCCTCCACCGTGAACTTGTAGACGAGGTCACCTTCAGCTTCCTGGGCGTGCACCAGATCCCCTGCGAAGGCGACAAGCAGGAACGAACCCAGCAGACGCCCCAGGTCCAGTAATCGGAAGCGTGCACGGATACGCCGTGCGTTCGTTGTGGTGCGAGGCGTGTGCATGTGGTGTGCTTTCTTCGACCATCCGCAGCATCAAGCCCCTCAAAAGGCTCTCCCGATGCGGGGTGTCCGTGCTACACGACGCGCTCGCCCGGATGGGGTTGCGTGATGTGGACAAGAAAGCCGTGGCAGTTGTGAGGTCCGCTTCCGCCCGATCCGAGGAATGCTACCGTCAGTGATGGGTCCTGCTGGACACGGAGCCTTCTGTGTGATTCCGCCAGTTCTAACTCCGGACCACCCCGAGCGGAGCAGGTCATCCGCAACGCCCTGGAGCTCTCTCGTTCGTCATCACTGGCCAACACCCACGTACCGATCGGTGGGGCACGTTCATCTGATCACGGTATCCATCACTGCCCACACAAGGATGAAAAGCGCCATTGCGCATCAAGGGGGACGCCCGCATCGGAATGCGGGGTGCACGTAAAGACACCGCGCCGATCCGCGGAGCGAATGGCATGATCGGCGTGACGAGGCGTACCTTTAGGGACCTGCCGAGTATTCCAGTTGACCGCGGTGGGCGCACGGCCATGAGGAAGGCGTCGATCATCATCGGAGGGTGCCTGTCGGTATGTGCCTGCGGACAGTTCGGTGTCCGAGTGAACGTGCGCATTTTTCTGGAGGGTTGCTATGTCGCGGCGGAAGTATCCATGCACGACTCCCTTCGCGCCCAGCATTGGCTGCCACTTGATGAGCCGTATGGCGCTCTGGGTTACGTGCATGTCGGTGATGGTGGCACGGAGCACACTTCGGAAGGGGTGATGGGCATCACCGGTGCGGACGCTATCGTGGATTGGGTGGTGCTCGAACTGCGGGAAGCGGACGCGAACGGATTCCGCGTGGCCACACGCAGCGCGTTGCTGCAGCGCGATGGCGATGTGGTGGATATGGACGGCGTATCGGGGGTTTCGTTCAACGTCGCGGCCGGCAACTACTTCTTCTCCGTGAAGCACCGCAACCATCTGGGGGTGATGACGTCCACGGCCTTGTCCTTCGGCCCTGACGGCACTCCGCTCGATCTCACACTGGCCACCACGCCTGTCTGGGGAGTCAATGCGCGCAAGGATATCGGCGGCAAGCAACTGCTCTGGTCCGGCGATGCGAATGGCAACGGACAGGTGAAATACGCGGGCAGCGGGAACGACCGCGATGCGGTGCTGGTGTTCATCGGCGGAACTCAACCGAACGCGACGGTCAGCGGCTACTATCGCCAGGACGTGAACATGGACGGTACAGTGAAGTACACGGGTTCCGGGAACGATCGCGATCGCATCCTGCTCACCGTTGGCGGGGCAACACCGAATGCGGTGCGCACCGGCCAGGTGCCTTGAGGTCAGTGCGGAAAGCGGAAACCCCGGCCGTGAGGCCGGGGTTTCCAATGAGCGCGGATACCGATCAGCGCTTCACGAACTTCTGTTGCAGTTGGCGGCCACCGACCTGCAGGCGCAGCATGTACACGCCGCTCTTCAGCGAAGTGATGTCGAGCTGGTCGTTGCGGAGCGTACCCGAGAGCACGCGCTGTCCCGCGATGTCGAACACGTTCACGGGCTGGTTCGCCACGTTGCTCTCCGAGCGCACGTACAGGAGGTCCTGTGCCGGGTTCGGGTACACCGTGAACTCACCCTTCGCATTGCTCACCACACCGGTGCTGAAGGAACCCTCGGTGACCACTAGCGTGGAGTTCACCGTCACGTTCTCGATCACATCGACGATGCCGCTCGGCCAGTACACCGTCACTTGGTTGATCTGCGAGTCCGTGCCCAGGCCGAAGTGCCCGTTGAGCGAGCTCATGTAGCGGAATCCGTCGCCGCTCTTGATGTCGCGGATCTGCGTGAAGGACGGGCTGGCGACCTCGATGCGTGCACCGATACCACCCAAGTTGCTCACCGTTCCGATCAGGTTCACCGTGAGATACTTGTTGGTGTTTCCGCTGTTCATGTAGATGGTGCTGCCGCCCACGATGTCCAGGAATCCGTCGTTGTTCATGTCGCCGACAGGACCGTTCGCGGGGGCCGTGGTGTTCGGCGTGAAGGTCATGTCGCCGTTGTTCATGTGCAGTGCGCCCGCGCCGAGCACGTCCACGTAGCCGTCGTTGTTGAAGTCATGGCAGGTCCACTCGATGCTGGTACCGCTGTAGGTGTCGAAACCGGAACCGATGGTGACGTTGGTGAAGGCACCGCCATCGTTGCGCAGCAATTTGCTCATCGGGCTACCGCTGGAACCGATCAGCACGTCCATGTCGCCGTCGTTGTCGTAGTCAGCCCACGCGCTGCTCCAGCTGGAGTGCGTGTCGTTCATGCCGTAGCTCGGGGCCACGTTGGTGAAAGTGCCGTCACCGTTGTTGCGGTAGAGGATGTCAACGGGGTCGCAGCCGCATTTGGCCACGAACATGTCGATGTCGTGGTCGCCGTCGTAGTCGATCCACACCGCACCGTAGTTGCCGCAGGTCTCGCCGAGACCACCTTGGTGGAATTCCAGGCCGCCGTTCCCGTCGCTGATGAAGTAGCAGTTGGCCTGCGTATCATGGCACATGAAACCGTCCAGGTTGCCATCGTTGTTGATGTCCACCATGTTGGAGCGCTGGCAGAAGATGTACTCGCTGCCGGAATGCTCGGTGAAGGAGGTGCCGCCGTTGGCGCTCAGCATGAAGGTGGCGCCGCCGCCACCGCCGTACAGGAGGTCATTGTATCCGTCCTCGTTGATGTCACCGGCGGCCATGCTCCAAGAAGCGGGGAAGTCCGCTGCCGGCGTGGTGATGTTCACCACTTGGAATCCGCCGCTGGCGAGCTGCTTGTTGATGTTCACCAGGGTGGCTGAGGTACCGACCACGTCATCGAGGAAATCGCCCGTCATATCAACCGCGCCATAAACGCTGCCGCTGGTGGTGATGCTGGTAGGGCTGAAGCTGAACTCGGTGACCACGGGGTCGCCTTCGCTGAGCTGGAAGTCGAAGCCGGTGGATTCCCAACGGTCATCGAACGCGATGCGGTAGGTGATGCCACTGGAAACCTGCACGGTGATGGAAGCGAGCGTGTTGCCGCCCTGGTCATCAGCGCCACCGACGCAATCGAGCGCGCCGCAGTTCCCGCGGTACACGTTGAAGCGCGTATCGCGCCCCGCGTTCTGCGCCAGGTCCGTGGTAATGGTGAGCGAATAGTCCTGGTCCGGTGTGTAGGAGTACCATTCCGTATGCAGCGCACCGACGCCGTTGGTGCCGCACAGGGGAACGGGTATCTCGGGTCCGTTCACCGCGTCCACGGTGTAGGTACCGGCCGTGATGGCCAACGCGTTGGAGCAGGAGTTCTGCGCCGAGGCGTTCAGGCCGGCCACGGCCGACAAGATGAAGAGTGTAGAGGTCTTTCTCATGGTCTTGCGCCATTGGCCCGGCGCGGGCGTTTGGAGTGGGTAGGTCAATGTTAAGGTGAAGGAGCGGATCAATTGCAGATCTGGGTCAGGCTGTTGATCCAGTCGGCGATCAGTTGTTGCCCTTCTTCGTGGATCAAGGTACGCCCGAGCAAGGGCATGCGGATGCCGTCAATGTCCGAATTGACGCGGTAGTACAGCAGGGACTTCTCCAGGTTGCCCGGCTTCACGATATGGGAATGGATGGGCAAAAGCGGGTCGTGGGGTTCCACGCATACCCCCAACATTGCCGGGTCAATGGTCTGTGTCCAGTTGAAGCGCATGGGCCTGTAGTCGCAATAGCGGCCATCGGAATGGCAGTGCGAGCAGTTCGCGTCCACATACCCGCGCACGCGTTCATTCAATGGCTGCGAAGCGTCCGACCAATCCGTCACCGTGTTGATGGTGCTGGGCAGTCCGCCTTCCACGTAGCCCATGGCCGTCCATTTGTCCAGCTGGTTCATGGCACCGTCAGCGTAGGCATAGGTGGAGTTCAGGTTCTGCGGCTTCGGTCCGATGGGTGTGCTGGTCTGCCCGGCCTTCTTGTGGCAGGTGAGGCACTCCGTCACGGTGGGTATGCGGTAGATGACGTCATGCGGGGTCCCTGCGTCGTCCGTGAAGGAGAGGGGGACGTAGTGGCCGGTCATGTCATACACCGCCTCCGTCTGCTCCTCGTTCCACACATAGTCCGCGAACTCCCACACGCCGTTGCGCTTGAAGATCATGCGCGTTTCCAGGATGCGGCGTTGATCGCCGGGCTGGACATGGTCATAAGAGAAGGTCTTGATCATGACCGCCCCGTTCGGGAAGATGAGCGCTGAACTGTCCGACTCATAAGTGGCACCCGCACCTTGCGGCATCCAGAGGAAGCGGCCCTTGTGGGCATAGTCGCTGAAGAGCGGGTTGATCGGTGTGAAGGGCACCACGCCGACCGATGGGTTGAAGTCCGCCAACGGGCCTTCGAAGAAGTGGTACTTGCTCAGCGAGTCATAAGGGACCTGCGCGAGGTCGAAGGAAACCGGGGAGCTTTCCACGGTGGGGTCCGATGTGTCCGTCACGGCATCGGGGTCATCCTTCCGGCAGGAAAGAAGGACCGCGAGAACGGCGAGCGGAACGAACAGCGACTTCTTCATGCCAAGGCTTATGGGGCGAATGTCGGTGATCAGACGTCAAGGAAGGGCGGTGCCGTTGCCCCGAGGGAACGCGCGCGCGAGCGACGATCGGCGTCGGTGTCCTGCCGTTCGGTGATCGAGGAAGCGGTCGCGGACGACGTCGTCGTCATCGCTCCGGTATGGGGACCGGACGCGTGCGGAGATATAATGTACCTGGATAGAAATATAAAAATATCCGGCATCGGATCGATGTTGCACATGCGGTCGCCGAGTTGTGGTCGATCCACGATATCAACAGGTCATGGTTCGTACATCGTTGCGCGTTTTGTTTTTCGGACATGCCCGCGCGATACGTTTGGCACAAACCTTAACACCATGGCAAAGAAGGCTGCAAAGAAGAAAGCTGCTGCGAAGAAAGCGGCACCGAAGAAGAAGGCCACTGCGAAGAAGGCCGCGAAGAAGAAGAAGTAGTTTTCTTCTCGAACCTTGTGAAAGCCCCGACTCGTCGGGGCTTTCCCGTTCATGGTGGTTCCCTCGCTAAGCGCTGAAGTACGCCTCCATCTCATCAACGAAATACGTCAGCGCGTTCTTCACGCCGAGGGGCAGACCACCCCCGAGCGCGCACAGCGATCCGATCTCCATGGTCTCGATGAGGTCGTTGAAGAGCGCGCGATCGATCCTGCGTCCTCCATTGCGCGCCCCGTCGATCAGCTCCTTGCCGCGTGTCGATCCGATCCTGCACGGGAAACACTTGCCGCAGCTCTCCAACGCGGTGAACTCGAAGAGGTGTTCGAGGTAAGCGATCATCGGGAAGTCCTGCGGGATCGACAGTACGCTCGCATGCCCGAGGAGGAAGCCCTCCTTCTGGAACGTCTCGAAGTCGATGCTCAACGCGTTGATCTTCGCGAGCGGCACGATACCGCCCAACGGGCCGCCGATGTGCAATGCCTTGGTCGGCCGCGCGAAGCCCTGCCCCAGGTCATCGATCACCTTGCCCAGCGGTGTTCCGCATTCCACCTCGTACAGGCCAGGCCGCTTGAAGCCGCTGTCCAGGCACACCAGCTTCGTGCCGTGACTTTTCTCCGTGCCGAGCTTCGCGAAGGCGGCACCACCGTTCTTCACCACCCAGGGCACACAGGCGAGCGTCTCCACATTGTTCACCACCGTCGGCCGGTTGAACAAGCCCTGTTGCGCGGGATACGGAGGTCGCGTGCGCACTTCACCGCGTTTGCCTTCGATGCTGTTCAACAGCGCGGTCTCCTCACCGCATACATATGCACCCGCCGCCTTGATCACCTTGAAGCGGAAGTGGAAGCCGCTGCCCTTGATGTTCTGACCGACCCAGCCGTTCGCTTCGATGTCCGCGACCGCGCGCTTCACGTTCTCCACCGCCTCGGGATATTCGGCCCGGATGTAGAGCACGGCGGTGTCCGCTCCGGTGCAGAAGCCGGCGAGCATCATACCGAGCAGGACCAGGTGCGGCCGTTGCTCCAGCAGATAGCGGTCGCTGAACGCCCCCGGGTCGCCTTCGTCCGCATTGCACACGATGTACTTGCGCGGCGTGCCATTGCCCGTGATGTCCTGCGCGTCCTTGCAGGCCTGCAGTTTGAAGCCCATCGGAAAGCCCGCACCGCCGCGCCCGCGGATCGTCGCCGTCTTGATCTCGTTCAACACATCCGTGCCATCCCCTTTCAGCACCTGTTCCCACAGCGCGTAGAATTCACCCAGCGTCGGCATCGGTGCGGTGAGGATGGGATGCTCCATCGATGTGCCCACGTAATGGGCGTCCATGCCATTGCGTGAGGTCCCACCGATGATGTCGCCGATGTGATCGATCGACCTTCCGGAGTAGTTCAGGCCACCGACGTTGAACGCGCTGTTCTCATGGCAGCGGCCCAAGCAGCACATGTGGCCGATCTCCTCCGCCTTGAAGTGGTTGGCCAGCTCATGGTGTACGCGTTCCTGTGTTCCGGCCACGAGGCATGCGCTGCCGTTGCAGACGTAGGCCTTCTTTCCGGCATTCTCCTTCTTCAGGAAGTCATAGAATGAACTGGTGCCATAGGTGATCGCTTCGCCGATGCGGAAGTCGTCCGCGATCGCCGTCAGTGAGTCATTGGAAGGTGAGCCGGTCGTTGCTGCGGCTTGTTGGAGCCGTTCCCAAAGCGGGTCTTCCAGTTCCTTCCCATCACGGCCGGAAAGCGAGGAGATGTTCTTGCTCATGCGCTACCAAAGTAACTGCGGAATGTCAGGTGCGGATCGCGTGTCCTCGGTTTGATTGGTGGGCATGGGAAGGAGACCACCTGTGCGGACGGACGAGGTCGCGTTGCTGCGCCATCGGTTCACGCGTGGTTCTCCGGATGATCCGGAGCGTGATGCGGCCTGGTCCGATCTGCGGGCGCGTCGGTTCACCAGCGCGCGGGCCTTGATCGACTATCACGACCTGATGCTGTTCATCCTCGCGTTCCCGTGGAGCGTCGCCGACCATGGCATCGCGACCGTTGAACTGGTCCGTGTGTCGGATCTGGTGGCCGCGATGGTTCAGCGGAGCGAAGCGCACCGGTACACCTTCATGAACAGCGGGATCGCGGGTACTCCATCGCGGGCAACGTTCAGCTTGGATCTTGTCCGTTGGCTGACACGGTTGCCGGATACCGCTGTCCGGCTGGACGAACTGGAAGGGGATGAAGGTTTGTCGCGCTCGGTCTTGGCGTCGGCCTGTGGTGCGGCGGAGCGCGAAGCCGTGGAGGATGAGCGGCGATCGGTGACGGATGCCGTCTTGAACGCGTGCGGTGACGACCCGATACTCGCGCTTCGTGAACTGGTCTCGACCGTCGATCGCAGCTCCACCGATCAGGGCATTCGGAGCGCGCTCTGGGACGCGATGAAGCCGACCATACTGTACACACCGGACCGAGCGCCCATCACCCGAACATGGGCACGTGGCATTGAACGGGGCTTGGTGCTCAGGCGCATTGACCAGCGATCGTCACCGGATGTGCGCACGCTCCCATGCGAGCCGCTGGCGCGCGTTGAAAAGCTCTCGCCAGCGGAACGCATCAAGGTCTTGCAGGCCGCACGTGGCGTATTGGTCGGGCACTTGCGCGAAACCGGACCGGCGATGCTCTGTGAGCTGTCCGGGTTGGATGTTCAGCCCATGGGCGAGGGCCTTCATATCGCTTTGCTCCCGCTTCCGCCGGGCAGGCGCATGCCCTTCGATGCGTACATCGGTTACGTGGCCTTCGTGAACGGTATGCCGGTGGCGTACGGCGGAGCGTGGATCTTCCCGGGAAGGAGCAAGATCGGGATCAATGTCTTCCCGGCCTATCGCGGTGGACCTTCCGCCTGGTTGTTCGCCAGGATCATCCAGTGTTATGCCATGCGTTTCGGTGTGGGCCGCTTCGAGGCGGAGGGCTACCAGTTGGGCCATGGAAATCCTGAGGGCATCAAGTCCGGGGCTTACTGGTTCTATGATCGCCTAGGGTTCCGGACCACGGATGAGGGGTTGGCGAACGTCGCGGATACGGAGCGCGCATCCATGGCGCGCGACCGATCGCATCGCACAGCAGCGAGCATCCTGAAGAATCTGGCATCCCGGCCGATGTGGTTGGAGTTGTTCCCGGACCCGGCACCGGTCTTCGACCTCGTTGATCTGGGTGACGCGGTGATGCGCAGCGATGTTCCTGACCGTGGTCTGGATAGGGCGGGGATCATCGCTGACAAGGTGGACGCCATCTCGGAAATGCTCGGGGTGAAGGATCGGACCGGCTGGCCCGATGCGGAACGAACGGCTTTCGAGGACCTGGCTCCGGCCTTGGGGATGATCGATGACCTGGACGACAGGAATGCCCATGACAAGCGGGCCTTGATATCGCTCATGCGTGCGAAAGGCCTGCGTACCGAAGATCGGTACATCGCTCTGCTGGGCCGGCAACAGGGCTTGCTTTCGGCTTGGCAGGCGGCCGCGCTAAGGGTACATGGGGATCATTGATCCGTCGCCGGGTCGATGCGGTCGCGCTTCCGCGAATAGCGTTTCTTGTTCTTCACCACGCGCGGGCGGAAGCGGCCATCGAAGGCACCGGCGGCCTTCTGCTCGGCGCGTTTCGCCGCGCGCTCGATGGCGCTGATGGGCGTCGCCTTCTTGGGCTTGCGTGCAGGCATGCATCAAAAGTACCGAAGTCGAGGATGTCCGCTTGTGCGATCGGGTTGTCCGGCTACCTTCAGGCCCCACCAAAAAAACTCTCCCATGAAAACGGTTCTCAAGATCATCGGCGTACTCGCATTGCTCCTCATCGGCGCTCTCATCTACATCACCCAAGCGCTGCCGAACATCAAGGTCAACACCGACCTGAAGGTGGAGCCGACCCCTGAACGCATCGCGCGGGGTGAATACCTGGCCCACTCCGTTTGCGTCTGCATGGACTGCCACAGCACGCGCGATTGGAACAAGTTCAGCGGACCACTGGTGCCCGGTACCCTCGGCAAGGGCGGCGAGCGCTTCGATGAGACCATGAACTTCCCCGGCACCTTCTTCAGCAAGAACATCACACCCTTCAGCCTGAAGAACTGGAGCGACGGGGAGATCTATCGGGCGATCACCAGCGGCGTGAGCAAGGATGGTCATCCGTTCTTCCCTGTGATGCCCTACCCGAACTATAACAAGCTGGACACCGAGGACGTGTACGCGATCATCGCCTACCTGCGCACCTTGCCCGAACAGGACAATGTGCCTGAACCGAGCAAGCCCGCTTTCCCGGTGAACATCATCCTGCATACGATCCCCGAACCGGCTGCGCCGACAAAGCGCCCCGATCCCTCGGATGCGGTGGCCTATGGTGCCTATGTGGCGAATGCCGCCGGGTGTGTCGAATGCCATACCAAGCAGGAAAAGGGCAAGAAGATCGGAGAGCCGTTCGCGGGCGGCTTCGAGTTCCACATGCCCACCGGGGCGGTCAACCGGTCGGCCAACATCACGCCGAGCGACAAGGGCGGCATCGGGGCATGGTCGAAGGAGCAATTCATCGAGCGCTTCAAGTTCTACGCTGACAGTTCTTATGTCCCTGCCACCATAGATTGGGCGAAGGGGGATTTCCAGACGGTGATGCCCTGGACGATGTACCGGAACATGACGGAACAGGACCTCGGTGCCATCTACGACTACTTGCGCACGGTGAAGCCCGTGGACGCCGTGGTCGAGCGCTGGACACCGCCGACGCTCGCAGCGAAGAACTAACGGAGCTTGCCGAAAACGATCACGTCGAGCAGGCGGTCATCGTTCGTGCGGAAATCCTGGCGCAAGAGTCCTTCGCGTTGGAAGCCGTTCTTCTCGGCAACGCGTATGCTCGCGGTGTTGCCAGGGTCCACACGGAGGAACACCTTGTTCATTCCGTGCGTCCGGAAGGCTTCGTCCACGGCCCAGGCCACCGCGCTCGAAGCGATGCCTTTGCCTTGATGGGCGGATGTAACGAGGTAAGCGATCTCGCACTTGCCCACCCGATGGTCGAAGGATTTGAGGAAGATGGCCCCGACCGGTCCCGTTGTCACGTCGAGGGTGATGAGGTAACAGAAGGTCTCCTTCGCGGTCGCCTGTGCGATGAGGTCACGCACGTAAGACAAGGTGGCGTGCGCGTCCGCGGAGCGGCCCGTCGTCACAGGGAAGTACGTGGCGAACGAAGCGCGATCGTTATCGATCAGCCGGAAGAGGTCATCGGCGTCCTCCACGCGCAGGGGCCGCACGGTGATCTGGTCTACGTGGTGGGGAGCCATGGGAGAGGGTGGCGCGGTAAAGATGCATAACGGGTGCGGGGCGTTATTGTTCGTCCGCACGGGCGAGGGCCGCTACCCGCATCGCGTGCGCGCGCTCCTTGCCCAGATAGCGCTCAACACCCGCGTGAACGAGATACACGAGCGGTGTGGAGAGCAGTGCGACGACCAATTTGTAGCAGTAGGCCGTGATCACCAACGCGGTACAGAGCGCGAAGCTCCAGCCCTTGAACACGAAGAAGGCGACATAGGTCACCACCACGCTGTCGATCAACTGGCTGATGACGGTGCTTCCCGTGGCGCGCAACCAGATGCGCTTGTCACCGGTGATGCGCTTGATCCGTCGGAAGGTGAAGGCGTCCACGAGCTGGCCGACGATGAAGGCGGTGAGCGATCCGAGGATGATGTTCATGCCTTGCCCGAAGATGTTCGAGAACGCCGCCTGCATGTCCGGCACCCCTTGTGCTTCGCTGCTGGTGATCCAGAACCCCGCCGGCGCGATGTGTATGGCGAAGTACATCACCACGAACGCGAATACGATGAGACCGGCGGTGAGCACGGTGAGGAATCGCACGCCACGCACACCGTAGTAGTCGTTGATCACATCGGTCATGATGAAGACGATGGGCCAAGGCAGCACGCCGACGCTGAGCACGAAACTCAAATGGTCCTGTCCGAGCAGCGAGAAGTCCGCGGTGGAAAGTCCCAACGCTGTTTCGAGCTGGAAGAGTTTTACGCCGACCATCTCTGCCACCAGCGCATTGGCGACGAAGAACGCACCGAGGATGATGTAGAGGCGGGTGGCCTTGTCAGCGAGGATCGAGTGGATCATCGGCCGGGAAGGTAGCCCCGGCACGGATCATCGGGAAGCTTTCACATCTTCACCCGACCCCAGCCGTTCGATGCGTCCACTGCGGATAATGAACCGCTGTCCATCGAGTTCGAAGCGCTCGCCTTCGTTGAGTTCGGCCAGACGGAGAAGATCGCTCTCCATGGTGTGCAGGGTGCCACCGGTCATCCGGGCAAGGTCGAGGTAGTCCACGTTCACCGCGCCCCATACGCCGCACAGGATCACATGCACGGGCTGTTCGACCTTGCTCATCAGCACTTTGTCCTTGATAGGCGCCCAGTTGTCCGCCACCATGACCAGCTCGCTACGCGGGTTTCGCTCCTGCGCGATCAACAGGGCTTCGATGTTGTTCTCCGGACAATCACCACCACCGCCCGCCATCATGGTCTTCGTGGCCAGGTCCTTCACCTTCTCATACTCACCTGTTTTCGTCGAGTAGATGCCGCCCGTGGATCCGATCTTCTTCATGCGATCCGGCTTCATGTCACCATCGTTGAAGAACACCCAATCGCGCGGGCCGTCCTGCTTTGTCGTCAGTTTGCTCCACATCACCACCTGCGCGGTGTAAGGCCACATGCTTCCGGTCAGGTCACAGACCACACTGGCACCTTTCCACTTGTTGCGCGCCATCACCTTGAGCACGGTGCTATCGATCTTCTGTCCAGTGATCCGCAATTCCAGAGAAGTGCCGCTGCCAACGACGTCGAAGACCGGGACGATCGGGGCTACTGTCAACTCCCCGGAGGTACGAGCATCGGCGCTCCCCATCTCCACGGAGTGGGTTCGCCCGCAAGCAGTCTTGGCGTGTGCTTCTGTCTTCTTTTTGCCATGGACGCTGGCCGTGGGTGAACCGAGCAGCCGATCGATCTCAGCGATCTCCTTCATGCGTTCCGACCTGGTGGACTGAGGCCGATAGAGGATCGTTACTCCATGGAACAGGGTTCGCGCTTCGGCTTCTGTTGTGCAGGCCGTCTGTTGGACAAGCCGCCATTCGATGCCTTCAGCACTGAACAGATCAGGAGCGATCCGACGAAGGCGTTCGAGGCGCCGCTTGTTCAACGCGGCGAGGTCTTTTCCCTTGGGGTAATCGGTGTACACGATGTCCACGCGGGCGATCTGCGCATTTGCGAGCGAGTCCGCCACGCCGCTCATTTCCGTGCGATCACCAGCAAAGTCCATGGGGATCACCAGCAGGTTTCCGCCGGGAGCGCTGTGGATGTACGTGCCAACGCGCACCGGGTGGGCGAATGCGCCCGCTGGATCCTTCGCGGCGAATGCGGACAGGGCGATGACTTGGCAGGCCAGCAACAATGAACGGGAGCGGACGGTGAATGAGTGTCGCATGCGGCGGGTTTTGTACTTGAATGCCGATGCATCCGAAAGGTGACCGTGATCGATGCAAGACCTCGGCCGAAGCACCTGACAGATCAGGCCACTACCACATCGCCGGTACGTACAAGGAGTCCTTCAACCGCCATCGCGTTCATCCCGAACTCCACTTTCACCTGGCCCTCCGAACCAACACGTCGGCGATAAGTGGCCAGCGTGCGCGTCGGTTCTTTGCCTAGCTCGCCAGTGCGCTGGTCGATGGTGGGGATCGCGCAGCGCGCGCAGGGCTTCACCAGAGAGAACCGCGCGGCTCCGATGGTGACGTCCTTCCATCCGTCTTCCTGGAAAGCGCTTCCACCGGCGATGACGATGTTGGGACGGAAGCGGTCCATCGGGATCTTCTCTCGCCAGCCGGGGGAGCCGGAAGGGGTGATCCTCTCATTCAGATCATCGAGCGATGCTTGCGAAAGGATCAGGTACGGGAATCCATCACTCAGCGAGGTGATGCCTCTCGCGTAGTTCTGGTCAACTGCACGATGCGAGCTCTCGGGCATGAACACGAGAGCGCAGGTGATGCCGAGTTTGTCCGCGAACCAGGCGGAGACTTCCACAGGCGCGGTCAGCACCTCACCTTCATCGTTCCAGACGGAAGCACGTCGTATTTCTCCGCGATCGAGTCCCCATGGAAGATCGATCGCGTCCTTATCGCGGATGTCAGTCACGCGGAAACCATCTGCATTCGGCGAGCAATGCAAGCAGGCCATAGCGGCCGCTTCGCGTTGTGAGATGAAGCGGCCGTTCGCATCAACGAGCATCCAACGGCGATCATGTTCGAACCCACGGTCCGTGGTACGCGCCTCCTCCACGCTGAATCCGCCGAGCGATTTGATCGGATAGACGTGCAGCGAAGCGACGGAGAGCGTCTTGCCTTCGCCGAAGCGGCTTCGCGCAGGCACGGTCATTGGTCGCTCGTGCGCACGATGCGGAAGAGACGCTCCGTATCCCGGTCACGTACAACGACGTGATAAGTCCCGGCGGCTTCGGGCAATTGGATGCGCACAGCGTCGCCCTTCCGGTCCAGAATGGCACGCACGCGTTTCCCGGCCGCGTCGTACACGATCACATCCTGCACGTTGGTGCCGGTGATGGTAACGGCCCCATCACGTGTCGGGTTCGGTCCGATGCGGATCCCCGAGAACGGTGCGTCGACCACGGCGGTGCTGTTGTCGAAAAGCGAATCTGCAGCCACGAGTTCCGGTGTTCCATCAGCGTTCGCGTACATCGTGCGGAACGTATCGATGCGCGCGCTGTGCTCATTGAACATCTCTGCGTTCCATTGAGGCGGAACGGGTTGGTAGTAGACCTGCGCATGCACCGTGAGTGCCCCTGCGTAGCCGTTCAACGGGATATGGTAGCGGGTAATGTCCCCGCCGTTGCCCTCGATGCCCAGCGCGTCATGGTTGAAGTCGATGTCGCTGGCGGGCACGCCTTCTATGCGTGTGGTGTCGTACGCGTAGTGCGCAGTGCTGAAGCCTTGAGGAACTGGTCGGTTGTCCTTGAGGGTCGTCGCGGCGCGTTCGAGCACGGTGGTCACGTCGCCGTTCACGTCTCCCATCACCATCTCATAGATCTGCACCTGATCGTTTTGTGTGATCACGTCATAGTGCGGTTCGTAACCTGCATCGTGTCCGATCACTTCGTTCGTCCCGTCCCAAGCGCCGCTCTGGAACAGTGTATCGCCATCCGCATCCAAGGCGAACACACGCACGAACGCACGACGGCTCGGATAACCGCTGGGGAATTTGTGGCCGACAAGGTTGATCAGGCGAGCCTCAATGAAGGCTGTATCACTCGTGCGATCGGTGAGGACCACATCAAGATCGACGCTGCTGTGAAGGTTCCGCAAGGTGCGGGCGATCGTGCTGTCGAACTGGGTATCGGTGGCGGGAATGCCCAGTTCTTCCCTGTGTTCCTTCAGTAAGCGCAACATCATCGCATTGCCCCCCGCGAGGTGGTGCAGCCCGAACGGCGAGTGACCTTGGAGGAAGGCGTATTCGCTGGCGAGCACGATGTAGTCATTGATGCGCGGCATGTGGCATCCCCGGCACGTGGTGTTCGTGTCCGCTTGGTAGATGCTGTTCTTCCACTCGTGCCAGGTGGCCTGCTCGATGAACTCGCCCCCCGTTGCGTTGCCCTCGAGGTCCAGGGTCTCCGTGATCAACGAATGACAACCCGCGCAAACACGTCCATCCTGGATGTGCTCGCCGTACCCCGGCCGGAAGCCCACGAAGAATTCCATGATCGCCGCGTTGATGTCCGCATCGGCATAAGGCCCCCAAACGTGCGCGGAATCGAAGTGCAATTGTCCGGAGAAGAAATGCCCAGCACTGTCCGGATCCTGCATGTGGCAGGCGAGGCACGAAACACCTTCCAGCCCGATGACGCTCGTGTCCAACATCGCCGCCGTGAATTGCGGGTTACCGAGCATACGCTCCTCATGCATGCCCAAGGGTGCGTGGCAACTGAGGCACTTGTTCTCGATGGCGGTCTGGTGGCCGGGGTTCACGATAACCTCGTGGCTCATTTTGGCGCGGAAGAAGGGATCCCGCGCGGAGTTGGCCATCATCGTGCTGCGCCAATCATCGGCCACGTTCACGTCCTCACCTTCTTCATTCACCATCGCCAGTGCGAGCGTGTCATGCCCATGGCAACCGGAACAACGACCAGCCGTGGCGAAGTACTTGCTGTACATCACATAGAGGCCATCCTCGCTGGAGCGTTCCCCACGGAGCATGAGCAGGTCCAGGGAGGAGTGTGGCCCGAGCACGGGTCGTGTGGCCGCATTCCAGCCGGTGAAGAGCAACACCACTCCGGCAAGCAGGACCACCGCTTTGCCGCGTTTCCACCGAGAGGTCTTCTGTCCGATCACGCCGCGCAAGTTAGGATCGTCAATGGTCGATGCGATGCAACAAGTGGGACCGCCCTTTGGATCGCTCGAAGGGGAAGTACGGAACCCCACGTTCTGGAGGGTCCTTCCCATCACGCACGGATCGTTGATGACCCGGCGTTGAACCCGGCAGGGCGCTTGCACCCGATCCTACTTTCGCCTTCGATGCGCGCACAACTCTTCAGCCTCACGATGGCAGCGGTCCTGGTCGCGGACGCTCAACCCTTGCCTGCTGGTGTTCAACCCTACGTGGACTACTGGGACAGCACGAAGACCGTGAAGCGCAGCGAAGGCCTGTTCGTGAATGGGCGCGAGTGGAACGAATGGCGTTTCTGGGCACCCAACGGGCACCTCACCGAGGTAGCCGATTTCAAGGCCGGGGAGCGCGATGGCCATGTGGTCATCTACTATGACAACGATTCCGTTCAGCACGACGGTTGGGTAAGGAAAGGCAGGCAGGACAGCACCATGCGCAGCTTCTACCGGAACGGCAAGGTGATGGAAGAGGGCCGTTATGCGAAAGGGGTGAAAGAGGGACCTTGGAGCTACTGGTACATGGACGGCAAGCCAATGCTGAAGGAACTTTGGGAGGACAGCATCTGCCTGACCACCGAGGCGTGGGACAAAGACGGGGTGCAGACGATCGTGAAGGGGGACGGAGTACTCAAGAACTACTATCCGAGCGGTGCTTTGCGGGAAGAGTCCAACTACAAGCTCGGCGTGGTGAGCGGACCCTATCAGGAGTTATGGCCCACAGGCGACCCCAAGGTGAAGGGTACTAATGTGGCCGGCGTCCGCACCGGGGAATGGACTTGGTATTTCGCCAACGGAAAGGCGGAGAAGAAGGCCACCTATGCGAAGGGCAAACTGAACGGGCCGTACACGATCTATTTCGATGACGGGCAGGAGAACACGTCGGGCTTCTACCTCGACGGGCAGAAGGACAGCACATGGACCTGGTTCACGGCTGCAGGCAAGCGCGAGATGCTCGGACACTTCAAGGCCGATCAGCAGCATGGCCTGTGGAAGTACTGGTACAAGAACGAGCAGCTCAGTTCAACTGGCCTTTTCGTGGAAGGTAAGCAGGAAGGCGAGTGGGTCTACTACTATGAGGGCGGCGAAAACTGGAAGCGTGGCACATGGAAGGCTGGCGCGAAGGACGGCCTGTGGACCACCTGGTTCGAAAGCGGCCAGAAGCTGCAAGAAGGCAACTATGTGAACGGGAAGGAGGAAGGCGAGTGGAAGAGCTGGTTCGCCAATGGGAACCAGAAGGACATCGGTTCGTTCACGGCGGGCCGGATCGATGGCCGTTGGCAGGGCTGGTACCCGGATGGGAAGCCCGAGTACAGTGGCACATGGGCGAACGATGCGAAGAACGGCGCTTGGAAGTTCTGGCACACGAACGGCCAACCCAAAGAGGAAGGACCATACAAGGACGGAAAGAAGAATGGTCGATGGCTGGCGTACAGCACCCACGGCACCCCCATCAGCGAGGGCATGTATGTGAGTAATACCCCCCACGGCCCGTGGACCTATTTCGATGACGCTGGTGTCAAGATGCGTGACCAGAGTTTCGTGAACGGAGACCCGGACGGGAAGTGTACCGTCTACGACATGCGCGGGCGTGTGGTGCAGGAAATGACCTACAAGCTCGGCAAGCTGGATGGCACCATGACGATGTACGGCACGGATGGTCGCGTCCTGAAGACCATCGAATACGAGAACGGGTCCATCAAGAAGAACCTGCCGCCGAAATTGCAGGGCAAGCCCTAACGACTCCCTTCCCTGGTGGGGAAGGGCCGGGGATGGGGCAGACGTAACAAGGCCCCAGCTTCTGCCGGGGCCTTGTTACCTGTCGCTTCAGCCTATCAGTTGAAGCCGACGCAATGCCTGTGCTTAACGGTAGCCGTTGATGTAGGCGTTGGCGATGATCTCGCTTTCCCTCACCAAACCCTGCACGATCTCGCGGATCAGCTCATTGAGCTGTTGGTCGCTGAACCGGTGCAGGTCGTTGTACACGTGCGTCTTGCGCTTGCTGCTCCTGATGAAGGCTATTTTGTCCTTCTTCGTCATGGCCTTTTCAACGGGAAAGGCGGGCATGGGTTCCACGGCGTGGAAGAAAATCCCCGAACCCGCGTGGGGCTTGGGGGTAAGGTCCGGAAACACGACGGCGGAGCATCCTTTCGGACGTCCGCCGTGTGCTTTCACCAAAACCTGTCCCGATGTGTCACCCCGGAGTTTCATCCGGGGCATCCGGGGTCCTGAGCAGGTCGGTCCCTTAAGCCGACCAGTTCCCGGCGTTCCGGCCTTACGGGGCCGGAAGTGCCTGGAGTTCGTTACGCCACCGCCCCGGTGCGGGTGCGGAGGTCGTGCATGAGTCGTAGTGCGTGCAGGTAGCGTTGCACATCGCCGGCCACCATCAAGCGGGTAGCCGCTTGCTTCAGCTTCAAGTACCGTTTCATCTGGGTGAACATGGCGTTGTCGTTTGGGGTGTTGTGAAAAGAACTTTCAACCCCCGTGCCAAATTGTGCAGACCCCTGCCCGGCCTTGTGAAAACGTGTGAAAACGGTGGAGCGCGTTCGAGGTTCTGGGTTCAGGGTGCGCACCCTTCTTGGCAGCTCCGGAACCCGATCCCCGAACGCGTGCGATTCTGGTCGTCAAGCCATCCTCGTATCTTCGCCAACGATGCATCGCGGAGCCTATCTCGTAGGTGTGGCGGGTGGTAGTGGATCGGGGAAGACCACCCTCATCCGCGCACTGCGCGATCGCCTTCCCTCCGGTACCGTTTGCCTCGTCTCCCAGGACGACTACTACCACCCGATCGAGAAGCAGGCATCGGATCCCAACGGCAAGGTGAATTTCGACCTGCCCAACGGCATCGATCTGGACCTTCTGGCGGATGACCTTCGCTCCTTGGTGAACGGGGAGCCCATATACAGGAAGGAGTACACCTTCAACCAGCCCAACGTGGAGCCCCAGTGGTTGGAGGTGAAGCCTGCGCCAGTGATCCTGGTGGAAGGACTCTTCGTATTGCACCATGAGCGTGTGCGCGAGCAATTCGACCTGAAGGTCTTCGTGGAAGCCAGCGAGGACGTCCAATTGCAGCGTCGCTTGTCACGCGATGCGGCCGAGCGCGGTTATGGACCCGAGGATGTCCGCTACCAGTGGGACAATCATGTGATGCCCGCCTACCGGGACTACTTGTTGCCTTACCGTTCGCTTTGCGACATCCATGTGATCAATGAAGAGCGCTTCGACAAGGCCATCGCGGTGTTGCACGATCATCTCCTGCAACGCGCGGGAGTGCGGGAACTCGTCGAGGTGATCGGGTGATCAGCCTACTGATCCTTCCAACGACACGGCCAAGAGTTTCTGTGCCTCCACGGCGAACTCCATCGGTAGCTGGTTCAACACCTCCTTGCAGTAGCCGTTCACGATCAGGCTCACGGCCTTTTCCGTCTCGATGCCACGTTGGTTGAGGTAGAAGATCTGGTCCTCGCCGATCTTGCTCGTGGTGGCCTCGTGTTCCACCATCGCGCTGGGATTCTCGCTCTCGATGTACGGGAAGGTATGCGCGCCACAACGATCGCCGAGCAGCAGCGAATCGCACTGGCTGAAGTTGCGCGCGCCCTTCGCGCCCTTGCCGAGCTTCACCAGGCCACGGTAGCTGTTGTTGGAAAAGCCCGCGCTGATGCCCTTGCTCACGATGGTGCTCCTGGTGCCCTTGCCGATGTGGGTCATCTTGGTGCCCGTGTCGGCCTGTTGGCGGTTATTCGTCACCGCCACGCTGTAGAACTCGCCGGTGCTGAAGTCGCCTTTCAGCACGCAGCTCGGATACTTCCACGTGATGGCGCTGCCGGTCTCCACTTGTGTCCAGCTGATCTTGCTGCGATCGCCCAAGCAGAGGCCGCGCTTGGTAACGAAGTTGTAGATGCCGCCCTTGCCGTCTTTGTCACCAGGGTACCAGTTCTGTACGGTGCTGTACTTGATCTCCGCGTCCTTCAACGCGACGAGTTCCACCACCGCAGCGTGCAACTGATTCTCATCGCGGATCGGTGCGGTGCAGCCTTCGAGGTAGCTCACGTAGGCGCCTTCATCGGCGATCAGCAATGTGCGCTCGAACTGACCGGTCATGGCCTCGTTGATGCGGAAGTAGGTGCTGAGCTCCATGGGGCAGCGCACGCCCGGCGGGATGTAGCAGAAGCTGCCGTCGCTGAACACGGCGCTGTTGAGCGCGGCGAAGTAGTTGTCCGTGCGCGGCACCACGCTGCCCAGGTACTTCTTGATCAGGTCAGGATGCTCCTTCACCGCCTCACTGAACGAGCAGAAGATGATGCCCTTCTCTTTCAATGCCGCTTGGAACGTGGTCTTCACGCTCACACTGTCGAACACCACATCCACCGCCACACCGACCAAGCGCTTCTGTTCTTCGAGCGAGATGCCGAGTTTCTCGAAGGTCTTCACCAGCTCGGGATCCGCTTCGTCTAGGCTGTTGAGCGTGGGCTTCTTCTTCGGTGCGCTGTAGTAGAACGCGTTCTGGTAATCGATCTTCGGATAGTGCACGTGTGCCCAATGCGGCTCCTCCATTTTCTGCCAGATCCGGTAGGCTTCGAGCCTCCACTCCAGCATCCACTCGGGCTCGCTCTTCTTCGCACTGATGAAGCGCACGATGTCCTCGTTCAGCCCCTTCGCGGCCTTGTCGCTCTCGATGTCCGTAACGAAGCCGTAGGCGTACTCCTTCGAGGTGACCTCACGCAGGATATCGTCGGTGTCGGATGCCATGTGCTCAATGCTTGACCGCCACGGCGCAACGGGCGCTACGTGAACACACAGGATCCGATTGCGTTGCGTTCGTTGCGCCGTTGCGGTTCATAGTATTCAGATGCTGAAGCTCTCCCCGCACCCGCAGGTCCGGCTGGCGTTGGGGTTCACGAACTGGAAGCCCTTGCCGTTGAGGCCGCCACTGAAATCAAGCGTGGTACCCAGCAGGTAAAGCAGGCTCTTCTTGTCCACTACCACCTTCACACCATTGTCCTCGAAGACCTTGTCACCGTCCTTCAGCTGGTCGTCGAAGATGAGGTCGTACATCAGGCCGGAACAACCGCCGCCCTTCACGCCTACACGGACGAAGTGGTTCGGCCCCCGGCCTTCCTGGCCCAGGAGCTTGGTGACTTCCGTCTTGGCGGGTTCAGAGACTTTGATCATTGTTTAGACTGTGTCTAAATGAAGGGTCCAAAGGTACGGCGACGGATCGGTCTGGCGAGGCTTCTGGACCTGCTCTTCCGCAGGGGAAGGAGGTAGTTTCGCGCCCCATGTCGGACACTGCATCCCGCACCGAGCTCTCCGCCCTCGGCGAATTCGGTCTTATCGAGCGCATCGCCTCCCGCGTTCAGCTCCACCACAAGTCTTCCGTGAAGGGCATCGGCGACGACGCCGCCGTGATCGACCCGGAAGGGCTGCATCAGATGGTCACCACCGATATGCTGGTGGAAGGCGTCCACTTCGACTTGGGCTACGTGCCACTGAAGCACTTGGGCTACAAGAGCGTCGTAGTGAACGTGAGCGACATCCTGGCCATGAACGCCGAACCGCGACAGGTCATCGTAGCGATCGCGTTGAGCAACCGCTTTCCGGTGGAAGCGATCGATGAGTTGTACGAGGGCATGCTGCTGGCGTGCAAGAACTACGGCCTGGACCTCGTCGGTGGTGATACGTGCAGCAGCACCAGTGGATTGGTCATCAGCATCACGGCGATCGGTGCGGCGAAGAAGGAGGAGGTCGTATATCGCGGCGGCGCGAAGGACAACGAGCTGCTCGTGGTGAGCGGTGATCTGGGCGGCGCGTACATGGGCCTGCAGATACTTGAGCGCGAGAAGGCGGTCTTCAAGGAGACCGGGGCACAGCCGGACTTCGCGGGCCACGATTACATCTTGGAACGTCAGTTGAAGCCGGAAGCCCGCAAGGACATCATCGACCTGTTGAAGAAGTTGGAGGTGAAGCCCACCAGCATGATCGACATCAGTGATGGCTTGGCCAGCGAAGCCATCCACATCGCGCGTCGTTCAGGACTGGGCGTGCGTATCTATGACGAGAAGATCCCGATCGATCCTTCAACTCACCAGACCGCACGCGGCTTCGGCCTCGATCCCACGACCTGCGCGCTGAACGGTGGTGAGGACTACGAACTGCTTTTCACGATCGCGCAAAGCGACTTCGAGAAGATCAAGGGCAACCCGAACCTGACGGTGATCGGGCACATGACCGACAAGAACAGCGGCTACGCGCTCATCGACAAGCAGGGCGGGCAGCACGAGCTGCGCGCGCAGGGGTGGGATGCGTTCCTGAAGAAGGGGTGACAACTACTCCTTTATGAAGCGCGAAACGCGGCCATCATCCAACACGACGGTGTAGGGCCCTGAAGCGAGGCCGGCGAGATCAATTCTGCTGACGCCTCGCACGAGGGTGCCACGCAGGAGACGGCTCCCTGTGGAGGAGATGATCCGGTAGCCGACGCATTCGGCCATGTTGCTTACGTGGATCGATGTGGCTGACGGAACAGGCCATACTCGGAGCGTCCCTTGAACAGGCCTGTCCAACACCCCGGTACTCTGCGCAGCGATGCGTGCGTCCGCAAAAGCCTGCTCAGCAGCGACGTTCACAAGATCCGGTAGGAAGCTGAAGGTTCCCAGGGTATGCGTACTGATGAACACATTACCCGCCGCATCGCAACTGACATTCTGCGCGTTCATGGCACCAGGGTCCGAGGTCTTTTGCCAGAGGGGCGTACCGTCGTTCGCGAAACAGACCACAGTGTGCGCATCGAGAAATGTTTCGATCGCATCGCTTACCACACCGTTGCCCCAGTCCACTTGTCCGCTCACCACTCCTGTGAGGTACACGTTGGCGTTGCCATCGCAGGCAAGGCTCGGTCCCTTGCTGCGTCTCATATTCCCGGAAAACACTTGTCCCTCGGGTGATGTCTCGGTACCCCAGGTGAATTCTCCGGTGGCGCTTACACGCGTCAGGAACACATCGAACACCCAGTTCGGGCCATGGAAATGCACGTCGCCCCAAGACGTGCTGTCCATGATCATTCCGCTGACGAACGCCTCACCATAGCCGCCCGCCATGATGTCCGGAGCGGAGAACGTGATGTCATGCGCCAATCGGGCCCAGTCACCGTTGCCGTTGACATCCATATGCAGTACGAACATCATGTAGGTCTCGGGCACGGGCACGGAAAGTCCACCGAACGTGAGCCCCCCTTCGTTCTGGCCGGTGCTGCCGCTCACGAATACATTGTTCGATGGGTCGAACGAGAAGCCTCCGAGCGTGCGTGTGCCGTTGATCGTGCGTTCGTCCACGTCGTTGCCCTGCGCATCAATGGAGATCAGGCGGAGCGTTCCGAATTCCTCCAGGCCGTACCACACGTTGCCGGTCACATCGATCTCCATGTCAGGCACGCGCTGGGCATCGGGATGGGAAAGACTGAGGTTGCGCGACCAGAGTGGATGGAAGTTGTCCTCGCCGAAGGCGGCGATGAACAGGTCCGTGTCCAGGAATCCGGGGCTACCGGCCAGCGTGGAACCATCACAGAATTGGATCGCCCCCATGAAACGTCCAGCGACATACGTGATGCCATCATCATCCACAACCATGCTCTCCACGAGCACCGAATCGGTCATGGGGCAGCCGCCCTGCGGAAGACCGGTCGCGGGATCGATGCGCTCGACCATGACGGAGTTGAAGACATCTTGACCGAAGGACATACCGTCGCCGAACTGGCGGGCCACGGAAACGAGACCATTGCGCGAGGCCTTGATCAGATGCCCCGGCATCTCATAGTTCATGTCCCAACCGACGGGAGCCGCGTTCAGCCATTGCACTAGCTGTGCGTCGGAGCGGAACGTGATCAGGACAAGGACAGGGAGAAGGACGGAACGGTGCTTCATGGCGCAAGATGGTATGCACCGTGAAGACTTGCCCTCGCCTGCGCAGGTTGCTCCCTATCGTTTCTTGCCTCCGCCCTGCTTGCCTTCCGGTGGCTTCGTCGTGTGCTGCTTGCCTTTAGGAGCACCCCTGCGCGACGGCTTCACTTTGCCCGGAGTGCCTTTCGCTGGCGGACGCACCTTGGCCGGTGCCGTTTGTTTTCCGGGCCGCACATCCCCGCCGCCCGTTGGTTTGGCCTTTATGTGCCGCTCGTGCGCATCCTTGTAGCGGCCATGCACCGCTGCACTGCGGGCGCGTCGAGGCGCATACACTGCCCGGGCGTGTGCTACGCGGCACGAATTCCACGGGCGGTACCAGATATGGTGACGGTGATGCCAACCGTGCCATGCATGCCAAGGGTGGGGACGCCAAGGTCTCCACCATCCCGGGGTATGGCCCCAATACCATGGTGATGCGTACGGGTAATACCGAGCGCTGAAGCACCAGGGGATGGGTCGCCAGAACCAGACGTTCACGGCGACATGCGCCCCGACCAAGGCGGGTGCCAGAGGCCCTTTTGTCGGCACCGCTTCCTCCTGTTCTGCGAACGGTTCCACGATGGTATTGGCCGGATAGAGGTCTTCATCGCCGATGATCTGCAGAGTCGCGGACTCTTCTCCGGTCTTTTCGATGCCGATCACCGCCACATCCTGGTTCTCGGTAGCGCTGATGGCAACTTTCATCACCAAATAGACGGCGTCGCCATCGCGCTGGGTTTCCACACGCACGTAATCAGTCTCGCCGTTGCCGTCGAGGTCCAGGTTGTTCACGTGCGTGCTGTCCGTGTTCAACTCTTCCTCGAACTTCTCCATCTCGATGTTGCGCTTGAACAGATCGAGCGCGCCGGAGAGGCTGAAGTTGTCGCCTGGTAGCCCTGTACTATCGGCTTCGGGTTCTTGTGCTACTGCTTGGAAGGCGAGCGCGAAGGCGATAAGCGGGACGGTGATGCGCTTCATGTTCAACGGGAATCTGTCATGTAGACCACGAAGATGGTGCCGGGTTTGATCCACATGACGATTGGTGAAAACCATTGCCGTGGTCTAGGACCATACTTCGTCGGTGTTCCTCGGCGTTCATCCGCGTGGATCCGTGGTCGGAACAGGACCGGGTGTGCAGCATACGGCCCAACACCCGATCCGTGAACCATGAGCCGCCTACCTTTGTTATCGTCTACCGCACCACCACGCATGGACCGACCCCCGGGCACCTATCCGCTGCTTGAACGCATCAACGTTCCGGCTGACCTGCGCAAGTTGGACGAAGCCCAACTCGATCAGGTCTGCAAGGAGCTCCGCGACTTCATCATCGATGTGGTGAGCGTGAAGGGCGGGCACTTCGGTGCCAGTCTGGGCGTGGTGGAATTGACAGTGGCCCTGCATTACGTCTTCAATACGCCCTATGACCAGCTCGTGTGGGATGTGGGGCACCAGGCTTACGGGCACAAGATCCTGACGGGCCGTCGCGAGGTCTTCCACACCAACCGCGTCTACAAGGGCATCAGCGGCTTTCCCAAGCGCAGCGAAAGCGAATACGACACCTTCGGTGTGGGGCACAGTTCCACCAGCGTAGGCGGTGCGCTCGGCATGGCCGTGGCCAGCAAATTGAAGGGGGAGAAGGACCGCCAAGTAGTAGCTGTGATCGGCGACGGCGCGATGACCGCCGGTATGGCCTTCGAAGCGCTGAATCACGGCGGCACGGCGAACAGCGATCTGCTCGTGGTGCTCAACGACAATTGCATGAGCATCGACCCGAACGTCGGTGCGCTGAAGGAGTACCTCACCGACATCAGCACCAGCCACACCTACAACCGGGTGAAGGACGACGTGTGGAAGGTGCTCGGCAAGATCAGCAAGTTCGGTCCCAATGCCCAGGCCATCGCCCAGAAATTCGACGCCGCGTTGAAGACCGCACTGCTCAAGCAGAGCAATCTGTTCGAGAGCCTCAAGTTCCGCTACTTCGGTCCGGTGGATGGTCACGATGTGGAGCGCCTCGTGAAGGTGATGAAGGATCTGCGCGACATCCCCGGCCCGAAGCTGCTGCACACCATTACAGTGAAAGGAAAGGGCTACGGTCCTGCCGAGGCGGGCAGCCCCACGCTTTGGCACGCGCCAGGATTGTTCAACAAGGACACGGGCGAGATCATCAAGGTGGTGCCCAAGAGCCCGCAACCGCCGAAATACCAGGATGTCTTCGGCCACACGATCGTTGAACTGGCCGAGAAGAACCCGAAGATCGTTGGGATCACCCCTGCGATGCCGAGCGGCTCATCGCTCAACATCATGATGAAGGCGATGCCTGAACGGGCCTTCGATGTGGGCATAGCCGAGCAGCATGCCGTGACCTTCTCCGCTGGCCTCGCCACGCAGGGCATGGTGCCGTTCTGCAACATCTACAGCTCGTTCATGCAGCGCGCCTATGACCAGGTGGTGCATGACGTGGCCTTGCAGAACCTGCACGTCATCTTCTGCCTCGATCGCGGCGGTCTCGCCGGTGCCGATGGCCCCACGCACCACGGCGCGTTCGACATCGCATACTTCCGCTGCATCCCGAACATGATCGTGAGCGCGCCGATGAACGAGGAGGAGCTGCGCAACCTCATGTACACGGCACAACTCCGCGACTGCGGTCCGTTCAGCATCCGCTACCCGCGCGGCGAAGGTGTGATGACGGAGTGGAAGACACCGTTCAAGGAGATCACTATCGGCAAAGGCCGCAGGGTGCGCACCGGCAATGATTTGGCCGTACTCAGCATCGGGCACATCGGCAACATCGCGGCAAAAGGCATCGATACCCTGCAAGCCGAGGGTTATTCCGTCGCGCACTACGACATGCGCTTCGCGAAACCGATCGACGAGATGCTGCTGCACGAGGTATTCGGCAAGTTCAAGCACGTGATCACCGTGGAAGACGGTTGCATCCAGGGCGGCATGGGCAGCGCGGTGCTGGAGTTCATGGCCGATCACGGGTACAGCGCACAGGTGAAGCGTCTCGGCATTCCCGACAAGTGGATCGAGCATGGCTCTCAGAAGGAACTGTATGCGGAGTGCGGATTCGACGACAAGGCACTCATCGCTGCCGTGAAGGAGATGGTGCCGGCCAAGGGGGCCAAGAAGGTGATCGCCACGGCGTGAAGAAGCCGAAGCCACGGTGCATCATTATAGCCGGCCCGAACGGTGCGGGCAAGACCACATTCGCCCGGAGCTACCTCGTTCAGGATGCGGGCCTGGTCAATTTCATCAACGCGGACTACATCGCGGCGGGGCTGTCGCCGTTGAAGCCTGAGCGCGCTGCTCGTGCGGCTGGAAGGATACTATTGGAAGAACTTCAACGGCTAACGCGGGCCCGAGAGTCGTTCGCGGTGGAAAGCACATTGAGTGGCCGGACGTACATCGCGCTCATCCAGAATTGGAGGGAGCAGGGCTATCGCATCGAGATCGTGTTCCTGAAGTTGAACTCGCCGGAGATCTCCTTGAAACGGATAGCTGCAAGGGTGGCTCAGGGCGGGCATGATGTCCCCAAGGCGGATGTACTGCGAAGATCCAAGCGAGGTTTGGCGAACTTTCAAGCTTCCTACCGCCCATTGGCGGACGCTTGGTGGATGTATGATGCCTCTGGGGATGTGCCCTTACTTTTGGGGCGCGGATGAAAAGGACACCTCGACCGGTTCAGGACAAGGAGACCTCGGTGATCACCAAGGCTCTCAAACGCGCCGCCAAGGAGGCCCGCCGCATCGCCAAGATGCACGGCACCAAGGTGTGGATCATGCAGGATGGTAAGCTGGTGGGCATCAAGCCCTGAAGGGGCTGGGCACCGGCTGCACCGACATTCCACGCCTATCGTTACATTCGCACCCGAAAGTCGGCGGGAAAGAGGAAAGAGGGGACCGCCCCTCTTTTTTGTTCCCCACCATCGAAGGAAGGATGATCACCACGAAAATGCTCACCGAAGCCCTTGAACGCCACCTGGAAGGCACTCCGCACTTCCTGGTGCATGCCGAGGTACGTCCCAGTGGCAAGGCCATCGTGGAAGTGGACAATGACAAGGCCATCACGCTGAACGACCTCACGGCGATCAACAAGGGATTGCGCGATGCGTTCGGTGAGGCGTTGGACGACCTCGAACTGGAGGTGAGCAGCCCCGGCATGGGCCGCCCCTTCCGGGTGAAGCGGCAGTTCCAGAAGCACACCGGGCGACTGGTGGAGATCCTGAAAAAGGATGGGCAGCTCCTGCGTGCGCAACTGGTCGCCTTCGATGATGACGGCCTGACCGTGAAGATCGAGCAGCCGAGCAAGGTGAAAGGCCGCCTGCCGAAATTGGACAAGGACACCACGGCGATCCCCTTCGCCGACATCAAGTCGACCCAAGCAAGCATCAAATTCAACTGAAGAAGCAAGTGCCATGAGCACCGTGAACCTCATCGACTCGTTCAGCGAGTTCAAGGACATGAAGAACATCGACCGGGTGACCATGATGGGCATCCTGGAAGACGTCTTCAAAGGCGTGGTCAAGAAGAAGTTCGGCGAAGAGGCGAACGTCGACGTGATCATCAATCCGGACAAGGGCGACCTGGAGATCTGGCTGAACCGCGTGATCGTGGAGGACGGCTTCAGCGAGGACGACGCGCTGGAGATCGAATTGACCGAAGCGCGCAAGATCGAACCCGACTTCGAGGTGGGCGAGGAAGTGAGCCAGGAGATCAAGATCCCCGAGTTCCTCCGCCGCAATATCCTTTCCATCAAGCAGAACCTCCAGGGCCGGATCATGGAGCTGGAGAAGGACCACCTGTACAACAAGTACAAGGAGCGCGTGGGCGAGATCATCACCGGCGAGGTGTACCAGATCTGGAAGCGCGAGACGCTGATCCTGGACGACGAGGGCAATGAGCTGATCATGCCCAAGGACCAGCAGATCAAGACGGACTTCTTCAAGAAGGGCGACAACGTGCGCGCCGTGGTGTGGAAGGTGGAGATGTACAACAACAGCCCGCGGGTGATCCTGAGCCGCACGGCCCCGGAATTCCTGGAGAAGTTGTTCGAGCAGGAGGTGCCGGAAGTTGCCGACGGCCTGATCACCATCAAACGCATCGTGCGTGAGCCGGGCGAGCGCGCGAAAGTGGCGGTGGAGAGCTACGACGACCGCATCGATCCGGTGGGCGCGTGCGTGGGCATGAAGGGTTCCCGCATCCACGGTATCGTGCGCGAGCTGCGCAACGAGAACATCGACGTTATCAACTTCACGACCAACGACCAGTTGCTCATCCAACGGGCGCTCAGCCCCGCCAAGATCGGCAACATCAAGCTGGACCTGGTGAACAAGCGCGCCGAGGTGTACATGAAGCCGGACCAGGTGGCCTTGGCCATCGGAAAAGGCGGACACAACATCAAACTGGCGGGCCGTCTCACCGGCTTTGACCTGGACGTTTATCGCGACAGCGACGAGGTGACGGATGACGTGGACCTGGAGGAATTCGCCGATGAGATCGACCACTGGATCATCGACGAGCTGAAAGGCATCGGCTGCGACACCGCACGCAGCGTAGTGGAGATCGGACAAGAGGAATTGGTGAAGCGTACGGACCTGGAGGAGGAAACGGTGGTGGAGGTGCTGCGCATCCTGAAGGCGGAATTGGACAAATGACCGTAGGGGCGGAACCTGTTCCGCCCGCTACGCACACGGAAGAAGAAGAAACCAAAGAGGCCCCCACACGGTGGGGAATGCATGAGCGAAACGGCGGACAAGACGGTGCGATTGAGCAAAGTGGCGCGGGAGTTCAACCAGGGCCTTCACACGGTCGTGGAATTCCTCGCTGCGAAGGGCTTCAAGGTGGAGCAGAACCCCAACGCCAAGATCGGCGCTGTGGAGTATGACCTCTTGCAGGCCGAGTACGGCATGAGCAAGGCCGAGAAGGAGGCGAGCAAGCAGACTGTTCAGGCGCGCCAGGAGCGCGAGAGCGTGATCATGCACAGCGTTTCCAAGGAAGCTCCGCGCAAGACCGCAGCCCCGGCGGCGGCGGCCCCGGCTCCTGCGGCACCGCCCGCAGCACCCGCGCCGGTCCCTGCACCCGCCCCTGCACCACCGCCCGCACCGGTCGTTGAGCCGGCACCTGTGGCGAAAGTGGAAAGCGACGTCATCAAGGCCAAGGCCGACAAGGTCGAAGGCCCGAAGACCCTCGGCAAGATCGATCTCGACGCACCGAAGAAGGGTGCCAAGAAGAGCGCGAAGGCCGCCCCAGAAGCGCCAGTACCGCCGCCCGCGCCCGTGGCGCAAACACCGGCTCCTGCACCCGCTCCTCCGCCCGTGCCGGAAGCACCGGCCGAACCGGAGACCATCCGCGTGAACGTGGCCAAGCTCACGGGCGTGAAATCCTTGGGCAAGATCGAGCTGCCTGTAGAGAAGGAACGCAAGCCCGTTGATCGCGGTGCCGCCGATGACCGCGGACGCCGCAAGCGCATCGTGAAGCCGGGTCCGGTGAACGTGGAGCGCACCGTGCAGCAGGAGCAGCGCACCGCGCCTCCTGGCGGTCGTCCCGGCGAACTGGACGAGAACGCGGTGAAACGCAAGGTGAGCGAGACGCTCGCCCGCCTCACCGGTGGTGGTGGCAAAGGCCGTGGAGCGAAGGTGCGCCGGGAGAAGCGTGATCAGCGCTTCCAGCGTTTCGAAGAAGAACAAGCTGCCCGCGACCTGGCCGGCAAGACGCTGAAGGTGACCGAATTCGTGACGGCGAGCGAGCTCGCTTCCATGATGAGCGTGCCGGTGACGGACATCATCAAGGCCTGCTTCGCGCTGGGCATGATGGTGAGCATCAACCAGCGCCTCGATGCCGAAACGCTCTCCGTGATCGCCGAGGAATATGGCTTCAAGGTGGAGTTCGTCGGCGCCGACAACGAGGAGAATGTGATGGAGGAACCGGATGCGCCCGAGCGCGTGACCGGTCGTGCCCCGATCGTTACGGTGATGGGCCACGTTGACCATGGTAAGACCTCCTTGCTCGACTACATCCGCAAAGCGAACGTGATCGCCGGGGAGGCCGGTGGCATCACCCAGCACATCGGTGCATACAGTGTTCAATTGGAGAACGGCAAACGCATCGCGTTCCTGGATACACCGGGTCACGAAGCGTTCACGGCCATGCGTGCCCGTGGTGCGCAGGTAACGGACATCGCCATCATCGTGATCGCGGCGGACGACAGCGTGATGCCCCAGACGCGCGAGGCGATCAACCACGCGCAGGCCGCAGGCGTGCCGATGGTCTTCGCCTTCAACAAGATCGACAAGCAAGGAGCGAACGCGGAGAAGATCCGGGAACAGCTCAGCCAGATGAACATCCTCGTGGAGGAGTGGGGCGGGAAGTTCCAGACACAGGAGATCAGTGCCAAGAAGGGCCAAGGCGTCGAACAGCTCTTGGAGAAAGTGCTGCTCGAGGCCGAGATGCTCGACCTGAAAGCCGACCCGGGCAAGCGCGCCATGGGTGTGGTGATCGAGAGCACCTTGGAACAAGGCCGTGGTTACGTGACCACCTTGCTCGTGGAAGCGGGCACCTTGCGCAAGGGCGACGTGCTGCTCGTGGGCCAGTACAGCGGTCGCGTGCGGAACATGTTCAACGAACGCGGCCAGGCCGTGCTCGAAGCCGGTCCCTCAACGCCGGTATCCATCCTCGGATTGGACGGCGCGCCGAACGCGGGCGACCACTTCTACGTGATGGAGGACGAGCGCGAAGCACGCGTCATCGCCACGCGCCGTCAGCAGTTGCAGCGCGAGCAGGGCATGCGCACGCGCAAGCACATCACCTTGGACGAGATCGGCCGCCGCCTCGCGATCGGAGACTTCAAGGAGCTCAACATCATCGTCAAGGGCGACGTGGACGGTTCCGTGGAAGCGCTCACCGACTCGCTGTTGAAGTTGAGCACAGAGAACATCAAGGTGAACGTGATCCACAAGGCCGTGGGCCCGATCGCGGAAAGCGACGTGCTGCTGGCCAGTGCCTCGAACGCCATCATCGTCGGCTTCCAGGTGCGCCCGACGGTGGGTGCGCGCAAGCTGGCGGAAACGGAAGAGATCGAGATCCGCCTGTACTCGATCATCTACAACGCCATCGAGGAGCTCAAGCTGGCCATGGAAGGCATGCTCGCGCCGAAGGAGGTGGAGAAGATCATCGGTACCGCCGAAGTGCGCAACACCTTCAAGATCTCCAAAGTGGGCACCGTGGCCGGTTGCTACGTGCTCGACGGCAAGATCACCCGCAACGGCAAGGTGCGCCTGATCCGCGATGGCATCGTGGTGTACACCGGCGACCTCAGCGACCTCAAGCGCTTCAAGGACGACGCCAAGGAAGTGACCCACGGCTACGAGTGCGGCCTCAGCATCAAGAACTTCAACGACATCAAGGTCGGCGACAACGTCGAAGCCTTCGAGATGGTGGAAGTGAAGCGGACGTTGGGAGAGTGATCCCGAGTTCGTCCTGGTCCGAATAAGAAAGGCCCGGCGCATGCGCCGGGCCTTGTTGCAATGTCATGCCGGGCTTGACCCGCCCTCCGGGTTGGCATCGCGAAAGCGTTTCGACCCGTTCACATACCCACCTGCCCCGGATCCGCTACCGGCAAGCTCGGCATCATCGCTAAGGCGATACCGATGAAGATACCAGCGATGGCGTACAGGCCGACGAGGATGATCATCAGGATGCCGATGTAGGTGAAGAAGGAGCGCTGTGCGCCGACCCCTTTGCTGAACTGAACCGGATCGAAACCGCTGCGCAACGCGCGCAAGGTGCGGGTGGCGTATTGGTACAGGAAGAGCGTGGGGAAGAAGTAGATCACCACCGCCACCAGGAAGATCACGCCGTAAAGCAGACCGAGCATTGTCGGGTCGAAGGGCAGGACCTGTCCGGTCATGGCCGCGTTCATGGCCAGTATGCGGCTGATGAACGAACCCATGGTCAGGCCGATGAGCAGCAGCATGCCCAGAAAAACGAAGCCGAGAATGGCCACCAACCGTGCCCACTTCGCCGTGCTGTGGATCTGGTCCGCATCATCGGGGGAAAGGGAAGTGGAACTGCCGAGTGTGGAAAAGGCCATGTGGATGGTGGCTTGCTGTGGGGTCGTCGCTAGTCTTCGGGCAGTCTGGGCATTTCGATCTCGTCCGGCACCACATAACAGCCCGGGAACACATCTTTCAGTTGATCCCGCAAGAGTTCAGCTTCCAAGCGCGTACGCAGGTCACCAACGCGAACCCGGAAATTCGGAGCGAGGTAACTGAGGTAAGCCGGTATGTCAGGATGTTTCACCAAGAAGGAGCGCCGTGTCTCTTCCGCCTTGGTGCGGTCGCCGAGGAAGATCTGCACGCGGTAGCCCTTGAGCGGCTGCTTCGTGCTGGCGTAGTCCTTCATCAGGGCCTGGATGCGCGACGACTCATGGATGACCACATGGCCGCTGTCCGGTCCGACGACCGCAGCGGGCTTCTGGGCGACCTCCGTCGGTTTCTGCGGGGAGTATGGTGTGAAGACCCGAGGGTCGTTCTGCGCATGCAGCGCGATGGCCAGAACCAGGGAGCAGAGCAGAAGCAGGAAGCGCATCGGGGCGAATGTATGATCCACGTCCACGGTGGATCAACGTGGCCCGAGGCGATCATCGTACCAGTTCGGCCATGCGCCCTTACTCGGGCTGATGAGCTTGAGCGGCCGGCGCGGGACAATACCCGGAAGCCCGGTCCAGCAGTGGGTATCCGGCCGCATCGGTTCTTTAGAACTGTTCTAAATAGATGACGGACCGGTGACATTTGCGGCCACGACTTTCCCCGTATTGGTCGGCGGCTATTTTTGCGCCGCGCCGACCGACCGTGGTGGGCGACCAAATCGTCCGGAATGCCGCTCCCATCAAGGATTTCCACGAGTTTCACCCGGCTTCTCCACGCATCTTTCGGCTTCTTGTTGCTGTTGGCAACGACCGCCTCTTATGGGCAGGCCGACAAGGCGCTTTACGGCAAGGGAGAGAAGCTTTTCAAGCAGAATTGCGCGAGCTGCCACAAGCCGGATGTGAAGATGACCGGCCCCGCCATCAAGGGGGCCAAAGAGCGTTGGGCCAAGAGCGGTGGCGACATCTACGCGTGGGTCAAGAACAGCACGGCCTACCTGAAAACGGGCGATTCGTACGCGAACAACCTGTTCAAGGAATTCGGTGGCAGTGTGATGACCCCGAACGCGGTCTCCAACGAGGAGATCGATGCGATCCTCTACTACGCGGACAACTACGTTCCGGTCGTCAAAGGACCGGCCCCTGGGACGAGCCCGGTTCCCGATCGCAAAATGGGCGACGACACGCCTTGGCAGTGGTTGATCATCGTCGTGCTCCTGTTGCTGGTGGTGGTGCTTTCGTTGGGCGGGGTGAAGAACCAGCTGACGAACGCGCAGCGCGAGCGGGAAGGCAAGGAGCCTGTTCCCATGCGCAGCATCTGGGGCAACATCGCGCACTGGGCCGGCAACAACAAGAGCTGGGCCTCGGTGGTGGGACTCTTCCTGTTCTGCTGGTTGATCGTGGCCGCTTGGAATTGGGCCTTCAACATCGGTGTGTATGGGGGGGAAGAAGTGGCGCACTACAAGCCGGAGCAGCCGATCGCGTTCAACCACACGCTGCACGCGGGCAAAATGGCCATCAACTGCCAGTACTGCCACAGCAGTGCTGAGAAGAGCAAGCACGCTGGCATCCCGAGCGCCAACGTGTGCATGAACTGCCACAAGGCCGTGAGCTCCGGTACCACCACCGGTACCACGGAGATCGCCAAGATCTACGAGGCCGTGGGCTGGGATCCGGATGCCCAGAAGTACACCGGCAAGGAGAACCCGATCAAGTGGGTGAAGGTGCACAACCTGCCG
Source organism: Flavobacteriales bacterium (assembly GCA_044224725.1). Taxonomy (GTDB): domain Bacteria; phylum Bacteroidota; class Bacteroidia; order Flavobacteriales_F; family PHOS-HE28; genus PHOS-HE28. The sequence continues at coordinate 50,493 of JBGAJW010000003.1, forward strand.
GACCATGTGGCCTTCAGCCATGCCACGCACGTCGCGGTTGGCAAGATCGAATGCCAGAAGTGCCATGGCCCGGTGGATACGCAATTCGATGTGGCCGAGCAATGGAGCCCCCTCACCATGGGCTGGTGCATCCAGTGCCACAACGAGACGGAAGTTCCCCAGATGGCCTCCAGCGCTGCGGGCAGCAACGGCTACTACGATGAGATCCACCGCCGCCTGACGGAAACCCCGATGGGCAACCGTGAACTGCAGAAGTACCTGGAGGACGAGAAGATCACGGTGAAAGAACTGGGCGGCTGGGAATGCGCCAAGTGCCACTACTAAGAACACGCGCGGAACGATGTCGACCACCAAGCGATACTGGCAGGACCTGGGCGAGCTGAGCGATGCGCCGCAGGCACCGTCGAACGAGTTCCCCGGCGCACCAGCCGGGGGCAGCACGCCGCTCCCGCTCACGGAAGCGCTGGGCGACAAGGGCCTCACCGGCTCCACCACCGGCCGCCGCGACTTCCTGAAGTTCCTGGGCTTCTCATTGAGCGCCGCCACCTTGGCCGCCTGCGAGACGCCTGTGATCAAGAGCATCCCGTACGTGAACAAGCCGGAGGACATCACCCCCGGCGTGGCCAACTGGTACGCGAGCACCTACTACGACGGCGAGGATTACGGCAGCGTCCTGGTGAAGACCCGCGAGGGCCGTCCCATCCACATCAAGGGCAATCCGCGTTTCGGTGTGAACCGGAACGGCAAAAAGGGGTCGATCAACGCCCGCATCAACAGCAGCGTGATCACCCTGTACGACAACATGCGGGTGCAGAGCCCGCTGATGCGCGAGGGCGAGAACAATTGGACGGCCGTTGACTGGGCCATGGCGGACAAGGCCATCGGCGAGAATCTCTCGAAGATCGCGGCTTCGGGCAAGAAGGTGGTGCTGCTCACCAACACGGTGATCAGCCCGAGCGCCAAAGCGGCCATCGCTGCGTTCAAAGCCAAGTTGGGCGGTGCCCCGGCACCCGCTGCGGATGCCGCCGCTCCTGCGCCGACCGCTTCTAATGTGGAGCATGTCCAATACGACACGATCAGCTACAGCGGCGTCACCAACGCCAATCTGAAGAGCTTCGGCCAGCGTGTGTTCCCCACCTACAACATGGGCAATGCCGATGTGCTGGTGAGCGTGAACGCCGACTTCCTCAGCGGTTGGGGCCTTACCACGGAGAACACGGGGCAATACGCTTCGCGCCGCCGTCCGGAAGATGCCACGGCCGAGAAGCCGATGAGCCGCCACTGGCAGTTCGAGGCGCGCATGAGCTTGAGCGGTGCGAACGCCGACAAGCGCGTGATGATCAAGCCGAGCCAAGTGCCCGCCGTGGTGCTTGCGCTGCATGATGCCGTGGCCAAGAAGACCGGCGGAGCTTCCGTGGGTGGTGGTGCGGTAGACGGAGTTTCGGACAACATCGAAAAGTGCGCCGCCGAGCTGGTCGCCGCCAAGGGCAAGAGCCTGGTGATCTGCGGCCACAACGACGAAGGCACGCAGACGATCGTGAACAGCATCAACATGATGCTGGGCAACTACGGCAGCACCATCGACCTGGCCAACCACAGCTGGTTGAAGCAAGGCGACGACGCGGCCGTGCAGCAATTGGTCAAGGACATGAACGCGGGCAGCATCGGCGCGGTGCTGATCGCCGGTGTGAACCCGGTGTACAGCCTGCCGAACGGTGCGGAGTTCGCCGCTGGCCTGAAGAAGGTCGGTTTGAGCGTGAGCTTCAGCGGCCACCGCGATGAGACGGCGAACCTCTGCAGCAGCATCTGCCCGGACCATCACTGGCTGGAGAGTTGGAACGACTTCATGCCGAAGCCCGGCCATTACGCATTGGCGCAACCGGCGATCACGCCCTTGTTCAACACGCGCCAGTGGCCGGAAACGCTCCTGACCTGGAGCGGTGCCCCGGGCAACTACCACGATCACATCAAGAATGTGTGGCAGGCGGCCATGACCGGTCGACCCGACATGCCGATGGACTTCAGCACGGCGTGGAACCAGAGCGTGCATGATGGCGGTTACGCGGCATACACCAATGCTCCTGCAGCGGTGACCTTCGCGGGCAACCTCGCCGAAGCGGCCGCCAACGCGAAGAAGAGCGCGGAAGCCTCAGGTGATTGGGAAGTGCAGTTGTACACCAAGGAGAGCGTCGGCAGTGGCTTGCACGCCAACAACCCGTGGTTGCAGGAGATGCCGGACCCCATCACGAAAGTGACGTGGGACAACTACGTCTGCATGGCCCCCGCCGATCTGCTGGAGCTGACGGGCAAAGAGCATGTGCGCGACCTGCGCATCGGCGAACAGGACAAGGCCTATGTGGTGAAGGTGACGGTGAACGGCGCTGCGCTGGAGCTTCCTGCGGTCCCTGTCCCCGGCCAGACCCCGAAGACCGTGAGCGTGGCCCTCGGCTACGGTCGAGGCGCGAACGGCGAAGAAGTCGGTTTCGCGGCCTGCTTGAAGGACGATGACGGCAACGCCGCCCCTATCGGCAAGAGCGCCTATCCGTGGACGCGCATCAGCAACGGCTCGGTGAACTACGCCACGGCCGGTACATTGGAAGGCACGTCCGCCATGTACGAGATGGGTCTCACCCAGACGCAGCTCACGGGCATGGACCGCGAGAGCATCATCAAGGAGACCACTTTCGCCGCTTGGAGCGCGCACGATCCGAAAGGGGAGAAGAACGAACACAACGCCTACAACGAGCCGGAGATGCTGGCGGTGCACGCGGACGTGAACCACGACGGCCAGATCAACGCGCACGACAAGGTGCCCGCCACGGAGATGAACCTCTGGGGCGACCATCCGGTGGCCGAAGTGGGCCATCACTGGAGCATGGCGATCGACCTGAACAGCTGCATCGGCTGCGGGGCGTGCATCACGGCGTGCAACAGCGAGAACAACGTACCGGTGGTCGGCAAGGACGAAGTGCGCCGCAGCCGGGATATGCACTGGATGCGCATCGACCGCTACTACAGCAGTGAGATGACGCACGAGCGCGGTAAGGAGCAGGGCATGGGCAAGATCGATCGCTACCTGGCGATGGAAGAGCCATCCAACTCGCCGTCCGTGTTCTTCATGCCGGTGATGTGCCAGCATTGCAGCCACGCACCGTGCGAAACAGTGTGCCCGGTGGCAGCCACCACGCACAGCAACGAGGGCCTCAACATGATGGCCTACAACCGGTGCATCGGCACGCGCTACTGCGCGAACAACTGCCCTTACAAAGTGCGCCGCTTCAACTGGTTCAACTACGTGACCGAGAAGTTCGGCGACGTGAACCCGGCATGGGACGCACTGGGCCGCATGGTGCTGAACCCGGACGTGGTGGTGCGCAGCCGCGGTGTGATCGAGAAGTGCACGATGTGCGTGCAGCAGATCCAGGCCGGCAAGCTCGCCGCGAAGAAGGCCGGTACGCCGGTGAAGGACGGCGCGATCGAGACCGCGTGCAGCGCGGGCTGCCCGACCAACGCCATCACCTTCGGCGACATGAACGACAAGAACAGCAGGGTGAAGGCCGTGGTCGAGAGCGAACGCTCCTACCACATGCTGGAGGAGATCGGCGTGCAACCGAACATCAGCTACCTGGCCAAGGTGTGGAACAGGGAGGAAGAGCCCGAAGCAGCCACCGCTGAAGTAACCGAAGAAGCCCACCACTAGGACCATGCACAGCGAATCAGCGCTACGCGAACCGCTCATCCTGGGGCATCGCACGTACCACGACATCACCAACGACCTGGTGAAGCCCATCGAGGACAAGGCTCCTCGCATGTGGTACATCCTCATCACCATCGCGGCCATCATCGCCACTTACGGTGTGGGCTGCATCCTTTACCTCTTCAGCAAGGGCATCGGTGTTTGGGGCTTGAACAAGACCGTTGATTGGGCTTGGGACATCACCAACTTCGTTTGGTGGGTAGGCATCGGTCACGCCGGCACGCTGATCAGCGCCGTGCTGCTGCTGTTCCGTCAGAAGTGGCGCATGGCGGTGAACCGTTCCGCCGAGGCGATGACCATTTTCGCCGTGATCATGGCAGCCACCTTCCCGCTCATCCACATGGGCCGGATCTGGATGGCGTACTGGGTGTTCCCGCTCCCGAACCAGTTCGGTTCGCTGTGGGTGAACTTCAACAGCCCGCTGCTCTGGGACGTGTTCGCGATCTCCACCTACTTCTCGGTATCGGTGGTGTTCTGGTACATCGGCCTGATCCCCGACTTCGCCACGATCCGCGACAAGGTGGTGAAGCCTTGGCAGAAGAGTTTCTACAGCGTTCTCAGCTTCGGCTGGACGGGCAACGCGAAAGCGTGGCAGCGCTTCGAGGAGGTAAGTCTGGTATTGGCCGGCCTAAGTACACCGCTGGTATTCTCGGTGCACTCGGTGGTATCCATGGACTTCGCCACCTCGGTGGTCCCCGGTTGGCACACGACGATCTTCCCGCCATACTTCGTTAGCGGTGCGGTGTTCAGCGGTTTCGCCATGGTGCAGACGCTGCTGCTGGTCATGCGCAAGACGATGAAGCTCGAGGCTTATGTGACCATCAAGCACATCGAGTACATGAACATCATCATCATCGTCACGGGTTCGATCGTGGGCGTGGCCTACATCACCGAGCTGTTCATCAGCTGGTACGGTGGCGTTGAATACGAGAGCTACGCCTTCATCAATCGCGCGACGGGTCCCTATTGGTGGAGCTACTGGGCGATGATGACGTGCAACGTGATCAGCCCGCAGCTGTTCTGGGTGAAGAGCTGGCGCCGGAACCTGATCTTCACCTTCTTCATGAGCCTGGTGGTGAACACCGGCATGTGGTTCGAGCGCTTCGTGATCATCGTCACCAGCTTGCACCGCGATTACCTGCCGAGCAGCTGGAGCATGTTCCACCCGACCTGGGTCGATGTGGGCATCTTCATCGGCACCATCGGCATCTTCTTCACGCTGTACCTCTTGTTCGCGCGCTACTTCCCGGTGCTCGCGCTCAATGAGCTGAAGTCGATCCTGAAAGTGAGCGGCGAGAGCTACAAGAACGAACAAGCCAAGCACCACCATTAAGCGATGGCTGAGAAGATCATCTACGCGGTCTACGAGGACCCCGAGCAGTTGAAGAGCGCGGCGCGCAAGCTGATCACGGCGGGCGTGTCGGTGAAGGACGTGTTCAGTCCCTTCCCGATCCACGGGCTCGATCCGATCATCGGACTGAAACGCACGCGCATCGGCATCGCTTCTTTCATGTTCGGCATCACGGGTACCGCATTGGCCTCCTTGGGCACGTGGTACTTCATGATCTACGACTGGCCGATGAACATCGGCGGCAAGCCGAACTGGGCGTGGTACTTCAACGTGCCGGCCTTCATCCCCGTGATGTTCGAGTTCACGGTGTTCTGCGCCGCGCACGGCATGGCCATCACCTACCTGATCCGCAATAAGACGCTGCCGGGCATGCCGGGCCGCAACCCCGACCCGCGCACCACGGACGACAAGTTCATCATCGAACTGCGCACCGAGGACAACCACGGGCATAGCGCCGAGGCCATCAACGGGCTGCTGAGCGGGACCGGCGCCTTCGAGATCAACGAACGCCAATGCTGAACGCGATGAAGAACACGACCCTCTTCGCCGTCCTCGGCACCGTGCTCCTCGCTTCCTGTGGTGGTGAGAAGGACAGCCCCGGCATCGAGTACATGCCGGACATGTACCGCAGCCCGTCGGTGGAAGCCTACGTGGACTACGGCCAGGATCCCTACTACTTCGACGATGAACTGGTGAAGTCGCAGCGAAACACGCAGAGCGCGCGTCTGGCGCCGGAAGGCACGATCGCGTGGAGCAGCGATGCCTCCAAGGCCATGTACAATTTCCCTTACCCGTATGCGAACGACACGTCGGGTTACTCCCGTGCCGGCCGCGAGCTGCACAGCCCTATCGCGATGACCAAGGAGAGCGTGGAGAAGGGCAAGGTGATCTACACCAAGTTCTGCCTGCACTGCCATGGCGAGACCGGTGCCGGTGATGGCAAGGTGATCAGCGAGGGCGGACACCCGCCTCCAGGCGCATACAACGGCCCGTTGAAGGACCTGCCTGAGGGCAAGATGTTCCACACGATCACCTACGGGAAGGGCATGATGGGCAGCCACGCTGGCCAGTTGAACAAGGAAGAGCGCTGGACGGTGATCCAATACGTGAAATACCTGCAGTTGGGAGGCAAGATGCCCGAGACAGCAGCACCAGTAGCGGTTGACAGCGTAGCTGTGCCCGCGCCAGCTATGACCACCGGCCACGCGAACCAGTGAACCGATAACGAGCAGCAGCGATGAACTTCACTTTCAGCAAGCGGGCGCGCACGATGAGCATGGCGCTCATGGTCCTGGGCCTGGTGCTCGCGGCGATCGGCTTCTTCAGCGTGAAGTCGCACGATCCGGAGAATGCGGGCCAGAATCTCTGGGCTGCGCTATTCATCAACGGCTTCTACTTCTTCGGCATCGCGCTGGGCGCGTTGTTCTTCTATGCCCTGCAGTTCGCCACGGAAAGCAGCTGGAGCGTGCTCGTGCGCCGCGTGTATGAAGGTGTGTACAGCTACCTGCCCATCGGTGCGGCCGTCATCGTGATCTGCCTGCTCGCGGGCCAGTTCCACATGAACCACATCTGGCCGTGGATGGACAGCCGCGTGTTCGACAAGGCGGACACTGACCACTACGACGCCATCATCGCCGGCAAGAGTGCCTACCTGAACGCGCCTTTCTTCTGGGTCCGCGTGATCGCTTTCATCGGCACCTTCCTGTTCGCGGCCAATTGGTTCCGCAACCAGAGCTTGAAGATGGACCAGATGAGCGGCACGGACCTGCGCACGCAGCACCTGCTCACCTATCGTCGCTCGGCCCTGTTCCTCGTGCTCTTCGCCGTATTCAGCAGCGTGCTGGCGTGGGATTGGCTCATGAGCATCGATACGCACTGGTTCAGCACGCTGTACGGCTGGTACGTCTTCGCTGGCATGTGGTGCTCAGCCATGACCACGGCGGTGATCGTGGTGCTCTACCTGAAGAGCAAAGGGTACCTGCCCCAGGTGAACAACAGCCACATCCACGACATGGGCAAATGGGTCTTCGCCACCAGCTTCCTGTGGACCTACCTTTACTTCAGCCAGTTCATGCTGTACTGGTATGCCAACATCCCCGAAGAGGTGGCATACGCCAAGATGCGCATCGACAACTACCCCGGCCTGATGTGGGGGATGTTCTTCATCAACTTCGCCGTGCCGATGGTGCTCCTGATGAGCCGCGACGCGAAACGCAACCCGCGCTTTCTGATCGGGGTGGGTACGGTGATCTTCATCGGCCACTGGTTGGACCTCTGCCAGATGGTGCTGCCCGGAGCCTTGGGTGAGCACTTCCACCATGTGGGTGCGTTGGAGGTCGGCCTCATGCTCTTCTTCCTCGGCCTCTTCGTGATGACCGTCTTGCGCACCTTGACCAAGGCCCCGCTCACGGTGGTGAACAGCCCGTATCTGGAGGAGAGCGTACACCACAGCATCTGAACCAACCGCCGCGTTACGCGTTGATCCATTGACCCCATGATGACCTTGTTGATCCTTGCGGTGCTCGTGCTCGGCATACTGGCCGTCACACGGCTCAGCCGCGTGTACGAGCTCACCGCGGAGCTGCGCGGAAAGCGCGAGGAAGAGATCAGCGACCGCGACAGCAAGATGAACGCGCGCCTGCTGTGGGCCTTCCCGTTCTTCTACTTCGCCTTCTTCCTGTGGCTCACCGTGGCCTACCACGACCAGATGCTGCCGGTATCCGCCAGCGAGCACGGCGTGTGGCTGGATGACCTGCTGAACTTCAACTGGGTGATCCTGATCGTCGTCTTCTTCATCACGAACATCCTGCTGTTCTACTTCGCCGGCAAATACTACCACCGCGCGGATCGCCGGGCCTATTACTACCCGCACAACAATAAATGGGAGCTGGGTTGGACGGTCGTTCCCGCCGTGGTGATGATCGGCATCATCATCTACGGACTGAGCGTATGGAACCGCATCACCACGCCCTCGCCCGTCGGCACGCCGGAAGTGGAGCTCTATGCGCAGCAGTTCAAGTGGATCGCACGCTACCCCGGGCCGGATGGCAAACTGGGGGCGACGGATTTCCGCCTCATCAATGGAACGAACGAGGTGGGCATCGTGACGCCGGAATCCATCGAGGCACGTTTGGAAGAGCTCGCCGGTGAGATCGCCGCCGAGAAGAAGAAGCTGGAAGAGGAAGGCGGCTACCTGCCCCCCACCAAGGTGGTCGAATTGGAAGATCACATCAAGCACTTGGAGCGCATGTCCGGGAAGATCGTGAACCTGCGTATCCTCATGGACCAGGACATCAAGGAGAAGGGTGACCTGAGCCAGTACAAGCATGGGGCGGACGACCTCGTTCTGAAAGAATTCCACCTGCCGGTGCGCGAGGACGTGAAACTGGTGATCCGCAGCAAGGACGTTATCCATAGCGCCTTCATGCCGCACCTGCGCACTCAGATGAACGCTGTGCCGGGCATGAGCACGGTGATCCACCTGAAGCCCACGATCACCACGGACAGCATGCGCACGGTCACGAAGAACGAGGCCTTCGACTTCGTCCTGATGTGCAACAAGATCTGCGGCGCGAGCCACTACAATATGCAAATGCCCCTGGTGGTGGAACCGGCCGGAGCCTACACCGCTTGGTTGTCCGGGCAGAAGGGCTTCCAGACAGCGGCCGAACCGACGAAAGAGGCCGCACCCACTGACTCATCGATCGCGCCGCCTGCCGCCACGGCGCAAGTGGCCACAGCTACCAACGCATTGAACACGCACTGACCATGGCCCACGTAGCACACGCCCCGGCCACCGCAGAAGGCCACGCCCACGCGGAGCACCATCATCACGAGGAGAGCTTCATCTCGAAGTACGTCTTCTCGCAGGATCACAAGATGATCAGCAAGCAGTTCCTGGTGACGGCGATCATCATGGCCTGGGTGGCCGTGGTGATGTCCATCATGTTCCGCTTGCAACTGGCCTGGCCCGGCGAGGGCTTCGCCTTCACCAATTTCTTCCTCGGCGACAAGTGGGCACCGGGTGGTGTGCTCAGCCCGGACATGTATCTGGCGCTGGTGACCATCCACGGCACCATCATGGTGTTCTTCGTGCTCACCGGGGGCTTGAGCGGGACTTTCGCCAACCTGCTCATACCGTTCCAGATAGGCGCGCGCGACATGGCGAGCGGCTTCCTGAACATGTTATCGTATTGGTGCTTCTTCATCAGCAGTGTGCTGATGATCTCCTCGCTCTTCGTGGAAGGCGGACCAGCCTCTGCGGGTTGGACGGTATATCCTCCATTGAGCGCCTTGCCCAAGGCCATCCCCGGCTCCGGCACCGGCATGACCCTTTGGATCATGAGTATGGCCGTGTTCATCGCGAGCTCCCTCTTGGGTGGTTTGAACTATGTGGTTACCATCCTGAACCTTCGGACCAGGGGCATGAAGATGACCCGTCTGCCGCTCACGGTATGGGCCCTGTTCATCACGGCCGTGCTCGGTGTGCTGTCCTTTCCGGTGCTGCTGAGTTCCGCCCTGCTGCTGATGCTGGATCGTCTGGTAGGCACCAGCTTCTACCTGAGCGAGATCCATGTAGCGGGTGAAGCCCTGGACAACATGGGCGGATCACCGATCCTGTTCCAGCACTTGTTCTGGTTCCTCGGCCACCCCGAAGTGTACATCGTGCTCTTGCCCGCATTGGGGATCACATCCGAGGTGATCGCTACCAACGCGCGCAAACCCATCTTCGGGTACCGCGCGATGATCGGGTCGATCCTCGCCATCGGCTTCCTGAGCTTTATCGTGTGGGGCCACCACATGTTCCTCACAGGCATGAACCCCTTCCTCGGCTCGGTGTTCGTGTTCACCACCCTGCTCATCGCCATCCCGTCAGCCGTGAAGGTGTTCAACTACCTCACCACCTTGTGGCGCGGGAACATCGTGCTGAGCCCGGCCATGCTGTTCAGTGTCGGACTCGTCGCAACGTTCATCGCGGGTGGTCTAACGGGCATCATCCTGGCGGACAGTGCCCTGGACATTCCCGTGCACGATACATACTTCGTGGTGGCGCACTTCCACATCGTAATGGGCATGAGCGCCATCTTCGGCATGTTCGCCGGCATCTACCACTGGTTCCCACGCATGTACGGCCGCATGATGAACACCAAGTTGGGCTACGCGCACTTCTGGGTCACCTTCGTCTGCGCCTTCGGGGTGTTCTTCCCCATGCACTACATCGGCTTGGCCGGCGCGCCCCGCCGTTATTACGACTACAGCAACTTCCCGATGTTCGACGGGGTGGTTGACCTGAACATCCTCATCACCTTCTTCGCCATCACCGGCGGCTTGGCGCAGATCCTCTTCACGTACAACTTCTTCAACAGCATCTGGCGCGGGCAGAAGGCCGTGCAGAATCCATGGAAGAGCAATACGCTGGAGTGGACTAGCCCGGTGAAGCACATGCACGGCAACTGGGCCGGGCCGCTCCCCGAGGTGCATCGCTGGCCCTATGACTACAGCAAGCCCGGCAAGGCCGAGGACTGGGTGAGCCAGATCACACCTTTGGAGCCGGGAGAGGAGGAGGAACACGGATGACCTCACACCCAACCCCTCTCCCGGGTAGAGGGGTTTATTGAAGGATCCAAAAGAAGGCGCAGGGATAAACCCGGCGCCTTCTTCATTCCGGACATCATCTTTGATCCCTATGCGGGTGGTTGCGACAGTTATGGTTTTGCTGGCGTATTGCGGCGTGCTGAGCGCCCAGCGCATCGACAGCATCCCCGACTACCTCGCCGAGCCCCCGGCGCTGATCGTGAAACTGGACATGCGCGGCTCCTTCATCGGTAACGAGGGCGTGCGCTTCGCGGGCATCAAATTGGGCCTGGAGCACGCGGGCAATGTGCAGTACGGTATCGGGTACAGCTTCCTGCTCTCTCCGGTGGAAGGGAAGGCCCAGGTGGAAGGTCTTGGCGAGGTGGGAACACGCCTGCGCTTCGGCTATGTGACGCCCTACTTCGATTTCGCTTTTTACCGGAAGAACAACTGGGAGCTGCGCATCCCCGTGCAGTTCGGCATCGGCAGCGGCAGCGTGGTGTACGAGGATGCCGATGGCCACAAGCGGAAGTTGCAGCGGAGCGGAGTCTTCCTCTACGAACCCAGCATGACGGTACAATACCGCTTCCTCAGGTACTTCGCCATCGGTGGCGGCTGGGGGTATCGCCTCGTGCTGCGCAGCGCGCCGCTGGCCGAGGGGCTCACGGCACCGATATACACCTTCGGCTTGCGCGTGTTCTTCGGGGATCTCTGGCGGGATATACGGCCCGACGGAGCGGACGACCAATAGTGGAAGGTCGCGGGTGTTGATCAAGGGGTAGCGCATCATCCGATCGGATGGTTTCCGGGAGCCGGGACCCGATAGCCTTGGGTCTCCGCTAGCTTCGTGCATCAAGGCATCATCCGGGCTGTGCGCTCGTCTTCCACGTACCACCAACACAACCGCCATGGGACAACGTCTACCTGGTAACCTGTTCGGAGCTCTGTGTGTCCTGTTCTGCTCGCTGACCACGCAGGCACAGTTGGTCTTCATCCCGGACACCAACTTCAGGGAGCTCCTTAGCTTGTTCGTTCCCGGCGCGATCGACGCGAATGGATTCTTGGACCCACAGCACCCGGAAGCACTGGGCCAGGTAACGATGGAGTTCGAATGGCCGCAAATGTTCGATGGCACCCTCGATCCGGTGCTTCCCCTGGATCTTACGGGGATCGATGCGTTGACCAACCTCCAGAGATTGACGATCAATTGCTGCCATTTCGATGGGATGATATTAGGGATCTTCGATGATGTGCCGGTGACTGTGCCGGCCTGGCCGGCCAGCCTGAGGGAGTTGAACCTGTGGTTCGGCACCTACGCGAACATGCCCCCTTGGCCGGACGCGTTGGAGGAGTTGAAGCTCGATCTGCCGTCAGGGCCCTCAGCGTTACCCACTTTGCCGGCGGCGCTTGAGCGGATCTCCCTGAAGGCCGGAGAAGACCTCGTTTCGCTGCCGGAGCTGCCCGCCGGGATACACCACGTGACATTGGAGGCACCGGTGGACTACAGTGTACCGGCTCTTCCATCGTCGATCGACACGCTCTCCATCACCGGGTTCGCCCCGGCTGGTGTCACGGCTTGGCCGGATGCATTGCGGAAACTCACGTTGACCAACATCAACACATGGACGGCCGTGCCAGCATGGCCTGCGCTCTTGCAGGACGTGGACATCCAAGGCGCATCCGCCTTGACTTCCTTGCCGAACTGGTCGGCCACCGTGGTCGATCTGTCCATCAGTGGGTGCGCCGTGATCACTGGCCTGCCTGATTTCCCTTCAGCGCTCGTGAGCCTGGATCTCCAAGGACTTGCGGCGTTGAACGCATTGCCTGACTATCCCGCGACACTGGAGGTGCTGGAGCTGGGGAGCTTGGGTGTGGCCGCCTTGCCTGCTTGGCCGCCACTCGTGGATCACATCCGCATTACTACCGACATGCCCAACCTGGTCGAGTTGCCCGATTTCCCCAACGAAGTGCGCTTCATCACGACCTACGGTGACTTCCCTGCGCTTACGGCTTTGCCGGCCTGGCCGGATTCGCTTCGCGAACTCACCATGTACTCTTCGTCCATCAACGAGTTCCCTCCGTTCCCTGCGCATTTGACAGGTCTCGCCATCGCCGACATGCCCAACCTGCATTGCCTGCCATTGCTCCCGGAAAGCCTGGGGTGGTTCTTCAACCAGACACCAGTGGACTGTCTCCCGAACATACCATCGGGCCTGAGCAGCATCGAGGTCGGTCCCGAACAGTTCATACCGGTTACGACATCCATGCTGTGCAATGTGCTGAACAGCACCTGCGAATTCCTCAATCCTGTAGCCACGGGTTCGGTCTATGTGGACCAGAACGCGAACGGTGTGCATGATGGGGGAGAGCCGGGTTATCCATTCGCAAAGGTCAACGCGCAACCCGGGAACATCACCTATGGCGTTCCGTCCTCCGGCTCCTATCAGCTACCGCTGCCTCTGGATCAGTACACCCTCACAGCTTCGTCCGACAATCCCTATGTGCTCGGATTCGCTCCGGCCTCGCACGACGCACTGTTCGTGAACGCCAGTGACGTCGATGCGAGTAACGACTTCGCTGTCGTGCTGCAACCGGATGTGCAGGACTTGCGCATCGACTTGAACGGTCCTTGGGGCCGTCCGGGCTTCGAGGATGGCGGAGTGATCACCTACGACAACATCGGAAGCACCTCGGTGGATGGAAGTATCATCTTCCAACTGGATGCGCAACAAAGCTGGGTCGAGTCAACACCACCACCCACGAGTGTGAACGGGAACACGATCACTTGGGACGTCACGGATCTCCAGATCGGTGGGTCGGGCACCATTTCGCTCACCGTGTTCACGGACTTGGGCGTGCCGCTGGGAACCCCGTTGCAGCACACGGCCACAGCGGGTCCTTTGGCGAACGATGGAACACCCGGGGACAACACGGCCGTGTCGAACACCGAGGTCATCGGCAGCTATGACCCGAACGACAAGCGCGTGGAACCGGCAACGCTCACGCCAACGGAAGTCGCTGCGGGCGAAGAAGTGGTCTATACCATCCGCTTCCAGAATACGGGTACCTACCAAGCGGATCGGGTCATCATCACCGATGAACTCAGCAGCGAACTGCAATGGAGCACGTTGCGGCTGATCAACAGCAGTCATCCCTGCACGTGGGTGCTATCGAACGAAGGGCTTTTGCGTTTCACCTTCGACCCGATCTTCCTGCCGGACAGCACGAGCGATGAGCCGGGCAGTCATGGCTACGTGCGCTTCGCGATGAAGCCGGTGAGCGACCTCATGCTCGGGGAAAGCGTAAGTAACACCGCGAGCATCCACTTCGACTTCAACGAAGCCGTGGTCACCAATGAGGCGGTGTTCGCGGTGGAGACGAGCACGGCGGTGCAAGACCTGACCGCGGCTCGGCTGATCGTTTGGCCGAACCCGGTGGAGGACGTGCTGCGCATCGAAGGTGCCGTTCCGGGCATGGTGGACGTGCTGGACGTGACCGGGCGTGCGGTGCTGCGGGAGCGGATCGGTAGCCCATCGCATCTGCTGGATGTGCGCACATTGGCCCCTGGTCGTTACACTTTGCGAATCGCTGCCAGCGGTATGCGTGCGTTCATCAAGCGGTAGGCAGGGTCGACTTTTCGGGTGATCCAGCCAGCAGGTCGGCATCCTTCCTGGCCAGCTCACGTTTCTTGGCCGGACCGGAGAAAGCGGATCCCTGATCGAAGAGCTGGTGGAAAACCCCGCGCTCCGTGGTTCTATCCGGGTCGAGTGTTCCGAAATGGTGGTGCCATTCCCGCAGAGAGGGGGGCGCACCGCTACTTTTGGGTCCTCGCCTTCTCCCTGAATTCGGCGAGCAGAGCATGGCCGAGGCCTTCGACGTCCGCAATGAACAACGCTCCGCCTCCGACAAGGAGATGGAGCAGGTGCTGCGTCCGCGACGCTTCGGCGAATTCGCAGGTCAGAAGGCGGTCACGGACAACCTGAAGGTTTTCGTGCAGGCCGCCAAACAACGCGGTGAAGCCTTGGACCATGTTCTGCTTCACGGCCCTCCCGGCTTGGGCAAGACCACGCTCGCGGGCATCATCGCCCAGGAGATGGGGGTGAGCATGCGGGTGACAAGTGGCCCAGTGCTGGACAAGCCGGCCGACCTCGCGGGCCTGCTCACCAATCTGCAGCCGAACGATCTGCTCTTCATCGATGAGATCCACCGCCTGAGCCCCATCGTGGAGGAATACCTCTACAGCGCTATGGAGGACTACCGCATCGACCTGGTGATCGACGCCGGGCCGAACGCGCGGACGGTGCAGATCACCTTGAACCCCTTCACGCTGGTGGGGGCCACCACGCGCAGCGGCCTGCTCACAGCTCCGTTGCGTGCGCGCTTCGGCATCAACAGCCGCTTGGACTACTACGATGCCGCTACCCTGAAAGGCATCCTGCACCGCTCTTCCGGCCTGATGAACGTGCCCATGGTGGACGATGCGGCCGACGAGATCGCGCGGCGCAGCCGGGGAACACCACGCATCGCCAACGCGTTGTTGCGCCGCGTGCGCGACTTCGCGCAGATACAGGGCGACGGCAGCATCGACATGGCCATCGCGAAGCACGCATTGAAAGCGTTGAATGTTGACGCGCACGGGCTCGATGAGATGGACAACCGTATCCTGCTGTGCATCATCGACAAGTTCGCCGGTGGGCCGGTGGGTTTGAATACAGTGGCCACGGCGGTGGGCGAGGAGAGCGGTACGATCGAAGAGGTATATGAGCCTTTCCTGATCATGGAAGGCTACTTGCAGCGCACGCCGCGCGGGCGGACGTGTACTGAACGCGCATACAGGCATTTGGGAAAGGTCCCCAGCGTGAAGCCGGGGAGCTTGTTCGAGTAGCGGGCCACGTCCATCGCGGGTTTTAACAGGGCGATACTTGAACCGTATCGGTCCGGTGGTATAGTTTCGCGCCCCTTTCCATGAGAGCCTTCGTTTCCCGGAATCCGGTAGCTGTCTTCATCACGCTCACACTGGCCTTCCAGGTCGGCGTGGTGCTGATGGCGCACCATTTCATGGCCGGGGGCAGTCTCAACGGGCATCCGCTGGCGCACAACATCTTCCGCATCCGGCCCTTCGGCCCCATCTTTTTCTCCGTGGGGCTCACCTATTGGCTGGAAGGTCGACAAGGGATCGTCCGCCTGTTCTCCTCCTTCTTCCACTGGCGTGTTCCTGCGAAGTGGTACGCTTTGGCGTTCTCTTGGAAGTTCATCTTGGGCTACGCCGGTATCACAGCGTCCGTCCTCTTGGGCTTGCGGGCGTGGCCGGCAGCGGTGGACGGCGGCTTTATCTGGTCCCTGCTGCGGAATCTGCCCTTCATCATCGGCATCGCGATCGTTGAAGAGACCTCGTGGATGAAATTCGGTGTGACGCGCATGCAGGCGAAATACCCCGCATGGCGTAGCTGCCTCACCGTGGGCATCGGCTGGGGCCTATGGTATGTGCCGATGGTCTTCCTGCGCGAGGGCGTGCCTTCGGGCGTGGCTTGGCAGGCGGCTTTGCTGTCCATGATCAGCTTGACGTTCTTCTTGGGCTGGGTCTACAATGAGACACGCAGTGGAACGGTCCTGCTCATCATGCAGGTACTGAGCAACTGTACATTTTTCGTGGTGCCCATCCTGCCCTCAGGGCCTGATATGGACCAGACCTTCGCCGTCGCCTATGCGCTGACCTTCTGTGTGCTCGCGGGTATCATCATCTGGCGTGCAGGGCCGAAGGAACTCTGTGGCACCGGAGTTCGGGCGAAGTGGGGAGAGGACGAGCAAGGTGATGTCGTTCCATCTGGGACCACAGAGCACAGCGGGGTGCTGGAGACGGCTTTGGCCGGTGTTCCCGTGAAATCCGTCCCAGGTCATACCCCCAAGCGGCGCACGTCAGTGCCGGTCTAGTCGGGCTCGCGAGTTGGCCGATCCTCATCGGCGCTCAAAACATTGCGCTCAAATGCTCTGGATCAGCATCCGCTTCAGCCAACAAGCACCTGCTCTTGGTCGGCGGGATCGCTCCACTTGGCACGCTGGAAGCGGGAAAGGTGGCGGCCACCGAAGACGCGGATGAGCACGAAGGAGACAATGAGGAAGAGCGCCACGAAGGCGTTCATGAAGTAGGGCGGCTTCTCCGGCACGGGCAGCATGGGCGCCACCAGGAAGGCACAGTTGCTGAACACCTGCATGATGAGCAACACTGTGCCGCTCCGTGTGGTGTTATAGGCCCATGTGAGGAACACCGTGAGGCTGAACATCGATATCATGAACGCATACCAAGGGATACCGTCCGGGACCCCTTCGCCGAGCAACATCATCATCAGGTACCAAAGACCCCAGGCAATGCCGACCACGATGCTGCTGAACAAGGCGGTGCGTTTCTCTTGGAGCCGTGTGACGGAGAAGCGGATCCAGCTGGTCTCCTCCACCAGCGCGATGCCCACGATGAAGAAGGCGTTGGTGATCAGGTTCGGCAACCAGTCATGGTTCACCAAGTGGGGCCAAACATCCAAGCCCATGAGCACGATGGCGGTGATGCCCAGATACCCGAGAATGAATTTCCAGGTGAAGGCCAGCGCGTACCACTTTACCGGAACGCGCCAATGGGTGAATGAGCCGAAGAGCTTCTTGAGGCCCGCCACACCATCGAGGTACACGGTCATCAGCATGGCCAGCCCCAATGGAATGAACACCCGTATGCGGAATATCTGGTGGGCCGCCTTGGCGCCGTCGCTCTCGTCGTGCATGCGCTCACCCTCCGGAATGAGCCACCAAGTGGCGAGCACCACGGAGAATTGCGCAAGCAGCGTCAAGCTGACGAAGATGGCCACGGGAAAGCGGGTGATGAAGTCGCGCATCAAGGGGGGCTTTGCGGCCGCGAATTAAGAGGGGTGCGATGAGGACATGGTTACGGATATGCGGTTCAGCATGCGGAATCCGCGATAGTGGTGAACAGCAGGGCCAACAGCAGGAGGAACAGCGGTCGCGGACCTCGCCGTTCCATCATTCGGTAGTTGCGGCTCATCGCGTCACGAACGGGGCGCGCGGGCCGGTGGCGGCGGTAAGCGCTCTTCACACGCTCGGGCACAATGCGCATGGGTCGCTGCTGCTTGGTGGATGTTCTACGGAAGGACCCGGTCCCGGGTTGAGCCGTGGTCCTGGCCGCTTCCCCTCATGCAATGGTCATGCGGTCAGGGCTGGGTTTGTCGCTTCGGCGGTTCCGCATCGGGATACATTCACCGCATGCTCTCTTCCGCCGAGAAGGCCACCCTGCTGAAGGCCGAAGCGCATCGCCTCGGCTTCCTCGCGTGCGGTGTGGCGAAGGCGGGCTTCCTCGAGGAAGAAGCCCCGCGCTTGGAGCGCTGGTTGAACGAGGAGCGGCACGGCGGCATGGCCTATATGGCGAACCACTTCGACCTGCGCTTGGATCCCCGCAGGCTGGTACCGGGTGCGAAGAGCGTGATCAGTCTGGCCTACAACTACTTCACGCCGCCCCAGCAGACGGATCCGGAGGCCCCTAAGCTGAGCACCTACGCCTACGGCCGCGACTACCACAGAACGGTGAAGCAGCGCTTGAAGCCGCTGATGGCCTTCATCAAGGACCGCTTCGGCGATGTGGAGATGAGGGCGTTCGTGGACAGTGCACCGGTGATGGAGAAGGCGTGGGCCCAACGCGCGGGCGTGGGCTGGGCCGGCAAGAACGCGAACATGATCCGGCAGCAGCAGGGCTCTTTCTTCTTCCTGTGCGAAGTGATCACCGACCTGGAACTGGAACCGGACGCCCCGGCCACGGACCACTGCGGTACCTGTCGCCGGTGCATCGACGCGTGCCCGACCGGGGCCATCATCCAGCCTTATGTGGTGGACGGCAGCAAGTGCATCAGCTACTTCACCATCGAGTTGAAGGACGCGATCCCCCAAGAGATGAAAGGCCGGTTCGACAACTGGGTCTTCGGGTGCGATGTGTGCCAGCAGGTGTGCCCGTGGAACCGTTTCAGCACACCGCACAAGGAGCCGGAGTTCATCCCGAAGGATATGCTCATGGGCCTCTCACGGGATGAATGGCACGGCATGACCGAAGTGTTCTTCGAGGAGCTATTCCACGCCAGTGCGGTGAAGCGCACGAAGTTCAGTGGCTTGAAGAGGAACTTGGCCTTTTTGGGGCACTCTTGAGCGGGGCCGCTGCGCGGCGAATGCGACAAACCGCAGAGGTGAGGAGAACGCGGAGGAATGCGCGCGTTCAGGGGAGCATTGCACACTGCCCCTCTGCGTATTCTGCGCCCTCTGCGGTAAAAACAGCGAACTCCGCCGCAGGCAGGAGGCTCCTGCCCGATCGATCGGATCAGGTCCTCATGCTCTTCTGGAACACCTCGATAATGATGTCGCGGTACTGGTGGCCGAAGGTGGCCAAGCACCAAGCCTTCAGGAGGAGTTGATCGTGCTGGCCCAACCAGGTGCGGGCCTTGAGGAGTTCTTTCTTGAACAGGCGGCTATCGAAGCTCACCTTCTCGAGCACTTGCTTGCTCAGCTCCATCATCTTCCGTCCTTGGTCCATCATCACGTTTCGTCGTTTGGCGGAGGCCCGCCGAGGCGGGATTTTCTGGAAAAGCCCGATGAAGGTAAACAGATCGCTTGAAATGCCCCGTTCGTCGATCAGGACTTATTCACCGTCGGTTCTTGCTTGGCACCGGGTGGACAAAGGAACGCTGTCCGGAGGCCGATCGGTATCGTCGTGGTGACGGACCGGTTGGATCAGGGGATGAGCTTGGCCTCCTCCACCTGTTTCACCACCCGGGCGTCGGCCCCGGTGGCGGGGTGCACATAGGCCACGAATGCGCAGTTCGACGGGTCCAACACGTTGGCGGACAGGGTATAGGTGTAGGAGAGGCTCAGGGTGTCCCCGGCGTTGGCCGAACCGGTCAGGATGGATTCGCCCCAAGTGCCGTTTACGTTGTCGCGCAGCACATGGCGGTGCACGTAGTTTTCAACCGTGGGGGGGTCGACCTCCAAGTTCAATTGGTCATCGATCACGCTGTCCTCCGTGAGGTAGATCGTGAGGTTGTGATCGCCCGTTATCGCCTTGGTGCAGAGGGCCTTCACGGTCAGATTCACGGTGTTGGTGCCGGCATTGAAGCCAAGCGTATCGAACCAGAGTTTGAAATCAGCCTCCTGGCCGATGATGGCGGCCACGGCGCTGCTCCATTTGGTACGGCTCAGGGCCACGGCATTCTCGAAAGGTGCCCGGCTCACCAAGCCCTTGGGCAAGCTGGTGATGTTGAAGGCCTGCTCATACGCGGCCCCGGCGGGTGTGCGGAAGTCGGTATCGAAGAGGCCATCGTTCAACGGGGGCACCGGCGCAGCGAAGCCGTCCACCATATGCACGGCCACCACGATGAGCTGGTCGCCATAGATTCCCTTGAGCTCTTCGGCGATCTCAGCTGCTTGGGGGCAGTTGTTGCAGGTCATCCCGGTGCAGTCCTCCAACAACACTTTGCGGGGTGCCGTAGCACCCGGGTCCACCACGGGGCCGTCGTCGTTGCCTAGGGGGTCTTCGACCTTGTCGCAGGAGGCGAGCAGGAGCGTGGTGGCGAAAAGGAGCGGGTACTTCATGTGTTTCATCTGTTTCACCCCGATCCATCGGGGCCGATGGTTCAGGAGCGATCAGAACGTGCTCGTGACGGACAAGGTAAGGCCGTTGGCGGCGGGCACTACACGGCAGACGCCACCCACGCAGAAGATACCCGCGCGCTGGCGACCATAGTTCATGCTGAAACGGCTTCCCCCGCGGAAGTACCCGATGGAACCCAGTGGGTAGTGGATCTCCTCGGTATCAACCTCTCCGCCGTAGTTGTACTGGTCCATGGCCGCTACGAACCAGTGGGGGCTGAAGGTGAATTCGGCCACACCTGTGGCCCAATTGCCGTGGTCCTGGCCGGTGCTGAGGTGCTGTACTTCGAAGCGCACGGAGTTCTTGTCGTTGAGGTTGTGGAGCCCTTCGAGTACGAAGATGCTGGCATAGATGACGGGTTTGCCGGCCTTGCCCTGCACTTGCTCGATGTCGTAAACGAAGTTCATATAGGTGAGCGCCAGCTCGAAATGGTCGCTGACCTTCTTGCGCACTTCGACATTGAAGTCCTGGAAGTAGTTGCACTTGCCGGGGTTGAAGATGTTGTTGCGGTAGCCCCGCAGGCGCACCGTATCATTCGGGAGCATGGTGCTGTCCAGGCTCCAGGCCCCGCACCAGTTAACGGCGAGCTTCATACCGCGCTTGCCTCCCAATTTGCTACCCTTCTTGAATTTGTAGAAGACCTCGCCCTGATAGCTTACTTCCCCATTGGGTTGTGTGGCGTACGGGTACAAGGTGGCGGCCAGGTTGTAGGTGTGCTGCTTGGCGAGCGAGGGAAGGAAGTTGATGTTGAGGTCGAAGAGGGTGGGAGCGGCCCGGTCGCTCTGGAATACCATGTTGTCATAGCTGTGAGCGCCCACGCTCACACCGAGTCCTTTGGTGCTGTATGTCGCGTTCATGAGCACGGCCTCGCCATCCTTGTAGATCAGGTTGTTGCTGCCGTTGGGGTCGTTGATCTTGTGGGCGTACTCGGTGTAGAGGTTCCACTTCGCCGTGGTGTAGTTGGCCCGTGCGGCGTAGGTACCCACGTTCTCGGGCAGCGTCAGCAAAGGGTCGGCGTCCGTCTGGAACTTGCTCACGAAGCTGCCCCCCAACGCGAGGTTCTTGCCCTTTTCGTTCCACTTGGTGAAACAGCGGGGCCACGCCTCTGTGAGGGAGACCTCGCCATCGATGCCGCGCACTATGCCGGGGCCGTTGAAGTAGCCGTGGTTCGCGGCGCCATCGAAGCCGAAACGCTGGTTGCCGATGAAGCCCTTCAGATAGATGCCCGTATCCGGCCGGAACTTCACCCGCACGCCATCCATGGCATTGTCCACGCCCAAGTAGCGCTCCTCATAGGAACGGAACGCGAGGCCTTGTCCGAACTGCTCGTAGAAGTTGCCCACGGTCACTTCCAGGTCGTCCTTCGTATACGTGGCGTAGCGGTAGCCGATGCCGCTGCCTTTGTAAGCCTGCCCGGCGGGATAACCCAGTAGAGCGGGTTGGTAAGCTTCAAAACGAACACCCGCCTTGAACGCTCCGCTGGCGCTCGCGTAGTTGACGTTGCCCCATGAGTTCAGCCCCCAGGTCGCAGGCGGCTTTACGGCACCGATCGTCGAGTCCTCCAAGTAGTATTGGCCGTCCATGCTGAAGTTGCCATGGACCTGGCTGCCTTCTTGGGCGCTGACCGTCGTACTGAAGACCACACCGATGAAGGTGCAAAGGAGGGGTGGGGAAACGGCCGTCCGCATAGGGCTGTTATGATATGACCGCATAGATAAGAGTCATGCGGCGCACAGGTGCCACAGTACCCCCATGATCACAGGACGTATCGCTCGATGGATGGGATTTCCACCAAGGGATTCAAAAGCCGCGTTCAGCGATCCCGGTCCCCTGTGTTTAGCGCAGGCATCGGGGCCGTGCGATAGGAGTGCGGGGTCTATTTCTTCCCGACCAGCTCCTTCACTTTCTGGAAGAGCTCGTTCTCGTCGCCGGGCTCATAGTTGTTGTGCTGCCAGACGACGTTGCCCGAGCCGTCCACCAGGAAGGTGTGGGGCACACTGTTCACGTTCAGCGCGCGCTTCAGGTCCGCATTCGGGTCCTTGATCACCTCGAAGTCCCAGTCCTGGCCGTTCACATAAGGGGCCACGCGGTTCACGCTGCGGGCATCGTCCACGCTCACGGCGATGAGCTTCACCCCGGTCTGCTTCTGCCAGTCCGCGTACTTCTCGGCGATGGTGTTGAGCTCGCGTTTGCAGGGCGCGCACCAGGTCGCCCAGAAGTTGATGATCATGGGTTTGCCGCCGTTGCTCCATGTGCTGGTATTCACCTTCTTGCCATCAAGGGTTTCCACCATGACGGACGGGAGCTTTCCGCTTTGGGCGTTTACGGAGAGGGCGAATGCGAGGGGGGCTAGCGCGAGAAGGAGTTTCATTTTCTGGTTGCGTGATGGGTGCTGTGTGTTGGCCAACATCGGGCCAAAGAAAAAGCCGGTGGGCTTATCGCACCACCGGCCTTTTCAATAGCTCTTGTAAGGCTGCGCTTACTTGCTCAGGGTAACCTTCTTGGTAACGGTCTCGCCGTTGGCGGTCACGTTCATGTAGTAGACACCATTGTCCAAGTTGCCCAGGTCGATGGTACGGAGACCAGCGGCATTGAAGGTCTTGGTCATCACGCGCTCACCGAGCACATTGTACAGGTCCACCGTGGCCGTGGTATTGGCGTTGAACTCGATGTTCAAGATACCGCTGGTCGGGTTCGGGAAGAGCTTGAAGCCATCCGCGAGCTGGTTGTCGTTGATGCCGACGGTAGCAGGCGTTCCATAGCCTTTGTCCTCTACGCCACCGAACTGTCCGCCTTGGATGAACACGTTCGGCGTGCCCCAGGTGTTCTTCAGCTTGTAGTAGCCGTTGCCGTACGAGCAGCACATGCCATCTCCGTATGCGTCATGGATCCGGAAGGTGTAGCAATCGCTGGGGTTGAGGCTCCAGTTGTAAGTGAACACCGTAGCGTCAGCATAGTCGCCAGCGGGGTCTTGGGCAACAACGCTGCCGTTGCCGTCGAGCAGTTCCCACGTGGTCTCTTCACCGTAGTTGTCGGTCTTGAGCTCGAGGGTGATCAGCGTGTTCGGTGCATCGGGAACAGGACCGAAGGAGGCGTCCTCGATGTTTCCGGCCGGGTTGGCATCGCCAGCGACGGTCAGGTCGACTTCATAATCCGCAGGACCCGTCACCGTAGTGTTGTCGAACGACACTTGGGCGTGCTGGAACGGAGCGATGCTGCCGGTCCAGTTCTTCGTCTCAACGACGTTTCCGTTCTGCTTCAGTTCCAAGGTCGCGCTGGTCAGAGCGGCATCGCCTTGGTTGAACACTTCAGCGTAAGGATGCTCACCCGGGCAGAGTTCGCCATTGGGGATCTCCAACAGGTGCGCATCGATGGCGCCATTGTCGAAAGCCGCTGGGCAAGCGTTCTTCCAGCTGGTGATGAATTGCTCCCAAGTAGCTGTGCGCTGGATCTCAACGCCTGCGTTGGCACCGGGGCAGTGCATGAACAGGGTGGGGTAGGCGTCGATTCCGTAGATGGTAGCGAGCGTGTTCCCCTCGCCATTGGGGCCGATGATCGGGTAAGGCGTGCCGGTCACCCAATCACCTTGTGAGCCGGAGGCTCCCTCCAAGAGAGCGAGCGTGGTGGCCGGGTCGCCATCCACCCAGATGATCTCCAGGTCGTTCGTTCCCTCGGGACCGAACTCATGGTAGACCTTCTCCATGATGCCGCTGCTGTGCCAAGCCCAGCAGGGTCCGCACCAGTATGCGCTGATGTCCACCAGGACGGTTTTTCCTTCGCCCAAGAGGTTGGCGATGTTCACTTCGCTGCCGTCGATGGCCGTGGCCGTCCACGACTGGTTCTGAGCGCTGGCGGCCAAGCTCAGCGTAAGGGCCGATCCGATGAGTAATGTCTTCTTCATGATCAGGTTGTTGGTTGTTCGTCCGTAAATTCCGCTCGGAAGCCGCTGGAGAAAGGAACGCCTACGGCATCACTGCGCAGCGAACTTAGCCGGGTAATGTGAGCGAAGGCTGGTCGATCCTTGGTTGGCTTGGAACCCTATGGAAGGCCCGCTACGCACATCGTCCTGCGAATGGACGCGGTGGACTTGGGATCCCAACTTGTTCCGCGGCGCACCAAAGACAACGGCACAGGGCCGTCGCAGGCCGTTCGGGCGGGCTACATTTGCCGACATGAGAAAGACCACTACGCTTCGCTCGTTCGGGTTCACGTTCGTTCTTGGTGCCGTTTCGCTCGCCGCCCAAGGCCAATTCATCACCCTCACGGATGAGTGGGGGAATGTGGTGAACGGCCAAGTGATCGAAAAGTGGCACGACTTGAGCCCCTCGCCACCGGCTGTTGAGGTGGACGTGGAATGCGTGCTGAACAACTCCGCCATCACCAGCGTGAACATGCGGCGTTACGAATTGCAGATACCGGCGGGTACGACCTACAATTATTACTGCTGGGGCGAGTGCTATGCGCCGGCCTTGAGCGGTACCCATCCCGTTTGGCCCGCCCCGCAATCGAACAACCTCACCCCGGCGGAGGATTATGCCGGCTTCCATGCGTATTACCAGCCGATGGGCGTGGAGGGCGCGGCCTGTTTCCGCTACGTGTGGTTCGATGACGCGAACCCTTCGGACACGACGTGGGTGGACATCTGCTTCAACGCATCACCTGTGGGCGTGGAAGATCACGAGCGCAACGCGTTCACTTTCAACGCCTACCCTGTGCCGAGCAACGGCGGCAATGTGGAATTGACCTTCGACGCACCCCGTGCCAATGAGCGCATGACCGTTGAATTGCACGATGCCTTGGGCCAGTTGCTCGCCACGGAGCGTATCCGGACGGGCCAGCAACGCTTGGTGCTCGGGGAAGGCAGCCTCTCCCCCGGCCTGGTGTTCGCCACCTTGCGGGTGGATGGCCGGACAAAGGCCACGCGCCGCTTGGTACTCGGCGGTCACTGACCGTATTCCGCGATCAATCGATCGGCCAGCTTGGGCACGCCTAGGCTGGCCTTTTCGTTCCAATAGGTTACTCGCTTCAGGCCGGCGGAGACGGGACCGGGATCCACGACATGGATCGTTGCACCCAGCGGTGCATGATGGATCAAGCCTGCGGCCGGGTACACTTGGAGCGAAGTGCCCACCACGACGAGCACATCGGCGCGCTCCACGATGTCAGCCGCTTCGGAGAGCTTAGGCACTTCCTCTCCGAACCACACGATGTGCGGCCGGAGTTGGGATCCCAGCGCGCATCGGTCGCCCAAGGAAAGGTGCGGGCCGTTGATCGGCGTGACGAGCCGTGGATCCCGGGTACTCCGTGCCTTGCGGATCTCCCCGTGCAGGTGAAGGACGCGCGTGCTCCCGGCACGTTCATGAAGGTCATCGATGTTCTGGGTCACTACCTCCACGGTGAAAGGCTTCTTCCCGGATGCGTCGACATGGTTCTCCAGCGCTGCGATGGCAACGTGCGCGGCGTTGGGGCCCGCCTTCAGCACCTGCTCCCGGCGCAGGTTGTAGAAATGCAGTACCAGCGCGGGGTCGCGGGCGAAGGCCTGGGGCGTGGCCACATCCTCGACGCGGTACTCCTCCCACAACCCGTCGCTGTCGCGGAAGGTGCGCAGGCCGCTTTCGGCGCTCACACCGGCACCCGTGAAGAAGACCAGATTCATCCTGTACAAGATTAGCGGATGGGTGATGGGCGGACGTGCAGATGGTCGGCGGAGGCAGCATCCGCCGATGGGACATCGTCTCAAGAGCGGATCGGTCATCCGCTCATCTTCTTCCTCAACCGCTGATCGGCTTTCGGCCCATCCGCCGAAGCCTCCTATTTTGCGGCCCCTTTCCAAAAACCGGCTGCGGCCGCCCACCCTGACCCCTACGCTATCGAAGAGACTTTACACCCCTTCTTACTGAGCATTGAACTGACGGAGGGTCAGGGATGATCGAGAGCTTGCGAGGCGAACTCGCGGAGAAAGCACCGGGACATGCCGTGGTGGATTGCCACGGCGTAGGCTACCTCGTGCACATCACCGCGAACACGTATGGCGACCTGCCGGAACGCGGGGCGTGCAAGTTGTACATCCATTATGCGGTGAGTGTGGACGTGCGCAGCGGGCTGAGTGAGCACAAGCTCTTCGGATTCATCAACACGGAAGAACGCCACTTGTTCAGGCAGCTCATCAATGTCCAAGGAGTGAGCACCACCATCGGCCTCGCCATTCTGGGCGGCAAGCGTGCGGAGGACCTGCGCGTGGCGATATTGAACGGTGACGAGTCCGTGCTGAAGAGCGTGAAGGGCATCGGGCCGAAGCTGGCGCAGCGCATCGTCGGCGAATTGCGTGGCAAGCTCTCCAACGAGCCGATCGAGCGCGTTCTCGCGAGCGCGGGCGGCGGGGGCAATACGCTCCGGGCCGAGGCGTTATCGGCACTGGTTTCACTGGGGCTGGACCGCGCCAAGGCCGAGCGCTCGCTGCAACGCGTGCTCAGCGAACGGGCCGAGGACGTGCCACCGCTCGAAGAACTGATCCGTCTTTCCCTGAAGAACCTCTGACCACCGCTTTCCCGTGCATTTCGCCCATCCACATCTCATCCACGCGTTGCTGACCTGGGGTCCGCGCCTGCTGATGCTGATGCTGGTCTGCGCGTTCGCGGAAACGGAGCTGCTCGCGGCCGATCCGTGGCACATCATCCAAGCGGTGGACAGCCCGGAGATCGACCTGCAGTACCCGATCACCGATCCGCCCGCGCCCGGGGTGAACAACACCGGTACCATCGACCTGGCCACGCCGGACAACGTGACCAACGAAGTGGTGTACGATCCCGTGACGGGCCAGTACATCATGCAAAGCACCATCGGGGACAACATCCAGTACCGTCCGCCGATGAGCATGTCGCTCGATGAGTACATGAACTACGACATGCAGAAGAGCATGAAGACGTACTGGGCGCAGAAGAACCAGGCGGCTGCGGAAAAGGACGCGAACAAACCCCTGATCAAGTCGATCAACGTCCGCAGCGAGGCCTTCTGCCGCATTTTCCGCGGGTGCAACATCGACATCCGTCCGCAGGGCAGTGCGGAGGTCACCTTCGGCCTGAACATCAGCAAGACGGAGAACCCGCGGATCCCGGTAGAGCAGCGGAAGATCACCACCTTCAACTTCGACCAGCGCATCCAGTTGAACCTGGTGGGCAACATCGGCGAGGCCCTCAAGATCAACACCGCCTACAACACGGAGGCGACGTTCGACTTCGAGAACCAGGTGAAGTTGAACTACGTGGGCGATGAGGACCAGATCGTGCAGAAGATCGAGGCGGGCAACGTGAGCCTGCCCTTGAGCGGCCAGCTCATCCAAGGGAGCCAGAGCCTCTTCGGCCTGAAGACCGAGCTGCGTTTCGGGCGGTTGACGGCCACGGCCATCTTCAGCCAGGAGAAAGGCCAACGGCGCAACGTGTCGGTGGCGGGCGGCGCGCAGACGACCAACTTCGATATCAAGGGCGACGAGTACGAGGCGAACAAGTACTTCTTCCTGAGCAACTTCTTCCGCGACAACTACGAGAACGCGTTGCGCACACTGCCCTTGGTGAACAGCGGCATCAACATCACGCGCATCGAGGTGTGGATCACGAACACGCGGTTCGACTTCGAGCAGAACCGCAACGCGGTGGCCTTCACGGACCTTGGCGAGGACGGCAGCCCGGCGGCGATCGCGGCCGGTCACTTCAGTTCGGACCTGCCCAACGAGGTGACGGACAACGCGGGAACGCTCGCGGACAACAACGCGAACTCGCTGTACGGCATCATGAGCGCGCCGAGCGGTCCCGGCGGCAACTTCGTGAACGCGACGGCCTTCTTGCAAAGCGGCGGGTATTCGGCGGCGCGGCACTACGAGAAACTGGAGAGCGCACGCCTGCTCACGGCCAGCGAGTACACGGTGAACGAGCGGTTGGGCTTCATCGGCCTGAACCAGAACCTGAACAACGACGAGGTGCTGATGGTGGCCTACCAGTACACCTTGGACGGCCAGACCCACCAGGTGGGACAGTTCGGCTCCGACGTCACCGACCAGAGCAAGGCGCTCATCCTGCGTTTGCTGAAGGCGACCATCACCAACCCGCGCATACCGCTGTGGGACCTGATGATGAAGAACGTGTACTCGTTGGGCGCCTTCCAGGTGAACCGCGAGAACTTCCGATTGGACCTGGTGTACAACAACCCCACCACCGGCGTCGACATCAACTACATCCCGCGTCCGCCGTTGGCCACCATCCCCGTGAACCAGGCCTTGGGCCTGGACCGCTTGGATCCGCAGAACGCGCCGAACCCCGATGGCTGGTTCGACTTCCTGGATGGTGCGGCCACCACGGGTGGTACCATCAATACGCAGAACGGGCGCGTCTTCTTCCCCGTGCTCGAACCCTTCGGCAGCTACCTGAACAGCCGGTTGCTGACCGACCCGAGCAACACCGAGCAGATCCGCCGGAGCATCGTGTACCAGCAGTTGTACGACAGCACGAAGACGGCCGCGCAGAACATCCCCGAGCTGAACCGGTTCCGCTTGAAAGGCAGCTACAAGAGCGCCAGCAGCGACGTGATCAGCCTGAACTCGGTGAACATCCCGCAGGGATCCGTGAGCGTGACGGCCGGCGGTGTGAAGCTGGTGGAAGGCCAGGACTACACGGTGGACTACAACCTGGGCCGCGTGAAGATCCTCAACCAGGGCATCCTGGAGAGCGGCACGCCGATCAACATCTCCTTGGAAAGCAACTCGCTCTTCAGTATCCAGCAACGCACGCTCGCCGGGGCGCGCTTCGATTACAAGGTGAGCAAGGACCTCACGCTCGGGGCCACGGTGATGAACCTGTATGAGCGGCCGCTCACCCAGAAGGTGAACGCGGGCGATGAGCCGATCAGCAACACGATCGTGGGCCTGGACGCCAATTGGAAGACCGAGAGCGGGATGATCACGCGCTTGGTGGACCAGCTGCCCTTCTTCGCCACCAAGGAAGTGAGCACCGTGAACGCCAGCGTGGAAGGCGCTTACCTGATCCCCGGCCACAGCCGCGCGATCGGCAACATGGGCACCAGCTACATCGATGATTTCGAGGGCAGCGTAAGCACGATCGATATGCGCCAGCAGGCCCAGTGGTTCCATGCGGCCACACCCCAGGGCCAGACGGACCCCAGCCTGTGGCCGGAAGGCGCGCTGTTCGGCCGGGAGAACGGCTTCAAACGCGCGCACCTGTCATGGTATGTGGTGGACCCGATCTTCTTCCGCGACAACGACCTGAAGCCGCAGATGCCGGACGGTGCCGAACTATTGAACCAAACGCGGGAGATCCTGGAGAGCGAAGTGTTCCCCAACCGGCAATTGCCCACGGGGACACCTCCCAACATCCCGGTACTGGACCTCACGTATTACCCCGATGAGCGAGGTCCGTACAACTACACCACGGACCTCACCGATGAAGGCCGATTGTCCAACCCGGAAGGCAGCTGGGCGGGGATCACACGGCGCATCACCACCACGGACTTCGAGCTCAGCAACATCGAGACGATCCAGTTCTGGATGATGGACCCCTTCAGCGAGGGGACATCGAACGCGAACGGGGAGCCGGCCAGCAACGAGGATTCGCAGAACATCTCAGGTGGCGATTTCTACATCGACCTGGGCAACATCAGTGAAGACGTGCTGCGTGACAGCCGAAAAAGCTTCGAGAACGGATTGCCCAGCAATGAAACGGACCTGGCCGCCACGACCAGTCCCACGGATTGGGGTATCGTGCCCACGAGCCAGAGCGTGGTTAACGCCTTCGCGATCAACGACAACAACTCCTACGCGCGCCAGGATGTCGGCCTCGACGGCCTGCGTGACGGCCAGGGCAACCTGGACATCCCGAGCGAGCAGGAATTCCCGGACAACGCGGCGTATTTGGCCGCCATCAGTGGCATCGTCACCAACAACCCGGCCCGCCTCGATTCGATCAGCCAGGACCCCAGCGGCGACCGCTACCACCACTTCCGCGGCGACACCGACTACGATCTGCTCAACGGCGGCAGCGGCATCGGCATCCTGCAGCGGTACAAATACTTCAACGGTCCGGAAGGCAACAGCATCAGCGATGAGGACAGCCCGGAGGACTACCCCACTCAGCAGACCACATTGCCGAGCACCGAGGACATCAACCAGGACCAGAACCTGGCGGAAACGGAAAGCTACTTCCAGTACAAAGTGAGCCTTCGCCCGGCGGACATGGTAGTCGGGCGCAACTTCATCACGGACCGAATCGAGGGCCGCAGCAAGGATGGTACGCGCACGGTGTACTGGTACCAGTTCAAGATCCCCATCCGCCAGCCGGAGAAGAAAGTGGGCGGCATCCAGGACTTCCGGAGCATCCGCTTCATGCGCCTGCTGATGAAGGGCTGGCAGCAGCAGGCCACCCTGCGTTTCGCGCGCTTGGAGTTCATCCGTGGAGAGTGGCGCAAATACACCCAGAGCCTCGAAGCGCCGGGCGAGGGTCAGGGCGGGGATCCGGACGGCACGCAGTTCAACGTCGCCGCGGTGAACGTGGAAGAGAACGGCCGCCGTACGCCGATCAACTACGTGCTTCCTCCGGGCATCAACAAGGAGACGGACGTATCCAGCGCCAACCTGCGGAACCTGAACGAACAATCGCTCCAACTCCAGGTGTGCGACCTGCGCGATGGTGATTCACGCGCGGCGTTCCGCAACGTGCAGTTCGACATCCGCAGCTACAAGAAGCTGCGCATGTTCGTGCACGCCGAAACGCGCGATCCCGATCACCCGATCGCCTACGGTGATGTGAGCGTGTACATCCGTCTGGGCAATGACTTCGACCAGAACTACTATGAGTACGAGGTGCCGGTGAAGCCCTCGCCTTTCGGCAACAACGACCCCTTCAGCGTGTGGCCGACCGAGAACGACATGACCATCGAGTTCGCGCGCTTGAACGATGTGAAGATCACGCGGAACCAGACCGGTGCGGCGGTGAACCTGCGCTACACGGAATTCGATGGCGACCGGCGCATCACGGTGAAGGGCAACCCGAACCTGAGCCAGATGCGCACCATCATGATCGGTGTGCGCAACCCGAAGAAGGACGGAGCGGAGGCCAATCCGTGGGCGAACGACGACGCCAGCAGCCAATGCGCGGAAGTGTGGGTGAACGAATTGCGCTTGACGGACTTCAACCAGGAGGGAGGCTGGGCGGCGCTGGCGCGGGTGAACACCACGCTCGCCGATCTGGGCACACTGAGCGTCGCGGGCAACTACAGTACGCCGTTCTGGGGCAGCATCGACAAGCGCGTGAGCGAGCGTCAGCGGGACACGCGCTACGGTGTGGACGTGAGCGCGAACCTGGAGATGGGCAAGTTCCTTCCTGAGGAGAGCGGCGTGAAAGTGCCGCTGTACGTCGGTTACAATGAGCAGATCATCAACCCGCAGTTCGATCCGCTGAACCCGGACATCGAATGGGGTGACGCCACGCGCGCGCTCACACGGGAGCAGCGCAAGGACCGGTTGAAGCAACTGCGCACCTACACACGGCGACGCAGCATCAACGTGACCAACGTGCACAAGGAGCGCGGCTCCGGCGGCGGCGACAAGGGCGGTGGCGGAGGTGCCAACAAGGAGCATTTCTGGGATGTGGAGAACCTGAGCCTGAGTTACGCGTACGGCGACCAGGAGTACCACGATGTGACCACCCAATACGAGAACACACGCACCTACCGCGGGTCGCTCGCCTGGCAGCACAATCCGAAGCCGATCGCCATCAAGCCTTTCGAGGGCGTGGGCTTCATCGGCAAGAGCAAGTGGACCAAGTTGATCAAGGACTTCAACGTGAACCTGGGCTTCAAGCAGCTCACGGCGCGCACCGCGATCGACCGCACCTATTTGGAGCGACTGGTCAGGGCGAACCCGGACCTGGAGGGATTGCCGCCGGTGCCCACCTACAACAAGACCTTCACGTGGCAGACGCAGTACGGCTTCCGATACGAGATCACCAAGAACCTGAAGGTCGACTTCAACGCCAACCGCAACTCCATCATCGGTGAGCCGCCCGGCCGCGTGAACGCCAAGGACCGGGACAACTACCAGCTCTGGAAGGACAGCGTGATGCAGAGCATCGGCAAATTCGGACTGCCCACGCAGTACGACCACACGGTGAACGTGACCTACACGCTGCCGCTGGACAAACTGCCGCTCACGGATTGGATCACGGTGAACACCACATACGGTGCCGGCTACAAGTGGGACCGTGCGCCGCTCTCACAGGACAGCATCGGCAACACCATCCAGAATTCACGGACCGTGAGCGTGAACGGCCAGTTGAACTTCGTGAACCTCTACAACAAGATCAAGTACTTCAAGAAGATCAACGACAAGGCCAAGGGTGGGGCCAAGAAGCCCAAAGGCAAGGACGACAAGTCGGGCAAAGGCGGGAAAGGGACCGACAACAAGTCGGATTCGACCGGCACGAAAACGAAGGAGCCTTCGAAGATCAATCCGGTGGAAGGCCTCGCGCGCATACTGATGGCGGTGCGCACGGGAACGATCACCTACTCGCAGAACAACGGTACCCTGTTGCCCGGCTGGAACCGCGGCCCGAACGTGGTGGGCATGGACAAGGGCTTCGGCGCGCCGGGTTATGGTTTCATCCTGGGCGAGCAGAACACGGACTTCAGCGGCAATGTGGTGCGCGACATCGCTACACAGGCCGCGGCCAATGACTGGCTCGTGAAGTCCGAGAGCATCTACACCCCGTACACCGGGAATCGCACCGAGAACATCACCGCGCGCTTGAACGTGGAGCCCTTCAAGGGCATGCGCATCGACCTGAGCGCCAACCGCACCAAGACGGACAACCGCAGTTCGTTCTTCCGCTGGCGCGCGGACGATACGGGTGGCGGCCAATACGTGAACGACAGCCCGCGCGAGACCGGTTCGTTCAGTGTGAGCATGTTCAATTGGCCCACAACTTTCGTGAAGGACGATGAGAACTTCGTGAACCAGCTCTTCACCAACCTGCTGGCCTACCGCGAAACGATCAGCGAACGGCTCGGCCGCGCCAACCAGTTCTCTGACCTGCCTTCAGGTCTGCCATCGGACAGCACATTCTGGCGCGGCTATGGGGCCACCAACCAGGACGTGGTGATCCCCGCCTTCCTCGCCGCGTACACCGGCAAGGACCCCAACAGCGTGAAGCTGAACCCGTTCAAGTTGCTGCCAGCACCCAATTGGGACATTACCTATGACGGCCTGACGAAACTGGAGTTCTTCAAGAAGCTCTTCCGCACCTTCACGGTGAACCACAGCTACCGCAGCACCTTCAACATCAGCAGCTACCAGACGAATCTGTTCTACCAGGCCGGCTCCGATACTACGGACGTGCTCGGCAACTTCATCCCCCAGCGGCAGATCGCCACGATC
The DNA here is from genome assembly GCA_044224725.1 of Flavobacteriales bacterium. Classification (GTDB taxonomy): domain Bacteria; phylum Bacteroidota; class Bacteroidia; order Flavobacteriales_F; family PHOS-HE28; genus PHOS-HE28. The sequence continues at coordinate 84,301 of JBGAJW010000003.1, forward strand.
ACCATCGCCGAGGTGATGCGGCCCTTCATCAACTTCGATGCGACGCTGCAGAACAGCCTGCTCGCCAAATTCGAGTACAACCGCGACCGCAACCTGAGCCTCAGCCTCACGAACAACCAGATCACCGAGGTGCGCGGCCGCGAATTCGTCATCGGCAGCGGTTACCGGTTCAAGGATGTGAAATTCCCCTTCGAACTCGGCGGCAAGACGCCCAAGAGCGACCTGAACCTGCGGATCGACCTGAGCTGGCGCCAGAACAACACGGTGATCCGGAAGATCGAGCAGAAGCAGAACACGGTAACGGCCGGGCAGGACATCATCTCCATCAAGACCAGCGCGGACTACGTGATCGACCAGCGCCTGAACGTGCGCGCCTTCTACGAGCGCGTGATCAACAAGCCCGTGATCAGCACCACCTTCCCCAGCGCGAACACGAACCTGGGCATCAGCCTGCGGTTCACGCTCACACAATAGCGCGTACAACGGGAAAGTGCGTGAGGTTGAACGGGCGGCATTTCGGAACGGCCATCCATTTACTTTCGCCGCGCACATTCTTCCCCTTCAACCTCGCACACCATCAGCGATGAACATCCCCGCCGAACTCAAGTACACCAAAGACCACGAGTGGATCCGCATCGAAGGCGATGAGGCTGTCGTTGGTATCACGGCCTTCGCACAAGGCGAACTGGGCGATATCGTGTTCGTGGACATCGGCACGGAAGGGCAGGAGGTGGACCGCCACGCGGTGTTCGGAACGGTGGAAGCGGTGAAGACCGTGAGCGATCTCTTCATGCCTGTGAAAGGCACCGTGCTGCAGGTGAACCCGACGCTCGCCGATGATCCCGCATCGGTGAACAAGGACCCCTACGGCAGCGGCTGGATGGTGCGCATCCGCATCACGGACAAGTCGCACGTGGCCGATCTCCTGAGCGCCGAGCAGTACCAGGCCGTCGTCGGCTGACCACCCGCGCATGTTGCGACATCTGCGTTGGTCGCTGCTCTGGGCGGCGATCATTCTCTGGCTCTGCCTGATCCCCGGCAAAGCGCTGCCCGAATGGGATTGGTTCGCCGTATTCGATCTGGACAAACTGGTGCATGGCGGTATGTTCTTCGTTTTGGCCGTGCTGCTCGCCCAAGCGCTGCGGAGCAACGGTTCACCTGCGCGCTACATCCTGTGGGCCTGCATCATCAGTGTGGCCTACGGCCTGTTCACCGAATTCATGCAGGGCTTGGAAGCATTGGGCCGTCGCACCGACATCAACGACATGATCGCCAATACCATCGGTGCGGTCTCGGCGGGCGGCTTCGCCAACTGGCGCACGAAGAAAGGCTGGCACATCGTGCCCTTCGCGTTCCTGCGTTGATGGAACCTGCGTGACCGGATCACGGATCGCGTCGGACCAACGCACCGCTGGCCAAGACGATAGAGGGCTCCGCTATCTTCGCTCCCATGGCTACCAAGACCATTTCCGCGCCCATGCGCATGCCCGACCCGCGCACCACGCCGACGATCGACCAGGTCGGCATCGAGGAGCGCGTGGCGCGTATCAAGACGCGCAGCATCAAGAAGGAAACGAAGGTGCAGGGCATGAAGCTCGCCCTGAGCATGATCGACTTGACCACGCTCGAAGGTGCCGACACGCCGAGCAAGGTGCGCCAACTCTGCTACAAGGCCATGCACCCGCATGATGCGCTGCCGGGCTTGCCGACATGCGCGGCCATCTGCGTCTATCCCTCTTTGGTGAAGGTCGCCAAGAAGGCGCTCGGCGACAGCGGCGTGAAAGTCGCTTCGGTTTCAACGGCCTTCCCCAGCGGCCAAGCGCCGAAGTCCGTCAAGATCACCGACACCAAATTCGCCGTGAACGAAGGGGCGGACGAGATCGACATGGTGATCAGCCGCGGGCACTTCCACAGCGGCGACTACAGCTTCGTATTCGATGAGATCGCGGCGATCAAGGACGCTTGCGGCGATGCACGTCTGAAAGTGATCCTGGAAACGGGCGAACTCGGCACCTACGACAAGGTGCGCTTGGCCAGCGATATCGCCATCGCGGCGGGCGCGGACTTCATCAAGACCAGCACGGGCAAGATCAATCCGGCCGCTACGATGGAAGTGACGCTCGTGATGTTGCACGCCATCCGCGACCACTACCTGAAGACCGGGCAGATGATCGCCATGAAGCCCGCTGGCGGCATCCGCAAGAGCAAGGAAGCGTTGCACTACCTGATGATGGTGAAGGAGGAGCTCGGTCCCGAGTGGCTTGATCCGCATTGGTTCCGCTTCGGGGCCAGCAGCTTGGCGAACGACATCCTGATGCAACTGCAGAAGGAGGCCGACGGGCACTACCAGAGCGCGGACTACTTCAGCAACGACTGAGGGTGCGCTGAACAAGACTTGTCGGATCCGTGTTCAGCGTTGGTCGGCTCAACGCAGGCGGCTACCTTTGGCCTCCCGTTGATTTTAGACTGATTCTAAATAAGTGGAGAGGCGGGCCGGAAGCACATGTTGACGATCACAGATCTGCAGGCCCGCATCGAGGGCAAGGACATCCTGAAGGGATTGAACCTGACAGTGAAAGCGGGCGAGGTCCACGCCATCATGGGACCCAACGGCAGCGGCAAGAGCACGTTGGCCAATGTGCTCGCCGGGCGTGAGGAGTACGAGGTCACCGGCGGAAGCGTGAGCTACTTCGGTGAAGACCTCCTGGAATTGTCCCCGGAAGCACGCGCATGGAAGGGCATCTTCCTCGCCTTCCAATACCCGGTGGAGATCCCCGGCGTGAGCAACATGAACTTCCTCCGCACGGCGCTGAACGAGTCGAAGAAGGCGCGCGGCGAAGTGGAACTGAGCGGCAAGGATTTCTTGGTGCTGGTCCGCGAACGCGCCAAGTTGGTGGAGATGGACGCCGACCTGATGAACCGCAATCTGAACGTGGGCTTCAGCGGCGGCGAGAAGAAGCGCAACGAGATCTTCCAGATGGCGATGCTGGAACCCAAGCTCGGCATCCTCGACGAGACCGACAGTGGCCTGGACATCGACGCGCTGCGCATCGTGGCCGGCGGCGTGAACAAGTTGCGCGCCAAGGACAACGCTTTCATCGTGGTGACGCACTACCAGCGCCTGCTGGATTACATCGTGCCCGATGTGGTGCACGTGATGGCCGACGGCCGCATCATTAAGAGCGGTCCGAAGGAACTGGCGCTGGAACTGGAGGAGAAGGGCTACGATTGGGTGAAGGAAACTAACTGAGGCGATGGGGGCACATGGCATTTACCAAACGCTAGCCAACGTGAGCAAGGAGCTCGCTGGTCAAGGTGATGGCGTTAGTTTCTTCTATTCGTGCATGTGGCGCAATTGTCAATCACTTGTCAAGACGATTGAATCCGACATCACGAGCATATTCGGTTCTGCCGCGGTGGTTGTATCAGCTCAGTTCATCACCAATGATCCCGACTATCGTCAATCGGCGGATGGCGCCATCTTCATGGTACGATTTGACGCTGATCCGGAATTGGAAGTGCGGGTTGAGTGTCTGATCGATCACTGCCGAGCGTGGCTGAAAGTCGTTCGCCGCTCAGAACAGGCAGGATTTAGATCGGTCATTTCCTCGATTGAGCGGGCTTACAACTCAGAATTCAATGCCGAGTTGAAACAGCTAGAATCATGAGCACGATGACCGCCACCGACCCCAAGGCCGCCGTGTTGCCGCTGCTCGAAGGCTCTTCTTGGCCGGGTGCAGCAGAAGCGCTCGCTCAGGCGCAGGCCCTGCCCATTCCGACGAGCAAGACCGAAGCGTGGAAGTACACCCGTGTGGGTAAGCTGTTCAACCAGACTTACGAGGCGCCGAAAGGCGATGCCAACGTGGCGCTGCCCACACGCCTTCCTTTCGATGCCCTGCGCGTGGTCTTCGTGAACGGGCACTTCCGCGCGGATCTGAGTGATGACCTGAAGACGCAGGCGCATGTGGTGATCGACTCGCTTCAGCACCATCTCTCGCACGGCCCGGTGCGCAACCACTACGGTCACATCACACCGCTGACCGAGCGCTTGTTCTCAGCCATGAATGCGGCTTCACCGACGGACGGCCTGCTTCTGCTGGTGTTCAAGAACACGACGGTGGAGAAGCCGATCCACGTGCTGCGTATCACAACCGACGGCCAGCAGTTGATCCAGCCGCGCGACCTTTTCCTGATCCAGGAAGGCGCCAAGGCCGAGGTCATCGAAGAGCACGCTTCGACCTCGTTCAGCGTGACAACTTCCTTGGTGAACAGCGTGCGCGAGAGCTACGTCGCCAAAGGCGCCGAACTGCTCGTGCACAAGCTCCAACGCGATGCCGCCGCGCACATCGCACAGGAGAGCGTACAAGTGGATGCGAAAGGCAACTACAGCATCTCCACGACAACGCTTGAAGGCTCGCTGGTCCGCAACGACATCAACGTATCGCTTTCCGGTCCGGAAGCGCACGCTGAACTGAACGGTGTCTATGTCCTCAACGGCAACACGCATTGTGACAACCACACCTACATCGGCCACGACGTTCCTGACTGTACCAGCGATGAGCTCTACAAGGGCATCATCGCCGAGAAGGGCACGGGTGTGTTCAATGGCAAGGTGTACGTGAAGCAGGACGCACAGCGCACACGCGCCTATCAGAGCAACGCGAACATCCTGCAAGGCGACGATGCGCGCGTCTTCACCAAGCCCGAACTGGAGATCTACGCGGACGACGTGAAGTGCAGCCACGGCTGCACCATCGGTCGACTGGATGAGAAGGGCCTGTTCTACTTGCGCTCACGCGGTGTAAGCGAGGCTGAAGCACGGCGCATGTTGTCACACGCGTTCATGACGGACGTGCTGGAGCGTATCACGAACGAAGATTGGCGGACGCACCTCGCGGCACTTATTGATGCTAAGCTCGAAGCGCTATGAGGAGTTTCACCACAGAGACACAGAGACACGGAGGTTTATGGCCCTCTTGCCTTGCATTCTCTGTGACTCTGTGCCTCTGTGGTTCATTGCATTCGCATTCATGAGTGCCTCAACAACACCGGTGGTTAAGAAGGGCTACGACGTTGAAGAGATCCGTGCGCAGTTCCCGATCCTGAAGGAGCTGGTGCACGGCAAACCGCTCGTGTACTTCGACAATGCCGCGACCAGCCAGAAGCCGCGCCGTGTGATCAAAGCGGAGAGCGCCTACTACGCGACGATCAACGCCAACGTGCATCGTGGTGTGCATACCCTGAGCACCAAGGCCACCGAAGCACAAGAAGCGGCCCGTGAAACCGTTCGCGCGCACATCAACGCGAAGCACGCGCACGAGATCATCTTCACCAGCGGCACCACGGCGGGCATCAACCTCGCGGCGACCAGTCTTGGGCAACTCCTGCTGAAGAAAGGCGACGAGGTGGTGATCAGCGGCATGGAGCACCACAGCAACATAGTGCCCTGGCAATTGGCTTGTGAGCGGCATGGCGCGGTGCTGACGGTGATACCCATCACGGACAGCGGTGAGTGGGATATGAAGCAGGTGCCGTTCTCCGGTAAGACCAGGATCCTCGCGATCAGCCATGTGAGCAATACGCTGGGCACGATCAACCCGGTGAAGAAGCTCATCGCGCAAGCGAAGAAACTCGGCATCATCACGGTGGTGGATGGCGCACAGGCCATCGCGCACCTGAACGTCGATGTACAGGACCTCGGCTGCGACCTCTATGCCTTCAGCGGGCACAAGGCCTACGGTCCCACAGGCACCGGGGTGCTCTATGGCCGCGAAGAACTGCTAGAGAGGATGCCTCCGTGGCAGGGCGGCGGTGAGATGATCGATACCGTAACGCTGGAGAAAAGCACATGGGCCAAGCTGCCCTTCAAGTTCGAGGCCGGTACGCCACACATCGCGGGCATCATCGGCCTGGGCGAGGCCATTCGCTGGATGGAGGACTACGACAAGCAGGCCATGGCCGCGCACGAGCACCTGCTGTTGGAGTACGCCACCAAAGAGCTCTTCGCCATCGATGGCCTGCACATCATCGGTACAGCGAAAGCGAAGGTGGGCGTGATCAGCTTCGTCATTGATGGTGTTCACCACTACGACCTCGGCACCCTGCTCGACCAGCAGGGCATCGCTGTGCGCACAGGCCACCACTGCACCCAACCGCTAATGGAGCGCTTCGGCGTGAGCGGGACGACGAGGGCGAGCTTCGCGTGCTTCAATACGATCGCTGAGGTCGACTCCATGGTAGCCGCGGTGAAGAAGGCTGTAAAGATGCTGCGATGAGCACTACCACGTTGATACAAGCCCAACAAGAAGTGGTGGACGAGTTCGCCATGTTCACCGACTGGCAGGACCGTTACGAGCACCTGATCGAGCTGGGCAAAGACCTGCCGATGATCGCGCCGGAGAAGAAGACCGAGGGGAACATCGTGCGTGGGTGCCAATCGCGTGTGTGGCTCAATGCCGACGTCTCGACTTCGCTCGACGGGACAAAGTTGTTGCACTTCACCGCCGACAGCGATGCGATGATCACAAAGGGCCTGGTAGCCCTGCTCGTGCGCGTTCTTAACGACCGCACACCAGAAGAGATCCTGAACACACCGCTCACCTTCATCGATACCATCGGCTTGCGCGAGCACCTTTCGCCGAACCGCAGCAACGGCCTGGTGGCGATGCTGGATCAGATGAAACGTTACGCCCTCGCTTACTCTTCCAAGTCATGAGAGCCCTTTTCACCGCCAAGCCGCCAAGCACGCAAAGGAATCCGCAACGTGGCGCTCACTTGGCGCGCTTTGCGTCTTGGCGGTTAACTGCATTCCTCCCATGACCCCCGACGAGAAGAAACAACTGGAGGAGAGCATCATCAATGCCCTCAAGGCCATCTACGATCCGGAGATCCCCGTGGACATCTACGAGCTGGGGCTGATCTACGACGTGGTGATCCGCGACGATGCTAGTGTGTACATCAAGATGACCTTGACCAGTCCGGCGTGCCCAGTGGCAGGAACCCTGCCCGGTGAAGTGGAGCAGAAGGTGGCCGGCGTGCAGGGTGTGAAAAGCGCCAAGGTGGAGATCACCTTCGAACCGCCGTGGGACCGGACGATGATGAGCGAGGCGGCGCAGCTGGAGCTGGGGTTCATGTGAGCGTTTCGAACCGCTCCGCGCAACACCCCGGTCACTCCCCGCCCTTCTCCTTCTTCTGCGGTTGCAATGGATTAGCGCTGATGCGCTTCCAGCGCTCGCGGTTCTGGATGATGTCCAAGCCGAGCCAGATGGCGTGGCGGAAACTGCCGCCATCCGCTTCGCCTTTGCCGGCGATGTCCATGCCGGTACCGTGATCCGGTGATGTGCGCACGATGGGGAGTCCGGCCGTGTAGTTCACGCCGTGCCCGAAGCTGAGCGCCTTGAACGGTGCGAGACCCTGGTCGTGGTACATGGCGAGCACGCCGTCAAAATGCTTGTAGCTGCCGTTGCCGAAGAAGCCATCGGCCGGGTAGGGGCCCATGGCGTTGATGCCTTCCTCCTGCAATTTGCGCACGGCGGGAGCGATGCGCTCCTTGTCCTCATTGCCGATCGCGCCGCCATCACCGGCATGCGGGTTCAGGCCGAGCAAGGCGATGCGCGGGGCCATGACGCCGAAGTCGCTTTGCAAGGACTTGTGGAAGAGCCGTGCCTTGATGAGGATGCGTTCCACGGTGACGGCTTCGGCCACTTGATTGATCGGCAGGTGACCGGTGACGAGCGCCACGCGCAGACCCTCGCCGACGAGGATCATCAGCACGGGTGAATCACTACCTGCGAGGTGGGAGAGGTATTCGGTGTGGCCGGGGAACTCGAAGCCCGCGGCCTGCATGCTGTGCTTGTCGATCGGTGCGGTAACGAGCATGTCGATCTTGCCTTGGCCGAGGTCCTGCGCCGCGGCCTCCAGGCTCTGGATGGCGTACTTGCTCTGCTGCCCGCTCGGCTTGCCGAATTCGATGGGCACTTCCTCTTCCCACAGGTCCACCACGTTGAACTTGCGCGGCACGATGTCGTTCACGCTCTTCACGCCATGGAACTGCACGTCATCCAAGCCCAGCGCTTTGCGGTGAACGCTCACGGCCTTCACCCCGCAGTACAGCACGGGCGTGATGTCCTGGTGCATGCGATTGTCCTCGAAGGCCTTCAGCACCACTTCCAGCCCGATGCCGTTCAGGTCGCCACAGCTGATCCCCACCTTCATGCTCCGTCCTTCGCTCATTTGTGCGCTGCGCGTCGTTTGATGAATTCATAGAACAACCGCACGCCCACGCCGGTTCCACCTTTGGTGCGGTAGTGATCGCGCTTGTTCAGGAAGGAAGGCCCGGCGATGTCGAGATGGATGAAGGGTTTGGTCGTGAAGCGCGCCAGGAATTTCCCGGCGGTGATGGCACCACCGAGGTCGCTGCCCAGGTTCTTGATGTCGGCCACGTCGCTCTTGATCTCCTCGTCGTATTCGTCCCAGAACGGCATGCGTGCGACCCGTTCGTAGACCTCTTCGCCCACCTCGTTCAACCGTTCGAACTGCTTCTCATCGGCTGTGCCCATCGTTACCGTGCCATAGGTGCCGATGGCGCGCATGGCGGCTCCGGTGAGCGTGGCGATGGTGAAGACGAGTTCCGCGTCGTACTGCTCGCCGTAGCTCAATGCGTCCGCGAGGATGATACGGCCTTCGGCATCGCTGTTCAGGTTCTCTACAGTAAGGCCGCTGTGCATGCGGATCACATCACCGGGCGCATAGGCGTTCCCACCCGGGCGGTTGTCCGTGGACGGGATGAGGCCCACGACATACACGGGAAGTTCTTGTTTCGCTACAGCGGTGATGGCGCAGGCGACGGCGGCGGATCCGGCCATGTCGCACTTCATGGAATCCATGCTGTTGGGCGTGGGCTTCAGGCTGAGGCCGCCCGTGTCGTACACCACGCCCTTCCCCACGAGCAGGATGGGCTTCTTGTTCACCGCGTTCTTGGGCTTCCACTCCAGGATGGTGAAGGTGGGCGGATCGACGCTGCCCTTGTTCACGGCGAGCAGGCCGCCCATGCCGAGGGCTTCGATGCGCGCCTTATCGAACACTTGCACTTTGAAGCCCGCATTGCGGCTGAGGTTCTTGATCTCGCTGCTGAGCTGGGTGGCGGTGAGGAAGCTGTAAGGCTCGTTCACCAGATCGCGTGCGGTATGCACGGCGGCGGCCACATCGACCAGCTCGTCCAGGGCCTTGGCGCTCACCTCCGCGGCCATGATGGCCAGCTTCTTCAGCGAGGCGTTCTTGCCGGAGGTCTTGTACTTGCGGAACTCGTAGGTCCCGAGCGCGGCGCCTTCGGCCACGGCCAGTGTGAAGTCGGCATCATGCTGCAGGCTCACCAGCTGGGCTTCTTCCCGTTTGGCGGAAATGAGCTTGGCCACCATCTCGTTCCCGGCGCAGCGGGCTTTTTCCAATTGGACGCTCCGCTTGCCCTCCCGCACGCGGTGAACGATCACCAAGCGCCCACTGATGTCGCAGGTGGCGGTGCTCGTGTCGCCTTGGAGCTGTTCCACCAGGTACTGGCGGTCGTTGCGTTCGAGTTCCAGTTCGCGCAACTGGGCGGGGTCCTTCAGTACCACCAAGGTATCCTTGGCGGCGGCGATGCTCTTTGCTTTGGTAAGGGTGATCATGGATCGGACGGCCTTTGTCGGGCGGTGGAAGGTGTCCTGACAGTGGCGCGCCAAGATAGCCCTCCACGGATAGCCGACCGGATGGCCTGTGCGTCGTCGGACCCGTAGCGTTGATGTGAAGTCGTGTATACGTCCTTACGGCTTCGGCCCGGAAATAGCGAACTTCGTCCCATCCCATGAGGCTTGCCCTGCGTTACCTGATCGCCTGCTGGATCCTCTTGCTGGCCCGCCCTGTGTTCGCCACGCACAACGAAGCGGGCGAGATCCTGGTCTGCCATGTGGGGGGCTTGGAGTACGAGGTCACGATCGTTACCCATACCAACCCGTTCTCCCCGGCGGATCGGCCAGAGTTCATCCTGGCGTGGGGCGATGGGGACATCGATACGATACCGCGCCTTTCCCAGACGCTGATCACGGTGGGCACCGAACAGGTGAACAAGAACCTCTACGTGGCCACGCACACCTACTCCGGCCCGGGCGTGTTCATCCTGCAGTACATCGACCCGAACCGGATCGCCGGGGTGCTCAATTTCATCTTGGGGAATTCCGTGGACATCCCCATGTGCGTGCAGTCCCAGATCATCGTCACCCCGTTCCTGTCGGATTGCCTGCCGGTCTTCTTGAACATCCCCATCCAGCAGGCCTGCATCTTCCAACCGTGGATCCACAATCCGGCCGCGTACGATGCGGACGGGGACAGCCTTTCCTATGAACCGGTGATCTGCCTCGGGCCGGATTTCCTGCCGGAGCCCGATGGCGATGGCTGGGGCGATCCGATAGCCGGGTATGTTTATCCGGACGCGGTATCGCCCGCGCCGGACACCTATTCGATCGACCCGGTGACGGGGACGATCTCTTGGATCTCCCCACAGATCGCGGGCTTCTACAACATCGCCTTCATCGTGCGCGAATGGCGGGACGGGGAGATGATCGGTTGGGTGGAGCGCGATATGCTCATCATCGTGGAACCGAACTGTGACAATGAATTGCCGGTCTTCGGTGAGATGATCGACACCTGCGTGGTGGCGGGTACGAACCTGTCGTTCCAAGTGAGCGCCACGGACCCGGACTTCGGGCAAACATTGGAGATCAGCGCGTTCGGCGGACCGTTGGTGGTGCCGGAGAGCCCGGCGGTATTCACCACCAATCCCGGCAACAGCCCCGTGAACGGCACATTCACGTGGAACACCGAATGTTCGCACGTTCGCCAGCAGCCTTGGCAGGTCACCTTCCAGGTACAGGACAGCTATGATCCGCCGTTGACCAACATCGCCGTGGCGAATGTGACCGTGGTGGCACCGGCGCCATTGAACCCCACGGCTACGCCGGACGGCAGCATCATGCGCTTGCATTGGGACCCGGACGAGTGCACGAACGCGGTGGGCTACAAGATCTACCGGCGGCAGCAGTTGTACGGTTTCGATCCCGACAACTGCGAAACGGGCGTGCCGGGCTACACCGGGTACACCTACATCGATACCACCATCGGTTGGGGCAGCACGGATTACGACGACCATGATCTGGCGTTCGGCATAACCTATTGCTACATGGTCACGGCGTTCTTCGCGGACGGCGGGGAGAGCTACGCGAGCGAGGAATTCTGCAACCTGCTGGAGCGTGATGTGCCGATCATGACGCATGTGAGCGTAGGGGCGACGAGCACATCGGCGGGCATCGACACGGTGCGCTGGAGCAACGCTTACGACCTGGATACGCTGCAGCATCCGGGACCTTACTACTTCAAGCTTTACGCGGGGAACGGCTTCACGCAGGCGAACACGCTCATCTTGACCACCGCGCCTTTCCCCTTCCTGCAGGACCCGGATACCGCGTTCAACCATGTGGACATCGATACGCAGAGCGGTGCCCATGCCTACCGTGTGGAACTCTTCGGCCAGGACGACTCGCTGATCGGCAGCGGCAACACGGCCTCATCGGTGTTCCTCGATCCGGAGCCGAACGACGAGCAGATCACCCTGCATATGGACCACAACACGCCGTGGATCAACTCGCTCTACGAGGTGTTCCGCGAGACCAGTCCCGGGAACTTCACGTTCATCGGTTCCAGCTCCACGGACACCTACGTGGATACCGGCCTGGTGAACGGACAGCAATACTGCTACTACGCGAAGACGACGGGTGCTTACAGTGATCCGGGTATCGTATCCCCGCTCATCAACTTCAGCCAGATCGCCTGCGACCGCCCTGTGGACCTCACGCCGCCCTGCGCACCGACGCTCGCGATCGACAACGATTGCGAGGTCCCGCTCAATACCCTCACGTGGAACAACCCGAACGAGAGCTGCGCGGACGACACCTACGAGTACCACATCTGGTTCACGCCGACCTTCGATGAGCCCTTGCAGGTGATCGCCACGATCACCGGTGCGGAGAACACCTTCTTCGAGCACACGGACGGCATGAGCGTCGCGGGCTGCTATGCTGTCACGGCCATCGATACCGTGGGGAACGAGAGCCTCTTGAGCGACACGGTCTGCGGCGACAATTGCCCGATCTATGAGCTGCCCAACGTCTTCACGCCGAACAACGACAACGCGAATGACCTGTTCGTCCCATTCCCTTACCGGGGTGTGAAAGAGATCGACCTGCGCATCTTCAATCGATGGGGGCAGCTCGTCTTCACCAGCACCGATCCGGATATACAATGGCCCGGCAGCTACAAGGAAACGAACGAGCAAGTACCGGACGGCGTGTACTTCTACACTTGTGATGTGGTGCTCAAGCGCTTGGCCGGCGACGAGGTGAAGCAGCTGAAAGGCTACGTGCACATCCTGCGCGGCAAGCAGACCACGCTCAATTGATCACGAACGGCATCCATCCGTGTCCATCCGTGTCCATCCGTGGTTTGTTGACTTGAGTGCGCCACTGGCGCACGCGTATTCCAACGCTGCCCACTGATGTTCACCGGTATCGTCGAAGAGGTCGGCCAGGTGACGGACGTGCGACAGGTCGGCTCCAATCACGAGATCATCGTTCGTGCCGGGATGACCGCGGAGCTTCGCATCGACCAGAGCGTGAGCCACAACGGCGTGTGCCTGACCGTGGTGGAGTTGATGGGTGACAGTTATCGCGTGACGGCCGTGGAGGAAACCCTGCAGCGCAGCAACCTCGGCGCATTGAAGCCCGGTAATGGTGTGAACCTGGAGCGCAGCCTGCGCATCGGTGATCGCTTGGACGGGCACATGGTGCAAGGGCATGTGGACACGACGACCACATGCATCGCCGTGGAAGAGCGTGATGGAAGTTGGTGGTACACCTACGCGTTGCCGGAAGAGAAGCACTTGCTGGTGGCGAAAGGCTCCATCTGCATGAACGGTGTGAGCCTCACCATTGCTGAACTGGCTGATGCGACCTTCAGCGTGGCCATCATTCCGTACACCTACGGGCACACTACTTTCCGAACGCTGAAGGCCGGTGACCGCGTGAACGTGGAATTCGACGTTCTGGGGAAGTACGTCGAGCGGATGATGGTGGGGCGTGCCTGATCGTTCAGCGGAACAACTTCCGGAGCGACTTTCCGAAGAGCATCCAGAGCGCAAGGCTCACGGGCACAATGCAGATCGACCAGAAGAGCCATGTGTTCCAGCGCATCGGGTCCGTAGGCGGGTTGCCGTGCGTTGCGGCGAGCGCACCGCACATCACGAAGAAGCCGATCACGAGCAGGGCGACGCCGATGATGATGCGGAACATGGCCCGGAAAAGTAGTGCGGTACACCGGTGATGTCGCCATCTTCGCGACATCGCCGGGCACCAGCGTCAGGCGTTTCGAACATGTCCGACGTCACCGGCCTTCCCGCAACAGAGAGCACAACCGCACCGGCAACGAACGGCGAGGACAAGCGGCTTTTCCTCCTCGATGCCTACGCCCTCATCTACCGCGCATATTTCAGTTTCATACGTGCGCCGCGGGTGAACAGCAAGGGCTTCAACACGAGCGCGGCTTTCGGGTTCACGACAACGCTGTTGGACCTCATCAAGCGCGAGAAGCCCACGCACATCGCCGTTGTCTTCGATACGGCCGCGCCCACGGAGCGCCACATCTCGCATGTGGAATACAAGGCGAACCGCGAGGAGATGCCGGACGACATCCGCAGCAATGTGCCGTACATCCGCCGCATCATCGAAGCGATGAACATCCCCGTGCTGGAGAGCGACGGCTACGAGGCGGACGACGTGATCGGCACCTTGGCGAAGAAGGCCGAAGCGGAGGGCTATACCACCTACATGGTCACGCCGGACAAGGACTTCGGGCAGCTCGTCACGGACCGGATCATCATGTACAAGCCCGGCCGTGGCGGAGATCCGCCCGAAAAGCTCGGCCCGAAAGAGATCTGCGAGCGCTGGGGTTTGCAGAGCACGGACCAGGTGAAGGACATCCTCGGCCTCATGGGGGATGCGGTGGACAACATCCCGGGCATACCGGGTATCGGGGAGAAGACGGCTATGAAGCTGGTGCAACAGTTCGGCAGCCTCGAAGGTGTGATCGCCAACGCGGACAAGTTGAAAGGCAAACAGCAGGAGAACGTGGTCGCCTTCGCGGAGCAGGGCATCAAGAGCAAGCAGCTCGCCACGATCATCATCGATGCGCCGGTGGAGTTGAACCATGAGGCGCTGCATCTGGATCCGCCGGACAAGGAGAAGGTGCTTGAGGTGTTCAGCGAGCTGGAGTTCAAGAACCTGACGAACCGCGTGCTGGGTGGCGAGGGGAGTGCGACCCCCTCCGGCTCCCCCGGTGGGGGAGGGAGCTCTGCGACAGATGCCGGCAAGAAACGAACGGCCTCATCGAATCCGGGGCAGGTCGACCTCTTCGGGACTTCCGTGGATGAAGAGGGCAACGTGGAACTGAAGGAGTTCGCGAACATCGATACGGTCAAGCACCGCTACCTGCTCGAGGACACCAACGAGAAGATGTACATGCTGGCGGCGCAGTTGAAGAAACAGCCGCGTTTCTGTTTCGATACCGAGACCACGGGAACCGAGGAGCGCACCGCCGAACTGGTCGGGCTCGCCTTCAGTTGGAAGGCGCATGAAGGTTACTATGTGCCCGTGCCCGCTGATCGTTCGGATGCGCAACGCATCGTCGACATCTTCAAGCCGATGCTGGAGAACGAGGCCATCGGTAAGGTGGCGCAGAACGCCAAGTACGACATCCGCGTGCTCGCCAACTACGGTGTGGAGGTGAAAGGCCCGCTCTTCGATACGATGGTGGCGCACTACCTGCTGAAGCCCGACCAGCAGAAGCACGGCATGGACTACCTCAGCGAGGTGTACCTGGGCTACCGTCCGGTGAGCATCGAAACGCTCATCGGCCCGAAGGAACGCGGCAAGTCGCAGAAAAGCATGCGCGACGCCGACGTGAACGCCGTGAAGGAGTACAGTGCGGAGGACGCCGACATCACTTGGCAGCTCGGCGAGAAGTTCGCGCCGCTGTTGGAAGCCGATGAGGTGACCACGCTCTTCAAGGAGGTGGAAATGCCGCTGGTGCACGTGCTCGCGGACATGGAAACAGAGGGCATCCGCATCGATATCCCCGCACTCAAACAGTTCAGCGAAGAACTGGGCGCGGACCTGATCCGCTTGCAGGACGAGATCCACAAAGCCTGTGGCGTGCCCTTCAACATCGACAGCCCGAAGCAGCTCGGCGATGTGCTCTTCGAAACACTCAAGCTCGGTGGGGATAAAGTCAAGAAGACCGCCAAGACCGGCCAGTACCAGACGAGCGAAGACATCCTGCAGGAGATCAGCAATGCGCACCCGGCCGTGCCGCTCATCTTCGACTATCGCAGCTTGCGCAAGTTGAAGGGCACCTATGTGGACACGCTGCCCGAAGTAGCGGACCCAGTGACCCACCGCGTGCATACGAGCTACCTGCAAACGGTGGCGGCCACGGGTCGCCTGGCGAGCAACGACCCGAACCTGCAGAACATCCCCATCCGCACCGAGAAGGGCCGCGAGATCCGCAAAGCCTTCGTGCCGCGCGATGAGAACTTCCAGCTGCTCAGCGCCGACTACTCACAGATCGAGCTGCGCATCATCGCCCACATGAGCGGCGACCATAACATGCAGGAGGCCTTCCGCCATGGGCTCGACATCCATGCGGCCACGGCGGCCAAGGTCTTCAATGTGGACATCGCCGCGGTTTCGCGCGAGCAGCGCAGCCGGGCCAAGGCCGTGAACTTCGGCATCGCCTACGGCCAAGGAGCTTTCGGACTATCACAGAACCTGGGCATCCCGCGAGCGGAGGCCAAGCAGATCATCGACGACTACTTCGCGCAGTTCCCGGGTGTGCGCAGCTACATGGACGAGATGATCGGCTTCTGCCGGACCCACGGCTACATCAGGACGCTGATGGGACGCCGGCGCTATTTGCCGGACATCACCAGTGCGAACAACACCGTTCGCGCACAGGCCGAGCGCATCGCCATCAACGCGCCCATGCAGGGCACTGCTGCTGACATCATCAAAGTGGCCATGGTGAACATCCAGCGCGAATTGAAGCAACGGAGACTGAAGAGCAAACTGCTGTTGCAGGTACATGACGAACTCGTATTCGATGCGCATACCAGCGAAGCGGATGAGCTGAAAGCACTGGTGCGCGACCGGATGGAGGGCGCTTTCCCGCTCGCCGTGCCGCTCGTTGTTGACATGGGCATGGGGAAAAACTGGTTGGAAGCGCACTGATAGCCCCGACTTGTCGGGGATCTTTACCGCACTCTCCACGTTCCCTATCCCCTCACCATGCGCACAAGCGGTTGGACCCTCGGATTGCTCGCAACCCTCATCCTGTCGGCCTGCGGCGGAGACCCGCCCCCACAGGACACGCTGAAAACCGATGGTGGTGTGGACAGCACACAGGCGGAACGCATACGGAAGACCAAGAACATCTTCCACAACATCCCCAGCCCCATGGAAACCGCCGGGCTGCTGAAGAAGGCGGGTGCCGAGTATGACAAGGACATCCTCAACGACGTGAAGCACGTCGACAACTACACCAGCGCGAGCAAGCAGGCCCTCAACCTGGGCATCTACGGGGCCGACCTCAGCTACGCCAGCGTCTTCAACAACACGCAGGAAAGCATGCTCTACACGGCATGCGCCCAGAACCTGGCCAAGCGGCTTGACGTGGCCAACGCCTTCGGGCAGGAGACGGTGGACCGCATGGAAGCCAATCGCAACGACCGCGACTCGCTGCTCAACATCATCAGTGAGACCTATTGGGATGTGGACGCCTACCTGAAAGAGAACGGGCGGGACAACGTGAGCGCGCTCATGATCGCCGGTGGCTGGGTGGAAGGGCTGTACATCGCCACCATGGTGTGCAAGCAGCATGACACGCCTGAGCTTCGCCAACGCATCGCCGAGCAACGCATCCCCTTGGGCGAGCTCATCGAATTGATGGCCACCTACAGCACGGACGATCCCGCTGTTGGCGGCGTAAAAGGTGACCTGGACGCCTTGGCCGCCTTGTTCGCGAATGTGTCTGCCCCGGCCGCCAGCACGGTCACCCAAGAGGGCGGCACGGCCGTGATCGGCGGCGGAGCCCCGCCCGCCACCGTCACCGACGAGCAGCTCAAAGCGCTCACCGAGAAGACTTCCACCGTTCGCAACGGCTACATCAACTGAGCCTTATGATGAAGCACCTCCGCAGCCTGATAGCGCTCACGGCGCTGGCCGCCCTTCCCGTGGTCGCCTCGGCCCAATGCCGCTCCTTCGTGAAGAACAAGTGCGCGGCCAGCATGCTGCCCTACAAGTTCAACGAGACCTTCAACGCCGCGCAGCTCGCCCCCGGCGAAGAGGCCGAAGTGGACCTCACCTTCTTCAGCGGCCAGGAATACCGCCTGATGATCTGTGCCCACCCCATCCTCGGCGAAGTGAACTGGAAGCTCATGGACGGCACCGGCCAAACGCTCTTCGAGAGCATGGCCAACGACCCCAAGCCCAACTTCGATTTCAAAGTGGCCACCACGCAGCAGCTCAAAGTACACATCGATGTGCCCGAGAAGGCGAAAGGCGGCAACGAGATGCTCAACGTAGGATGCGTGGGCATCCTCGTGGGCTTCATGGAATAGTCTTCACGGCCCGTGCCACGAAGCCCTGGTCTTCTCCCGAAGGTCAGGGCTTCGTCGTTCAGAAAGGCCGGGTGACCATCGGGGTGAACCGAGATGTGCTGCCGCACAGGAATAGCATTGCCCGGTGCTGGACAAACGGACGATCCCTTCGGTTCGGTCGATGGCAGCACCGGGCAACGGGGCGAAACTACCTCACGGTGGAGCCGGGCCGGACGCATTAACAGCCGTTGCGGATCCGCAGGTCATGGGCTATCCGCTCAACTTCTCAGTGGAGAACACGGTCTGGTGCACGAGCGCATAGAGCAGGTTATCGGATGCAAAAAGCCCCGGTGAAACCGGGGCTTTTCAAATAAGGCGTGTCGCTCTCAGTTCTTCGTGTACCGGGACACCCGTACGGTGTCATCCTGTTGCACGCGAACCAGATATAGGCCCTTCGTGAGCGTGTTCCCTGGAATAGTGAAGCGGGTGGTCCCAGCTGCCAAACGTCCGTTGTTCAGCACGAGCACCGAGCGGCCGGTGGCGTCCATCACTTCCACGCGCGTAGTGCCTGACTTGGCGAGTGTGACCACCGCCACCGCGTCATTCGCCGAAGGGTTCGGGGCGATGGTGAGCAGGGCGTCCTCAGCATCGGGCGTTTCCTGCAGGCCAACGGTATTGGTGCTGATGTTGATGTCATCGATCCAGAGGTCGTTGCCCTCATCGCTCTGGAACCAGAACTTGAAGCGGAAGTCCGGAACGAAATAGGCGCTGGAGATGTTGGTGATCACCGCCTGCTGCCATTGGTCCTGGCTGCTGGGCGTGAACGGGGACCCTTGATCGGGCACGGTGAAGAGGTCGCTGCCACCACGCAACTGCTTGCGCAGGTTCCACGTGTCGCCGCAATTGCCGCTCACATACACGCGGAGCATATCGTCGTTGCCGGAAGTGCGACGTGCGAAAGCGTAGCGGAAGGTGAGGGCGACGCTTGTCTCCTGGCTGATGTCCACGGTAGGCCCGAACAGTTCGTCCACGCGGGTATCGGTGTTGTTGTGGTTGCGCATCTTCACGCTGTGCGAGCCGGTGTAGCCGGCATTGCCGCTCAGGGAGAAGGTGTACACGTCATTGTCCTCGTTCACCACGTTCCATTGCGCGGGGTCCAGGTCCGTGCCCATGTTCTCGAAGGATTCGGAGTAGGGCAGCGACGCGCCGGTGGACGAGAGCACGGTGATGTAATTGGCGACGCTGGTGCTCACGGTACTGGTGCCATTGCCCACGGTGAGTTCCACGGTGTAGGCACCGGGGGCATCGTAGGTCACAACGGGAT
Organism: Flavobacteriales bacterium; assembly: GCA_044224725.1. Taxonomy (GTDB): domain Bacteria; phylum Bacteroidota; class Bacteroidia; order Flavobacteriales_F; family PHOS-HE28; genus PHOS-HE28. The sequence goes on from JBGAJW010000003.1 coordinate 103,356, forward strand.
TCTCTTCGGTGGAAGTGGAAGGAGTGCCGCCCGGGAAGTTCCACTGCCAAGTGGTGGGGCCGTGGTAGCTCTGGTCATTGAAGGTGATCTGTCCGCCGGTGCAGATGATCCGCTCATCGCTGGTGAAGGCGGCCATGCACAGTGCTTGTGGATCCGAGGTACCAGTGGCGAGCAGATTCGCGTCGGACCAGAGGTTACTGCGGTCGGCCGTGGTGCTGTTCAACGCGGCGAGCATGCGCGTCTTCTGGCCGTTGGTGAACATCTTGGAGCAGTAGGAATATTCCATGTAGTTCTCCACGTTGTCCAAGGGTGAATTGCAGGTGGCCCCGTTGCGGTTGCAGCTGGTCCAGCCTTCGGTGTTGGGCGTATCGCTCACATTGTCGTCAACGTCGCAGTTCTCCGGCAATCCGGGGTCGTTGGTGGGGCCCCAGCAATGGCGCAGATTGATCCAGTGGCCAACCTCGTGCGTGAGGGTACGGGAATGGCTGGGCGAACTGGTGCCGATGGAACCGATGTAGTTGTGCAGCGAAACGATGCCATCGGTGGCCTCGCCCCAGAACCCGTCCACGTTGCCGGGCGTTTGCGTGTAGGCGGCGGCCCCTTGGGCAGAAGCGGCCACCCAGACGTTCAGGTACTTGTCGCGCGGCCAGATGATCAGGTCCTTCATGCTCTGCCCGCCGTCATTGGTGAGCTCGCTCACCGTGCGGGTGATGCCGCTGGTGCAATTGCCGTCCGGGTCCAAGCCCGCGAGGCGGAAGGTGATGCCCACGTTGGCCACGATCGGGAGGAACTCCTCCTTCACCTGGTCCCAATCGGGGTTCAGTTTGTTGTAGTCGTCGTTCAGCACGCGGATAGCGTCCTGGCATTGCTCGTCGCTGATGTTCTCCGGCCCGTTGTTGTGGATGATGTGGAAGACCACCGGGATCACGTAGAGGTTGTCACCCCCTCCGCGCGCTTCGAAGTCGCGGGCGAAATCACCGGTGAAGTCCTCCAAGCGCTGCTCCGAGGCGGCGATCTCCTGCACGCGCTCGGGGTGCCCGTCCAGGAACCGCGAAAGGTGTTGCAGCCCGTGGGTCGAGCAGTTGAAGGGAGCGTCCTGCGGGAAGGCGAGTGCAGGGGAGAGCAGGGCCGCAAAGGCGACCACGGAGTACTTCAGGCTCATGCGCGACAAGGGGTCTTTTTGGAAGGACGCCGAATTTACGCCCATTGTTCGCTCAGGGCCATGTGGTTGGCGACTGACGCCCAGCATCCTTGGGTTCCAAGGTCTCCCGACCTGCCGATGAAGGCGGGGAACAGACCGATGAAGCAAGCGCCCCGTCCTTGAAGCGCAAGGACTTTTAATGTTCTGCGGTTCCTTGTTCTGCGGTTCTACGGTTCCCTATCCCAGCGCCTGCCGCAGGTCCTCGATCAGGTCTTCATTGTCCTCCAAGCCCACGCTCAGGCGGATGAGGGTATCGGCCAATCCGCTCTTCAGGCGCTCCTCGCGGGGAATGCTGGCGTGCGTCATGCTCGCCGGGTGTCCCAGCAAAGACTCCACGCCACCCAGGCTTTCGGCCAGGGAGAAGAGCTTCGTGCTGGAAAGGACCTTGGTGGCATCAGCCAAGTTGTCGCCCTTCAGGGTGAAGCTGACCATGCCGCCGAAGCCGCGCATCTGTTGGGCGGCTACCGCGTGGTTCTTGTGCGTAGGCAGTCCCGGCCAGTAGAGCTTGTCCACTTTCGGATGCGAAGCGAGGAATTCCGCGATGGCCTTGCCGTTCTCGCAATGCCGTTGCATGCGCAGGTGCAGGGTCTTCAATCCGCGGAGTACGAGGAAGCAATCCTGCGGGCCGGGCGTGGCTCCGCTGCTGTTCTGGATGAAGGCGAGCCGTTCGTGCAGCGCATCATCTTTCACTACGAGGGCCCCCATCACCACGTCGCTATGGCCACCGAGGTACTTCGTCACGCTGTGCATCACGATGTCCGCGCCGAGTTCGAGCGGGGTTTGCAGGTAGGGCGAAGCGAAGGTGTTGTCCACGCCGAGCAACGCACCGCACTTCTTCGCCATCGCGCTGATGGCGCTGATGTCGATGATGTTCAGCATCGGGTTGGTCGGGGTTTCCACCCAGATGAGCTTGGTGTTCGCGGTGATGGCCTTGGCCACGTTGGCCGTGTCCGTCATGTCCACGAAATGGAACTTCACCCCATAGCCCTCGAAGATCTTCGTGAAGAGCCGGTAGGTGCCGCCGTAGAGATCGTTCGTGCTCACCACCTCATCGCCGGGCTTCAGCAATTTGCAGACGGCATCGATGCTGGCCATGCCGCTGGCGAAGCACAGGCCATGGTTCCCGTTCTCCAGCGCCGCGAGCGCTTTCTGCAAGGCGGTGCGCGTGGGGTTGTGCGTGCGGCTGTACTCGTAGCCTTTGTGGTCGCCCGGTGCGGCTTGCACGTAGGTGCTCGTCTGGTAGATGGGCGTCATGATGGCCCCGGTGGTGGGGTCCGGTTCCACGCCAGCGTGGATGGCTTTGGTGCCGAAGCGCATGTGTCTTTCGTTGATGGGCGGCGAAAGTAGTGGGCAGTGGCAGTGGCGGTCGGCAGCAAATGCGCAGCTATCAAGGACAGCCACTGCGACTGCCGACTGGCAACTGATAACTCGCTACCTCCGGTCTATCCTCGATTCTCTCTCCCCAAGCGAAGCGCCTTTGCGCTTGCATCGTCTCGGCGTTCCTCAGCGGTTCTCTGCGCCTCTGCGTTTCGCGTTCGATGCGCGGTCCCCTTGTTCACCGTCACTGAACATCATGGCACGCGCGATGCTTCGCGAGATCCTTTGAAGCTTGAAGCTTTGGCCTTGAGTCTTGAAGCTTACTTGGCGGTTCTCCGCACCCACCTCGGCAGCACCACCGCTCCCACGAAGAGATAGAGGTAATAGGTGAGCATGCGCCACAGCAGCGCGACCACCACGAGCAGCGCCCCGGCCGGAAGCAGGTCGCGCATGAAGCCCACGAAGGCGAACTCCGCAGCGCCGCTCGCGCCGGGCGTCGGGCTGATGAGCAGCACCACCCAGAGCACGATCTGCCGTGCGTACATCAAGAGGTGCCCGCTCACGGGGAAGAACGCGGCGGCGAGGAAATTGAGCACCAGGAAGCGCGCACCCCAGGAACACCAGGTAGCACCGATGGCCTCCAACCAGAAGCGCAGCGGCCGTCCTTTGAACTCCGTGCTGGCAGCGATCAGATCATCACCCGCGTCGGCCATCTTCGGCCGGAAGCGGCGGATCCAGCGGTGCTTGAAGAGATTCACCAGGAAGAGCTTGATGGCGCGCGGACGGAAGAAGACGCTATAGAACACGGCGACCTTCATCACGGCGATGAGCGCGTAGCCGATCCAGAAGAGCACTTGGATGGGCAGGCCCCAGAGCGCCTCATCGAGTTGGGGCGGGAAGAGCTGGTCGATGCCCACACTGAAGAACACCAGCGGTGCGAAGACCAGGAAGAAGATCTCGTCCAGCATGGCCGTTACCAGCACGATGGCGGCGCTGCGGCCCAGCGGTACTTTTTCACGGGAGATCACATAGATGGCCACACTGGTGCCGCCGAGGATGGCCGGGGCCACCGCCGTTGCGAACTCCCACAGCGCCGTCACATCGAAGGCCCGCCGCCAGCTGAACTCCTTGTTCGTAAGGATCCGCAGCCGCAGCATGTAGCCGAAGTCGCGCAGGGCATTGGCGACCACGGCTCCCAAGAGCATGAGCAGCCCGAAACGCGTGAGGTGCACTTCGCGCAGACGTTCCAGTCCGTGCTCGCCTAACTCGTTCCACAAGAGCAGCACCACCGCTCCCACGCCGAAGAGCATCGGCAAGGCGAGCCGCCACCAGCGGAACGTGCCGCGGATCTCCTGTTGCGCTTCGTCGGGCGCTTCTATCTTCACATCCATCACAAGGGACGCGCAATGTACCGTCCCCCATGTACGCCGCAGCGATGCAGAACCGTCCGCTCGCCCTTGTGGCGCTCTTCGTGGTGAACCTCATCTACGGGGTGAACTACGTGGTGGCGAAGGGCCTGATGCCGCAGGTCATCGGGCCGAGCGGCTTCATCCTGTTGCGGGCCATCGGTGCGGTGTCGCTGTTCTGGATCGTTCGCGCTTTCCGTCCGGAAAGCGTCGCACCACAGGATGCCGTGCGGCTCCTCCTGTGCGCGGTGTTCGGCGTGGCGCTGAACCAATTGATGTTCTTTCAGGGCCTCATGCGCACCTCGCCCATCCACGCGAGCGTGATCATGCTGGCCACACCGATCCTGGTGCTGGTGGGAAGCGGCGTGCTGCTCGGGGAGCGCATCACCTTGCGCAAACTGAACGGTGTGGCGCTCGGGACGGCCGGTGCACTGGGGATCATCTTCGTACGTGCACCGGAAGGTGTTTCCTCACCGCTTGGCGACCTCTTCATCCTCATCAACGCCGCGTCTTTCGCCATCTACCTGGTGATGGTGAAGCCGCTGATGAAGAAGTACACCGCCATCACCATCATGTCGTGGACCTTTCTCTTGGGCGCGCTCTTCGTGCTGCCTTTCGGTGCGGGTGAACTGGCCGACGTGCGCTGGACAGAACTTACCACCGCCCAGATCGGGGCCATGCTGTTCGTGGTACTGCTGGTCACCTTCGTGGCCTACTTGTTGAACACGTGGGCGCTGCGGCATGTGGAGGCGAGCGTGGTGGGTACCTTCATCTACCTCCAACCCATCCTGGCCATGGTGATCTCCGTCGTGTATGCGCGCTACGGTCAAGCGCTCATCGGTCGCTCGGCGGACTATGTGGAAGGCATCGGCTGGTTCCAGTGGATATGTACCGGCATGATCTTCATCGGTGTGCATCTGGTGACGAGGGCGGACGCGACGATGAAACGATAGGAGCAGGGCCAGGCGCAGGCGCAAGTGGATGCCTTGCTCCTGCGCCTGCTCCTGCCACCTTCTCCCAAGCCCGCTACCTTCGCCCGCCCCGATCAAGGTCGGGATGAGACACATGTTGAGATCGATGACGGGCTTCGGCCGTGCGGAAGGGGTGGTCGCCGAGAAGAAGGTGACCGTGGAGGTGCGCTCGCTCAACAGCAAGCAGCTCGACCTCTTCATCAAGCTACCTTCGCTCTACAAGGAGAAGGATGCTGAACTGCGCCAATGGGCCAGCGAAGAGGTGGTACGCGGCAAGTCGGAGATCTTCATCAACAGTGAGCTCGCTCCCGGCGTGAAACGCAGCCATTTCGATGTGGAACTGGTGCGTTCCTATTATGAAGAGCTGCGGGGCATTGCTCAAACGGTTGACCGCGCCGCGCATACGGACCTGATGAGTTTGGTGCTTCGCATGCCGGATGTGCTGAACACCGGCCGCGAAGAACTCACTGATACCGAATGGGCGGGTGTGCTGAAGCTCATCCACGATGCGATGCGCGGCTTCCATTCGTTCCGCGAAGCGGAGGGCCGCAAGCTGAACGACGACCTGCGTATGCGTGTGGAACACATCAGCGCCTTGCTGGTGGAAGTGGACGGGCAGGACAGCGGCCGCGCCGAGCGCACGCGCGAACGTATCCGCTCACGCCTCGCTGAGCTGCAGGCCAAAGTGGACCAGGATCGCTTTGAGCAGGAGCTGGTGTTCTACTTGGAAAAGATGGACATCAACGAGGAGAAGGTGCGGTTGCGCGCGCACTGCGCCTACTTCCTGGAAACGCTGGAGAAGGAACAACAGCAGGGCCGCAAGCTCGGCTTCATCACCCAGGAGATGGGCCGCGAGATCAACACGCTCGGGTCCAAGGCCAACGACGCCGCCATGCAACGCAACGTGGTGCTGATGAAGGATGAGCTGGAGAAGATCAAGGAACAAGTGTTGAACGTGTTGTAGCCGTGAGCGGGGACCAAGGGAAGTGCATCATCGTGTCAGCGCCATCGGGCGCGGGGAAGACCACCCTCGTGCGGCATCTGCTGGAGAAGGAGCCCGGCCTGGCCTTCTCCGTGAGCGCGACCAGTCGGGCGAAGCGCGCCTATGAGATCGACGGCAAGGACTACCATTTCATCACCGCCGAAGAATTCCAGCGGCGCATCGATGCGGACGAGTTCGTGGAATGGGAAGAGGTGTACCCCGGCCAGTTCTACGGCACCCTGAAGCACGAATTGCACCGCATCTGGAAAGAAGGCAAGCACCCCATCTTCGATGTGGACGTGGTGGGCGGCCTGGACCTGAAAGAGATCTTCGGCCCGAACGCGCTCGCGGTCTTCATCGCGCCACCCTCCATCGGTGCGTTGGAGGAACGTTTGCGGCAACGCGGAACGGAAACGCCGGAAAGCCTGGCCAAGCGTGTGGCGAAGGCCGCGCACGAACTCACGTACGCACCCCGGTTCGATGCGACGGTGGTCAATGACGACCTGGACCGCGCATGTGAGGAAGCCCGGCGGCGCGTAGACGAATTCCTGTCATGAACATCGGTTGCCTCTTCGGTTCCTTCGATCCCCCGCACGCGGGACATTTGGCCATCGCGCGCCACATGCTGAAAGCCGCGAAGCTCGATCAGGTGTGGCTGGTGGTCACCCCGCAGAACCCGTTCAAACAGGACCGCGCATTGAGCCCTGAGCAACATCGCTTGGCGATGACACGCTTGGCCGTGCAGGGGGAAACGAGCATCGTGGCCAGTGGCTTCGAGATCGACCTGCCCAAGCCGAACTACACGGCCGATACGCTCGCCTTCATGCGCCAGCGCTGGCCGCAGCACGTCTTCAGCCTCATCATCGGCAGCGACAACCTCGCCGGCCTGCACACCTGGAAGGATCCCGACACCATCCTCGACAACCACCGCGTGCTGGTGTACCCGCGCCCGGGTGTGGAAGAGCACATGGCTGCGGCCGATCTGCTCTATCACCCTTCCGTGACCATGGTGCAGGATGCCCCGTTGATGGACACCTCCAGCACCGGCATCCGTGTGCGCCTGCGAAATTGGAAGCCTGTTGATGGGATGGTCCACCCGAATGTGGTGCAGTACATCCGGCAGAACGGGTTGTACAGCGCGTGAGGTAGGAGCGTTGGACCGCTAGCGCTTCAGACAAGGGCTCGCCGAAGGATGCCGGTAGGCGCGGTCAATTCACGATCATCGCGATGATGAAGATGACGACGATGATCGCTGTAGGCGCGAATGCGAGGGCGGCGGCCAGGCCGTGCTGACCTGCGCGCATGAAGAAGATCGAGGCCACGATGCCGGCCGCGCCAAGCAGCGAGAGCCCGGCCATCCAGAGCTTCAGCGCGCGGATCTGCTCCGGGGAGGCGTTCGCCCCCATGCCCGCACAGAATACGACGGCGGTCAGGGTGGAGAGCACCGTGCAGATCATCGCGGCGATGGGGAGCAGGAATTTCATGGCAGGAAAGTAGGGGAGTGCTCGAAAACCAGAGCAAGGGTATCCTACACGTTCGGCAGTGTGGGGTCGTAGCCGAACTCCCGCGCGAGCTCTTCCTGGAACCGGTCGCGTTCCTCGGAGAGCGCCGCGCCTTCGCCACCGCTGGTGGCCCAGCCTGCATACGTCCCCATCCAATCCACGGCTTTCTTGAACGCTTCTGCGGCGCGCGTTTCATCGCCCGCGCGTTGGAAAGCCCGCATCCGCTGCGCGTACATCTCCGCGATGGACGCGGCCGCACCGATGTGTTGCACGGCTTGGCGGATTGTCTGCTCGGCGTCGTCGGGTCGATCCGCAACCAAGAGAGCTTGGGCCTTGCGCCACCAGTCCGGTCCGTTGTCTTTGACGGGCTCGACTTTCGCCGTCGGCACGATCATCGTCCGCGCTACCGGGTCGCGCCGAACCGGCTCGGTTCCCGGCACAGGAACGAAGTCGCCCAAGTCGAAGAACTCCTGCATGTGTCCGTTGCGCGGGCCCTCTTTCACCTTCAAAGAAAAGAGGAGAGCGATCGTTCTGGCCTCCTGCTCGATACCCAAGTGGATCTCATCGCGAAGCTGGTCCCAAGTGATGACGCGCAATATGCCGCTCTCACCGGCGCGCATCGCAACGCCTTTCCCATCAGTGAAGTCGCGGAGCACGGTCACGCGGTGATCGATGCGCAGGTTGTCGATGGTGGTGCTCATCGGGTGGTGGTCGTGGCGAAGTTCGCTGTAGGCATTGAAGAAGCTCGGGGTCCCGAGGCGGAGACCCTGAGTGAGACGTGGAATGCGCCTTAGCCGCTAGCCGCGTACCTTGGAGCTTCAGTCTGAACATGGAGAACACTGAGCTGGAACCAGGTATAGCCGACTACCTCTGGAATCATCACCGAAGTCTGATGACCGAATCCGAGTCGAAGGCGTGGCGTCATCTCTTCGGTGACTTCAAGATGGGCGACAACCCGAGCCCAGGTCGTGTCGCACTGATGGAAGAACGCTTCTTTACAGATGATCCGGAGGCCCTGCAACTAGTCGCGCTTGGTCTACCTGAATTCCGGATGCGGTTCGTTGGAAGAGTGCTTCAAGAATATGGCCCATCGCTGGTCATCAACCGCTGCCCACGATGCAATGGTGTGTGCCGCACACCGGAGGCCAGGCAGTGCCGCTTCTGCCATCACGATTGGCATTGAGTGCCGCTCGTTCTGGTCCGATCGGGGAAGTCCTCAACGCTCCCTCAAGATACTCAACACCTCCGTCCGTCTCCTCCGGCTCACTTCGATCCCTGTCCCGTCGTTCATTGTCATGAGGCCTTCTGCGCTGCACGTCCTAACGTGCTTCACGTTCACGATGTGCGAGCGGTGTACGCGGATGAACTCGCTTTCGGCGAGGAACTCCTCGTAGGAGCCGAGTGTGTAGCTGCTGAGCAATTTCTCGCCGTTCTTCAGGTGGAACCAGGTGTAGTTGCGGTCGCTCTCGCAGCGCACGATGTCCCGGGTGCGTATGCGGCGGTCGCCGCTGCGCGTGGGGATGAGGAGTGTGGGCGGAGGCGCATCGGCAACGGGCTTGTTGTCCAGCAGGAATTCCATACGGCCCGGGATCAGCTCGCGCTGCGCGATGAATCGGGCGATGGCGGCATCGAAGTCCAGCGCGGTGTAGGGCTTGAGCAGGAAGTCGAGCGCGCTGTACCGGATGGCGCGTATGGCGTACTTCTCGAAACTGGTGATGAAGATGACACCGAAGCCTCGATGGTCCAGCTTGTCCAGCAGCCCGAAGCCGTCTATGCCGGGCATCTGCACATCGAGGAAGACGAGGTCCGGCTTTTCGGCGCGGATGGTGCGGATGCCTTCCTCCCCGCTCTCGCAACGGCCGACCATCTGCACCGTTCCGCGGTGGCGGAGCAGGTGCGCTTCCACTTGCGCGTGGGCGAAGCGGTCGTCATCGATCACAACGGCGCGGACGGGGGCTGCGGAGCTCATGCGAGTTCTTCTTCGAGTTTGGCGATCAACGCATCCACATCGGTATCGAATGCGGAACCGGCTTCAGAGCGGAGCAGGCGCTCGAGCTGGTCGGCGAAGCGCGCCTCATCGTAGCGCACCAATTGGAAGCGCATGAAGTGGACGAGCCGTTTCATTTCGGCGTGATCGCCTTCGGCGCGTGCGGAGCGCAGACGTTGCAGGCGCTCGGGGACGAGTTCCAGGAAGAGGGCATCATCATCGGCACCGTCGGAGTCTTCGTTGGCGGACGTCACCTGCACGCCACTGTCGCCGGTCAGTCGAGCGATCGCGCCCACGAGTTCATGCGTGCGGAAGGGCTTGGGCACGCAGGCGTCCATGCCGGCGTCAATGCACTGCGACAGGTCGCCGGGCAGCACGCTGGCGGTGAGCGCGATGATGGGCAGGTGCGTCGGCCCTAGGTCCGCCACGCGCAGTTCGCGGGTGGCTGCCAAGCCATCGAGCACGGGCATCTGTACGTCCATCAGCACGAGCGCGATGTCCTGGTCGATGTCGGAAAGAACGCGGTCCACGGCTTCGCGGCCGTTGCCCACCACCATCACCTGCGCGTGCGGGTAGTGGCGCTTCAAGGTGGCGGTGGTCACTTGTACGTTCAACGGATTGTCCTCGGCCACGAGGATGATGCGGTCCTGTAACGCGTAGTTGGACAGCGCGTTCGTCGCGGTGGATACTTCAGGTGCGGGAGAGGAAACAGCTTGGTAGGGCAACTCCAGCGTGAAGGTCGTTCCCTTGCCCGGTTCGCTTTCCACGTCGATGCGGCCTTTGTGCAGGGCGACCAGTTCCTTCACGATACTCAAACCAAGTCCTGTTCCGCCGTAGCGATGCTGGTCACTCGCATGCACTTGGGTGAAGCGTTCGAACACGATCTTCAACTTGTCCGGCGCGATGCCGATGCCGGTGTCGATGACGCGGAAGCGGACGGCTGATCCCATCATATCCACCAACAGGCTGACCGAGCCGCCCGTGGTGAATTTGAGCGCATTACCGACCAGGTTAAGCAGCATCTGGGTGAGGCGCGCGCCATCGCCGAGCACCCATTGTGGCACTTCCGGTGCGACTTCCATCGTGAGCCGGTCGTGCTGTTCGTTGGCGCGGTGCTGTAGCAGTTCAGCGCAATGGCGTACACTGCGGTGCAGGTCGAAGGGCTCATGCATCAGCGTGAGCCTTCCGGCTTCCATGCGGCTCAGGTCGAGCACATCGTTGATGAGCACGAGCAGGTTCTCACCGGCATCGCGCACGGAGCCGAGGTAGTGGCGTGTCTGCGCATCATGCCGTTCGTACAGCAGCAGGTCGGTGAAGCCGATGATCGCGTTGAGCGGCGTGCGGATCTCATGGCTCACGTTCGCGAGGAAGCGGGCTTTCGCGCGTTCGCTGGCTTCGGCGCGTTCCTTCTGGCGCAGGATCTCCTGGTTCCTCGATCCCAGTTCGGCGACCAAGCGGCGCTTCAATCGCATGCGGCTGATGAGCAGTACAGCGAGCGCAGCCAGTAGCAGCGCACTGATCAGGAATATCGTTTTTTGCGCTCGTTGTTGCCGGGCATCGTCATGCAGTGCGGCTCCCTTCGCACGAGCCTCAGCGAGTTCCTTGTCCTTCTTCTCCGATTCGTATTTCGCCGTGAGTTCAGCGACCCGCGCGTTCTGTGCATCGGTGTCGAGCGAATCCTTCAAGGCGATGTACGCTTCCATCTCCCCGAACGCACGCACGGGGTCGCCCTGCGACTTGCTCGCATCGGCCGACAGCCGGAGCGCGTGCATGCGTTCTTCGCCCAGTCCCATCGTGACTGCCAATGCGATGGCATGGTCCAGTACGCGCCGTGCGTCCGAAGGTCGGCCGGCGTGCAGGTACAATTCGCCGAGGAACACCTCGGCATGCACGAGTTCCGCGCGGCGGTGGAGCTGCTCGAAAACGGCCACGGCCTGCTCGCCGTATTCCACCGCCCGCACGGGATCGCCGCGCATCTTCTCGATCTCCGCGCAGTTGTACCGGACATACCCGATAACAAGCGTGTCCCCGATGGCCTGCGAACAGCGGATGGAGGACCGGTAGTGCCGCATGGCGTCATCGAGCCGGTGCGATGCCCCGTGCACATTGGCGATCGCGATGTGGTCCTTGGCGAGGCGTGAACTGTCGTGGCGGGTGCTGTCGAGCACATAGGCCGCCATGTACCGGTCGAGCGCTTCCGGCAGGCGGCCCATGCGCTCGTAGGGACCACCCATGCTGTAGAGCAGGGCTGAGCGCGCTGATGCGTCGGAGCAGGCCTCACCCTCCTTCTCCGCTTGCTGGAACAATTCCAACGCCCGGGCCTCGTCATGGCGCATCTCCCTGCTCAGCCCCAAGTTCATGATCGTCAGGGCCGCGCGGCATCGGTCGCCGGTCCGTTCGAAACCGTGGAGAGCGAGTGCGCTGATGCTGTCCGCCTTGTGGAATTCGCTCAGGCGGATGTAGCAATAGCCCATGCTGGAGCGCGCATGGGCGAGCGCCTGTTCGCTGCGCAGACGTATGGCCAAGGCCAACCCTTGTTCGCCGAACGCGAGCCCTTTCGCCGGATCCTTGTCCGCGTAATTGAAGCAGATGGAGTTCAGTAGAGCTGCCCGCGCGGTGTCGGCCGTCGCCGCTTCGAGGCGCTGCAGGTCGGCGGGGATCCGGCTCGCATCCTGGGCGTTTACCGCCGAGAAGGCGAGGACCAGAAGCATCGGGAGGATCCGTCGCATGTGACCAAAGTAGGGTCGCGCCAGCCACCCGGCACGACCGCCGGATCAATGGGTGACCGCTTGATAAACGGGCGGGCACCGCTGGATAGATCCGCGACCATCGGGTAAACGGTTCGGTGCTTCCGGCAGCGGCGGGCGTTGAACTTGCCGAAACATTCCTGCAATGCTCCACCATTCTCTCCGCGCGCTGCTCTTGGCGCTGTTGGTATGCTCGCTGCGCTCCGTATCCGGCCAAGGAAGCGTCGGCATCAACAACCCGAGCCCCCATGCCAGCGCTTTGCTCGACCTCACCAGTACGAACAAGGGCCTGCTGATGCCGCGGATGACCACGGCGCAGCGGTCGGCCATCGTTTCGCCCGCGACCGGTCTGCTGGTGTTCGATGTATCGCTGAACGCCTTCTACTTCTTTGACGGGACCATATGGCAGCCGTTGGCCTCCGGGAACGCGGGTTGGAGCACGACCGGCAATGCGGGAACCACGGTGGCCACGCACTTCGTCGGCACCACGGACAATGTGCCTTTGAGCTTCCGCGTGAACAACATCGCCGCGGGCAGGATCGATCACCTGAAAGCCAACGTCACTTTGGGACCGCGCGCGGGAGCGGCTATCACCACCGCAACGAGCAACGTCCTCATAGGCGACTCCGCGGGCGTAGCACTTGATGTGGGCGTTGAGAACACGGTCGTAGGGGACAACGCCGGGCGCGCCATGCAATCCTTCTCCAGTTCGTGGAACACCATCATCGGTTCAAAGGCCGCCGAACAGATGTTCATGGGCAACGACAACGTATACGTCGGGGCGTGGGCGGGCCGGTTGACAACCGGCTACACCTATGCGAACACGTTCGTAGGTGCGAATGCCGGGTACACGGGCGCGAACAGCGGGTCATCCACCTTCATCGGTTCTTCGGCAGGCGCGTACACGACGACGGGCCAATTCAATACGTTCATAGGTGCCGGCTCCGGCTTGAACAACACGACGGGCAGTTTCAACACGTTCACCGGGACACTGACCGGTCTCGGCAATATGGGCGGCAGCCAGAACACGGTTCATGGCTACCAGGCGGGGCAGTTCAACGTGGGCGGGAACGACAATACGTTCCTGGGCTACATCGCAGGCCGGAACAGCACGGCCAGCAACAATACGTTCCTGGGCTCATGGTGCGGACAAGGCACCACGAGCGGAGCGGACAACACGTTCGTAGGCACGGCGGCCGGACAGAACAATGCGGTCGGCGCGGACAATGTGCTGCTCGGACGCGCGGCGGGCTTTTCGCTCACGGGTGATCAGAACACGGTCGGCGGTTCTCGCGCGGGATACAATTCCACATCCGGGGATAACAACACGTTCTACGGTTGGCATGCGGGATACAACAATGGCACGGGCAACTACAATACCTACCTCGGCCACGGTGCAGGAGCGTCGGCCAACCTGACGAACGCGTCCGCCATCGGTGCCAATGCGAACGTGACCACGAGCAACAGCATGGCCTTGGGCGGTACCGGTGCGTTCGCCGTGAATGTCGGTATCGGCACGCCCACGCCACAGACGGAACTGGAAGTGAACGGATTCACGATGCTCGGCAGCAACGCGCCCAAGGTCAAGATGCTCAAGCTCACGGGTACAACATCGGCCATCCAAGGCAACGCCGTGACCGTAGTGCACGGATTGACCGCCGCGAAGATCCTGGCGGTCGATGTCCTCGTCGAAACCGGGAGCGGGGTCTGGATGCCTCCGAACTACACGGTCTCACCGGGATTCCAATTCCAGTTCAATGTACAGGCCACATCCATCCTCGTGGCGAACGTACCGGCCGCTTCGGTCAACATCCTCAGCAAGCCGTTCAAAGTCCTTATCACCTACGAGGAATGAGGTACGTGCTCGTTCCGACCTTGGTGCTTGGCCCGGTCCTTTGCGCCGCTCAACTCCTCATGGACAATGGCGTGCCCATCACCGTGCAGGCCGGAGCACAGCTCACAGTGAAGGGCGATGTGCTCGTGAATTCCGGTACCACCTTCACGAATGCGGGAACCATCGATCTCTCCGGCGATCTGACCAACAACAGCAGCGGTCCCTTGTTCACTCCGGTGGCGGGCCAGGTGATCATGAACGGCATGGCACAGAGCATCGGTGGTGCCGCACAGACGAGGTTCGACGGTCTCGACCTGCAATGCACCACGCTCACGCTCCTGCAGGATGTCTCGGTCGGTGGGGATTACGTTTCACCTGCAGGCGTGTTGCAGCTGAAGAACGCGGATGTCCTCTTGAACGGCCAGCTGCTTTCCACAACGAACGCGTCCCCTGCAGCGATCACCCGCATCAACGGTATGCTCGTCAGTGAAACGGCGCCCCCCGCGGATCCTGGGCGGTTCGGTTGGGCGATCGGAACGCATGCGCCGGCGAGCTACACCATACCGTTCGGGAACGATCTCTCGAACGACTACCTGCCGGTGACGATGGACATCACAGCGGCCAGTGCGGACCCGCTCTTCTTCATCTCCTTCGCGACGTATCCCACGGACCCCTTCGCCGCACCGAACAATCGTCCACTCCCGACCGGACTATCAGCGCTGACCACGCTTGGTGGCTCGGAGAATGCGCAGAACGTGGTCGATCGTTTCTGGCTGATAAGCACCGGAGAAACGGATCTGCTACCCACCGCAACCCTGCAGTTCACCTACAGGGAAAGCGAATGGAACACGGGCACGAACACCATCGCGGAGCCGACATTGCAGGCCCAGCGCTTCAATGGCAGCGTGTGGTCGTCGCCATCGGGAACGGCGAACACCCTTGCCAACTCCGTGACCACTTCCGTCACGAACGCCTTCGACCAGGTCTGGGCGCTCGTGCAAAGCTCCACGCCTCTCCCGGTGGAGCTCCTCTATTTCACTGCCGCACCGGATGGACGTGAGGTACTTTGTTCCTGGGCCACCGCCACGGAACAGGACAACGATTACTTCACGGTGGAGCGCAGTTCCGATGGTGAGCTCTTCGAGGACATCGGCGAAGTGGACGGTGCGGGGACCTCGCACTCCACGTTGCAATATGCCTTCACGGACCACGCGCCTTTGCGCGGTCTTTCCTATTACCGCTTGCGGCAGACCGATCTTGACGGCAGCGACGTGCTCAGCGCGATCGTTCCCGTCTGGATGGGGGATGGCCCGGGGGATGTTCCCCTCGTGCTTTGGCCCAACCCGGCCCATGAGGTGTTGAACATCGTCGGCACGACGGCGGGGGAGAGCCTCAGTGTATGGGATGGGTCAGGTCGTTTGATGCTCGAAGCGGGCACGGCCCAACAAGGCCTCACGGTGGTCGATGTCTCGCGCCTGCCGGAAGGCGTTTACCTGTTGCGTGCCGGGACTTCCGGACACGAGCAGGTGGCGCGCTTCGTAAGAGCGGACCAGTGAAGCACCACCCGACGTTGACGGTCCAGCAGTACGTTCGTGCGGCACATCAACCCCATGGACCATTTCCGGAAACTCGAGCGGATGTACCTCTCCGCGCCGATCAATGCACAGGTGTACGAGGGCATCAGCATCACCATCGGCAAGGAGCACGCGGAGCTCACGCTGCCCATCGTCGCGAAGTACCACCACGCGGCGAACGCCATCCACGGCTCGGTCTACTTCAAGATGCTCGATGATGCCGCCTTCTTCGCGGTGAACTCCATCGTGGAGGACGTCTTCGTCTACACCGTCTCGCTGAACGTGCAACTGCTGCGACCGGTCGCGAGCGGACTGGTGCGTTCCGTGGGCGGGTTGAAGTTCAAATCCACCAACCTCTTCATCGCCGACAGCGAACTGTTCGATGAACGGAACAGGGTGGTGGGCCGCGCCACCGGCAACTTCATGCGCAGCCGCATCCCTTTGACGGAGGAGATCGGGTACAAGTAGTTCTTCGGGTGAGGCGATATCGGTTCGAACGCGAACTTCACCCCGTGCGTCATCCCATCACCCTCCTCGCCTTGATGGGCTCACTGAGCCCCGCTCTTGCACAGGACACACTTCCAGAAACCGTACGCGTAGCCCAGGCCGCATTCAAGGCCGCATCGCTTGAGCAGCGTTCCGAACGTGCCGTCGAGTTGTCAGCCGCCTATCGCGCTGCGGAAATGCAGGACTCAGCGCGCGCTGCGGCTGATCGCGCTTTGGCCTATGCCCGGAACGACAGGCAGCGCGCACGCGCGCATTTCGCCATCGCACGTGTGTTGAAAAAGGAGCAGGACCATCCGGGTGCGCAGGAGCATGCCCGCGAGAGCATCGTGCTCGCGCGCGCAGCGAAGGATACCGCCGGCTGGCTGCGGGGCGAAGCCATGCTCGCAGAAGTGGACATGGAACAGAACAGGTTCGTCCCGGCCCGCGAACACGTCGATCTGGTATACGCATTGGCGACCGCCCTGAAGGATACCGCTGCACTGGCCACAGTACACACCTACCTCGGCAACATCCTGTCGTACGAAGGGAAGCTCGATTCCGCCCGATGGCACTATGACCGAAGCCTCGCGTTCATTCCGCCTACGGAGCCGCAACGGCGACTGACCGTGCGCATGAACCTGGTGAACATGTTCATCGATGAAGAGCGTTACGATTCAGCCCTGGTCCGGTCGAACGCGATGCGCGGCGAGGTCATGAAGGCCAGTCCTTACATGCGCAGCAAATACCATAACCAACGAGGCTATGCGCTCTTCAGTTCGGGGCACTTCGACCAGGCCATCAAGGAATTCGAGCACAGCGATTCGATCAATGACGCCAGCGTGAACGAACTCAACCTGAGCATCGAGAACAAGGGGTTCCTGGCCGAGAGTTATGCGGCCATTGGCGACAGTGCTCGCGGTTATCTGCTGCTGCTCGATCTGGAAGTATTGAAGGACAGCTTCGCGAAGGCCGCCGCTGATGAGAAAATGCTCACGCTGGAGAAGCGTTTCGAAACGCGGCTGAACAAGGAGGAGATCGCACGCCTCGATCGGGAGAACGAGAAGAAAGCAGAGCTCCTCCGGCTGCAGGATCTGCGGCTTTATGGAAGTCTTGCCCTCGCAGCGCTGGCCTTCGGCGCCCTGGTGCTTCTATGGCGCAACCTTGTTCAGAAGCGCAAGCACACCGCCACATTGGAGAAGCTGAACGCGGAACTGAACGACAAACAGGTGCGGATCGAGGAGATCAACGGCCTGCTGCGTATGAAGGTCCTTCGTACCCAAATGGACCCGCACTTCATCCACAACTGCCTCAACGCCATCCGGGGGCTTTCGCTGAAGGGGGAGCACGAGCGGGCGGAGGAATACCTTGATGGCTTCGCGCGCCTCCTGCGCAATGTCCTTGAGCACAGCGTACGTGACCGCATCTCACTGGACGAAGAGATCGCATTCCTGAAGGATTATGTGCGGCTTGAACAGTTGCGTTTGGGCGAGGACTTCACCTGGTCGATCAGTGCGGATCAGGTCCTGTTGAACGAAGAACCCCAGGTGCCTTCATTGCTTGTACAACCGTTCATCGAGAACGCCATTTGGCATGGGCTTGCTCCGAAGAAGGGAGCGAAACGGCTCGATGTGCACTTCTCTTCCGATCAAGGGACCGTGATCTGTCGTGTTGAGGACAATGGCGTTGGTCGTTCGCAGAAAAAGGGTGGGCACGCCCATACATCCTTGGGACTGAAACTCACCGGCGAGCGATTGGAAGTGCTGACGGAGCGAATGAAGAGCCAAGGCGCGTTCCTGGTGGAAGACCTGAAGGATGCTGGCGGTTCCCCGGTCGGGACGCGTGTAACGATGAGCCTGCCCGCCTAGTCGCGGTAACTTGCCCCCATGGTGCAGGCGATCATTGTCGATGATGAATCAGAGGCCCGGGCATCATTGCGTACCCTGCTGCATCGGCATGCGCCGGATGTGGAAGTGATCGCGGAAGCCGCATCCGTGGATGAAGCGCAGGGACTTCTGGCACGAGCCAACGTCGACCTGCTCTTTCTCGATGTGCGGATGCCGGGTGGCGATGGCTTCGAACTTTTGAAGCGCCTTGGCCACTGGGTCTTCGATGTGGTGTTCACGACGGGAAGCAGTGATCACGCCATCCAGGCGATACGCTTCAGCGCCCTGGACTATTTGATGAAACCGGTGCTCGGTGATGAGCTGCGTTCGGCGGTGGACCGGCATATGGCCAAGCGCGGCACCGTTTCCGATGCTCACCTGCATTTGCTGCACAACATCGCGCAGGCCGATGAGCGCACCATGAAACTCACGCTCACCAGCGGCGATCGCAGCTATTTCGTTGAACCGTCGGATGTCGTCTGGTGCGAAGCGGATGTGAACTACACGAACCTGCACCTCAGCGATGATCGCCGCTTTGTTTCCGCGCGTACGCTGAAGGACTATGAGGACATGCTTTCGCCCCTGGGCTTCCTGCGTACGCACCGGAGCTTCCTCGTGAACCGCGCGCACATCGACCACCTTGACCGGTCGGGCTTCGTGGTGCTTCGCAATGGTCACCGTGTGGAAGTGGCCACACGCAGGAGAGAGGATGTGGCCAAGGCATTGGCCGGCTAGCGTTCGATCAGCTTTTCACGCGCTGGATCGATCTTCCTTGTGATCGCTTCATCGAAGGGTTCCCTTGGCACCACCAAATCCTTCGTCATGCGCCGTTCGCTGTCCGTTCTGCTCGCTGCGATCCCGTTCATTGCAGGGGCTCAAACGACTTACAACCAGACCTGCGCCACGGCGATCCCGCTGCCGGTTTCCAACACGAACGTGCAGCCGGAGTTCATGTACATCGACTCGCGGCAGTTCCCCAACGCGATCCCGGACCCGATCACCGCGTGCAGCGGTTCGGGCAACCGCACCATCGGCTGGTACAGCTTCACCGCCATCGCAAGCAAGCATTGGCTGCGCACGGAAGGGTCCAGGCTCGATGGCCACACGATCGAAGTGCTCAGTGGGTCCTGTGGTTCGCTAAGCACCCTCACCTGCATGGCGGCGAACAGCGCCTATGTGCCGCTCACGGGCTTGTCCGTTGGCACCGCCTATTACGTGCGCGTGATCAGCTCCGCGCCGTGCGAGGAGCTGAACGAGAACTGTCACATGGGTCTTGCGGTGGTGTCCGATCCCACGAACGATGATTGCTCAGGCGCGATCGAACTCACCGTGCGCGGCGGTTCCGATGCGGTATGGCCCGCAACGGAAATGGCCACCCTGGGTGCGACGCAATCACAGGTGGCCTGTTCAGGTGATGCTTCAGCCGACGATGACGTCTGGTACCGTTTCACCGCCACGGCCATCACCCACGTGTTCCCGACCGCGCTCCTGCACGTGAACGCTCCCGTGATCGAGTGGTTCGGTGGTGGCTGCGGTGCGTTGACCAGCTTGGCGTGCAATGCTCCGCGTGTGACGGGGCTCACCGTGGGCCAGGAATACCACATCCGCATCCATAGCGCAAGCACCGATCCGGGGGAAGACCTGCGGATCGTGGGTGATGTGTACGCCGCCGCACCCAATGATGAATGCAGCGGAGCCGTGCCCATCGCGGTGGCGGAGAGCGGTGAAGAGCCCCCCAGCGTGGAGGTTTCCACCTGGCTGGGAACCAGCAGCACGGTGCCTTGCGATACCCGCGCAACGGACATTTGGCTAAGCTTCGTAGCTCCTGCGAACAAGGTCACAGTGGTGGGCACCGCCAACCAGGATGTATCCGTGTTCAGCGGCACCTGCGGCGCGCTTTCGTGCGTGAGCAATGGTTCGCTCAACCCGTACGAGATCTTCAACGGCTTGATCGCCGGCGACACGTACTTCCTGAAGATCGGCGATGGGTCTTCTCCCAAGAACGGCAGTATCCGGGTGTTCGGCCCACCGAGCAACGACGAGTGTGCCACCGCCACGCCTTTGAGCGTGTTACCCACTGTCGACGGCGACAACTTCACGCATGGATTCACCTGCAACGCGACCGTGAGCAGCGCCTCATGCGGCTTTACCCAACCCGCCGATGTCTGGTACAGTTTCACGGCAACGGCCGCCCGCCAGTTGGTGTATATCGAGACTTCCATTCCCAACGTGGACCTCCAATTGGAGGTGCTCACCGGCACATGCGGTGCGCTCACGAACGTTCTGTGCACAGGTGTACAATACGCCGCCACCTCATTGGGCGGGCTTGTTCCTGGTACCACCTACTTCCTGCGTGTGTTCACCGGCGTGGGTGCGGCTCCGAGCGCCTTCCGCATCGGTGTTACGGCTGCGATGCCGAACGACGATTGCGATGGCGCTTTGCAGCTTCCCGTCCTCGCGGTGGAAGAGATCCCGCAACAGCCCCTGGTGTATCCCTTCGCCGCGACGGATGGAGTGAACACGGGTTGTGGCTTCTTCCGCGACCTGTGGTACAAGTTCACGCCCACCACGACCGAAGTGACATTTCTATCGGCACATCAGACCGGAAGTTCCAGCGGTGTGTATGTTGAGCTGTTCAGCGGTGGTTGTGGCGGGCTTACGAGCCTGTCGTGCCTCGGCAACGTTTCCACTGCCGCAGCGCACGCGCACTACACGGGACTGACCCCCGGCACGGAGTACCTGATCCGCTTCGCCAGCAGCGCCACCATCTCCATGGTGCCGTTGATCGTAGAGCATCCGGTGAACGACGAGATCTCCGGAGCGTTCGTGCCCGCGGTGGGCTCGGCGTTCACGCAACCGCTCAACGCCATGAGCGGCTACGGTGCCACACAAAGCCTGCCCTATATCTGCGGCTTCGGAAGCAGTGCGGACGATGACACCTGGTATCGCTTCACGGCCACCGCCACCACGCATACCATCAGGGCACAACAGCGCAACACGCTCTTCGCTGAGCTGACCCTGTTCCCGCCCTTGCTGATCGAGGCCTTCGATACGCTCACCACCGATGTTGCGGTACTACAGGCGCACAACATCGGGTGCGGTGCCGGAAACGCGGTACTGAACGGACTGACCATCGGCGATGACTACTGGTACCGCGTGTTCACCCCGGGTAATGCAGCGGAGGAGCTCTGCATGTTCGCCACCTGGCTGGATGGTGAAAGCAACGACGAAGCTGAAGGTGCTGTGTCGATCACCTACGGCGATGCGTTCACCCACTACTTCAACACCGCAGGCGCCACACAGAGCCTTCCGGGTGCGGATTGCGCGACCGACGACTTCGCCGATGACGACATCTGGTTCTCCTTCACCGCCACGAACGCTGCTGCGCGCCTGGTCGCGGGCTATCACACGGCCGATGTGGTCCTGGAACTCTTCAGCGGCTCCCCGGGCAACTTGACCAGCTTGCTCTGCAGCGACAACGTGTTGGTGCTGCCGGCGCTCACCAGCGGACAGACCTACTACGCTCGTCTCTACAGCGAGAAGAACGCCACACCGGCGGAAGGCCGCATCGGCCTCTTCATCACACCGTCGCTCACCGCCAATTCCTGCGTGGATGAAACCTGTCTGGGGCCCGTTCTCTTGTCGAACCCGTCCATTGAGCAGGGAGAACATTGCACACCGGGCTTCCTGAGCATAGCCGATAGCGACGGGCTCGGTATCCCACTGGCGCCCGGTTGGCCACGCGATCAGTTCGCTTCTTCGGACAGCTACAGCAGTTGTGCACCGTATACCAGCCAGTCCGAAATGCCCTCCTATTACGACAGCCCCACATTGGGACGGGTGCTGGCGCGAAGCGGCAAAGGCATGGCTGGCATGATCATCCGCGGCACTCTCGGATACCAGGAATACATCCAGGCACCGCTCAGCGAACCCCTTGTCCCCGGCGAGCCCTATCTCGTCTCGTTCAGCGCGGTGTCCGCGCCGCGGAACGAAGGCAACTGCAACGGGCTGGCGGCTTATCTCTCCACCGGCCCGGCTCCACAGGGCTACAGCGAAACCATCAATGTTGAACCGCAGGTGATCTCGCTGGACATCATAGGTCAGGGGCCGTGGACCACCGTGTGCGGCGTGGTGGTGCCTGACGAGCCGTGGGACCACATCACCCTCGGTGCCTTCTTCGCCGATCGTGACGAGTTCACCTACGAGGGCGATTTCTACAGTAGCGCGTACATCTACTACTTCATCGACGATGTGGTGGTCGCGCACATCGAGGACGCCGCGTGCATCACGAGCATCGGCAATGTGCCGCCTTTGGAGGCGGACAACGCTGGGAAGGGGGATGACCTGCGCATGTATCCCAACCCCACGAGCGACCGCCTGAACATCGTCGGTGATGCTGGCCTGTTCGGCAAACGTTCCCGTATCGATGTGCTGAACGCGATCGGGGAACTCGTGCATGCAGAGCAGGTGAATTCGTTCGGCGCGTTACAGACGACCGCCTTTCCGGGCACTTTGAAAGCGGGCCTCTATGTCGTTCGCGTCTGCGCTGAAGGAGGGATCTGTCGAAGTGCACGGTTGATCATTGAACGGTAGAGGAGCGCTCGGAGAGCTTGCGATCAAAAGATGTCGGGATGCTCGGGGCCATCCAGGGTCGGCAACTTTGCTTTCATGCTCAATGCCATCCACCTGATCAGGTCCTCATCGCTCGCGGTGCTTTCGTTAGTGGCGACGGGTGCAAGAGCCCAGAACTGCTCCATCACCCTGCTCTCCGACTCGAGCTCCTTGGAACAGGTATGGTGCCTGGACCCGCCTATCGCCACGATCAAACCGATCGTTTTCCTGGTGGAGGGTACCGGGGTGCAGGTGGCCAGCCTTCCGCCGGGCGTGACCGCTGACCTATCCAACGATACGCTCACCCTCTCCGGGACCATCACGTCCCAAGGGTTCCATAACGCACAGGTCACCACAAGTGAAGGCTGCATTTCCCAGAACATGGCCATGTACATGTCGGTGATCGTGGATCCCGGATTCTTCTGCACGGTGGCAGGGTCCGATGTGATCCTGCACTGGCCGGGCATGAACGCACCGTTGGAGATCGGCGGCGAGCAGATCCTCCTCAGTTGCACCTCGGATGACGGCTTCGTCGACGTGTTGGACCTTCCCCTGCCGGGTCCGGATTCCGTGGTATGGAGCGGACTGCCCGTGAATACAGTATTGACCTTCGGTCTCACCAGGATCCGCCGGCACCACCGCCCCCGAAGCTGCCACCACCGAAGCCTCCGAAACCTCCTCCACCTCCGCTGAAACCACCACCGCCGCCGCCGACGAAGGATATGCCGGTGAGCGACGTGGGATCCATGTACACCCCGTTCGACTGCAGGAAGGTGCTGATGGAAAGCACTGCGGGGAGATCCGGCGTGCGGCCGTGGACCGTTTTCAGTTGGTCCCGCGTCACATCGGCCAGCATCACCACCTGACTACCGAGTTCATCCAATCGTGTGTCCAGCACTTCACGTGGGCCGGCCAACAGGTCGTGCAGGTCGCGCTTGAAGGCGGATAGCCGATCGCTCACCCGACCACGCGCCGCACGTCCTTCGGCGGAGGGCCAATAGGTGAAGCGCAGCAGCCCGGCGGCTTTCAGGTCTTTGCGCACCAAGTCGAACTTGAAGGACTCTTCGTCCTTCACCTGTTCCTTCAGGCGAAGGCGCAACTCGCCCAGGTGGATCGGCCGGTCCGGCGGAATGAGCGACAGCGCGAAGGCTTCAGCGGTGGACAAGGAAGTGACGGCTCTTCCGCGCGCCAGGAAAAGTCGCATCACCGGTCGCGGGTTCTTCGGGTGCGCCGCCACTTTCCAATAGTGCAGGTCCAAGGCGCCGGTGAAGCACAGGTGCTGCAAGGTGTACTCCAGCATGTCCGCACCGGACGAGAGGTAGGGCCAGCTCAGATAGTCGTACTCGTGCGGGCCGATGCCGTGCATGGCTTCAAATGTCGTGGCGTGAACGATCCGTCCGACAGGCCCTCCGCTGAGCTTCACGGGTGGGGATACGACCTTTCGGGTAGGAAAGCGCAAGGCGAATGCGCGGCAATATCCCCTTCCCTTGTGCGTTCACCGCCCATGCGCACGCTTCACATCACGCTCCTGATCGCGTTTCTCGCGGCATGCATCGGATCCTTCGCACAAACGACCCGCTTCGAGGCCGGGCTACAAGTGGGCTCTAGCACCGGTTGGCTGCGGGGCAACAAGGCGATCGATGATTCCGGTCCGCTGCACGGGCCGGCTGCCGGGCTCAACTTCCAGTACAACCTCTCCCAACACCTCGGTGTCCGCCTGGGTGCTGGCTATCAGCGGAAGGGTTCCAGCACCGACGTCACCTTCACCGACAATATCGGCAACGTCCTCGGCTCCGGCGCGGTGCGCGGCGAGCTGCAGTACCTCTCGTTCCCGTTGATGCTGCGCTACGGCTTCGGTGAGAAGTTCCGGGTGAGCGCGGGGGCAGGTGGCTATCTCGGCATCCTCCTGTCCGCAACGCAGACTTCCAGTGGCTTCGACTTTCCGGACGTCACGATCACCAAGAATTTCGAGAACACGGATATCGGCCTTTGCGGCAGCATCAGCGGGGCACTGGCACTTGGCCAGAAGATCAGCCTCAGCCTGGAGGCGCGCTATGACAAAGGCCTCACCAACATCAGCGCGTTGCCGGTGGTGGACGATGGCAGCATCCGCACGAACGCGGTGTGCCTGTTGCTGGGTTGCAGTTACCGCCTCGGCAGCGCGCTCTAGCGGAGCGGCATGGCCATCGGTCTATCTTCGACCCATGGCCAAGACCAAGAAGTTCGACTGGGCCCTCGCCCCCGCCCCCGAAAGCAAGGACCACGTCCGCATTGCGCAGTGAGCGATGACCACTCAGGCGCTTTCCAACGTCTTCTGGCTTGGCATCTATGTCGCTTACATTGTTTGGGCGGTCCTATTGATACTCATGGTCCAGCAACTCGTGAAAAGGAATCATGGCGCGTTCAAGATCACGCTGCTTTGTGCAATCAACAGCTTGGTCTTCCTTATCGCTTGGGGTATCATTCTAAAGCTTGCCCTCATTGTTCTTGGTCCAAAGGATGCTGCCGTGCTTCGTCAGCAAGCCAACGATCATTTCATGGATCTGCTTCGCTCTTCAGCGTTCATTCTCCTTGGGTTGACCGTCGTGAACATCCTCTATCTCAAGTTCATTACCAAGGTGTCGCCGTACCGTGTTGCATCCATCCTGATCGCCGTGGATGCTGCCATCCTCTTCTCGGCGTCCTACCTCTCTGCGGAGTACTACTACCTGGGTCTTTTGCCTGACACGCAATAAGGCTCTCATACCTTAGCTCACGATGGCAACCAAGAAGAAGGCAATTGACTGGGCCCTCGCTCCCGCCCCCGAGTCCAAGGACCACGTCAAGATCAACGAGCAATACGAGCTCTTCATCAACGGCAAGTGGCAGAAGCCGAAGAGCGGGAAGTACTTCGACACCATCAACCCCGCCAACGAGCAGAAGCTCGCGCGCATCGCCGAGGCCGGTGAGGCCGATGTGGACGCCGCCGTGAAGGCCGCCCGCAAAGCCTACGACACCGTGTGGAGCAAGATGCCTGCGGCCGAACGTGGCAAGTACATCTACCGCATCGCGCGGCTGCTACAGGAGAAGGCCCGCGAGTTCGCCGTGATCGAGAGCATGGACGGCGGCAAGGCGATCCGCGAAAGCCGCGATGTGGATGTGCCGCTCGCCGCCGCGCACTTCTTCTACTACGCCGGTTGGGCCGACAAGCTCCACTACGCGTTCCCCGGCAAGACCGTATCGCCGCTCGGCGTGGCCGGTCAGGTGATCCCCTGGAACTTCCCGTTGCTCATGGCCGCGTGGAAGCTCGCGCCCGCGCTGGCCTGCGGCAACACCGTGGTGCTGAAGCCCGCCGAGACCACGCCGCTCACCGCGCTCACCCTCGCGAGCATCCTGCAGGAGGCCGAGCTCCCCGATGGCGTCGTCAACATCGTCACCGGCGCAGGTGCCACGGGCGCGGCGGTAGTGAATCATCCCGATGTGAACAAGGTCGCCTTCACCGGCAGCACCGGCGTGGGCAAGCTCATCCAACGCGCAACGGCCGGCAGCGGCAAGAAGCTCACGCTCGAGCTCGGCGGCAAGGCGGCCAACATCATCTTCGCCGACGCCACCATCGACCAGGCCGTCGAAGGCATCATCAACGGCATCTACTTCAACCAGGGCCACGTGTGCTGCGCCGGCAGCCGCCTCTTCGTGGAGGAAGGCGTGTACGACGAGGTCATCCGCAAGCTCAAGCACCGCATGCGCTCGCTCGTCGTGGGCGATCCGCTCGACAAGAACACCGACATCGGCGCCATCAACAGCCGCGAGCAGCTCGGCACCATCAACAAGTACCTCAAGCACGGCGTGGCCGACGGCGCCGAGATGTACCAGCCGACTTGCGACTTGCCGACTCGCGGCTTTTGGTGCCGCCCCACGCTCTTCCTCAACGTGGCGCAAAGCGCGCGCATCGCGCAGGAGGAGATCTTCGGCCCCGTGCTCGCCGTGCAGACCTTCCGCACCGTGGACGAGGTGATCCAGAAAGCCAACAACACGCCCTACGGCCTCAGCGCCGGCGTGTGGACGGACAAGGGCAGCAAGATCTTCAACCTCACCAGCAAATTGCGCGCGGGCGTGGTGTGGGCCAACACCTACAACAAGTTCGATCCCACCTCACCCTTCGGCGGCTACAAGGAGAGCGGGTATGGCCGCGAAGGCGGTGTGCACGGCTTGGGAGCGTACTTGAATTTGAATTGAGTTTGGGCGTGCCCCCGCCTCAAATGCAGGCGGGGTCCGGCTTTCCGCTGCAAGTCCGCACTCGTCGTTCCTCCTCGCTTGCGGGCTTTCCGCTTCAATCCGTCACGCGAAATACCTTGCTGTCGAAAAGCTCGCCAGGAAAACCGTCAATCCACTTCCCTCACTGCGCAACTTGCGCCTAATCCAGTGGCAGAGAAGGCCTACATAACCCCCAAGGTCCTGAAGTGGGCGCGCGAAACCGCCCGACTCTCCCTTGAGCAGGCGGCCAAGAAGGTCGCAGGGCTTACACCTGAGCGGTTGACCAATTGGGAGGAAGGAGTCGAACAGCCCACTATCAAACAGGCTGAGACTCTTGCGAAGGCTTACCGCAGGCCGTTCGCTATGTTGTTCCTGCCCGATGTCCCATATGACTTCAAGCCTCTCGACGATTTCCGTCGCTCCGGTTCTAAGGAGTTGACCACTTCGGCAGAGTTCATCATTCGCGACATACGACAGAAGTACAGCTGGATTAGCGAACTGCAGCGTGAGAACGAAGAACCTGCCTTGCCGTTCGTTGGTCGCTACACGGTTAACGATGAGCCGAGTACTGTGGCGCTGGACATTCTTCATACACTCGGCATCGATCCAGGCGCATACACGGAAAGGGAGCCCATACGCGAGTGGATGTCCAAGGCTGAGGCCGCAGGCATCTTCATTTCGCGCACGAGCTTCTATCATTCACGATTGAAACTGGACAGTGAAGAGTTCCAAGGTTTCGCCATCGCTGACTCACACGCCCCATTCGTCTTCATCAACACAGACGATTGGGACAAAGCGCAACTGTTCACGCTTGTACATGAGCTGGCGCATATCTGGATCGCGGCCACAGGTATCTCCGGCGAGATTGATCCAAGAACAACACAAGCGCCAAGTACAAACCCCATCGAGCGCTTCTGCAATGCGGTCGCGGCGCATGCGCTGATGCCGGATCGCGTGATGGCATCTTTGAACGCTTCTCAATTCTCAGATTCCATATCGATCGCGCAGATCGCTGAACGATATGGTGTGAGTTCTTGGGCTTTGCTTGTCCGTGCCTATGGTCGTCGTATGGTCACGGATGCTGGCTATCATGCCATGAAGGCGACATTGGACAGGGAGTTCAATGAATATAAGCGCGCCCTGGCTGAGAAGAACAGGAGCAAGGAAAGGTCCAAGGGCGGCCCCAATCCTTATCTGCTTCGATTGAACAAGAATGGGCGCCTCTTCACCCAGATTGTCTTGGATGCCTTCCGAGGTGGTGCGATTCAGCCAACGTTGGCTAGCAGCCTGCTGAACACGCCGGTGAACAACTTTTCGAAGTTCGAGGCCATCATGTACCGATGAACTTGCAGTCGACCATCTACTGCCTCGACGCGAACGTGCTCATCAAAGCATGGGAGAGCTACTATTCGCCGAATATTTGTCCGACTTATTGGGACGTGCTGGATGAACTCGGTGCTCATGGCCAAGTGTTCGTTCCAAGTTGGGTAGCAGAAGAGATTCATCGTACCGACGACGACTTGTCGAAGTGGCTTAGGAAAAGTCGTATCAAGGTTCGGATCGTTACGGAGGAAGTCGGTCTCAAGTTGAAAGAGATCTATGCGAAGGATACGAGGCACCAGCTGCTTGTGGACAACACGAAACAGCGTTCGCTGGCTGACCCATGGCTGATTGCGCATGCCATGGCTGAGAACGCGTGCGTCGTTTCCAAGGAGGAGAAGCCAACTGCTGCGAACAACAAGCGTGTCAAGATTCCGCATGTCTGCGACGCAATGGGTATTCGGTGCATCGACGACTTCAAGATGATTGAGGAGTTGGGAGTCAAGTTCACATGCACGCGATAGCGAAGGGCACGTTCACCATGCCCCGCCTCATCGTCCACGGCTTCACCATCTCGCTCGGCTCGCTTCTTTAGTGCCAATCAGATGTTGCGTTTGTCACATATCGGATTCGCTGGTGGCCTAGCACTGATCGTTCCAAGAGGCGAACTGGAGCGGATCGATGAGGTCATGTCGAAGGAGAAGTTCACCATTTCCATAGAGTGCTTGGACTTAGGCTACTTTCGGAACAAGCAATGGTATCGATTCGATCGATCGGATTCAACGTTAATCGTGACGCATGAGCATCTCATCTTCAACTATCAGGACAGCACGCTCCGTAATACTCCTGTTCGAGTGGAGGCACTATGGCGCATCGCTGATCTTCTCAAAGGCTTGAAACGCGCGGAGATCGAATCACCGAAGAAGGTCATGAAGCAGATGGATCGGACGGGGACGCCAGTGGCCATCGAGCTCTACTCAGCTCAGGATACCATCGTCATGCTTGACCCGGAGAATAAAGTACTCCCGGCGTTAGTGGGCATACTGAGCATGCACAAGGAATAGAGAGTCCCCCATGCCCCGCCTCATCGTCCACGGTTCCACCATCTCGCTTGCCGGCTACGGTGCTGGCCCACTCCTTCCTTACAGCTCGAAGGCTATAGATCGATCGGCATCCTGGTCCTCTCATTGCGAGATGTCGCTTGTAGGCATTGATCGCTTGTTCGGGTTTGTTGATGGTCTTGTAGCACTTGGCCAAGCGGTAGAGAGAGTCGGCTACCAGACCGCGTGCCTTTGCCAAGCCCTCGCCGCAAGCACCGTACGCGATGCGATCAACACCTCGCTTGATCAAGCGGTGATAGATAGCGAGGGCCTCTCTTGTCCGTCCGAGCATTTCGAGCGCGCCCGCATGGTTCCACAGAACCAATGGACAGAAGGGTGCTGCCTTCAGGGCTTTACTGGAGAACCCCAGTGCCGTGGAATACTCTCGCTGTTCGTAGTACGTGAGGGATAACCGAATAAGCAACCAATGGTCGTCCGGATCGTGACGCAGCTCTGCTTTTATCAGTTTGCGTGCATTGCCCCAGTTCTCATGGGCAATCTCGAGTTCGATGCTCTCGCCCGCAGATGCTCGCTTGTTGCTCATGAGGCCAAGCTAACACAGCGTACGTTCACGACTCCGAGCACGAAGCTTGTTGAAACCGCCCAACTTTGATCCACACTAACCCAACCATGCCCCGCCTCATCGACCACGGTTTCACCATCTCGCTCGACGGCTACGGCGCCGACCCCGGTCAAACGCTGGAAGCGCCAAGCGTCCTTACCCCCGCACGCGTGAAGGATGCTGACGGGTATCGAAGAAGTCGGTGATGAAAATGGTGTCGCCGTCCACGTAGTACACGATCAAGAATCGTCCTGCGGACAGTGAGCGATGGCCCAAACCACGATGTGCCAGGAACTTTTCAGGCTTGCCTTTCTTCGGGTGCTTCAGCAAGCCGAGCGCCTTGGCGAGAAGCCCGTCGACCAGTCGAACGGCCACCTTGGGCGATGCATGCACGGTGAAGTAGTCCTCGATCTCCACCAAGCGCTGACGAGCGGGAAGCGTGTACGAGAGCCTCATTTCCGCTTCCGGCGGTGGTGCAGGTGCTTCACGACTTCTTCGTGGGTGAAGACATCGCCCTTGCGGATCGCCTCATCGCTCAGGTCCGCCATGCGGTTCATCTCCACGAATGCGGTGCGATCGGACTCTGAACGTAACAGCAATTGCTTCAACTGTTCAAGGAATCCAAGGTCGCTCGTCTTGTCCACGAGCTTTTTCACCTCGGTGCGCAATTGGATCGCTGTCATAGCTGGTCTGCTTGACCCAAAGGTATGCTGACGGAACGCGTTTCGCCGTTCACCATCATCCTATCTTCGTTGAGCCATGTCCACCGAGTCCCTCAAGCTCCAGCTGATCGAGCGCCTGCTGCGCACCACCGATGAAGGCCTGCTGAAGAAGGTGGCCGATCTGTTCCGTGCGGACCCCGCATCAAGTGCGGGGGGCGAGGATGAGGACGGCCTCACAGATGAGCATTACAACATCGTGAAGGAGCGCGAAGCCGCGTACAAGCTTGGGGAGGGCAAGAGCTACACCTGGGATGAGGCCAAGGACTTGATCCGTTCAGGGAAAGGCAAGGATGCATGAGCGCCACCGTTGTCTGGCGCGGCGAAGCCATTCGCGACGTGCAGGCGGCATTCGACTGGTACGAAGCTCAGTCCAAAGGAACGGGTGAGCGACTGTTGACCGAGATAGACGAGTTCGTAGCCTTCATTGCGCAGCGGCCTGAAGGACCGGCCAAGTGGCGTTCCCGGTACAGAAAGGTCACGCTCAAGCGTTTCCCTTATCAAGTGGTCTATCGTTTCGATCGCGGAGCGATCATCGTCTACAGCGTATTCCACTCCAGCCGCAACCCCAGCCGATGGGGCCGTCCTAATTGATAGAACGCACCCCTCCCATGCCCCGCCTCATCGTCCACGGTTTCACCATCTCGCTCGACGGCTATGGCGCCGGTCCCGATCAAACGCTGGAAGCCCCGATGGGCACCGGTGGCCAGGGCCTGCACCCGTGGTTGCTCAACACGCACTACTTCCAGACCACCCATTTCGGTAAGTCGGAGGGCACGCTCGGTGTGGACAACGACATGGCCATCCAGGGCATGGAAAACCTCGGCGCGTGGATCATGGGCCGCAACATGTTCGGGCCGGTGCGCGGTCCCTGGCCCGATGAGGAGTGGAAAGGCTGGTGGGGGGCGAACCCGCCCTACCACGTGCCCGTCTTCGTGCTCACGCATCACCCAAGGCCTGCCTTGGAAATGGAAGGGGGCAACGTCTTCCACTTCGTGACCGGAGGGATCCACGAGGCGCTGGAACGCGCGCGCGAAGCGGCCGGTGCGCGCGATATCCGCATCGGCGGCGGTGCGTCCACGGTGCGCCAATACTTGCAAGCCAAGCTGATCGATGAGCTGCTCATCGCTGTGTCGCCAGTGCTTCTGGGCGCGGGCGAGCCGCTCTTCGCCGGGATCGACCTGCCGAAGCTCGGGTACAAATGCGAGCAGATCGTGCAGGGTGAGCGGGCCGCCTTCTATCGCATCACGCGGCGGTGAAGTAGAGCCCCTGACCACTTCCTTTGAGCAACATGAAAGCGTGGTCTCTCGCGATCCTGTTGTTCCCGGTGCAGCTTGTCGCGCAGGATAGTTGCTCGTGCATGGGCAACCTCGAGCGTTACGTCGATACGGTCACGCGCAACTATTCCGGTTTCCAGGACAAGGTGAAGCCGGCGGACCAGGTCCGCTATCATGCGTTGTTGGATTCGCTCCGTTCCGTGGCCGCGAACACCACGGACAAGACCTTGTGCTTCGGTGTGCTCGATGCGTATCGGCGCTATTTCTGGGACAAGCACCTGCAGCTTGGCGGCCCCAACATGCCGAGCGCGCTCGGTTCCAGCGCACCACCGATCATCACCACCTGGACGGCCGCAACGCTCAATGCCTACTTCGCTGAACACGCGAACGACCTGCGTCCACTGGAAGGGATCTGGGCGCTCGAGGCCTACGAAGTGGGGATGGTCTTCGACCCTTCTTCCACTACCTACCGGGCGATGATCATGCGGTCCGCCAATGAGCAGTGGAAGGAGGGCATGGTGAAGTTCACCTGTCCCGCATCGGTGGATGGCCGGATGACCGCGCGCTATTGGCGCGGTGATCTGGGCATGATGGAGACGGGGGCGACCGTTGTCCAACATCATCTCCTGCTCGATCACATCGGCACCTGGCGCCGGATCGTTCCCGCTCCTACGGAGGCGATCGATGAGCGTGCGTTCGAGCTTACGTACGGCAGTGAGGTGCAGTGGAAATTGCTCGATGACTCCACGCTCTACATCAAGCTCGGCTCGTGCCAGCTCAGCAACAAGGCGATCCTCGACAGCCTGGTGAAGGCGAACAAGGAATTGCTCGATCGCATACCGAACTGGATCGTGGACTTCCGAGACAACGGCGGCGGCTCGACCGATGTGTTCCAGAGCCTGCTGCCCTATCTCTACACGCGACCGTTCAAGGAGTACGGCGTGAGCCATTGGCTGAGCCCCGACAACACGGCGGTGCTGAACGACTTCCTCCAGGAGAACGAGCGCATGATGGATCCGGCCTCGGCGCGTTCCATCCGGGCCTTGGTGAAGCAGGGTCGGGCGCATCCGAACACCTGGCACATCGGTGGCGGCGCAACGACGAGGTTCAAGAAGCACGATATGCCGCGACGGGTCGCCGTACTCGCGAACCGGGGCACGGCCAGCAGCGGGGAGAGCTTCGTTGAAGTGACCCGCGGCATCAGCGGGAAGGCCGTGATCTTCGGCGAGAACACCGGAGGGTTCATGGACTACGGCGACGTGATGCCGCATGACCTGCGCTGCGACGGACTCGGGGCGGCCATCCCCACCAGCCGCATGAACCGGATCGACCATGGCATGGTCTACGACAAGGAGGGCATCGCCCCTGATGTGAGGATCAGCGCGAACGAAGTGGACGTGATCGGTTTCGTTCAGCGCTACTGGACGAAGCGATAGGGAGGCTGGTGCGATAACGGTTGATCAACTTTGTAGGACCATGAAACCGGATACCAACTACGAACGCGTCTTCCAGATGCCGTTCGCGAGCGTGTACCCGCACTACGTGAACAAGGTGGAGCGCAAGGGTCGCACGGTGGAGGAACTGCACACCATCATCGAGTGGCTCACCGGCTACGATGAGAAGGCGCTGAAGAAGATCATCGCCGACAAGACCGACTTTCGCACCTTCTTCGCCGAGGCGCGCCTGAACCCGAACGTGGACAAGATCACCGGCGTGATCTGCGGCTATCGCGTGGAGGACATCGAGGACCCGCTGATGCAGCGGATCCGCTACCTGGACAAGCTGGTGGATGAGCTGGCGAAGGGTAAGCAAATGGAGAAGATCTTGCGGAAGTGATGACCGACCCACAAGAGGTGCTTTGCGCGCACTTCGATCGCTACCTCGCCCTGGACGAGTCGGAGCGGAAGGCGCTGAAGGAGCGCAGCCGCGTGCGGCGCTTGAAGCGGCGCGGCTTCCTGCTGCAAGAAGGCGAAGTGTGCCGGTCCTATGCCTATGTGGTGGAGGGTTGTTTGCGCATGTACGAGATGGATGCGAAGGGCGTGGAGCACAACCTGCAGTTCGCGCTGGAGAACGAGTGGATCGTGGACATCGGGAGCTTCCATGCGGAGAAGCCGAGCAGTTTGTTCATTGAAGCCTTGGAGCCGAGCGTGGTGGTGTGCATCGAGTATGCTGACCTGCTGCGACTGTACACCGAGCACCCCAAGTTCGATCGGAACTTCCGGGTGATCATCGAGGACCAGTTCGTGGAGTTGCAGCAACGCATGCTCCGCCGCAATGCGTCCAGCGCAGAACAACGCTACGCCCATTTCGTGGAGCAACATCCTGCCCTGGCCGCACGCGTGCCCAACGTACACATCGCCTCCTACCTGGGCGTAACGCCGGAGTTCCTGAGCCGCCTACGCGCCAAGACCAGCAAGGGGCGCTGAACCCTTGATCTGGATCAAGGTCACTTCTTGATCGGGGCTATGGGCCGGAGCATTTGGCGCGGGGACCTTTGAGCTGCAACCATCACCCATGATGAAGCAGACCATCCTCTACACGCTACCGGTCGCGCTGCTGCTCGGCTGCCAGGCCCCGGAAGCACGCACCTCCGAACCCGATAACACCACCACGACCATGAACACCACCAACGACCAGAACGCGATCAAGGAACTGCTCTTCGCTTACCGCGATGCGCTGAACGCCTCCAGCACCGACCAGGTGATCCCCCTGTACACCACTGATGGCGTCTTCATGCCCACCGGCTTTCCCACGTCGGTGGGTACCGATCAGGTGAGGCAGGCCTACGACGGCGTGTTCTCCATGATCAAGCTGAACATCGAGTTCTTCATCGACGAAGTGCAGGTTGTCGGCGACCATGCCTTCGCCCGCACCACCTCACGCGGCACAACGCTGATCCACGCCACGGGTGCCACCGTGCCGGAGGAGAACCGGGAGCTGTTCGTGTTTGCGCGTACCGCCAGCGGCTGGAGGATCGCGCGGTACATGTTCAACAAGATGAAGTGAGGGTGTGGCGCACGGGCTGGATCATGGCATGCCACGGTGCCGAAAGCGAATGCCCCCGAGCAGTTCGTGGTGATCACCGCTTCAACTCATACCGAATCGCCACCGCCCCCGAACCGAACTCCTCCCGGCCCACGAGCTTCAGGTCCACCATCTTCGAGAGCCCTGCGAACAACATAGGTCCGCGACCAACGATGCGCGGATGCACCACGATCTGGTACTCATCGATCAAGCCCAGTTCCGTCAAGGCCATCGCGAGTTGCGCGCCGCCCACGCCGATACCCTTGCCGGGCTGTTGTTTGAGCTGTTGAACGAACGTTGCGAGATCCCCACGCACGAGTTCCGAATTCCAATCGACCTCCTTCAGCTTGCTGGACACCACGTACTTCTTCGCTGCGTCGATGGTCTGCGCGAAAGGCAGCATCCATTCCGGCATCGGTCGCTGCAC
>JBGAJW010000088.1:0-18699 GCA_044224725.1 Flavobacteriales bacterium
CCCACCATACGCTTGTCGCGGTAGTTCACGCTGCCGTAGCGGCTGCTCACGTTCACCACGGGCACACCGAGGGTTTTCCACACAGCACCACCCCAGCCCGCGTCGAAGGCTTTCATGATCTGGTAGCCGCTGTTGGTGGGTGGCGCGGAGGCCAGCCAGAAAGGATTGGGGCTCTTGATCCCCGCGAGGTTGGTTCTCAGGTCTGCCATGTGCTATCCGTGTTGACATCCGAATGATGGACTGCTTCGCCCGAGGCGGGCTCGCAGTGACGACTCGAAATGGGGCGCAAGCGCGGCGTCGCGTCGCGCTTGCGCCCCATCACCCCTCCGTCATGGCGAGGAGTAACCGACGAAGCGATCAGTAATTCGAACCGTATCATTTCTTCAGGTATGCGTTGATCCCATGCGCCGCCTTCTTCGCCTCGGCAGCCGCATTCACCACTTCCACCCCTCCGTTCACCGCATCCCCCGCCGCGAAGTACTTCGGATTGTTCGTCTGGTAGTTCTCGTTCACCACAATGCGGCCACGATTGTCGAGGATGCGCCCCTTCTTGTCCAGCGCGAGGCCTGATATCTGCTCCAGCAACTCCACCTGCTTGCCTTGACCGGTCCCGAGCAGCACCATGTCACACGGCTCCACGAACTCGCTGCCGGGGATCGCTTCGATCTTGCCATAGGCGGCTTTGTTGCGAATGAACTTCACGCCAGACACCGAGCCATTGCCGAGCACTTCCAACGGTGTCACATTGAACAACGCCTTCGAACCGCTTTTCTTCGCTAGATCGAACTCGAAGGAATAAGCGCCCATCTCTTCCGGACCACGGCGGTAGGCGATGATCACGCTCTCAGCGCCCATGCGGCAGCTTTCGCTCGCAGCGTCCATTGCCGTGTTGCCGCCACCGAGCACGATCACCTTGTTACCGACAGCGGTGGATTGATGCTTGTTGCGCAATACTTCCACGAACTCCAGCGCACCCATCACGCCTTTCTTGTCTTCGCCGGGAATACCCAGCGCTGACGTACCGCCCAGCCCGATGCCGATGAAGATGGCGTCGTAGTCCTTCTCCAACTTATCCAGTTCCGTGCGGCCATTCACCGGTTTTTTGTAGTGGACATTGAAGCCGAACTGTTCTTGGAGGTAGGCGATCTCATCAACAGCCTCTTCGTTCGTCAGTTTGTAAGGTGCAACGCCGTAAACGCACAATCCACTTGGCTTTTCACGCGCTTCGTAGATGTCCACCGCGTGGCCCATCATCCGCAACTCGCACGCGCACGAAACGCCAGCAGGCCCCGCGCCGATCACCGCCACCTTCTTGCCTGTTGACTTCCCGGTGATGAACAACTTCTTCTTGCTCCGGATCACCTTGTCCGTAGCATGTGCCTGCAAGCGTCCGATCTCGATCGGCTTCACGTCGCTGTTGGTGTACACGCAGGCGCCTTCGCAGAGTTCCTCCGTCGGGCAAACGTTCCCGCAGGCATGGCCCATCCAGTTGCTGTCGTAGATCGTCTTCGCGGCCCCGTCCTTGTTGTCGTTGTTGATCTGCCGGATGAAGGTCGGTATGTCGATCCCCGTCGGGCACGCATTGATGCACGGCGCATCGTAACAATACAGGCAGCGCGAACTTTCGTAGTACGCTTCGGTATCGCTCATCAGCGGCTTCTTCGGGTGGAAGTTGGCTGCGAACTCGGTTTCGGTGGTGGGTTTCTTGTACTCTGCCATGGGGCTTAGCTCAGTATTCGATTGTCTGTTGTTGGTTCTTCTGTCGCACAGACCACGCACGTTCGGCGGGTTCAGGAGCGCGCTAGCATTGTGTGACGGTCCTGACGGACAACCGACAACGAGCGCAGATCTTGTGCGCTAGAGTTCTACCAACCTACCATACGTCTCCGGCCTACGATCCCTGAAGAACTGCCACGTACTGCGCACCTCCTCGATCATGTCCAGGTCGAATTCCGCGACGAGCAGCTCATCGTCATCGCGCGAAGCTTGCTTGAAGATCTGTCCGCGTGGATCCACGAAATAGCTCTGCCCATAGAACTTCCCGAGGTTCCACGGTTTCTCCTCACCTACGCGGTTGATGCACCCCATGAAATAGCCGTTCGCTGCGGCGTGCGCGGGTTGCTCCAGCTTCCACAGGTATTCGCTCAAACCCGCAACGGTGGCGCTCGGGTTGTACACGATCTCCGCGCCGTTCAATCCAAGACAGCGTGCGCCATCGGGGAAGTGGCGGTCGTAGCAGATGTACACGCCCACCTTGGCGTACTTCGTCTGGAACACCGGATAGCCGAGGTTGCCGGGCTTGAAGAAGAATTTCTCCCAGAAGCCGCTCGTGTGCGGGATGTGGTTCTTGCGGTACTTGCCCAGGTAGGTGCCGTCCGCGTCGATCACCGCAGCGGTGTTGTACAGCACACCGGCCTGCTCCTTCTCGTAGATCGGCACGATGATCACCATGTTGTACTTCTTCGCGTACTGCGCCATCAGCTCCGTCGTGGGGCCGGGCACGCTCTCCGCGCTGGTGTACCACTTGCGGTCCTGGCCGGGGCAGAAGTAGGGCGTGTTGAAGATCTCCTGCAAGCAGAGGATCTGCACGCCTTGCTGGCCCGCTTTCTCGATGTACGGGATGTGCT
Organism: Flavobacteriales bacterium; assembly: GCA_044224725.1. Classification (GTDB taxonomy): domain Bacteria; phylum Bacteroidota; class Bacteroidia; order Flavobacteriales_F; family PHOS-HE28; genus PHOS-HE28. The sequence goes on from JBGAJW010000088.1 coordinate 2,628, forward strand.
TCTGCACCATCGCATCGATGATCTCCGGTATGGTGCCCTCGCCCTCCGTCTTCGGAAGGCTCATCTGGATTAGGCCGCTCTTGATCTTCCTCGGCATGGGTTGTCTGATTGGAACGCAGATGACGCTGATTAGGCGGATCTGCGCTGATGGTTCGTTCTGATGGAACCCAATGTTAAGAGGAAGTAAGCGAATTTCCTACGGGTCGGGGCGGGATGTGGGAATGGAACGCAGATGACGCGGATGAAGCAGATGAACGCGGATACGCTGGGGAAGTGTCACCCTGAGCGAAGTCGAAGGGTGGGCGTGCGCCTCGCAAAAGCCTCGGGTCGGGCTATCCGCTATACTCCTCGCTCGTTCCTCGCTGCGGGGTGCCGCTTCTATCCCTCACGCAGCCTATCGCATCAGGAATACACTTGAACATCAAAGTCGGATGATGCGCTCGCCCCACTTCGTGGTCATCCTCCTTTCCTCGATCCATTGAACATATTGATCGGCATGTGCTGGAACATCCCAACGATAAGGCACCGTGTTCACGCACCACCTCTCCTTCTTGGCAAGGGGCTTTCTCCAAACCCTGATCGGTCGTGGTTGAACTTGTGAAATGAGAACGATTGTCGGGACCTCTGCCAACCTGGCCTTCAAAGTAGTGCGCTGTAGCGTACTGAAGATGGTTCCCGGTATGATCAGGACCTCAGGCCGCAGTACATTCAAGTCAGCCAGGATGAATGAGACCATCTCCTTGAACTTGCCTAAGTCTTTGGGATAGTCCCTATTCGTTCGCGAGAAGATGCTGTACTTGCCCGGATTCGAAACGGCGATCTGTTCCAAGAAATCCCTGGCCGATGCCTCGGCAAACCTTGACAAAGGCCGAAGGCATTGAACAATGTGTCGTGCGACCTTCAGTTGTGTGCCATCGTTGATCGGACCGATGTGGACAGAAGTACCACCCACACTTTCCAGCATGATTCTTCCCCTTAACATTTGACTCCAACAGTTCCCGAGCCAAGGCCATTTGTTGACCCTTTCGCTTGAGTGAAGTCCCCATCCAACCCTCGTCGGATTCGCATCATCCCAAGTGTAGCCCAGGTTCTCCGCACTTGCGTAGATCAGTACTCCTCCACCAGATTCAGGATAGTCTTTTCCAACGAATGGAATGGGTGGTGCAACTGGGTAGGCCCAACTTGGGGCCTCGCTGAAGTGCCGCCGGTAAGATTCAAGCAGCTTGCCTTCCAGAGCATTCAACTCAACATCCACTCCCATTCTTTCGGACGTTGTACGGGACTACCATAAGTCACACGTTCTATGCTCCCTTCTGGACGCCATGTTACTCCCTTCTTCTTGCGAACCGTTCGACGATCCAAAACAACCGCATTTCCGAAAGTACTCCGCACGTCCTCCTTCCATGAATTCACATGGGCGTGTTCTGCCGTCCACCAGCGCCGATGAATGACATAGTCGCTGCCCATGAAGTGCTCCGGCATGACAGAGGAGCACTGATCAACCGCGCTGGTCCTCGCATCCTCTTCGTCCTTTGCATTCACGAGCAATGTGTATGCCTCGACATTGATCACATCGCTTTCCTCGGCTTGAATATGTTGATGCACTGAAACGATGTATGGGCGCATGCCCAGCTCGTCAGGTTGCGGTTCGCCGGGGTCCTGATCGCCACGATCAGCAAGCATCCGCAATTTCGGCAGGTGCCAGATCGCTCGGATCTCTTCCTCGGTTAACGATCCAGTGAAGGCAAAGGGGCGACCCGGAAACACTTCAAGCTTGGATCCGATTCCGGGGCATGCACGTTCCAGTGCTTCAAGCCCTTCTTTGATCCGGCTTTCAAACAACTCGGTACGGCCTGCATGCGAAAGAGCGACGGCATGGCTGTCCAGCCCGATCTCTATCTCAAGCCAAGCTGGGTAAGTCTCGACGGCGATCAATGTGCTCATTTCATATTCCAATGATCTCCACTCGTTGCTGATTGCCACACTTCATGCACCGGAAGTTATTCGTGTACTTGTTCCCTTTCGCCGGGATACTCACTGTGTTCGAACTTCGGCTTGTTTCACCGCATTTCTCGCACTTGTTGCAGTAGCTCATCTGGCTACCATTCTGGCTCGCGATCACCGCACCTGCGGCAGGGGTTCCTTGCTTCATGGCCGATACTGGCTGGCACTGTTCATGCTCCATCAACACGCGAACAAAGTAGGAACACTGGACCGCATTCGCGTGAGCGATTGTAGCGAAAAGCCCACAGCGCGGTAATCCGCGCGAGGACTTGCAGCGGAAAGCGCGACGGCGAGTCTTCGAGCCGACACGCCCAGAACCTTCTTCATCTGCATTTCAGATCAGCGTTCATCTGCTTCATCCGCGTCATCTGCGTTCCATTGAGCGTTCCATCCCCCTACAGCATTCCCGACACCTTGTTCCGCTTCACGAACTTCCCATACCCTTTCTTGATCCGCACTTCGCCGTTGTGTACCGCCACCTCACTTCGCCGTTGTGTACCGCCACCTGGCCGCGGAGGATGGTGGTCTTCACCTTGCCGGTGAGTTGCATGCCTTCGTAGCCGCTGTAGTCCACATTCATGTGGTGCATCTTGGCGCTGAGGGTGTGGCGCTCGTTGGGGTCGAGCAGGATGATGTCCGCGTCGCTGCCGATGCCGATGGTGCCTTTGCGCGGGAACATGCCGAAGATCTTCGCGGGGTTGGTGGCTGTGACTTCCACGAACTTGTTCACGCTGATGCGCTTCTTGTTCACGCCTTCGCTGAAGAGCAGTTCCATGCGGTGCTCGATGGCGGGATGACCGTTCGGGATCTTCGAGAAGTCGGCGGAGCCCATGGCTTTCTGCGCCATCATGAAGGGGCAGTGGTCCGTGGACACTACTTGCAAGCTGCCTTGTTCGATGCCGGCCCACAATTGCTGCTGATCCTTCTTCTCGCGCAACGGCGGGCTCATCACCCACTTGGCGCCGTCAGCACGTTCGTAGAGCGAGGCATCGAGCAGCAGGTATTGGATGCAGGTCTCGGCGAGCACGCGCTGGCCCCGGCGCGCGGCATCGCGCACGGCGTTGAGCGCACCTTCGCAGGTGAGGTGTACGATGTACGCGGGCACGCCTGTGTAGCTGGCCATGTCCGCGAACCGGTGACTGGCCTCGGCCTCGGTGATCTCGGGCTGGCTGAGGTAGTGGTACAGCGGCGAGAGCTTGCCTTCGCTTCGATGCTTCTGCACGAGGTAGTCGATCATGTCGCCGTTGGTGGCGTGGACGATCACCATGCCGCCGTGCTCCTTCACCTCCTGCATCAGGCCCACCATCTGGCGGTCGTCGATCATGAGCGCGCCCTTGTAGGCCATGAAGGTCTTGAAGCTGGTGATGCCCTCCTGCTCGATCATCTCGCGCACTTCCTTGCGTGTGTCGTCGTTGAAATCGGTGACGGCCATGTGGAAGCTGAGATCGCCGTAGAGGTTGCCGTTCATGCGGCCCTGCCAGCTTTCCAGCGCGTGCCGCAGGCTCTTCCCCTGCGTTTGCAGGATGAAATCGATGACGGTGGTGGTACCGCCGTGCAGCGCGGCGAGCGTGCCGGTCTCGTAGTTATCGCTGCTGAAGGTGCCCATGAAGGGCATGTCCAGATGCACATGCGGATCGATGCCACCGGGAAGTACGAACTGGCCTTTCGCGTCGATCACTTCCGCACCCGGCGCATGCAGGTCGTGCCCGATGGCCTTGATGTGTTCACCTTCGATGAGGACATCCGCACGGTGGAAATCAGCGGCGGTGACAACGGTTCCGTTCTTGATGAGGAGTGCCATGATCGTTCGTATTGGTGCGGCTTTCCGGAGGTTGATCAATTGTGCAGCAGGTTGCTGCACAATTTCATCCGCGCCGCCTTTTTCCGGGTTTCTTCTCCAGTTCTTTCTCGATCTGTGCGGCGGTGGGCAGCAGGCGCTGCAGCTTCCGCGGCAGTTCGGCCACGAGCTTGGTGCTCCACTGCGAAACACCGATGGGCTTGTTCGTGCCCCGCAGCGCGTACTCCACGGTGAGCTTCTTCGCGCCCTTGCAGAGAAGCAGGCCGATGGTCGGTTGGTCGTCCGCATGGCGCAGCTCGGCGTCCACCGCGCTGAGGTAGAACCCCATCTTGCCTACGTACTCCGGTTTGAACGCGCCCATCTTCAGGTCGATCACCACGTAGCAACGGAGCCGCACATGGTAGAAGAGCAGGTCCATGTAGTAGTCCTCCCCTTCCACCTCCATGTGGAACTGCCGCCCGAGAAAAGCGAAGCCCACGCCCAGTTCGATGAGGAATTTCTGCACATGCTCCACCAGCCCCTGCTCCAATTCGCGCTCCCGCGCATTCACGGCAAGGGTGAGGAAATCGAAGGTGTAGGGATCCTTCAGGGTCTGTTGCACGAGGTCGGAGCGGCCGGGTGGCAGCGTGCGCTGAAAGTTGGTGATGGCCTTGCCATGACGCTTGTGCGCCCGGGCCGCGATCTGCAGCGAGAGCACCGAGCGGCTCCACCCGTGACGCACCGCAGCGGCCGCGTACCAGAGGCGGTCCTCGGTGCGCTTGACCTTGTCGAGCAGCACCAGGTTATGCGCCCATGGCAATTGTGCAGCAACCTGCTGCACAATTGAGGGGTCGGGATAGGCATCGGCGAAAGCCCGCATGTAGAGCAGGTTCCGCGGGGACAGGCCCGTCATCTCCGGGAACTCGGCGAGCAGGTCGGCACCCAGGCGGTCCACCACTTTGCTCCCCCAGCCTTCCTTCCGCTGGCGCAGGAGGATCTCCCTCCCGATGTGCCAATAGAGCTTGATCAGCTCGCTGTTCACCGACAGCGCGGCCTTCACCTGCGCCTGACGGATATGATCCTTCAAGACGGTGAGGAAGCGCGGGTAACCGGCGGGGACCACCCTGCGCGCTGGTCGTTTTACTGGCGTGCGCGGCATGTTGCCAAAGTAGAGAAAGCGGCCCGTACAAACGGTGGTGACAATGATCGTAATTGTGCAGCAGGTTGCTGCACAATTACGATCGGTAGCGCATCAACGCCCAGTACACCACGAACGCGACGGCCGTTCCACTGAACCACGAGAGCTGGTAAAGTACTTCCAGCGGTTTCACCCAGTAGCCGATGATGGCCACCGCCACACCCGCGACAAGTGCGATGATGGCGGCGGTGTTCACCCCCGCGTACCGGCCATCCACCATGTACAGTTCCGCGAGCACCAGTTCGCGTTTGCGCACCACGAAGTAGTCGCACAGCAGAATGCCCAGCACCGGACCGAGCAAGCCGCTGATGAAGATGAGGATGCCACTGATCTCGTTCATGAGCCACCACGGGCAGATGAGGATGCCCACGAAACCAGCGATCACGCCGCCCACGCGGAAACTGATGCGCTTCGGGAAAAGGTTGCTGAAGGCGTTGGCCGGTGCGATCACGTTCGCCGCGATGTTGGTACTGAGCGTGGCGATGAGCATCGCGACCTGCGCGAAGATGACCACGCCCGGGCTCTTGAACTTGTCCACCAGCGATACCGGGTCCCACGGGGCATCCTCGGCGATGAGCACATCATCGAAGGCCACCACGGCCGCACTGGTGACGAAGATCCCCACAAAGGAGTAGAAGAGCATGGTGCCCGGCAGGCCGATGAACTGCCCGGCGAGCTGGTCCTTCTGGCTCTTCGCGTGGCGCGTGATGTCCGATATGCTGATGGACATGGTGGCCCAGAAGCCGACCATGGCGGTGAACCACATGAGGTATTGCCAAAACCCGACCTCGCGCGCGCTGGTGCCGCCGGCCTTGAACTCCAACAGGGCGGACTCGTTGCCCTTGCCGTCCCTGAACTGCACCTGCACTTCGCTGTCCGCACCGATGTTCACCGCGGTCAAGGCCGAGACGATCGGCACCCATTCGGCCGGTCGGCTCTCGCGTTGCTTCGTATGGATCAGTCGATAGTGCGTGGCCTTGGGTGTGCCGTCCGTGTTCAGGAGCGGCGATAGGCCGAGGGTGATCCCCGGCGCATCCGCGTATGGCAGCACCTCGATGGTGGCCTGCTGCAGTTGCTTCCCTTGATCCAGCACCTGGGTGAAGCCGCCCGCGCTCCTTGCCCCCCAGACCAGCAGGACCACGCCGATGAGGATCAGGATCGGTGCGCTCCAATCCTCCAGCCAGCGGATGCTCTCGGTGCCTTTCCAGATGAACCAGATGTTGATCAGCCAGAACACGCCGAAGCAGATGAACTTGCCAATGGTCAGCGCAACTTCTCCATCCTGACCGGTCGCGGCATTCCAAATGGAATAGATGGCCAAGCCACCGATCCACGTCTGCACACCGAACCAGCCGCAGGCCACCACGGCACGTACGAGGCTCGGGATATGGATGCCCACCGTGCCGAACGCCGCCCGCCCCTGCACGGGGAACGGAATGCCGTACTTCACTCCGGCGTGTCCGTTGAGCACCATGGGGATCGTGATCACCAGGTTGGCCAGGCCGATGATCACCAACGCCGCCTGCCAGCTCAAACCGGCCCGCATCATGTACGAAGCCAGCAAGTATGTGGGGATACAGACCGCCATGCCCACCCAGAGCGCGGCCAGGTTCCACCTGTTCCATGTGCGCTTCTCGGGCGGAATGGGCGCAAGGTCCGGGCTGTAGAGCGGGGAACGGGTGATGTCTTCCATCCGACCAGCTAATTGGAAGATCCGCTCATTAGCTGATCACATGCACGCTTCATCCGCGATGCTGATCGCCTTGCTGATGATCTCAAGGCCCTCGTCGATCCCCGCCTCGTCGATGCACAATGGCGGCGCCACGAAGATCCAGTTCCAGCGCACGAAGGTGAACATGCCGAGCTCGTTGATCTTCGCCGCGACCTTGTTCATCACGCCCATTTGGTCGGGTGTAGCGTTCCACGGCGCCATGGGCTCCTTGGTCTTGCGGTCCTTCACCAGCTCGATGCAACCCAGCAGCCCGGTATTGCGGAAGTCGCCGATGCTCGGGTGCTTCTGCGCCAGTTCGGCCACACGCTTATCGACGTACCTGCCCATGCGTGCCGCATTGTTGACCAGGTCCTCGTCCTCGTAGATCGCCAGCACCGCATTGGCAGCCGCACACGCCACCGCATGTGCGCTGTACGTAAGTCCGATCGGTAGTGGCTTCTCATCGAAGTGCTTCACGATCTCTTCGCGCACGATCAATCCACCGAGCGGGATGTAGCCCGCGGTGATGCCTTTCGCCATGCACATCATGTCCGGCACCACCCCGTGGTGGTCGATACCGAACCATTTACCGGTGCGACCGAAGCCGCTCATCACCTCGTCGCAGATCGTCAAGATGCCGTATCGATCCGCAATGGCCTTCACGCCCTTCCAATAGCCGGGCGGGTACTTGATGCAGCCGCTGCTGCCGCTCTCCCCTTCCATCATGATCGCCGCGATGGATCCCGGTCCTTCGTACTTCACGATGCGTTCCAGATGCGCCAGCGCGTTCTCCGTGCATTCCTCCGGCGTCCGGCTGTTCCAAGGGCAGCGGTAGAAATACGGGTTCTCCACGTGGATGATGTTCGGAACACCCTGGCTGTCGTGCGGCAGACCGCGTGGGTCGCCACCTGCTGAAAGCGCTCCGTAGGTGGCGCCATGGTAGCTCTGATACAACGTGATGATCTTGTGACGGCCGGTGTACAAGCGGGCCAGCTTCATGGCATGTTCCACCGCCTCCGTGCCGCCGTTGGTGAAAAAGGTGCGGTTGAGCGAACCCGGGGTGATCTCCGCCAGCTTCTTCCCGAGCTTCCCGCGCGCCTCGGTGATCATGCCCGGATGCACGTAGCTCACCTCGGCCATCTGCTTCGCCACCGCCTCCGCCACCTTCGGATGCCCGTGTCCGATGTTCACGTTCATCAGCTGCGAACTGAAGTCGATGTAGCGTTTACCGCTCCGTTCGTACAGGTAGATGCCCTTCGCTCGTTCTATGTTCAAGGGCGAGAGGCCGCTCTGCTTGCTCCAGGTGGTCGTGGTCAATGTGCTCACGGGGTGCGGTTGAAGCGACAAAGTAAGGGTGTGCGCTCATTGGGCGTGCCCCCTCGCAAAAGCCTCGGGGTCGCGCTCTCCGCTATACTCCTCGGCCGGATTACCGGCCTGCGGGGTGCCGCTGCCATCGCTCACGCGGATCACACCTACCTACCTTCGCCGAATGTCGTGGAAATCAACTCTCCTCGTGCTTGCGGTTTTCTGCGATCATACTTCGTATGCGCAACAACAGTCTTGGGATTGGGGCTTTGGGCAAAGAGGCTTCATGGAGGACATTGCCACCGATCCGGATGGCTACTCTTATGTAGTTGGCCAAGCCTATGACTCAACCGGGTTCATGGGATTTCCCACGGTTGATGGTGGCGGCTTTTTGGCGAAGGTCTCACCTGCTGGTTCCGTCATCTGGTCACATGCATTCACTCATGCATCCTTCGACCAGATCGAACTGAAGAATAATGTTCTCTACGCGACCGGCATTGGTCATTGGAATGTTGTGGTCGGAAACCACAGTGCGTTCGTGGATAGCACGTTGCATGGGTATTTGGTTGCATCGTTCGATACCTCGGGCAATGACCTCTGGCTGAACACGTCATACTACACCGGAGACATCGCCACCGGGGATATCGACGCGAACGACGACGGCGAACTCTTTATCGCGGCGGCGGGCTACAGCCAGATCTACACTGACATCGATACGATCGATTTCGGTTGGTGGAACCGACAAGTGTTGATCTGCAAATTTTCTCCCACTGGCCAACTGCAATGGATTTCGACCGCTGGCTGCCCCGGATCCAAATCAAGGGCTGTGGGGATTGCATGCGACAACTCCGGGGCTGCCTATGTCACCGGCTTCGCGCACACTGATAGCGCCTATTGCGAGGAAGCACATTTCGGGGAATTTACCGTTGCCCTACCCTCGATGTTCTATCTGACCAAGATCAGCAGTGACGGTCAATTTGTTTGGTTGGACCAAGGCTTTGGTGCGACCGGAAAGGATGTGGAGTATATCGGGAATGACACGATCGCGGTCACGGGTTACTTCTATGATAGTACGGATGCCGTTGGTTCTACAACGCTTCAATCTCTCCGCTTCGACATGTTCGTCGCGACGTTCGATGTGAATGGCAATCCGGGCTGGGCATATCAATCGAATGCGGGCAATGATTCATCATATTGCACGGGCCTCAAGTTGGAGAAGAGCGGCGATGGTGACCTTCTCGTGCTAGGCGAGCTGCTTGGCTCAGTGACAATGGATGGGCAGTCCGTGAATCCTGAAGGAGCAGCATTCCATGTAAGCAAGATTTCCCGGAGCGGCGTGCGTTTGTGGTCTGCGACAATGGCAGAACAACCAACCGGCTTCAGCACAATCGAGCCGCATGGTCTCTCTTCAGATGCCGCGGGAAGAGCATACGTCTCCGGCACTTTCAATACTTCGAACTGGCTTGCATGGAACACGGATTCCCTTCAAGGTAGCGTGAGCGACTATTCCATGTTCGTGGCTCGAACAGCAGATGATGCTCTGAGCATCTCAAGTCCGCATCTAATCGAGGGGATCAACGTCTACCCAAATCCATGTTCAAATATCCTACACCTTGAACTTTGTCAAGACGCGCCTGATCAGTTCGCAGTGGATGTCCTTTCCACTACGGGTGAGTTCATCATTCACGGCATCAGAAATGGAAGACAGGCCAGTTTGGACGTCAGTTCACTCGCGCCCGGATTGTATGTCGCTCGCATTACATGTCATGCACAGGTGTACCACCATTCCTTCGTAGTGGGACAATAGCGGATTCAGAGCGACAGCGCCTACGACATCCAGTTCGTCTTCCCCTCCGGATTCCACTTCGTCGTAGTCTTCTTAAGCTGCGTCCAGAACCTGCCTCCGGCAGGCAGGCTCGATGCTGCTCTTCCCGGTGATATCGCAGGTCCCGAACTTGTTCTTGTTCTACCACGAAGCTACGTCTCATGCGCTGATCTCCAACACCGCCGACGCATCCGGACCAGCGTCGCTCACGAGCGCTTCGACCTTCGCCTTCCGATCTATCAGCACGCGAGCAACTTCCTTATTGCTCGGGTTGCGCAGTTGTAGCAGTACCACGTGCGGAGGCGCTCCCCGGAGCGTTGCAAGCTGCACGAAGTCGGTATCGAACGTGACGATGACAAAGCCGTTGGACTTGGCGTATTGCCAGATCAACGTGTAGGAGTTCAGTGGCGTTCCCGCGGAGTTCACATGAACGGAACCCGGGAAATGTTCCTCGATCAGCTTCAGCGTGCGATACGAGGTGTTCTCGTCGAGCAACAGCTTCACGATGCGCGGCGCAGGGTATGCTCACGTTCCGCAGCGAAGGCCAAGCAAGCCCGGATATCCTCCTCGGTCAGCTGCGGAAAGTCCTCCATGATGTTCGCATGGGTCATTCCAGCGGCCAGCCAACTGAGCACATCATAGACGGTGATGCGCGTATCCCGCACACACGGCTTGCCGAAGCGGCGCTCCGGGTCGATGGTGATCAGCTCGCGGTAGTCCATGGCCTGTTGCTCTTGCGAAGATAGATTCCGGAATTCACGACATCCAATTCGTCTTCCCCTCCGGATTCCACTTCGTCGTGGTCTTCTTCAGCTGCGTCCAGAACTCGATGCTGCTCTTCCCCGTGATATCGCAGGTCCCGAACTTGCTGTCGTTCCAGCCGCCGAAGCTGAAGGGCTCGCGCGGTACGGGCACACCGATGTTCACGCCGATCATACCGGCACTTGCGCGTTCCATGACCTGTCTCGCCAAACCGCCGCTCTGGGTGAAGACCGCTGCTGCATTGCCGTAGGGGTTCGCGTTCTCGATGGCGATGGCCGCATCCAGGTCCTTCGCGCGGATGATGCTGATGACCGGACCGAAGACCTCTTCCTGGGAAATGCGCATGTCGGCGGTCACGTGGTCGATGATCGTGGGGCCGAGGTAGTAGCCATCCTTGGCACCACCTTCAACTGAAGGATTGCGTCCATCGAGCGGCACTTTCGCTCCGGCCTTCTCCGCTTCCGCGATGAAGCCCAGGATGCGTTCGTACGAGGTCTTGCTGATCACCGGTCCGAGGTTCTTGCCCGGAATGAGCTTCTTCGCTTCGATGATCATCTGGTTGATGATGTGGTCCACACCACCTACGCCGACCATCTGTGCAGCAGCCATGCAGCGTTGTCCGGCGCAACCGCTCATGCTGGCCACCACGTTGCTCGCAGTCATCTCCAAATGCGCATCGGGCAACACGAGCAAGTGGTTCTTCGCACCGCCGAGGCAGAGCGCGCGCTTCAAGGTGCTCGTAGCACGGATGTAAACGATCTTGGCCACCTTGGTGGATCCCACGAAGCTCACGGCATTGATGCCGGGATGATCGCAGATGGCTTCCACGATCGCGCGGTCGCCGTTCACCACGTTGAAGACGCCATCGGGCAGGCCTGCTTCCTTCAATAGCTCAGCAATGCGGATGGCACTGATCGGCACTACCTCGCTCGGTTTCAGGATCATCGTGTTGCCGAGCATGAGCGCATTGGGAATGGTCCAGTGCGGCACCATGTTCGGGAAGTTGAACGGCGCGATGCTCGCCACCACGCCCAGTGGCTTGCGTTCGATGCGACATTCCACACCCTTGCTCACTTCGAGCAATTCGCCCTGCACCAGTTGCGGCAGGCTGCACGCGAATTCCGTCAGCTCCATGCTCTTGTCCACCTCGGCGTAGGACTCGTCCATCGTCTTGCCGTTCTCCGTGTGAACGAGCGTGGCGAGTTCCTCGCGGTTCTTCCACAGCAGTTCGCGGTAGCGGAAGAAGATCTGCGAACGCTCCTTGATCGGTGTGCCGCTCCAACCGGGGAAGGCGGCCTCTGCGGCTTTCACGGCCTTGTCCAGATCATTCGCCGTGCTGAGCGGAACGGTGGAGATCAGCGTGCCGTCCAGTGGCGAACGCACCTCCATCTTCTGCTGGCCGTTCACATCGGGTTTGCCGGCCACGTAGTTGGTGACCTCCGGATACTTCATGGTGAGCGTTGGCATGGCGTGTTGTAAGGGAGCCGAAGCTACGACGACGAAAGAAGGCCGCCCCCATCGGACGGCCTTCTCACCGGGCAGGTCGGCGATCAGTGGGTGACGATGACGGTCACAGGGTTGTAGATGCCGAAGGTGATCCCGTTCAACAGACCGTCAACGAAGGTGTGCACCGTCTCGATCTTGTAGTTGGCCGATCCACCGGCCATCGCCTTGGAATCGGACTGCTTGCCCTGGGCCAGGCCGAAAATGAAGAAGTTGTTCTTTCCCTTCTCCACGGTCGATCCCGCAGGCCCCGTTCCCACGATGTGGGTCTGGTGATAGCAACTGGTCATCGTGCAGACCAGCAGCGCGCAGGCGAAGAGCGTCTTTTTCATGGTGTGGTGGTTGTTGTGCTAAATGAACGGAACTTCCCGCGATATCACAAGACCGTCCAGGGTGCGGCCACTCCCTGCGCATGACACCCCGGAAAAAGGAAGCGCCCCACCGCAGTGGAGCGCTGTCCCAAGAAACTACGGACGCTCAGCCCTTCTTCTCTTCCATCGCCTTCATGCCCGGGCAATCGGGTGCACAAGCGTGGCCTTTCTCGCCGTGCAGGATGTTGTGCTTGTCGCCCTTGCACTGGTCGTTGCACACATGGTCCTTCTCCACGGCCATGTCGTGCTCGCCACCCATGCCCATGCCCAGGTCGCTCATCATCTTCATGACGTCGAAGCCGCTCCACATTTCCACGGCCTTGCCGTTCTCGAAGCGGACCACGTCGATGCCGGACGCCTCCCAGGCCTTGTTCGTGGCAGGCATGCCAGGCCCCATCTCTCCGGTGTTGGTCCCCTTGATCATGGCCACACCGGCCACCCAGTCACCATCTACGAGCATCACTTTGCCGTCAGCCTTCATATCGGGGCTGCTGGCGATGTAGGTCTTCATCGCCGCGATGTACTGCGCCTTGCCCTCCCCGGGGACGGACGGGTCCGGGTTGTGGTTCACGAAGTTGTCCGCGATCAGCTCGCCGAGCATCTTCTCGTCGTTGGTGTTCCAAGCCTTCCCGATGTTCTCGAAGGCAGCTTTGTTGGCGGCCTCCTTGTCCATCAGTGCTTTCTGTTCCGGGGTGGGTCCGCCACCGCATGCGGCAAGAAGGGCGATCGCGGTCGCCGACCAAATGATGTTCCGTGTCATTGTGGGGTGATTTTGAGATGTCGAATGTAGCTGCCGGATCAGTTCGCTACGGCGCACAACCGGGATCCCGGGGTCACGTCTATCCTGGTACCCACCCTTCCGTGGTCATGGTCCGACCCATCCGGCTCCGCCTTCTTTTCCTGGTCCTCTGGACACAGGCGGGCATCCACACCATCGGCCAGACCTTCTTCAAGATGTACAACCGCGGCAACAGCGGCTTCGCCGTGCACGAAGTCGCGACTATGTCGCAGCCGGGCACCTCGGATATCCACCTCCTCAAGACCAACCTCAACGGCACCCTGCTGTGGGAGCGCGTGATCGGTACGCCGCTGTCGCGCACGATCGCCAGGTCCATGGAACCGACCAGCGATGGTGGGTACATCATCGCCGGGCACGACAGCCGCGACAAAACGTGGCCGCCGGACAGCAACGACGTCGTGCTGCTGAAGACCGACGCGATGGGCAACCCTGTCTGGGCGCGGGTCTTCGACACGAGCAAGGATGAGATCGCGCACAGTGTGCAGCAGACGAGCGATGGGGGCTACATCATTTCGGGCTTCCACGACAGTGCACCGATGAGCGCCACAGGCAACACGAACATCCTGCTGATCAAGACCGATGCCGCCGGCCTGACCGAGTGGGCCGAGAAGATCCCGCTGGCCATCCGTGACTTCATCACCAACGAGCCCTTCACCTACGTGGTGAAGCAGACCGCGGACGGCGGCTACGCCATCGTAGGTACCGGCGCGGGGTCCTTTGCGTTGGGCGTATATGTCGTGCGCACCGATCCCATGGGGGCTGTGCTCTGGGCGAAACTCTATGAGCACGATATCACCGCGCTCCGCTACTCGACCGGGCTGGACATCATGGAGCACACGAACGGTGACTTCCTGATCGCCGGATCGATGGACAAGAGCCAGCCGATGGAGACGAACTATCCCTACTTACTACGCATCAGCTCAACAGGCGCGTTGTTGACCGCGAAGTTCTTCGAGACGGTTCCGGCGCTCTTCTTCCAGAGCGGCTTTTCCTCCGTGCGGCCCATTCCCGGTGGAGGCTTCTTCTTCTGCGGCATGGGCGGCTATGGTGAGTTCGGCGATCAGGCGCAACTGCTCAAAACGGATGCGAACCTCAATACGATCTGGTCGCGTGTGTACACGTGGGACGGCAACGCGACCATGGGCGCGCGCAACGGCCGGCCCACGACCGACGGTGGCTATGTCTTCACCGGTAAACGCCAGTTCGCCGGCACGGTGCTCATGAAGACCAACTCGCTGGGCCTGATCCCCTGCAAAACGCCCAATGTCCTTGGTCCGTTATCTCCATCCGTCGTTGTGCAGGACCGTTTCCCCACACCCCAGGCCCTGAGCATCGGCGCTCCGATCCTCTTCAATACGATCACACCGTTGGTGGACTCCACGACGGTGTGCCCGGTGGCCCAGATCACCCTGCCGATCGAACTCTCCTCCTTTACCGCGACGGTGGAAACACCAGAACGTGTGCGGTTGGATTGGACGACGCTCTCTGAGCGGAACAACGACCACTTCCTGGTGGAGCGCAGCAGGGATGGACAGTACTTCGATCCTGTGGGTCGTGTGCTTGGTGCCGGGAATTCCACCCAGGAGATCCACTACACGTTCACGCATCACGATCCCGACGCCAGCAACTTGAGCTACTATCGCCTTGCGCAGGTCGACATGGACGGCACCAGCACGCGATCGGATGTCGTCAGCGTGACCTTCGCTCCCCACGCATTGCAGTTCCTTGGCGTGAGCGGTCAGAACGGCACCGGCGTCGATATCACCGTCTTCAGCAATGCCGATGGGCCGCTCGAACTTGTTGTCCGTGACCTGGCCGGCAAGCTCTTGACACGGAAGATCCAGCCGGTCATCAAGGGGACGAACACGCTGGCGATGAGCCTGACGCGACCAGCGACCGGGGTTTACATCCTCACGTTGACGAATGCGAGCTCATCGGTGACGCACAAGGTCACCTTCTGAGCCCTGCGGAAGGACCCCGGCCCGGCCTCTACTTTCGCGCCCGCCTGCCGGAGGCAGGGCCCATCGATCGACCTGTGCAACAGCGCACGCACTCCTTCACGCTGGATACCTCACGCCTCGATGGCGTGATGGACCAACCGCTTTTTCGGGCGGTCGCGGCTGAAGCAAGGTCGCAGGGCGTGCCCGCCTTCGCAATAGGTGGCTACGTGCGAGACCTCATCCTTGGCCGCCCATGCAAGGATGTGGACTTCGTTGTCGAAGGCGACGGTATCGCGTTCGCTGAGGCCGTGGCGAAGCGCTTGAAGGCCGAGCCCGTGCATGTCTTCAAGAACTTCGGGACCGCGATGTTCATGCTGGATGACCTCCAGGTGGAGTTCGTCGGCGCGCGCAAGGAGAGCTACGCGCGCAACAGCCGTAAGCCCGAGGTGGCACCCGGCACGATCAAGGACGATCAGGAGCGCCGTGACTTCACCATCAACGCGCTGGCCATCTCCCTGAACGAAGGCAGTGCGGGCGCGCTCGTGGATCCCTTCGGCGGCATCCTCGATCTGGACCGCGGCATCCTGCGCACGCCACTGGACCCGGACATCACCTTCAGCGATGATCCACTGCGCATGATGCGCGCCGTGCGATTCGCCACCCAGCTCGGCTTCGTCATCGACCCGCCCAGCTTCGAGGCCATCAAGCGCAACGCGGAACGGTTGGACATCATCAGCGCCGAGCGGATCCACACGGAGCTGAACAAGATCATCCTGACGAAGAAGCCGAGCACCGGGTTCATCCTGCTGCGCGACTGCGGACTGATGGCACGCTTCTTCCCGGAGTTCCTCGAACTGCAGGGCGCCGAGGAGAAGTA
>JBGAJW010000089.1:0-18381 GCA_044224725.1 Flavobacteriales bacterium
GTGCCGAAGGAGTTGCCGCGCATTGCGCGCGAAGGTACCTCGGGCTAAAAGGGTGCCCGCATACCAAGACGTAGCCGATCAACGATCCAACGTGGAGAGGGAGCAGATCGCTCATTGGTAACGAGGATCCTCCCAAAGCCGGTTGCACTTCCTTTGCCTCCCGCCGTCGCCCAAGCTATGGCGGGCAAAGCATGAAAACCGAAGCCCAGGTCCTCGCGCACATGGTGGAACGCACGCGCCAATACAACCGCTCATACCTGAGCGCGCTGAAGGAGGTGGACCCGCACCGGGAGTTCATCTGCGAAGGGAAGAAACTGAACACCCAGTTCTGGTTGGTCGCACACATGACCGTGAGCGAGAACGCGCTTCTGCTCCGCGCGACAGGCGGCCCCTTCGAGAAGTTCAGTTGGGCGAAGCACTTCGGCATCGGCTCGCAAGGCCTGCCGAAGGAAGAATGCCCGCCCTATGAAGAAGTGTGGGCGATGTTCAAGACCATCCACGAGCGCACGATGGCGCACCTGCCAACGCTCAGCGACGAAGCCTTGGAGCAACCGAACATCACCGGCCTGCCGCTGATCGGCACTACGGTACGCGACGTGATCACGCATTCCATCCGGCACGAGGCGATGCACATCGGGCACATCACCTGGCTGTGCAAATTGCATGGGATAAAGACGATGTGAGGGTGAGTGCACTTCCTCACGCAGAGGCGCTAAGGCGCAGAGGGCGTCCGGCTATACCGGGTCGGACCCTGAACCCGCAACGCGGGCACGCATCGCATTCTCCGCGTCTCTGCGTCTCTGCGTGAGACCTCGTTCCAGATGCCCGCTCCTGCTTCCCTCATACAGCCCGATACGCACCTTACGCCACTCGCGCGCTTGTCCTTGCACACGGTGACGGGCGTGCCGATGCACCTGCTCGATGACGTCCGCGTGAAACCCGCGAGCGCGAACTGGTTGCGCGTTCCGTGGTACCGGTACCGTCGCGGCGGCGCGATGACGGTGGGCCGCACGATCTGGTTCACACGCAAGTGGTTCGATGCGGAAGGCTACGGTGATGGTTCATTGCTCGCAACGTGGAATTGGCTGCAGCACTTGGCGCATGAGGTCGGCCATCTGCCGCAGGCCGAACGGTTCGGCTTCGGCCTGATCGGAAAGGCGCGCTACGTACTGGCCTTCACGAAGCAGTACGGCGGGCGCGCAGCCACTATGAAAAGCGACGTGCATGACGGTGCCCGATTGGAGATCGAAGCGGACAGGGGGCGCTGGGCGCTTCGGCAGCTCGTCGGCGACAAACCCCTCGCCCATTCACTGGTGCGCGCACTTCACGAAGGCAATGCCGAGCTCGTGAACGAACAATGCGGGATATTGACGCGCCTGGCCGCTGAACTTCGCAGTACGTACGATGCGAAGAGCCGGTCAGGCCCTATCAAGGGCGATCGAACGACGGCTGCGGAGAGCCGGTGATCGGGATAGCGGGTCCGAGGAACTTGGGGGAAGAACCCAGCCACACGTTCATCACGGCTTTCGTGCACGCCACGGGTTCCCTTATTCGGCCACCGGCACAAGCTGTTCCCGATGGCGGATCGGCACTTACCCCGAACGCATCAAGCCCGACAGCACGCGCCAGGTAAACAGCCCGTGGCAAGTGGAACGCTTGCGAAACGATCAGTGCACCTTCCACTTGGAAGACATGTCGTGCCCGCATCATCGTATCATACGTATCGAAACCCGCATGATCAAGAAAGATGTGGGCCAACGGAACGCCCTGCTCCATCAACCAAGCGCGCATGGCGTTCACTTCGTCATAGCCCTTCGTCCCATGATCGCCGCTCAGTAACAAGCGCTGCACTTTACCGGAGCGATACAGGTCCAACGCGGTGGCGAGCCGTTCCTCCAAACACAAGGAAGGATCATCGCCGTTCACCCGGCATCCCAGGACGATGGCCGTGTAACGAGGAGGTGCGGGATGCGATTCATTACATATGAAGGCTTCGGAACCGCGCGCGACCCGTTCCTTCATGTCCAGGCAGATCGCCACCCCAAGGCAGCCCAGATAAGCCGCGACGAGTGCCGCGCGGAACATTCTTCGCATCATCGCAGGGCGACGAAGCTATCGGAAGCAGGGCCACCGCTTCTGCGAGCCATCGCTGTTCACCATTGTTGGGGGAAAGTCAGGGAGCGCCACCCCATGCGCCTCTACTTTCGCGTTCCACGAACGCGTGTGATGAACCTGATGAAGAACCTTCTCTGCGGCTTGGCGTGCTGCTTGGCCGTGACAGCGATGGCCCAAAAGGACGGCAAGCGTCCACTGGTCCAATTCAGCGGCGTGGTGGTCACGGGTGACAGCCTGCTGCCGGTGCCCTTCGTGAGCATCGGCACGATGGGGAGCTTCCGCGGCACGGTGAGCGACGTGTTCGGCTACTTCAGCTTCGTGGCGCAGGTGGGCGATACGCTGGGCTTCGCGGCGGTCGGCTTCAAGCGCGATTACTTCGTGGTGCCGGATTCGGTGCGCGAGACGAAGTACTCGATGATCCATGTGCTGCACCCGGACACGATCCTGCTGGATCCCGTCATGGTGACGCCTTGGCCCAGCAAGGAGCAATTCGCGGAAGCCTTCCTGAACCTGCGGTTGAGCGACGATGATTACCAACGCGCGTTGAAGCAGCTCAGCAGTGCGGAAATGATACAGCGCATGGAGAACATGCCGTCGGACCCCGGCCTCAGCCAGCAGATGACGGCCGCCATGGCCAATACGCGCCTCTACCAGCAGGGCGGCATGCCCACCATCAGCTTGCTGAACCCCATCGCATGGGCGCAGTTCATGCAGGCCTGGCGCAGCGGGAAGTTCAAGAAGAAATAGTGGTCAGTGGCAGGAGGCAGCGAGGCCCGCTGCCACGGCGACTTGCAACTTGATCTCCGACACGATCGAACGTGGCCCCGCCGCTCGTGTACCGCGTCGCAAACAACGACGCACATGCACTTTCATCGGACCCTTTCCCTCGTTCCCGCGCTCGCCTTGGCGCTCATCGCACGCCCGCAGGCCATGGGCAACCTTTACTACGAAGCTGACAATCGGATCTTCTTCCAGCAGGCCGAGCAGCCGGTGAAGGCCACGGTCACCGGTAACATCCTTACCCTGGAGGTGAACGCCATGATGAACGTGAAGGCGGACAGCTACCTGGCCATCTTCCACGTGATGCAATTGGGGCAGAGCGCAGAGGAAGCGGACAGTCTTCTCACCGAACGCATCGATGCGTTGCTGAAGCGCGTGCGCAAGGACGGCGTGAAGGAGGAGGACGTGTTTACGGACATGCTCTCCTTCGTGCCGGTGTACGAGATCGAGACCACGCGCAAGCTCTTCAGCAAGACCTACCAGGAAGTGCCGGCGGGTTTCGAGATCCAGAAGAACATCCACATCAAGTTCCGCGATGCCCGCGTGCTGGACAAATTGGTGAGCGCTGCCGCGAAGGAGGAGATCTACGATCTGGTGAAGGTGGACTTCTTCGTGAACGAGCAGAGCGCCGCGTACGACACCTTGCGCATGTTCGCCACCCGCCTCCTGCAGAGGAAGCTCGAGGCCTTCGAGAAACTCGGCGTGAAAGTGGACAAGAGCTACCGCAACGCCGCTGAGGAGAACGGCGCCTACTTCCCGCTGGACCGATATACAGCTTACCAGTCAAGGACCACCAGCTCACTGAACAGCCGTCGCAAAGGGCAGATCGTGAACGACATCCGCAAGCCTTCCACCCTGTTCTACAACAAGGTGCCCTATGGGAATTTCGACATCGTGCTGCACGCCGAGATCACCGAACCGCCGGTACAATACACCTACAACCTCACCGTGGTGTGCCAGCTGCCCGAGAACGTGAAGGAGAAGGAAGTGAAGGAGGTGATCAAGCACGTATGGATCACGGACAAGGGCGACGCCAAGATGGTGGAGCTGCCCTGATAGCGGAGGATACGCTCCGACCGCATAGTTTGGCATCGGGTCGCCGGCATCATCGTCCGGCGGCCCGCTACTGATGATGGACATCCGCAACCTCCTACCCTATCTCCTTCCGGCCTTGCTATCGGCATGCTCCGAACCCCAACCCACCACCGATACGCAAGCCCCCCCCGCCCAAGCGCAGCAGTTGGTCGTGGATGATCCTGCGGACACCGCGCATTCCGCCATGGTGAAGCAAGACCACAGTACCGTGCCGTTCGACGAGAACGGACCGCGTTACACCTGGTCGATCGTCCCGGCCGCAGAAGGCACCTTCGGCTTCGCCATCTACGACCGCGGCAAACTCTACATCGACCAGCTGAAAGCGCCCGGCCTTGCCGGGCCGGAAGGCTGGAAGACCAAGGCGGCAGCGCGAACAGCGGTGCTGGCAGCCATGGAGAAACTGGAAAAAGGCGAGGTGCCGGAAGGACTGAACGTGGTGGGCCAGTGAGCGGAGGATGACCGGCTCGTTCAAGGACCATTTCTCGCGCATCGCCGGCAGCTACGCCGCCTTCCGCCCGCACTATCCGGCCGAGCTGTTCGCGCACTTGTCCGGGCTCTGTGCCCAACGAAAACTCGCCGTGGACTGCGGCACCGGCAATGGTCAAGCGGCCATAGGTCTCGCTGCGCACTTCAATGAGGTAGTGGCCATGGACCCCAGCGCCGAGCAGATCGCGGCGGCCACTGCCCATGAGCGCGTGCGCTATGCCGTTGCTCCCGCTGAACGCATGCCGGTGGATGACAACAGCACGGACCTGGTCACAGCGGCCGCAGCGGCGCACTGGTTCCCGCACGATGCCTTCCATGCGGAGGTGCGACGCGTATTGAAGCCCGGGGGCATCGTGGCGCTCTGGACCTATTGGAACGCGCACATCTCGCCGCAGGTCGACGCGGTGCTCGAACACTTCCAGACAAACGTGGTCGGTCCGTATTGGCCTCCGGAAAGACGGTACGTGAACAGCGCGTACCGGGACCTGCCCTTCCCGTTCACCGACCTGCCGATGCCTGAAATGGATGTCCGCTTGAACTGGCCATTGGCGCATTTCATCGGCTACCTCGGTACTTGGAGCGCGGTACAACGCTACCGCTCGTCCCACGGAACGGACCCGATCGACCTTGTCCGGAAGGACCTGCGCGCGGCTTGGGGCGAAGGTGAACGTCCGGTGCGCTGGCCCTTGGCGATGCGCATTGGACACGTGTGACGAACCCTTGTCCACCAAGGGGTTGCGCACGTCTTTGGGCTTTGGCACATCCGTTGCCAATTTCGCCGCGCCGGAGCATCCGGACGAACCATGAAAAAGACACTCAGCATCCTGGCCGTGGCCGCTTCAGTGGGCAGCGCCAGCGCGCAATTCCAGATCAACCCACAAGCCGGTCTGGCTTTCCAGAACCTGACCCAGCCGGGTGAAGGACAGAAATTCAAAGCGGCCTTGGGCTGGACCATCGGTTCCGACTTCCGCTTCGGCGACCGGTTCTTCCTGCAGCCCGGCGCGTTCCTGAGCCGCAACACCACCACCATTTCCGTTCAGGACTCCACCGCTTCCTACAGCGACCTTGACCTGAAGACCACGAACCTCCGCCTCCGCGGCCTGGTGGGCTACCGGATCGTCGACAGCTACCAGTTCGACATGCGCTTCATGCTGGGCCCCAGCTACGATGTGATCCTGAGCAAGAAGCTGGAAGACGAGAGCGGCGATGCCTTCAACAGCGGGTCCTTCAACATCGAGGCCGGCCTCGGTTTCGACATGGGCCTGGTCACCTTGAGCCCGACGATGACCTTCGGCCTGAGCAAAGTGTTCAAGGACAACCCGACGGTCTCCAATGTGGACAGCAAGTACTTCACCTACGGCCTCACCGTCGGTATCAATATCGGCGACGACGACGCCCAGTAACCGATCGCACAACGAACGAGGGCCGCTTCCATCGAAGCGGCCCTCGTTGTTCCCACACTCCGTCCCGGAAGCCCGGCGGCGCAAAGCGCCGGGAACCGGGCTATCCGGGACCTCTTGAAATGGATCACCAAGGCGATCTCGGAAGAGGTCCCGGATAACGCCCCACGCGTCGGCCTCTGCTTGTGCGTTTCCGGGACGGAGTATTGTTAATGCGAAATGAGATCCTCTGGCTGATACCAACCGGCACTCAGGTCCTTCCACTCAGGATTCACGGATGTGATCAGCTGGTGCTTCCATTCCTTTCGCCATCGCTTCACTTGTCGTTCCTTCTCCAAAGCAGAAGGATAGTCATCCACCTCCTCGAACCAGACAAGGCAGAAGCACTTGTACTTGAGCGTGAACGCCCGCTCATAGAAACCGGTCTTGTGCTCCAAGGTGCGCTGCTCGATATCGACCGTAGCGCCAGTATAAAGTACAGTCCGGCGCTTATTGGTGAGTATATACACGTACGCCATATCACGAAGCTATTTCACAAAAGCCAACATCCTACTCCGTCCCGGAAGCCCGGCGGCGCGAAGCGCCGGGACCCGGGCTATCCGGGACCTCTTGAGATGGATATCACTAGCGCCGGGACCCGGGCTATCCGGGACCTCTTGAGACGGATCTAAGTGTGCCGGGAACCGGGCTATCCGGGACCTCTTGAGACGGATCTAAGTGTGCCGGGAACCGGGCTATCCGGGACCTCTTGAAATGGATGTAAGTGCGCCGGGAAGCGGCCTATCCGGGACCTCTTGAGAAAGATCACCAAGGCGATCTCGGAAGAGGTCCCGGATAA
The DNA here is from genome assembly GCA_044224725.1 of Flavobacteriales bacterium. Lineage (GTDB taxonomy): Bacteria > Bacteroidota > Bacteroidia > Flavobacteriales_F > PHOS-HE28 > PHOS-HE28. The sequence continues at coordinate 6,715 of JBGAJW010000089.1, forward strand.
CGCCCCACGCGCGGGCCCCTGCTCGTGCGTTTCCGGGACGGAGTATTGTTAGTTTTTGACCACCCGCCCCACACGCACACGCTCTCCTGAGCAGCGCACACCATACACGCCGCTGGGCAGTGAGCTGATATCGATGGTCACGACCCCGGGACTGGTCTGACGTTCCAACACCACACGACCAGCGATATCCATCACCGTCACGGTGGCGCGCCCATCGCTGCTGAACGAGAAGAGGCCCGTGGTCGGATTCGGTGACAGCGAAAGCGGCGCGACGGGCTCTTGCTCATCCACGCCCGCGTAGATGGTGCCGCAGTTCGCATCATCGCCGCAGACCACGTTGGCCAGGAAATCCGTAACGAAGGCGATAGAGTTGTCGGTATCATAGCTCAGGTAGCCCACATGCTGGCTCTGGTTGTAGCTGAGGAAGCAATTGGGGACACCGATGTGGTCCATACGGCGGTGGATATCGCTGCTTCCCGAAGCGGTGAGGCCCGTGGGGATACCGATCACGCTCACCATCTGCGTTCCGTAAGGCACCGTTTGGTCCCCGGTCTCGTGGATGCTGCACAAGGGCTGGTCGCCGGGCTGTATCCAGCTGGTATCACCGATGGCACCGCTCATACTCCAGCAGGCCATCACCTCGCTCGAGTAGGAGGGCCATCCGCTGTTGCCTTCCACGGCACCGATGGTGAGCGTGTCATCATACAGTGTGGTCGGTATTTCACTGCTCTGGTCCAAATAGGTCGCGTGGATCGCGCCGATGGCACCGGCACTGACACCGCCGACGATGATGCGGTCCGTATCGATGCCGTAGGGATTGCCATCCAGATCAACGGTCTTCCGCAGGCAACGTACGGCCGCGCGCAGGTCGTGCATGCTGCGTACCACGGCGAGCTGCGTGGTGTTCACGTTCGGGAAGAAAAATCCCACGCGGTAGTCCGGTGCCACGGCCACATAGCCCAGCTTGGCGAAGCGGATGCAGAGTTCTGCCACATCACCGCGCGTGCCGCCGATGAAGGAACCGCCGAAGGCCACCAGCACGGCTGGCCGCTCACCAAGCGTATCGCCATAGGGCTCATAGATGTCCATTTCCAGGGTTTCCGTGCCCCCACCGCTCACGGGCGTATTGCTGCCGAAGGGCACGGCGAGGGTCACCATCACTGAATCAAAGTAGGCCGGGTCGGTGTAACGCCCATCCGCGCATTCGCTTTGTGCAAGTGCTTGAGCGGCGAACAAGATGCCTGGTGCGAGCGTGGAAAGTTGTTTCATCGGAGCGGTTGGAGCGGTAAAGTACCGGGCTGAGCGATCCGCCAAGCCACCGTCGACGGAAAGCACTCCGGGATCGACGGCCTGCAAATCCGGTTGGTCCTTGCCTGCAAGGGAAAAACAAAAGCCCCGCGCGTGGCGGGGCTTTCGTGTGGAGGCCGGCTTACGGGCCTGCCTCATCCCCCGCCTGTCAGCGGGAGGCTTGGTGCCGGGCTTACGGGCTCGGGCTTTCCCCGGCTGTAGAGCCGGGGTCTCTTGGTGAACAGACTTACGGGTCTGTTCATCCCCGGCCTTTGAGCCGGGGACTTGGTGCCTGGCTTACGGGCCTGGTCTTGGCTCCTCCTACGCAGACTTACGGGTCTGGTTGCATTTTTCGTTGCGGGCTTACGGGCCTTGCTCGCCGAAGCGGACTCGCGAAGGAGCGCTCGCTCATCCCCGGCTTTGAGCCGGGGGCTCTCCATAACGCCAGACTTACGGATCCGGTGTTGCACGTGGATCATTCAGACCTTCAGATCGCCAGACTTACAGGACTGGTCTTGCGTTCCGGGTGCCGAACAAGCGCATCCGGAAAAAAGGCGCTGGCCGGGATGAGCAACTGGCGGGCCACGATGAGCAGATGGATGAATACGCCAAGAACCGCATCACATCCAGAGTTCGGTAGATGCCCAACCGCTCAAAGCCGAGGAGACCGGACCGGTACAGCCCTGCCCCACACATCGGGTCACTTCCCGCGCTTGGCCACCGCGTCATGCACCACTTCCTGTATGCGCGTTCGGATGCCGAGTTCCACGAGCTTCTTGTTCGCGGCGCTGGGGTACACCCGGTTGCTCAGGAAGACATAGATGGTCTTGTCCAGCGGGTCCGCCCATACCTGCGTTCCGGTGAAGCCGGTGTGGCCGAAGCTGAGGTAGCTCACACAGTCGCAGGCGGGCCCCGGCTTTCCGGAAGGCTGGGGTTTGTCCCACCCGAGGCCACGGCGGTTGTCCCCGTTCGTGGGCACGGCGTTCGCGCAGAACTGGCACTTGGTAAAAGTGGCGATGGTACTGTCACTGAGGTAACGCGCTCCGCCATAGGTGCCGCCGTTCAGGAGCATCTGCAAAAGAGCGGCGAGGTCGCTGGCATCGCTGAAGAGCCCGGCATGCCCGGCCACGCCGCCGAGAATGGCCGCGCCCTGGTCATGCACATCACCGCGCAAAAGCCGCATGCGGAAATCATGATCATCCTCCGTGGGTATGAGACGTTCTTGATCGAATCGTTCTCTGGGCCGGTAGCCGATGGTGGCCAATCCCATGGGTCGGTAGAAGGTCGTCTCCACATAGTCGTTCAGCGGCATGCCGGAAACGGCCTCCACCACGCGGGCCATGAAGTGGAAATCCAGGTCGCTGTACACGTACTCGCCACGGGGCTTCACCGGCGCGTCGAGCATCGCGGCCCAAAGGCTGTCCTGGTAGGCGGGCTTCATGTAGAGGCTGTCCGCCACGCGCACGCTATGCTCCGCGTCCGGCGCGGAGGCGAAGACATCCGCACGGGGTTTCCCGTTGCGCACCAATCGGCTGTGGTAGGGCACGAAGGCGACCAGTCCCGCCTGGTGCGTGAGGATGTCGCGGAGCTTCAGGCTCGCATGAACGGGATGCGCCGGCGCGAGGTCCTTCAGGTAGCTGCCCAGCGTGGCGTCCAGGTCCAAACGGCCTTCGTCATAAAGCTTCATCACGGCCAGTGTCGTGCTGGCCACCTTGGTCACGCTGGCCAGGTCGTAGATGTCGTCCGTGCGCACGTCACGCTTCGCACCGTAGATCGGCTTGCCGTAGGCCTTGTTCCAGAGCACATGGCCGTCCCGGGCCACCAATACCTGGCAACCGGGATAGGCCTTCTTGTCGATGCCTTCGCGCACGATGGCATCGATGCGGCCCAATTCGTTGGAAGAAACGCTGTCCGCCTCGGGCAGTTCGAAGCTCAGGCGTTGCACGGGTGTCGTCACCAGGCCTTTGCCCTTGGCGAAGTAGGCGCTGGCCGTCACGGGAAGCTTACCGTTCGCACCGATGGCCCCGAAGAGCGCCTGGGCCATCAGGTCTTCCGTATCGTCGTTCTCCTCGTAGGCGCACACCACCGCGCCCCAGCGGTTGGCACCAAAGGCCTGCGTCAACCGGTACGGGTTGGCGAAGAGCGCGAAGGCCAACTTGTTCTGGTCGCCCAAGCGGCGCAGGAAGTCCAGGGTGATCTGTGGTATCCCGAATTCCTTGTCCACCTTGAAGGAGGTGCCGTGTATCGAGGCGATGACGAGGTCATACGACTTCAACGCGCTCAGCAGTGCGCTCGCGCTGTCGCTGTTCAGCACCTTCTCACAGCGGAACTCATCGATGCGCGCGTAGCGCCCGAGGTATTGCTGGAAGGCGCAATGCAGCGTATCACCGATGACGAGGGAGGCGATGCGCGGGGAAGCCTGTACCCGCACGGGCAGAACATCCTCGTTCCGCAGTACGGTAATGGACTTCTGGAAGAGCGAGCGCCGCAGCTGTTGGGCCCTGTCCGTGTTCAGGTCCGCCACCAGGTTGGCCGTTTCCACGAACATCGGTCGGGTGAGTCCGGCCCACTCTTTCGCGCGGAGCAGCTTCAGGCATTTGTGGTCGATCATCTCGCGCGGCACCAGGCCGCTGTCCACCGCTTGGCGGATGCGCTCGATCGCCTTCACGGGGTCCTGCGGGAAGAGCAGTACGTCGTTGCCGGCGAGCAGCGCGCGCAATTCGATCTCGCCGGGCTTGTCCGCCCTGGCCACGCCCTTCATGTTCAGCGCATCGGTGAAGATGAGCCCCTTGAAGCCGAGCTCCTTCTCCAGCAGATCGCTCACGATGGGATGGCTCAAGGTGCTGGGCATGCCCTTGTTGGTGTCCAATGCGGGCACTTCCAGGTGGCCGACCATCACGGCGGCGAGGCCCTCCTGCACCATCCGCTCGAAGGGGTACAATTCGAGCGAGTCCAAACGCGCGCGGGTCTGGGCGATGAGCGGCAGGCCGAGGTGGCTGTCCGTGTCCGTGTCGCCGTGGCCGGGGAAGTGCTTGGCCGTTGCGATCACGCCTGCGCCCTGCAGACCCTTCATGTAGGCAATGGACTTGCGGGCCACCAGTTCGCGGTCCTCCCCGAAGCTGCGGTCATTGATCACCGGGTTCGCCGGGTTGTTGTTCACGTCCGCCACCGGGCTGAAGCTCACCTGTACGCCCATGCGCGTCATCTGCCGGGCGATCTCCGCTCCCATCGCTTCGATCGCGCGGTCGTCCTGCAAGGCGCCCAACGTCATCTGCTTGGGGAAGCGCATCGTACTGTCCAAGCGCATGGCCAGCCCCCATTCGAGGTCCATGCCGATGAGCAGCGGTGTGCGCGCCAGCTTCTGGTAGTGGTTGGTGAGGTCCGCCTGGCGCACGGGGCCGCCTTTGAAGAAGATGAGGCCGCCGATGTTGCGCTGGCGCACCATGTCCTCCACCTCGCGCACATGGGCGCGGCCCTTGTTGCTGTAGGCCGCCACCATCATCAGCTGGGCGATGCGGTCGTCCAGGCTCAAGGAGGCGAGCACGCTGTCCGCCCACGGCATGGGGCCTTCCATGAAGGCGGGCACATCGCGCCGGCTGGTGTTGCCGGGCGAGCCGCTGCCGATGGAGAGCACGCCCAAACTGGCGACAACGGCAAGGAAGAAGATGCGTTTCATGCGGGAATGCGTGCGGACAAGATGCGGGCCATGGCCTGGTACAGAACGCGAAACTACCGGGGTGCCGTGCGGGGCGCGGGTCCATGCCGGGGCAGTTGTGAACAAGCAACGATGGGGATCCAGGGCGCGAGCGACCTATCGCTCAGTGCGGGGGCCGGGGCGAAGACCGCCACGGTTCAAGAACAGGAACTCAAAAGGGGAAGCCGGTGAGCCCGGGGCTTTTCCTGTTCCCACCGAATGGATCGACGGTGCCTGCGCTACGGCAACTGCTGCACGCGCACGTTGTTCGGCGTGGTACTCCCCACATTCACCAGGATCGGATCCCGGTCGTTACCCGATCCCGTGTATTTCACCTCGCCGTTCATGTTCACGTCGCGGGTGCTGTAGGTGTTGCTCACCACGTTGTTCGGTGTGGTGCTGCCCACGGTGACCAGGATGGGATCGCGGTCGTTCGTGCTGCCGGTGTACTGGATGTTGCCGTTGGACCGCACATCGCCTGCCCACATGCAATAGAACGAGCCTGCGAGCACGCGGGCATCCGTTCCGTACGCTGGGGTCGCCGCAGAGGTGAAGTCGATGGCGACCGATTGCCCGTTCGTGTTGATGGGCACCGGCGCTGCCGTGGCGATAGGCAGGTGATTGCGATGCCGCACCACCACGTAGTAGGATCCGGCCGGCAACGAAAGCAGGAAGGGGTATGAACCGTCGACCAAGGAGACCGTGCCGCCGCGGCGCAACAGCAACGGTATGCGCTCGGTGACCTGCCAGGTCGCCTGCGCGGGGTGGAATTCCACCAGGATCCAATCCACCACGGAGGCACCCGGCGGAAACGACACGTTCATCACACTGCTCGGGGCAACGGCACCCGCGTTCAGCCCGAGGTCATAACCCAAGGCGGTGTACGGCTCCACCAGCGGAACGAGCCCGCTGTTGCGGAGCGTGTTGTTCATCAGCGTACTGCCCATGCACCCCTGCAAGGCCACGCGCAGGTCCAAGGTGAAGGTCACAGGGGGCTGCGGCTCGACTTGCACCACCGTGCGGAACACCGGTCCCCATGCATTGTCCAAGCCCTTTACCCGCAGGTTCAGGACGTGGGTTCCTACGTACAGACCGGCCGTGCCCGCACTGGTGCCCAGTTGCTCAAAGGCACCGCTGAAGTTCCCATCGTAAGCGATCAGCGTCGTTCCATTCCCCTCGCCGGGATCGGTGTCCCAGAAGTACTCCGCTGCGGTCAGGATCACCTGTCGCGCTTGCACCACGTCCACGATCGTACTGAACACCGGTCCCCAGGCCCCGTCGATGCCCTTCACGCGGATCCTGAGCGCATGCGGACCTGCGGCCGGCGCACTGGCCGCCGCGCTCGCCTGCTCAAAGGCGCTGTTGAAGTTGCCGTCGAAGGCGAGCATAACGATGCCGTTGCCCGCACCGGGATCGGCATCCCAGAAATACTCGGCCAGCATCACTTGCACGGAACGCTTCGCCACCACGTCCACGATGGTCCGGAACACGGGTCCCCAGGTGCCGTCCACTCCTTTCACCCGGACGCCCAAGGTGTGAAGGCCTCCCTGCATTCCGCTGGCGCTGGAGAACACCTGCTCGAACGCGGTGTTGAAGCCGCCATCCGAGGAGCTCATGGGGGTGGCCAGGCCCGCACCGGGGTCGGCATCCCAAAAATACTCCGCTTGAAGGAGCGACTGGCCATGGACCGTTCCGCTCAGCAGCAGGAACAGCCAAGCGCACAGGAGCGTGATGCGCGCGTGCATGCTCAGCGGTCGTATCCGTACCCGACGATGTTGAGCCCGGTGCCCTGCACCACGCGGCGCTCCACTTCCACCATGGCGACGACCGCCGTGGTGGGCAATGCGCTGTTGAACTGGGCGTAGCTGAGACTCCCGCCATGACAGCCCGCGTCGTTGCGTGAAAGGTCGAGGTCGGTGTAGATGGCGTTCGGATCGCCACCGTTCACCGCCGCTGACGCCGGCAGGGGCTGTCCGTTCGCACCATTGACCTCGGCGAGGGGAACCACCAGATTGTAGGCCAGCACCGAGCCGGATGGCATGGGACCGATGGAACCCGCACCCGCGATCAGGTTGTTGCGGAGCACCACGTCCAAGGCCACCTCCAGGTCCACGCTCTCCGTGATCACCACGGCCGGAGTGGCGGACGTGCGGATGATCGTGTTGTTGATGAGCGTGATGTCGTTGGCGGGGGGATTGCTCGGGTCCTCCAGCTGGACCTGGCCCCTGATCACGCAATTCTGCACGGTGGCCCAGCCGTTCGTTTTGATCAGCAGCGCGTTCGCATCGGGGTCAGCGCCCAGATCGCAGCCCACGACCGTGGCGGTAGGGGTCTCGCCGTCCGAGTACCGCTCATCCACGATGAGCGTGGTGATCCGGCATCCGGCGACCAACCCGTTCCGCAGGTTCATGCCCTCAATGGAATCCCGGAAGCACTCCAGTCGGCCATAGCCGTGCTGGCTCGAAACGTAGCCGAGCACCGTGCATTCGATCATGCGCAGGCGGGAGACGAGCGTACTGTTCCCCCAGTAGAGGCCGTTCAGGATGCGCGCGTTGGAAATGGTGATCGCGCTCGTCGCCGGCCCGGAGACCGTGCCCACGTCCACATGACCGTTGACCGTGAACCGTTGCGACGCATTGTTGCTCAGCAGTTCCATTCCCCGCACGATGACCAGGTCCTCGGTATAGACGGCGGGGGAAACCAGGATCCGATCGCCGGACGAGCTCGCATCGATCGCTGATTGGATCGTCGCGAAGGTGCCCCCTCCTCCACCGGGAACAACCAGCCGGTCAGTGGCGCGGGCAGATAGGGCGCATAACGCGAAAAGGCCGAGGAGGAGCGGTGATCTCATGGGTGCAGGGAGCAGTGGCTATGGGTATGGCGATCGTTCAGGGCGGAAGGACGCCGCCTCAGGAGCGGATGCCCGGCAGGGTGCACATGGGCACGCGGGCGGTCCGCTTCGGGCTTTGTTCCAGCCGAGCGAAAGTAGCGGAAGGCCGCCTACGGCGTCCAGTGCAGCGGGCACCGGAAAAGCGCCGAAGCAACACCAGCGCCCGGGCCGCTATCGGGTGCGGATCACGCCCCCTGCCCTACACCCCGAACTGCTGCAGATGGTGCTCGAGGTGCTTCGCGTACAGGTTGTTCCACTCGGTGGTGGTGAGCACGCCGAAGGAGCGGTTCTCCCGCCCGTCATGGTGCGCGGCGCCGAGGGCCTGCACCGTGTTGATGTAGGCGACCAGTCGCTCGCGTTCGGTATTCAGCACACGCTCATCGGCCACGATGAACTCCGGTGCGGTGCGTGAGTTCCGCTTGTACGGCTTGGGCCCCACCACGATGGGCTTCAGGAAGCGCTTCAACAGGAAGCGCGCCACCGCGTTCGGCCGTGGGTGGTTCTTCGCTTAGGCCGGGTCGTGTTCCACCTCGTACACCTTGTTGCAATGCGCCAGCATCTGCGCGGCGTTCATCTTGCCCCACACGGGCTTCGATGCGGTCGTAAGCCGGTTGATACGGCCGATGAGGGCATCGCACGCGGCGCGGTCGAATATGTTCTGCATGGGCGACGAAGCTAGCGGCGACCTGCCACCCTATCGCTGCCGAGTCGGGATCCTTGCTCCCACGCTGGGGGCGCAAGGCCCAGTGCTCGGCACACAACCATGAACCGTCCCGGAAACGCACAAGCAGAGGCCTGCGCGTGGGGCCTTATCCGGGACCTCACCCTCAAATGCCCAGGGGGATCCCAGGTGAGGTCCGGATAGCCCGGTACCCGGCCCCCGGGCCAAGCCTAGGGTCGCGCCGCCGGGCTTCCGGGACAATGCAAAACAAAAGGGCGACGACCCTGCGGTCATCGCCCTCCCAGTGGAACGGTAGCGCTTTACCCGAACCAGCGCTCCTGCATGGCCGCCAGGAATTCCGGGGTGATGGGATAGCCGGACGCATCGCCGATCACCGCATCGATGTCGCAGTGCGGGCAGAAGGCCGTGTCGTCCTTCGCGTCACGCACCCACTGGGTGATGGCCGCGGGCGCGAAGCGGCTGCCGCACTGGAAACAGCCGCAGCGCTGGCTGGCCTGCAGCTCCGACCGGTGGTTCATGCTGTGCGCGTGCGCCACCGTGAAGGAGCATTTCAGCGGATCGCCGTGGTACCAGTTCAGGTAGTCCAGCTCACAGGGCTTCAGGTGCGGGTCGGTCATCTCCTTGGGCAGGGCGGCAACGGCGGGGCGCGTGGGCGCTGGCGTCTTCTCCCGGTGGATGCTGTGCACCACGCGCAGCACCTTGGGGGCGGTCAAGCGTGGGCGTTCCGGGCTGGCGTTCGATGTGTTCAATGCGGGCGTGTTCATGAGGTCTTTGTTTTTCGGGCGGGCGGCAGTGCCCTCCCACTGCCCCGACCCCGCACACCTTGCGGTGGCGGGGCCAAGGGCCTTGTGGATCCCCGGCAAAGGCCGGGGTCCCCGTCTCTAGGCGGCGATCTGCGAAGCCTCCTCACTGTATTGGCTGATGCCGCTGCTGGCCACCGCCTGCACCCGGAAGCTGTACTTCTTCCCGGTCTCCAACCCCGTCATTTCGTGGTTGGCCTTCGTGGTGGTGGCCACGCGTACCCACTCGGTAGCGCCCTCGGCACGCATTTCCAGGTAGAACAGCACCGCACCGTGCACACGCTTCCACCGCGCCTTCAGCACACCGAGTTCGGCCGTGCGTGCAACGTTCAGCGCGGGGGGCGCTTCCGGCACCGGCAGCGGCGTGCGTTGCTTGGTCACATCGAAGGCCGCGCTCAGGATAAGCGTCCTGTCGCCTTCGCTGATCCCTTGCACGTAGCCACCGATGTCCTTCAGCATGCTGCGAAGCGCCCGCTCGCAGTTCTGCTTGTTGTCGCTGCTCACTTTGCCGCCGTGGAATTCCATGGCCTTGTTGGCCGCATCCAGGTCGTCGCAGACCTTCGCCAGGTCCGGCAGCATCGCTTGCAGGCTCGGATAACCGGCGTTGCCCAACAAGCTGTCGTGAACGTTGCGACCTTTTTCGACCAGCACCGTTGAAGTGAGCTTGCTGATCCCGAGTTTGACTGTGAACTTTTCCATTGGTCTGAGAATTTGGTGTGCCGGGTAAGTCCGAACACGACCACTTTTACCGATCGCACGGTACGGGTGTTGCTTCAGGTGATACCTGAAAGACCTCAGGTGCACACCTGAGAAACAGGGTGCCCGCCCGCGCCAGCAGCCACGAACAGCCTTTCCGCATGGCGATCGGAAACCCGACCGGCCAGCTTGCATGGAGCGTGCCCCTGCCTTTGCCGCAGGCCGGCAAACGAGCGCTGAAAACGCTCGGGCGGCCACTACCCGCACCGCAGGAGCATCGGGTGCCGAACGCAGGCGCTCGCCACGCCTGAGCCGTGCACACCCGCCGCGCTGAAGAACTACCCGCCTCGCGACCGAACGGTCACAGAAGTCAGCTGGATCTTCCCGTATGCCGGCTGGACCCGCAGAGAAGTCAGCTGGACAGTATCAGAAGTCAGCTGGATCTTCCCGCCTGTCAGCTGGAACCGCACAGAAGTCAGCTGGATCTTCCCGGATGCAAACTGGACCTGCGCACAAGTCGGCTGGACAGTACCAGAAGTCAGCTGGAACCGCAGAGAAGCCAACCGGCCTTTCCCGCATGCCAACTGGACCCGCACAGAAGTCAGCTGGACACTACCGAAAGTCAGCTGGCCTTTCCCGGATGCCAACTGGACCTGCGCAAAAGTCGGCTGGACAGTACCAGAAGTCAGCCGGAGCTTCCTGGATGCCAGCTGGACCCGCACAGAAGTCAGCTGATATTCCTTGAAGGTCAGCTGCGGCTTCCCGCATGTCAACTGCGAATGGACACGCACGGCCTACCACTTGCCCGCACCGAATCCTCGCGCCCGGCCCCAAGCCTTCAAGGCCTCCTTGTCATGTAACCCGAGCTTGTCGAAGAGATTGGCCGTGTGGGTGCCGATGGTCTTCGCGCTCTTGAACAAGCGCTTGGCTACCGCTTCCCAAGTGGGATCGTCCGGCGCGCATACGCCATCCAATACCTTCTTCTCCGTACGGGTAAGGGACGCCTCCAGCACGTCATCCCCACTGGGCCCGTTCAAGTTGGCGATCTCCACCACCACTTCCGCCGGTAAGGAATGGCCCCGCACGATCAGGTCCTCCAAGGCCTGCCGCAGGTCCAGCACGGAATGGCTACCGCGCAGGATGTAGCCCCGCACGCCGGCCCCCATGGTGCGGGTAAGCAGTTCGCGGCCACAGGCACCGGTCATGATCAGGAGGCAGGTGCCCGGCCAACGCGCCTTCACGCGGGTCAGCAGCCCCTCCGCCAAAAGGAGCGCCCCCGCCCCTACGCCAACGCCCACCAGCGTTATGCGCGGCGCGGCCTTCACCTCCGCCGTTGCGAAGCTCTCGTAGGACGTGGTCGCCACCACCCGGTACCCGCCCATCAGGCCGATCAGTTCGCCCAAGCTGGTGCGCAGGAAGATCTCCTCCTCCACCACCGCTACCGTGACCAACTCCTTTTTGGGCATGCTCCTTCTAATACAGCGTGCGGTCGGGAGCAAACGACCGCACGGCGTTCAGAGCGTGAACGTGCACGATCGCCGGTTATTTTCCAAATGCGACCCGGCCATTCAGCGGCGGATCCTTGCAGGTCCGACGTATGGGGAGCGGGAGGAATCTG
>JBGAJW010000090.1:0-18165 GCA_044224725.1 Flavobacteriales bacterium
ACCCGCTGCGCGAGATCTTGTCCAGGATGGCGTCCACGCGCGCCTGCTTCTCCTTCTTGGCCGTGTTGAACTCCACGTCCACCATCACGCCGCGACGGGTCGGCTTCTTCGCCACACGCAGGCGGGAGCGTTTCTTTCCACGGAGGAAGTCGCCGATGCGGACGAGGCCGTTCACGAAGGCCAAGCTCCAGTCCGCCTGCCCGCGCTTGAGGAAGGTGGCCGCCATGAAGCCGTAGAGCGCACCGCCCAGATGCGCCATATGCCCCCCGGTGTTGCTGCCCGCGCGGATGCTGATCATGTCCAAGGCCAGCACCACGATGGCCACGTATTTCAACCGCACGCTGCCGATGAACATCATGCCCACTTCCACCTCGGGCTGGTAGGTCGCTATGCCGATGAACACCGCCATTACCGCTGCTGAGGCACCCAGGATGACGCTGTTGCCCCCCAGCCCCAGATGAGCAGGCATGAAGGACGCCAAGGCGTAGAACGCGAAGCCGGACAGGCCCCCCAGGATGTAGTTGCCCACCATGCGCCGCTCGCCCAGCAAACCTTGGAACAGCTGCCCGCTGAACCAGAACATCACCATGTTCCACAAGAGGTGGAAGGGGTCGAAGTGCGTGAACATGTACGTGAGCACCGTCCACGGGCGCTTCGCCAGCAAAGGCCATTCGTTCGTGGCCATCAACTGGTCCAGCACATGGCCTTCGAGGTCGCCGGCACCCGCCATCCAGCCGATGAAGCCGATGAGGTGTACCAGCAGGAAGACGCCGATGTTGATGAACACGAGGCGCTTGGTCGCCCCGCCGAAACGCCACTGGTTCTTGATCTCGTCCGCTATCGCCATCGTTCAACGCCAGTGATCGTCGAAGAACATGTTCTTCTTCTCGTAATAGCGCACCAGGAAAAAGCCGGCGATCAGCCCGCCGATGTGCGCGAAGTGCGCGGTGTTGTCGCCTTGTGCGTTGGCCACTCCACTGAAAAGCTCCACCGCCGCGTACATGGCCACGAACCACTTCGCCTTCATGTTGATGGGGATGAAGTACACGAAGGTGGTGAGCTCCACGTTCGGGTAAAGCATGCCGAAGGCCACGAGGATGCCGAAGAGCGCGCCGCTGGCCCCCACCATCGGCACATGCCAAAGCGTGTACACCTTCTGCGCCGCCGGGTTGTTGAACGTGTACTCCAGCCCTTCCCGTGCGCCCTGCACTACCGTATCACGCACGCTGATGAGGTCCGCACCGGAGATCACCGCCAGCGCTTCGCGTGCGCCGAACCACTGCCAGCCCATGTACAGCACCGCTGAACCGAGCCCGCAGAGCAGGTAGTAGGTGAGGAAGCGCTGGGAGCCCCAGCGGTATTCCACGCGCGGGCCGAGCATGAAGAGGCCCAGCATGTTCAGCAGGATGTGGCCCCAGCCGCCGTGCATGAACATATGCGTGAGCAATTGCCACGGCTTGAAGAGGGGCGAGGTGATGAAGTGCAGGCCCAGCAGATCGTCCAGGTCGCCGGTGATCTGCGCGAAGGGGTTCAGCAGCTTGAAAAGGAAGACCAGCCCATTGATGATGAGCAGGTTCTTCACCACAGTGGGGATCCCGCTGAACAGGCCGCCTTGCACATCGTACCTCATCCGCGTTCGAATCGTTCGTCCAGTTCCTGCAAGGTGTAGGTGATGAGCACGGGCTTGCCGCCGGGTGTGAAGTAAGGCATCTCGCAGGCGAACAAACGGTCGATGAGGTCGTGCATTTCGGCACTGCCCAATTGCTTGCCGTTGTTGTGCGCCAGACTTCTCGCCATACCGCGTGCCAAGGTGGCGTGCCGTTCGGCCTTCAAGGTGCCCCGCTCGTTCTTCACCTGTTCCAACAGTTGTTCGATCAGCCTGACCGGGTCTTCATCCCCACTGTCCGTGGGCAGTCCGTTCACCGCCAAACTGCGGCCGCTCAAAGGTTCCAACTGGAAGCCCATGGCCGTCAGTTCCGGCAGTATCCCCATCAACAACGCATGGTCGGCGGCGTTCAGTTCGATGTTCACCGGGAACAATTGTGCCTGGCTCGCGCCTTGGCCTTTTTCCAAGGAACGCATGGCGCGCTCGTACACGATGCGCTCGTGTGCCCTTTGCTGGTCGATGACCACGAAGCCCGTGCGCAATTGGGCAAGTATGTACCGCCCGTGCAGTTGGAAGACCGGTCGTGCGCCGAGGTCCGCGGTTTCGCGCATCGGCAGTACGTGCTGCGCGGGGGAAGCGGTCTCCGAGACATCGTCGTGCTGTTTCGGCACGGGGGCATCGGGCAGGTCGAAGAGCCGTTGCCAACCCGCAGGCGACACCGGCTTGGGGAAGTCCAGCGGCCGCCAATCCCCAGAAGGTGCCGGGGTGATCGGTGCGACCGGTTGTACGTACGCCATGCCCGACATGGAGAGGATGGCCGGCTCCGGCTCGAAATCGAGGCTCGGGGTGATGTTGTGCCGCCCCAGCGCGCGCCGCACCGCCGCATGCACGATGGCGTACACCGTGCGGTCGTCCCGGAACTTGATCTCCGTCTTCGTCGGGTGGATGTTGATGTCGATCCACGCCGGGTCGATGTGGATGAAGAGGAACCAGCTCGGATAGTTGTCCCGCGCCACCAGCTCATCGTACGCTTTCCGCACCGCGTGCTCCAAGTAGTTGCTGCGGATGAAGCGGTCGTTCACGAAGAAGTATTGCTCGCCCCGCGATCGCTTGGCGAACTCCGGCTTGCTCACGAAGCCTTCCACGCGCACGAAGTCCGTCGCTTCTTCCACCGGTACCAAACGCTCATCGTATTTCCGCCCGAAGACGTGGACGATCCGCTGGCGTTCGTTCCCTGTGGGAAGTTGGTGCACCTCTTGGTCGTTGTGGAAGAGATCGAACGCGATGGCCGGATGCGCCAAGGCTACGCGCTGGAATTCCTCGATCACATGCTTCAGTTCCACCTGGTCGCTCTTCAGGAACTGCCGGCGTGCGGGCACATTGTAAAAGAGGCTGCGCACGCTTATCGTGGTTCCGCTCGCGCACGCTATGGTCTCCTGCGCTTTCACCCGGCTGCCCTCGATGAGCACCCGCGTTCCCAGTTCATCTTCAGGTCTGCGCGTCTTCAGCTCCACTTGGGCGATGGCCGCGATGCTCGCCAAGGCTTCGCCCCGGAAGCCATTGGTGCGCACCGCGCTCAGGTCGTCCGCGCTGCGGATCTTGCTGGTAGCATGCCGCTCGAAGCTCAAGCGCGCGTCGGTGGGCGTCATGCCCTGGCCGTTGTCGGTCACTTGTACCAAGGTCCTACCGGCGTCCTTCAGCACGAGCAGGATGCTGGTGGCGCCCGCGTCCACGCTGTTCTCCAGCAGTTCCTTCACCACGCTCGCGGGCCGCTGGACCACCTCGCCCGCAGCGATCTGGTTCGCCACGTGGTCGGGCAGCAGGCGGATGATGTCGGACATGCGATGAGGGTCCGCAAATATCGGGGTGGGGGCGCAGGGAATGCGTCCACCGATTACACCGATTACGCCGATTGGATGAGTTTAGGGCGCAGGGAATGCGTCCGCAGATCTCGCACATTGCCCAGATGGCTGTCCGGGCCGGGAATAGAACTGAAGCTGTTGTCTACCTCACCACTATGAAGCGGCCTTGGCCAACAATTCCACCATCTGCGCCAATGCAGCGGAACACGTAGGTGCCTGGCACCATGGCATCTGTTCCAACGTTCACCTCATCCACGCCCTGGACCGACATGCGCCGCTGAACCGCGCCCAACGCGTTCAATATTTCCAAAGAGTGCGCGTCAGACTTGCCAAAGGCGATATGCACCACCCCCGTGGAGGGTACAGGGTAAGCCGATGGGGCTTGTTGGTCCAAGTCATTGCTGCTGATGCCATCCGGTAGCGAGTGGGAGTAGTACATGGCTGCTCCGCCAGAGTTCACTTGTGCCACCATGACCGGTGCACCGTTGCGCACGAAAAGGTGAAAGTTCGCATAGCCTGGACTGATATTGACATCCGTTAAAGTCCATGGTCCATAGCCCGTGCCAGTACTGTCCACGAACGAACTGTCGATGATGTCGCTTTGCAGGAATGCCAGCCTTAGCACGCTCGTGCCCAAGGGGTAAGAAGGGGAATGTAATGTGCCCCATGCGTCGCACACATAGGTTCCGCCCGTGTGTGTAATGTCCATGACCGCAGGGGAGTCGTCCGAGACGTTGATGCCAGTCGTGGTTTCGGCGAATGTGCGTTCGCTGCCATAGGTGAAGGGCACTGGCAGCTCGAGTTGATTCATGCGATGATCCGTGTACGTTGAGCCGTTGCTCGGATAATGGGAGCCTACTTGGTACAGCCCTGAACTGTTCGCCACGAAGAATTGGGATACCGGACCTTGTTGGAGCCCTTGGGTCGCCTCCGGGAAGAGCATATTGCCATCAAGCGAGCTGGGAACCATCCATTGCCATATATGTGCGATGGGCACGTTGAAGAGGTCCGTGTAATCCCATATTTGCTCAGATGGCCCGCCCGGAGTACTGGCAAAAAGCGTGTCCCAGATAAAATTGGAGTAGCCCCAAGTCTCCCCCACTTGTGGAAGGTCCGATTGAGTGATGGTGATCTGCGCGGAGGTGAGGGCTGGGATGATCCCCGCCACTAAGAAGCAGAACTTGCTCATGGCCTGCACCGTATGTGAAAGCTGAAAGATAGCACCTGCACAACAGCGCTGCGGGAACGGCCCGACTTTCCGGATCCGGCCCTGAAAAGGGCAAAACGCCCACTCAGCCCTTACGCCTTCTTCTTCACCACGCGCTTGCCCTTGGGCTTCTCGCCTTTGGCCGCAGCGGCTTCCTTGCGCTTCGCGAGTTTCATGGTCGCTTTCCGCTTGGCGTTCAAACGAGCTCCGCTGTCCTGTGGCATGGTGTGTTGGTTCAGGCCGCGAATGTAGTTGGCCCGGGGAAAGTCAACGTGCGTGTCCCATCGTGCATGAGCGGAACGCGGATAGCTTCGCCGGTCCACACCAACGTCATGCTGAGAACCTCTACGCTCGCTTTCACCGCCCTCCTCGCGGCCTCGCTTTCCGCACAACAGATCTCCCTGGATTGGGCCACCGAAGTGGTGCCCGCAAACAACCGCGTGAAGACCGCCACTGATGGCAGCGTTTTCGCGTTGGGCACCGGCGACAACAGTGCCGTCATCCAGCACCTCTCTTCCAGTGGAACGGTGCTGTGGACGAAAACCCTTTCGGCCCCCACGCTCTACGCCATCGACATGGACGTGGACGCCAGCGACAACATCTACATCTACGTGGGCTTCACCACCGGCCAGCTCGACCTGGACCCCGGCCCGAACACCACCTTGGTGAACCCGGGCAAGGTGTACGCCAAGTACAACGGCAACGGCCAATTCCAGTGGGGCTTCAGCCTGGAGAACAGCACGGACCTCAGCGAGGACTACGGAGGCGTTTCGTGCGATGACGCCGGCAACCTCTACATCTGCGGCGACCTCAACATCGGTACCTACGACTTCGATCCCGGCCCCGGTGTGTACGAGCTCACCAGCGGCGACTTCTCCATCAGTACCTACATCGCCCGCTACCGGCCCGATGGTTCCCTGGCCTTCGCAGACCTGCGCGGCTGGTACAGCGGCTTCAGCAGCGCGCGCGACATCGCCGCCATGCGCGATGGCAGCAGCTTCTATGTGGTGCAGACCCTCGACAACGGCGGGCCGCTCAGTTCGCAGATCGATGTGGACCCCGGACCCGGCATCGCCAACGTGTACACGGAGAGCACCAGCTTGATCCGTTACGACAGCACCTTCCAGTTCATGGCGGTGGGCGGCACGTCCAGTGGCGACATGCGGATGTGTGTGGACGCTGCGGGTTCGGTATACATGATGGCCGGGTCACAAGCCGTGAAATACAACCAGAGCGGCCAGACCCTCGGTCAGGTATACAGCACCGCGCTCCCCGTGACCGGCAACCTGCGCTTGGGTGACATCGCCCCGGATGAACAGGGTGGCTGCTTGGGCATGTACAGCAACAACGGCCCCGGTGGGGTCATCCGTTTTTACAAGATGAACGTGAGCGGTCTGGTCGACTTCAACCTCACCATCTCCCAAGGGAACGACTATACCCTTCCCGGCGGCAAGGGCTTCGACCTGGCCGGTAGCGCGCTCTACTTCGGCACCTACAACCAGAACTACACCGTGGACTACGACCCGGGACCGGGTACGCTCAACCTGCCCGCCAACTTGACCAATGACGGCGTGGTCGCGCGCTTCGATTGGTGCCAAGGTGCGCCCTACGATCCGTTCGAGATCTCCACGCCCGGCGCGCTGTGCGTGGGCACTCCGGCCACCTTCACCGTTTCCGCGTTCGGCGATGCGAGCAGCTATGCGTGGACGGTCTCCAGCGGTTGGACGATCCTTGAAGGCCAGGGTACCACAACGATCACCGTGCTGTCGGATGTCCTCTCCAGCGGGACCATTTCGGTGAGCGCGGTGAACACCTGCGGCACCAGTGCGCCCATCTCGCTGGATTTCAGCTTCACCAACCCGCCGGTGGTGGATCTGGGGCCTGACGCCTACGCCTGCGCGGGTGATGAAGTGATCCTCTTCGCCAACCCGCCCGGTGCCACCTACCTCTGGCAGGACGGTTCCACGAACGTATCCCTTGTGACCAATGCCCCCGGTGTGTACAGCGTGGAAGTGACCGTGGACGGCTGTACCGACACCGATGAGGTCACCGTGGTATGGCAGCCCTTGCCCCCCGTGGAACTCGGGCCGGACCAGGTGATCTGCCCGGGAAGTAGCGTCGTTCTGAACGCGGAGTTCCCCGATGCCACCTATCTGTGGTCACCGGGCGGGGAGACCACCGCGATCATCACGGTTACCCCTACGGAAACCGCCCTTGTTTCGGTAACGGTGTATGCCTCGAACGGCTGCCAGACCACTGACGATGTGATCCTGACTGTGGATCCCTGCTTGGGTATCGCTGTTCCCGACGTGAACGCGGTGACACTGTGGCCAGTGCCCGTAACGCGCGGCGGAACGCTCTCGGTGACCGGTCTCCGCGTGAATGAACTCCAGCGCATCATCGGTTCTGATGGGCGCGAATGGCCATTGACCGCGCGCTTCACCAGCTCGGGAACAAGCATCGATGTGGCTGCGCTTCCAGCAGGGAGCTACGTGCTGCGTACGCGCGATGGACGTGCGTTGCGCTTCACGGTCGTCGACTAGGTCGGCCTCATCCAAAAGAGTGGATCGCTGCCGCAAGGCGGGGTCTACTTTGGCTGCATGAATCACGCGCCATGAGGATCCGATCGGGCTTCGCCTTGTTCTGTTTGGCAGCGCTCGCCAACGCGCAGCCCGTCGGACGCATCGACCAGCACGTGCCCGTGGACGAATGGTACTCGGACTGGAAGGTGGGCACGCTATTCCCTGACGGCGATGTGCTCACGGCCATCGTTCGCTGGAACAGCGGAGCACCTGACGAACCCGGCGGCATCTACCTCACGCGCATCCATCCGGACGGCAGCTTCGCGTGGTCGAACTATCTGGAACCCGTGGCGCAGGAGCAGGATTTCCTCGCCTACCAGACCGGACTCACCCGCTGCGCCAATGGGGACTTCCTGCTGAGCGGGACCATCAACATGAGCGTTGGCTACTTCCGGCATTTCCTCGCCCGCTTGGATGGAGCAGGCGCTCTGGTCTGGAGCAAGTCGTTCGACTTCATTGCTGAAGTCGGTGATGACGAGGGTACCGATGCCCTGCGAGAACACACCGACGGAACGATCAGCTGGATGATGGAAACATACCCGTCCATCTTGATCCACTTGGAGCATGACGGAACGCTCCTCTCGGCCACCCGGTACTACCATGATGGGGATGCCATGCTTGAGCCGCCCGCTTGGGATGCGGACGGTGGCGCCTTGCTCCCATGCCGTGTCGAGCCCTCCATGCAGGCACTGGTCCACGTCACTGTGGATGGCGATATGGACTGGGCCAAGCGGTCTCCGGAGAACACCCGCGTCTCCGGTGTGCACGTCGCGGCGAACGGTGACTACCTTTTGGTGGGCGGCCACGATGACCGACCGGCCATCATGCGTATCAGCCCCGGTGGCGATGTGCAATGGGCCAACTCGTACAGCTCCGGCTCGCCGGATGGCTGGCTGGGCACAACTGGCATTTGGGCCTTCGCGGACGTGGTCGGCGCGGACAATGACGAGTTCCTCACGAACCATTTCATCACTGCGTCGGATACGAATCTCGTATTCCTGCGCGTGTCCGGTTCCGGCCTTCCGCTCGCCTGCATGGCCATGGCCTCGGCCTCGCACACCTATGAGATGCATTTGCTCGGTATCGCCGAAGGGAGGGCAGTGCTCGCCGGGGGCGAGTGGGACATGACGGGCGTGGATACCTCCGCCTTCCCGGTCTGGCGTGTTCCGCTGGATGATCTCGGGAATGGCCCTTGCGGCATCCGGCCCATAGCGGTCACGCAAAGCGCGTTCGACCCCGTGTTCGATACCATCACCATCGAAGCCATCAGCGCGGCGGTCGGCAGTTGGGAGCTGCCCCTCACGCTAGCGCCCGTGCTCATGTCCACCACCTATCCGTGCAACCCTGTGGGCTTCGCGGAAGCCGAATACCTACGGCCCTTGGTATGGCCTGTGCCGGTCAGCGCCGGGGAGGTCCTGTACGTGCGCGGCTTGGGGGTGGATCACGTGCTCGGCCTCTTCAGTGTGGATGGGCGTTCGTGGCCCGTGCATGTGACCGACCGTTCAAGTGTCCTGCAGTTCGCTACCAGCAGCTTGCCGCCGGGCGCTTACGTGTTGCGGGCGGTGACGGGTACCTCACTGCGTGTGGTCGTGCGTTGAACCGCACCCCATCGCGCGAAAAATTCCACAAGAACCGCAGATGGAAATGATCAATGCCGATGGACGCGGATAGGCATGGTGCTTATCCGCGTTCATCCAGTCCATCCCATTTTTCCGCGGTCACGTCGACGTGTTTCCCTGATGCCCCGTTTTCCGCAGGCGGTATCTTCCCGCACATTCCCGTGCGATGAGGATACGGACATTCATCACTGCGTTCTGTTTGCCCGCGCTCGCGTGCGCCCAATCCATCATCAACATGACCTGCACGCCACCCGATGCGGAGCAGGTGATGAAGGGCCTCTACGACCCGGCTACCTACGCCGCGCAGGTCCCCATCGCTGACCACGGCACCATCCTCTGCGAACTGCGCAGCGCCGTCTCTGCGGATTCGTTGCGAAGCCACTTGGAGACCCTCACCAGCTTCCACACGCGGCATTCCTTCTCGGACACGCTATCACCGGATACCGGTATCGGGGCGGCGCGCCGCTGGGCCTTCGGAAAGTTCCAGGCGTTCAGCACCGCGAATGAGAACCGCTTGATACCCGGTTACCTCAGCTTCGATTACCTCGGCGATCCCTGCGGCACCGATGGCCATGGTTGGCGCAATGTGTTCGGTGTGTTGCCGGGTTCGGATGTCAGTAACCTCAGCATGGTGATCATCGAAGCGCATCTCGACAGCCGTTGCGCCGATGCGTGCGACGCGACCTGCTTGGCGCACGGGGCCGATGACAATGGCAGCGGCTCCGCTCTCGTGCTCGAACTGGCCCGCGTGATGAGCCGCTACACCTTCGATCATACCATCGTCTTCCTGCTCACCACCGGCGAGGAGCAGGGCCTTGTGGGCGCTACCGCGATGGCGGAATGGTGCGCCAACAACAACATCCTCATCAAGGGCGTGCAGAACAACGACATCGTGGGTGGTATCTATTGCGGCAGCACCGCCAGTGAGCCCGGCTGCGATGTGGAGGGCACCGTGGACAGCCTGCAGCTGCGCCTCTTCTCCAACGGTTCCATTCCGCGGCCGTACCGTGGCTTTGCGCGTTCGATAAAATTGTGGTACGAGGAGAAGCTCCGGCCCACGGTGCCCGTGCCCATGTCCATCAGCATCATGAACGTGGAGGACCGGCAGGACAGGGGAGGCGATCACATCCCTTTCCGCGAACGCTTCTTCCGGAACGTGCGCTTCACCTCCGCGCATGAGCACGGCAACGCCAACACGGCGGATACCACCTACCACGACCGCCAGCACACGAGCCGCGATGTGCTCGGGGAGGACACCGATGAGGACCTCGCCATCGACAGCTTCTTCGTGGACTTCCACTACCTCGCGCGGAACACGGTCATCAACGGTATGTCGGCCGTGTTGCTCGCCGCCGGACCGGAGCCACCGGACTTCGCCCTGCTCGATGAGCCCGACGGCGTGCGCGTGGCCATCACACCCGTGCCCGGTGCCGCCGCCTACCGCATCGGTGTACGCACCACCAGCACGAACCTGGACTTCGATGCCCTCTACCGCACAACGGATACACTTTTCCTGCTGCCGGGACAGGTCGCTGGTCAATCCCGATGGGTGAGCGTGGCCACCGTTGATACCGACGGCATCACCAGTCCGTTCGGTGGCGAATTGAACCGCGTGAGCGATGCCGATACACCGCCGGGAACCGTGGATGAACTGCCCTATGGACTCCCGTGCGAGCCCATCGGCGTTGCGGAAATGATGGACCGGAAGGGGAGTGGCGTCGTCCTGAGCTGCTCACCGGATCCGTTCAGCACCAACACGGTCATTGGGGTGGATGTGCCTGCGGGCACTGGCTTCCTGGAAGCACAACTGCTGGTGCGCGACGGACTCGGGGCCTTGGTGGAGCGTATTCCGGTACGACTTGCGCCGGGGAAGAATGCGGTGGACTACACGCATCAAGGGAGTGCTGGGGTGTACACGTTGGCGCTCGTCAGCCCGGCAGGGCAGCTGGGACAGATGCGGATGATGGTGGTGCGCTAACGGATGGGCACGAGCGCGGGCGCGCACAAGGAAACCAAGGGGATCCTCCGGGTAGCGGACGGGGCTGCGCACTACACTTGTCCGGTCGTGAGGACCCTTGCATCGGTACGCGGTACCATTGACGGATGACGAACCGGTTCCTGCGTTGGGCGAAGCGCACGTGGAAGGGGATGGGGCCCGGCCTCATCACCGGCGCCAGCGATGACGACCCTTCCGGTATCGCCACCTACACGCAAGCCGGCGCCCGTTTCGGACCACAGCTGTTGTGGACCGCCGTGGTCACTTATCCGTTGATGGTGGCTATCCAGGGCATGTGCGCCCGCATCGGCGTGGTAACAGGGGAGGGCCTCATGGGCACCATCAATCGCTACTACTCCCGGCGTTTGATGTTCCTGATCCTCGCCATCAGCTTCCCCTCCATCGTGCTCAACATCGGGGCGGACATCGCCGGCATGGGCGCGGTTGGCAACCTGCTCTTCCCGGCGGTGCCTTCCTACCTCTTCTCCATCGCTTTCACCGTCCTCCTCTTGTACGCCATCATCGTATGGTCCTACCACCGCATCGCCCGCGTGCTGAAATGGTTGTGCATCGTGCTCTTCAGCTACATCCTCATTCCCTTCCTCATCGATACGGACTGGACCTCCGTGCTGCGCAGCACGGTGCTGCCCACCTTCACCAACGATGCGGCCTGGTTCATGGCCCTGGTGGGCATCCTGGGCACCACCATTTCCCCCTACCTCTTCTTCTGGCAGGCGTCCATGGAGGTGGAGGAACAGAACGAATGGCACCTGGTGGTCGACAAGAAGCTCATCCACGATGTGGATGTGGACGTGCGCGGCGGCATGCTGTACACCAACATCGTCTTCTACTTCATCATCCTGGCCGCCGGCACCGTGCTCTACAATGCGGGGGTGCGAGACATCAATACCGTGGAAGAGGCAGCGCGTGCGCTGAAACCGCTGGCGGGCGACATGGCCTACGCGCTCTTCGCACTGGGGGTCATCGGCACGGGTTTCCTGGCCATTCCCGTGCTCGGCGGCGCGCTGAGCTACATGATGGCCGAGGCCTTCGACTGGCCCGAAGGATTGAACAAGAAATTCCATGAGGCCCGCGGCTTCTACATCACCCTGGTGGTATCCCTGCTCATCGGCCTGGGCATCAATTTCATCGGCATCAGTCCCATCCAGGCGCTCATCTGGACAGCCGTGCTCTACGGCATCACCGCACCGGTGCTCATCGGGGTCATCCTCCTCATCTGCAACAACGGCTCCATCATGGGCGACTACGTGAACAGCCGCTGGGCGAACGTGATGGGGGGCATCACCCTGGTGCTCATGACTTCCGCCGCTGTGGCTCTTCTCTACTATCAGTTCCTGGCCGGGGCGTAATGAACGCTTGAGGGCGCCTTGCTCGAATGACCTCGTGCGCAGGGGGGCCGACTATTCCTCCCCACGTTGCCGCCTCAGGTGTTTGATGTCCTCTTCATCCTTCTGGCGGGCCGAACTCTGCTTGTCCTTCAGCAGATCTTCATACCCGATATAGTGGATCGGAACACCATCCAGCTCAACGCTCTCTTTCCGTGCATAGGCCTCTCCGAAAGGGATGTCGGCCTTGATGCGAGGAAGCGTATCAAGTGTGAATCCGTCCAGATCGAGCTTGAAGAAAGAGCGTCTCGGGTCCGGGCTGACCTCGTTCTCATATTCCGAGACATCAACACCGATCGCCGCCAAGGCATTGAGCAATTTGAAGTAGTTCCCGTATGTCGGCTCGAACCATAGATCGATGTCCGGCTTGGAGGTGAGCATACCGGTGGGACCCATGGAATGGCGGTAGTAGCCGTGCAGTGCCACAGCCACACCTCCGACCAGGATATATCGGACATCAGAGCGATGTAGGTGGATGCAAACCGAAAGCAGGCTGTTCTTCAGATCCTCTTCCATCTCAGGACTTCGCTGTACCGCTTTTGCGCACCACATGGGAGCGAATGAACGCGACCAGCTTCTCGAACGCGAGGTGCCTCCTACGGATGACATATTCAGCCTCCGCGCTGCTTCCACAGGCTTTCAGCTCCTCGAATGACCTGAACCGCTTGATGGACTTCATGATGAGCGAATGCGAACTGCACTTACAATACTACAAAAGTATGCTCGGCAGAGACCTGAACCTCACTTGCGCATAGCGTCAGACAAGACGTTCTCAAAAGCCCAAGCGCTGCGGCAACATCGCCGTGCAGGCCCGCTGGGGGAGTGCTGTGTGCTGCCCTTCGAGGGAGATGACCTGATCCGCATCTGTCCCGGAGTTTCATATAGTGCACGCAGGGGTCACCGCTCCGTTCAGTTGCCCACGCGGTTCATGTCCACCACGAAGATGCCCTTCTCGGTCTTCAGCACCGCCTGGCCGATCAGCTTCTTGCGGTCGTTCTTCAGCAAGAGCCGGAAGGGTTCCATACGGCCCGAGTTGTCGGTGCAATGCAGCACGTTGCCGTGTTTATAGCACACCACCTCCACCTTGCCCGGCCGCATGTTCCCGTTGAACTCCACACTGCCCGGGTGTTCGTTGTAGAAGGTGACCTCGTATTGGTTGGCGACCACATCGCGGTAGGTCACGTCCTTCAATGGGCGCTCGGTCACCACGCCTTGGGTGCGCAACACGAAGGGCACTTCCTTGCCATCGGCGAAGGTGAGGCTACCGGAGAGGCCATCCCAGCGGTCGCTCATCACCAGGCGACCCGTCGCGTTCCAACCGGGCGCATCATCGGACAGGTCGTACACATCGCCGTGCATGGCGGCCACCAGATCCACGATGCGGGTTCCCAGGTTGCCGGTCAAGCGCATCCAGCCACCCGCCTGTTGCACCACTTGCAAGCGTTGGTCCTGCACGGGATCGGCGAAGACCTTGCCTTCGCTGGCCGGTTCCCGCTCGGGGATGCCGATCCGGCGCAAGGTGCGCCCCGTGGAAGTAACGCCACCCACGGTGTGCTCCACGCGCACTTCGCTCCAGTCGTGCGACATGTCCAGCTGCCATGCACGCTGCGTGTTCTTCGCATCTTGATCGGTGAACTCGAAGATCTTGCCTTTCAGCACCGCACGGCCGTGGAAGATCACCCCGTTCACCAGGCCGGACACATCGGACCAGGTATCGTTCTTGTTGAAGAAGCGCACCTTCTCACCGGTCTCCTTATCGGCGAAGACCACGCCATCGATCTCGGTCTTGTCCTCGGGGATGGGCACGAAGCGCGGATCGCTCTGCTCCGTCTTCACCGGTGGCGGTTCGTTGTGCACCCCGGTGGTGGTCGTGGGCTTCGCGCCGCTGCCGGGGCGTGTGAGGATGATGGAAGCGCCCGAAGCCCCATGCAACAAGGGCTGCTGCGCGCCGCCGCCCAGCTCGGCGGACAGTTCCGGCATACGCGTGCGCAGGTGATCGTAGGCTTCCGCGAGGGTGACCACGCCGTCCTTCGTGCCGCCGCCCACGCCATCGGCTTCGCCCTTCAGGGCCTGCAACAGCGCATAACTGAACAGGCCGTGGCCACCGCCGAGGCGATCGCTTTCGTGCGCCGACTCGCCCGGTCGTGTCGCGGTGAGCACACACAAACCCTCGTCGCCACCGGCGAGCGAACGGGCATCCAGTCCGGTGTTGCCCGCGGCCATCAAACCGCTCTGGCACGCGTCCAGGATCACCAGTCGGCGGGTGCTGCGCGAGGCCGCCAACGCGTCCAACAAAGCGCTCTGGGTAAGGCCGGTACTCCACATGCTCGCGTCGGAAACGGTGCTCGCATCATAGGGCAGCAAGCACAGGCGGCCAGTGCCATCGTTCACACCGTGGCCGGCGAAATACACGATCAACAGGTCGTTCGCACCCGCGCGGGAAGCGGCATCGCGCAACGCGAAACGCACCGCTTCGGCGCTCGCTTCCCCGTTCATCAGGAAACTCACGTTCGCGCGCGGCACGTTCAGGCCGTTCGCGGCGAGCAGGTGTTCACCGAAGGCCTGCGCATCGCGCGCGGCGTAGCGCAGTTCCAACGCCGCATCGTTCTCGTATTTCGATACACCCACCACCACCGCGTACACGTTGCCCTTGGCTTCCGTGGTTCCACCGGTACCACCGCCCATGGCGTCCGAACGGCTGATCACCCCCGCTTCCTTACCAGCTGGGGTGGTGGCGCTCGGCTTGTCCACCGGCTCGGCAACGGGTGCGTCGTCCACCACCGTTCCTTCTACCTCTGTGATCCGCTCTGGTTCCCGCACGGTCTCTTCCTTCACCGCCGCACCGGGCACCTCGTAGCGCACTTGGAAGGACAGCTTGCCCGTGCGGTTGTCCGCGTCGGAGGCCATCACCACCACGGTGTTCTCGCCTTCCGCGAGCGCTACCTTTACGGTGAAATCGCCGCGGTCGCCCTTCATCGTGGCCGGCACCCGTTTATCCGTGCGGTTGTTGCCCACCATCACCCCCATCACCTTCGCTTGCGCGACCACACGGCCGGTGAGGGTGATCGACGGTTCCGCGGTGGGCGGCGCTGCGCCCTTGGTGATCACCGGCGTTTGCAACCGGATCAGCGGGGCACCCACTTCCGCCGGACCTTGTGCAACGATGGCGCGCACAGCAAGTGCGCACAACAGGAACAGCGCAACGCGCAGGGGGGAGAGACAGGTGTTCATGAGGGTCGTGGTTTGGCGAGTCGCGCCAGGCGATCGAGCAGGACGAGGTAAAGGATCAGGGCACCGAAGTTGGCGGGTTGGCGGTAGAGCCAAGCGAAGAGACCGAAGAACGCGGCGATCACGATCGCGGGCAAACCATCCAGGACATATTCACGCGCTGCACGCCACCCCGCATGGAAGATGCTGCCGCCGCTCTTGTCTTCCGCGGGATCATAGTACCACTTCGCCCATTTCGGCCAGTGCTTGCGCTTGCTGAAGTGCGTGAAGATGATGGCCGACGCCACCGCCAAGAGCACGAATTGGATCAGCAAGGGTTCTCCGTTGAAATGGTGCGCACCGCCTTCCAACTCCAGGAACTGGTTCAACAGGATGGTGGCGCCCTGCTGTTCGCCGCGGTAGGTCGGGTGCAGGTCCGTGCTGCCCAGCTCGGGTGCACCGAGGAACTCACCGATGAAGATGATGGGACCCTTCGGCGCGGTGCTCTCCAGCAGGCGGGGCACCAGCAGGGCTTCACCGGCTTTCACCACGTGGCGCAATTCCAAGGGCAATAGCGGCGGGGCGGCCACGCTGCCGCTGCCCACACTGCGTTCGGGCAGGCGGTACGACGTTTCACTCAAGCGGTCCATGAACGGGATGAGGTAGGGGTAGGCCCGCACGGTACGGTCCGCGTGCTCTTCCATCTGGAAAAAACCCAGGCGTGAAGGCCGCAGCCCCAGCCGGTGGTAGCGGGCATGCATCAGGTAGGGCAGGGTGGGCACGCCCGCATCGTTCACCAGTTCCTGCCGCACCACGCGGCCCCCCTGCGTGCCGGTGGTCACCGAACCCATGGCCTGCGGGAAGTGCAGCAACGGGGTGTTGTCCATGTCGCCGTGGGCCAACACCAGCTTCTCGTCCTCCACGAGCGGTACCATTGCGGCGGCCAAGGCGCTGTCGTTCGGTGTGGACCGATCGAAGAGGATGTCGCACACCACCAGGCCGATGCGTTCGCGGTGCTGCGCGAGCAATTGCATCAATGTGGCCAACTGCTGGCGATCGGTGATGGGGATGCCGCTTTCCGCTTGCGCGTTGCCGCTCGGCGACACCACCACCTTGCTCTTCGTCTGGTCCACCAGGATCAGGTCCACGCCTTGGTCGCGCGGGTCCGGTGCGCCGTGGCGCAGCTCCTTGGTGCCCGCCACCAATTGCATCAAGCGCGTGTTCTCGTCGAAGAAACCGGGCTGCCCGTTCACCCAGGCCACCATCACCACCAGCACCAGTGCAGCGTGCCCCAGCACCGCCACCGCACGCATCAACCCGCTCTTCCGCCACAGGCCCTGCGCCGCACCGAGCACCAGCAACGCGAATACCGACACCCCGAGGAGGATCAGCACCGGTTGCACGAACAGCTCAACAGCGCTCCACATGGCTCAACGGTCCGTGCACTGCGCGCGCAATGCGTTCGCGGGGTGCACACGGCCGTACCATTCGCCCACCAGCCGCACGCATTCGGCGCGTTGCTTCGCCAACGTGCTGCCGGGCATGCCCGCCAAGGCTTCGCACACCATCACGCGCAGGTGCCGCTCCACCGCCGTGGGAATGAAGTGCAGCACCGCATGCCCCAGGGCACGGTCAGGCACCGCATCGTTGCGCAGCACCACTTCCACGCGCTCGCCTTGCAGACCGGGGAACAACTCGCGCCCGATGCGCAGCGCCCCATCGCGCACGGGCAGGTCCACCCGGCGGAAGGCATCGCCACCGGGTTCGGTCCAATACAGGAAATAACCGGCTGCGAGCTCGGGCGGAAAGGCCGCCCCCAACACCAGTTCCAGTTCACCCAGTACGGCGAGGCTGTCGGTAAAGAGCGCCTGCAGTTCGGCCTCGTCGCGCAGCGGACCGGTGTACACATCGCGCGTGCCCAAGGTGCGCATGCCCGTGCTGGCCGAGTGTCCGCTGGGGATGTAGAAGATCAGGTTCTGCAAGCGGCCATCGGGCAGGTTCTCGTGGTAGAGCACCTTGTCCAACTCCATGTGCGCGAACACCGCGCGGAATTCCCGCTCCACCTCCGCTTTCTCCTGCGCATCGCGCACCCGCGCGTTCAACTGCTCCTCGGTGAGCGGGCTGCCGTCCGGGCAGATGTCCACCACGAAACGCTGGTTGCCGGCTTGTGCGTAGAGCGCCGCGCTGGTGATCACGGCACACGTGAACAACAGCAACCGGACGATGGAGCGCGCGAGGAGAGGCATGGTGGTGCGGGTTGAAAATAGCGATTGCGGCTGTTCAGCACTCCTCCGCCAGCACCCATGTGCTGAGCAGGGTCGAAGCATCCGCCTGTTACGTCCGACCGAAGCGCCGCGCGAAGGCGGACTTGATCACAAGCGCAACGATTGTCATGGCCTATGTGAGCTTCCCCGAGGTTCGGCCACGTGATGGTGGAGGTTGGGAGTTTTTCCCTGTGTCACAATGTCTCGCCTTCTCTACCCTGATCAAGGCACTTGCACCACCACCACACTAGTTGGAACGGTACTCCCCACAGTCACCAAGATCGGATCCCGGTCATTGCCAGCACCCGTGTACTTCACCAAGCCATCCATGTTCACATCCTCCCGACGATAGCCGGCGATCACATTGTTGGGGGTGGTGCTGCCGATGGCCACCAGGATCGGATCCCGGTCGTTCC